>CATLOR010000005.1 GCA_950054255.1 uncultured Rickettsiales bacterium | reverse complement strand
TGTTCCATAACGTCTTGTACATTCTGTTTACTCGATACCTTCGTCTCATTCTCGAAACACGATACCAAAAATAAACTGAGCATTACTAATAATACTGTTTGAAAATTCCTCATTCAACTAACCCCTTATACTTTAATCTTTTGTACCTAAAAAACAGAATCTGCGGCACCCTATATTTTTTAGATACTCCTCTACCCTATAGTATAAAATATTCACCTTTAAGAATTCATTAATTATATAAAAAAAATTCTATTATTGAAAAACTGGCATCAATTTTTTTGCTGTCTGTGGTTGATTATATATTTAATACAATAAGTTAGTTATTAAAAATATTTTCTAAATAAATTTACATGTTATATATAATATATACTGTTATTGTTTTTTTGGCAAATATCTGTAAATATACTTATACAACTTACCAAATAATTAGGCTAAAAATAGAAATTGAATGGATAGGTATATATTTTTAATACTTGGAATGGCGTTGATAGTCGCTGGTGTATATGGCTTGATAACTGGGGATGCTGGCACTCAAAATTATGGTGATGTAGCTTCAGTATCAGCTCGTGGCTTTGGAGTTCGGCTTATTGGGATTTTAATGATTGTCGTAGGGGGCAATGTGGTTAGAGTTGAATGGCGACGTAGACGGTAAAAATTAGGTTATTACCCAGAAATCTGGCACGGTCATATCATATTAAAATCTGCATTTTAAAAATTTTAGTGATAAAATTGCTAAAAAACAACCAAATTGAGAATTCTCATCTTCATTTTCGGCGAAGGGAGAAGATAATGAATAAGTTCCGATCTATGAAGCCTATACAAAAATGAACCTCTGTTCAATCCACATTTCAAAATCCTTTTAATTACCAAAGACATCTAGAAACGAGACAATATTTTAAAGAACTAAGGCAATCCTCGCTCAATGCGTGGAATGAAATCCTTTTTGCTTGAACTTTGAGGTGGTACGGGCATTCTGGGTGGTTATTTTTATGTATTGGAAAAATGTAAGACTTGCTGGCAGAGCTATCAGACGAACTCTAACCTTTCTCCGAAAACATACTACACCAATTTTTATGCCACAAAAATGTCATTCCAAGCATTCAGCGAAGATTGTCTTAAACTCTTAAATGTACGTCTCGTTTATAAATGTCTTTGATAGTTAAAGGGGAATGTAGGTTTGTAGCTACCTAATCCGCATCACTTATAAGATATTATGAGAGTGTTTTCTTAAGCTCTTTTCTACGCCAAATCATCAGCTGACTGTCGTCTGAATCTCTATAACCTTTATATTTCTTAGGGCTAGCCTTATTGGAACTGGCTGTGTTGAATTGTCGTTTTAAAGCTTTTTTAGGTGTCGCACCACCTAGACCAATATGAAGAGATGTGACATCATGCGCGTCTTTTTGTTGTTCCAGCTCTGTTGCAAATTCTTGTAGTATTTTTGACCATTGTGCTCCTGTAATACGGGTTCCTAATGTTTCAAGACTGTCGAAACATAATTCATTATTGTCACCACGCCAAACCCAACTTTGACCCAAAACCTGACCTTTGCTGTTTTCTATCACATAAAACCCACTATGTTTCGAGATATAACCATGTTCAGCACAATCCTCACCGGCACAGCCAATAGATTGACAACAATCAGTTAATTCACCCAGAAATAGTCCTCTGAAATCATCTGAGGCAAGTAATTTTAAGTGAACATTCTCCATCTCAAAGCGTGCCCCATCAATATATATGTCTGGCAGCCTTTTGCGCTTGTTTGATTTCGTGTTTTGAATAATTTTAAGAGCTTCATTAAACCGTTTCTCATCAATCAGCTGTGTGAAGCAGAAATTAGCCAACTCCCTATGTTGATTAGCCTTTTTATAGGCAAATTGAGCACAACTGTTTCGTGTGTTGATCATTGACCAGGTTCGACCATCAGATGATTTTATAGGGGATGTCAGTTTGTCTCCAAATGCAACCAGCTTAGCCATGGATGGCCCACATTTTAAGACAGCATCTCCCCAGTCTTTAAGGTTAATCTCTGTGCTATCTGGCATTTTTATCATTTGAATAATATCATGGAGAGGTTGCTTTCCGGGCTGTCCCCATTTTTGAAGATATTCAAAAACACGCTCGGGCGCCCCTAAAAGAGCAGCAACATGGAAAGCGATTTTGTTAGCATGTGCTCCAATATAGCCTTCTTGATCTAAAAGAGAAAAAATGAGATCAAAAGTGCCTTGCTTGAAAAAAGTAGGATTTTCAAGCTGAATGCCTTCAGGGGCTTGCCTGCGAACTATCTTCATCCATTTCGCATAAGCATCATAATCTCTGGCTTGATTGTCTATTAAGACCTCTCTGGAAGCCCCATTTTGTATTAATAAGTGAGCTATATCCATGTGACCATTCCCTGCAGCCCATCTCAGAGCCTCGTTATCCTCAGCTGTGACATCAACCTCGTCGCTTGCCATAAGCAACTTAACAATCTCTATATGACCATTCCCTGCAGCCGCTTTTAGAGCAAAGTTATCTTCAGCGGTGATATCAACATCATCGCGTGCCATAAACAACTTAACAATCTCTATATGACCATTCCCTGCAGCCACTTTTAGAGCAAAGTTATCTTCAGCGGTGACATCAACCTCATCGCGCGCTATAAGTAGCTTAACAATCTCTATATGACCATTCTGTGCTACCAATTTTAGAGCATAGTTATCATCAGCTGTAACATCAACATCATCACACGCCATAAGCGACTTAACAACCTCTGTGTGACCATACTTTGCAGCCAATTTTAGAGCATAGTTATCATCAGCGGTGACATCAACCTCATCGCGAGCCATAAGTAGCTTAACAATCTCTATATGACCATTATATGCAGCCAATCTTAGAGCAAAGTTATCCTCAGCGGTGACATCAACCTCATCGCAGGCCATAAGTAGCTTAACAATCTCTATATGACCATTATATGCAGCCAATCTTAGAGCAAAGTTATCCTCAGCGGTGATATCAACCTCATCGCGTGCCATAAGTAGCTTAACAATCTCTATATGACCATTCTGTGCTGCCAATTTTAGAGCATAGTTATCATCAGCGGTGATATCAACCTCATCGCGTGCCATAAGTAGCTTAACAATCTCTGTATAACCACTATATGCAGCCCATCTCAGAGCATAGTTACCATCAGCGGTAACATCAACCTCATCACACGCCATAAGTAGCTTAACAATCTCTGTATGACCATTATATGCAGCCTTCCTCAGAGCATAGTTATCATTAGCGGTGACATCAACCTCATCACACGCTATAAGTAGCTTAACAATCTCTGTGTGACCGTTCTCTGTAGCCCATCTTAGAGCAAAGTTATCTTCAACGGCGATATCGACCTCATCGCGTGCCATAAGCGACTTAACAATCTCTGTGTGACCATTCTGTGCTGCCAATTTTAGAGCCTCGTTATTATAAGCTGTGACATCAACTTCATCGCGCGTCATAAGTAGCTTAACAATCTCTGTGTGACCGTTCTGTGCTGCCTTCCTCAGAGCTTCGTTATTCTCAACGGTGACATCAATTTCATTACGCGCCATAAGTAGCTTCACAATCTCTGTGTGACCATTCTGTGCTGCCACTCTTAGAGCACAGTTATCCTCAGCTGTGATATCAACCTCACCGCGCGTCATAAGTAGCTTAATAATCTCTGTATAACCACAATATGCAGCCAATTTTAGAGCTCCGTTATCATTGGTTGTGACATCAACCTCATCAAATGCCATAAGAAGCTTAATAATCTCTGTGTGACCATATCTTGCAGCCAATCTTAGAGCTGAGTTGTAAGAAAACGTTACATCAGCGCCCTTGTTAATGGCATCAAGGATGCGGTCTTTATTATTACGTTCAATGGCAGTAATGAGTTGTTCGTTGGGTGTTTTATGTTTATAGGGATCAAGCCCATTAATAATTTCTTGGTATCTTTCGATAGGGGTTTGTTTCTTATGGATTTGAGACTTAGATGAGAAAGCAAAGAGCTGTTCAGGCGCTCTCGCTATATTTACTAAAAAATCAATATCTATCTCTTTACCTTCTTGTTCCAAACGCATAGCGTATGCAGGAAGGGCTTTTCGGGCTTTCGGGTTTATCTCCACACCTTGCTCATCTAGGATAGCAAGGGCTTGTCGGGCCTTTAAGACAGGCTGAGGAATATGTCTTCGTTGGATCATCTGAGCAGTCTAAGGCACTTATAGTATTATGTCAATAAAAATAAGTGTTTTTTGGCTTTGGTGATTAAAATGATTTTGAAATATCGATTGAATAGAGACGAATTTTTGTAGAGACTTCATGGATCGGAACTTATTCATTATCTTCTCCCTTCGCCGAAAATGCAGATGAGAGTTTTCAACCTGATTATTTTTATAGCGTTCAGTATTTTGTAAGTTTTGGATATTCAACTCTTTCATTGCAGCCTTATATGACCCAAGTTTATCTGTAACGATTTCCCTTGGTAAACCATGTTTAGATATAAGCTTTTTCAATACTTTTTTAGCCGCTTTTCTATCTCTTCTTTTAGAAACATAACAGTCTAAAATAGTTCCTTCATGATCAACAGCGCGCCACAAATAATGTAATTCTCCGTTGATTTTGACGAATATTTCATCAATGTGCCAACGCCAATTTGAGGCATAAGTTTTAGTCTATTTCTTTACCTCTTTAGAAAAGATTGTGCCAAATTTATTCCACCAATAACGAATAATTTCATGACAAATATCTATACCGCGTTCGTGCAGGATATCTTCTACATTCCGTAAACTTAACAGATAACGCACGTAATACATGACAGCTAATTTGATAATTTCTGGACTGGTTTTTAAATATTTGAAGTGATTTACTTTGCTCATTTCGCAATTTTATCACTAAAACTTTTAAAATTCAGATTTTAATCTGACATGACCGCTAGAGGCAAATTTCTGTAATCATTTCATCCACTCATGGTCTCTTCTAACCTTGTCCATACCATGTTGAACGCCCTCCCCCATGACGCGACAACAAACCTTTACTCACAAGGGATGTAAGTGTTGATTTAATTGTATTTGGACTTGCGCCTGTTTCTCGCACAATATCACGATTGGTCACGCGACCGTGATCACGCACATAATCCAAGATAGCCAATGCGATTTCTGGCAAATCTTCTACGGCTTTTCTCTCACGTTGAACCTTGGCTTCTAGTTTTCTTTTCTGTTGCTGCATTGAGCGCATAAAAAATAATAGCCACGGTTGCCAATCTGGCTCTTCGCTGCGTATCGTGCCTTGTGTTTGTCTAAGGGCTAGATAATATCCCTCTTTGCTTTGCTCTATAGCATGCTCAAGAGAGCTATAAGGTACATAACTATACCCAGCTTGAAGTAAAAGAAGCGTTGTAAGAATACGGCTCAAACGGCCATTACCGTCTTGAAATGGGTGTATCTCAAGAAAAACAACGATAAACACAGCGATAAGCAACAATGGGTGAATATGGCCAATTTCTCTTTGCTCATTAAACCAAGTGATTAATTCTTGCATTCTTCTTGGCGTATCAAAAGGTGTCGCCGTTTCAAAAACAATCCCGACCATCTTACCATCTTCATCAAACGCACCGACATCATTACGCACTGTTTTATAAGCGCCACGATGTCGCTCATCTTTGTCACTATGTTTTAATAAATCTCTATGAAGTTGTTTAATGTGATTTTCAGTAATCGGTATCTCATTCCAAGAAGATGTGATAATATCCATCACTTCGGCATATCCTGCAACCTCTTGCGCATCACGACTATCAAAACGCTTGACCTCTATTTTACCGAGAAGATCCGCAACCTCTCTATCACTAAGCTTACTTCCCTCAATACGAGTTGATGACCCAATACTTTCAATAGTTGCCACATTCTTTAAAGCATTCAAACGATCAGGCGCAAGTGTCCCAAAAGCACGCCACGCGCCTTTGAACTCATCGATTTCTGATAAGAGTGAAAGTAAATTTGGGGTTATTTTAATTGTACTTATATTTATCATACCCAATTAAATACCCAAATAAACCAGAATAGTCAACCCATTTATTCACCCGAATAAACCAGAATAAAAAATATTAAGAGCAATAACGGAGGTACTATCAAACGAAAATCCAATAAAATAATCCCGTTCGGGCTCTTAATCGGATAAAAGCAAGATAAGTCAGAAAAAAGATCCCGATCGAGATCGATAAACAATATTGTACAATATCAAATTATATACAAAATCGAGAACAAACATATTCTAGTATGATAGAGCTCTTATTTAAATTTCATACTCTAAAGTTATCAAACAACTGGGTATCCATATACCATTAAGCTATTTCGTACCAAAGTCTTTGAGAATTTCGTAAACGCGTCCGACTTCCGTTTTTCTTAAGGCTTCATAGATAGATTTATTACTTTCTCTTTCACCATTAAACAAAAAAGCACAAAGAGCATTATACCCTGTGATTGCATCAATCGTTCTGCTTTTACCTTCTTCAATTTTTTCAGATTTCAAATTCACAGAAACATCTTTCAAACTCTTAGTGCATTCATGCTTCTTAGCCCAATCTTCAATCTTTCTTAAAAATATTCCTCTATCTCCAGCGTTCATTCTTTCATACAAAGTTTTATAACTATTGACATTAGCATCTTTTCTACTAACACCGTCATAAAAACCATCTCTTACGGCTCTACTAATAATTTGTGCAGAGTATCCTGTTATATCATTGTACAGAACTTCATATGTTCGAAAAATACCTTCTTCTTCTGCACGTTGATTTTGCTTTTGTATTTCCTTTTGTTGCTCCCATGTCGTGTAAATCAATATCAAAACAGCAACAGAACCAAGCGTCCCACCAAGATAATCTCCAAAAGTAGCATAACTCCACTCAATATCTGAGAACCACCATACGCAAGCAAAAACCCCTATTAAAAGAACTAATCCTATCGATAAATAAACAACAACCTTACCCATTATAAAACATCTCCACCAACACTCTTAAACTTTTCAACAAATGCAGATACTTTTTGAAAAACTGTTTGTTTTTTAGTTAAGTATTCTGGGTTAAGAGGACTCATTTTAGGCAAAATGGCATTGAGTTCTGTACCATTATCGCTTGCAGACTCACGCTTAAGTGATGTGAAAATATAACGTTTTGCTGCATCCACATTAAGATTTTCAGAAACAATTAACCGATCCATTTCACGGCGCTTCTCTTCTTGTGCAAAAATAAAAAAAGATTCAATAATGCTAGCCTTGTCACCAATTGCATTCAGATCTGTTTGATTGATAAAATCAATCAATAGGCTTTCTTTAGCCCTATTACCAAGACTTGATCTAATCATACGCTGAGCATCCTCAATAAGCGCCTCTTTATCTTTTACCTTTTTGTTTTTCTCAAAAATTTGTTCCAAAATATAATCTAAATTGATTTCCTGTGACTTAAGCAAATCGACTTCAAAAACCACATCATCCCAGTCTATATTCGACTTTTCTTGATCATTTTCTTGTTTTTGCTTACGCAACCAATTCCTAATATCTTCATATACACCCGTATAATTCTGAATATCTCGTTCCGTTGGAATATGAATCGCTTTTAATGAAGTGAAGGCTTCATCGCTTAAATAATACTTTTTCTTAAAAGTCTCTACTGCTGAACTATTATCTATGTCTATATTTTGAAATTCACGTAAACTAGAAAACTCATCGTAATTTTTAAGAATATTTTCTACACGAATATATTCGCTAAATAATTTAACAAACGACTTTTTATCAGCTTCTTTAACAATATCATTAGGATCAGGGAAACGTTGCTCCAATTCATCTACCACATCTAAGAAACCTCTCCTCACCTCGCCCATAGAAGTATCGTAAAAACCATCCATGTATTCTTTATAACTTTTTTCTAAGACTACATTTCTAGTATTACTATCCCCGAAAAGGGTAATAGCATCTATTGTTGCTTGTTCCAAATCTCTGAAAGTCACAATATTACCGAAAGTTTTTGTCGCATCATAAATACGGTTTGTACGCGAATAAGCTTGCATCAATCCGTGATAACGCAAATTTTTATCTACAAATAACGTATTAAGTGTTGGCGCATCAAAGCCAGTCAAAAACATACCTACAACAATTAACAAGTCTATCTTTTGAGCTTGAACCTTTTTCGCTAAATCACGATAATAATTCTGAAAACCTTTACTATCAACGCTGAAGTTAGTATCAAAAAATGAATTATAATCACGAATAGCCGAACCTAGAAATTCCTTAGCGCTACTATTCATAGCAGAAACATCAAAGCTTTCATCTTCTATTTCACCAATTGCATTCTGTTCTTCATTCGCATTAAAAGAAAAAATCGTCGCAATTTTGATAGGCCTATCGCTATCTATCTGCAAAGCATTTAACATTTCATAGTAAAACTTAGCGGCATCTACACTACTAACAGCAAACATTGCGTTAAACCCTTTACTTCCACCTTGTAAACGATGCGTTTTCTGACGAAAATTATTTAGGATATATTGCGAAATTTCTCGAATACGCTCAGGATGAAGAAGGGCTTGTTTATTTTCTGCCGCACTCAGTTTTTTCTCATCCTGCTCTCTTTCAAATTCTTTAAACTTGGGACGTACATCATTATAATCCACTTTAAATTTCAAAACTTTTTCATCACGAATAGCATCAGTAATCACATATGAATGAAGCTCACAACCAAATACACTTGCCGTTGTATCTGCACCCAAAGCATTTCCTTTTCGAATAAGTTTACCATCAACGATATCATCGCCTATAATTGGTGTGCCAGTAAAACCAAACTGATAAAAGCGCTTGAATTTCTTCTTAAGATTTTTCTGCGCCTCACCAAATTGGCTACGGTGACATTCATCAAAAATAAATACGACCTGCTTATTGTATATCGCCAGATCATTTTCACTCTTCATAAGGTTATTAAGCTTTTGGATCGTCGTAACAATAATCTTGTTATCGTCTTTATCAATATTACGTTTAAGCCCAGCAGTGCTATCAGACCCATTCACGCTATCGGGAGAGAAGCGCTGGTATTCTTTCATAGTTTGGTAATCAAGGTCTTTACGATCAACCACAAAGAACACTTTGTCGATAAAGTCGAGCTCCGTCGCCAAACGCGCCGCCTTAAAGCTGGTCAACGTTTTACCTGATCCCGTCGTGTGCCAGATATAGCCCCCGCTGTCTGCATTGCTCCAGTTTTTTGCTTGGTAGGAGCTCTTAACTTTCCAAAGAATACGCTCGGTCGCCGCAATCTGATAAGGGCGCATAACAAGCAAGGTGTTGCTGATATCAAAAACCGAATAATGCAAAAGCACATTAAGCAATGTATTTTTCTGGAAGAATGTAGCGGTAAAATCCTTCAAATCTTTAATCAGGCTATTATCCGCCTTTGCCCAATTCATCGTAAAGTCGAAGCTGTTTTTGTTGCGCTGGGTCGTGTTGGCGAAATAGCGCGTATCTGTTCCGTTCGAGATCACAAATAACTGCAAATATTTATAAAGCGAGTGATCGCTGTTGAAGCTTTCCTTGCTATAGCGGTGGATTTGGTTAAAGGCTTCGCGAATGGCCACGCCACGCTTTTTTAGCTCTATTTGTACCAACGGCAGACCATTCACCAAAATCGTCACATCATAGCGGTTGGCATGGCTTCCCGTTTGCTCAAACTGCTTAATCACCTGCACTTTGTTGCGGGAAACATTCGATTTATCGACCAAATAGATGTTTTGAATGCGCCCATCATCAAAGACAAAATCATGGATATAATCATCATGGATTTTACGGGTTTTATCGATAATGCCGTCGCTAGGCTTATCAAGGAATGTTTCAACAAATCGCGTCCATTCGGCATCTGTGAACTGCACATTGTTGAGGATTTGCAATTGCCCCCGCACATTGGTCAGCATGGCATCGGGCGTTGTGAGATCGGGCAGAAATTCATAACCCTGTTTGACCAGATCAGCAACAAGCTCACGCTCCAAATCACCTTCGGATTGGTAACTGTCAGCGACCTCCCATTCCTTGATATATTTATCAAGAACAATAAAGCGGTTTGATTCTGCGATGGGTTTAGTTAGTTCTACCATTTGCGTCGTCCTTTTTCGGCCAATAGCCGTAATTATCAATTAAATTGTCAAGCAACAGCTTTACTGTTTGCTTCTCTGGTCCCGTTGGGTCGCGCACTTCTTCACTAGATAATGTGCGGTGGCTGCTAAAGGTTATGATACGCTTTAAATACGCATCTTTGTCCCCTGGTGCGGTTTCTAATAAATCTTGCCATTTTGCGTATCCCAGAAAACTGGCCGTTTTCTCGTATAGGTTTCGCAACAGTGTAAAATGAAACTTTTCTATCTGATTATCGGCAATCGCTTTTTCAATGATTTGTTTCAAATACAAATGGTACGAAAAACTTTTGTTGGAATCGCCATCCTTTTCAAGCAGGGCAAAAGTCCCATCTTGAAACTTTTCCAGCAAGTAGCATTTTTTGCTGTTCATCTCATTATATAACACATTATAGAACAGCGGATTGTGCGTTGTGATGATGAATTTTAAATGCGCTGGGGCAGATTTGATAAGCTCCGCCAAATTGACCGCCAATTCAATCAAGTGATTTTCATCAAGCGAGCTGACAGGGTCATCAACAAACACATATTCCAACCCGTCAAACTGTCCCGTGCGTTCTTCCTCGGGTTCATTCAAAATGGTAATAATCTGATCAAGCAACGTATAAAATATGCTCCAGATGAAATTGCTTTCCTCACCTTTGGATATTTTGATATTGCCTGAATTGGTATCGTCCCCGCGCTTATAAGAGAAAGTCACCTCTGGGTAAGTTTTCTCACCCGTCTTTTTCCCATCTTGAACCACGTCAACGCCGATAAACTGCGGCGTTAGTTTTTCATCCGTATAGCGCTGGAAATTTTCGATTATCCCCTGATCGCCCTGTATTTTAAGAATCCAGTCAATGAATTTGTTTTTCTGAATTTTTAATTTAGGCTCTAAATCAAAGTCCAAATCATTATCCCAATAGAATAAATCCTCGGTAAACGCATTATAATATAAGATCTTTTGTCGAGAGAACTCCGAAGGATCAAGACCGTCTTCATCGCTTTTCGGTGCAATCAAGTCTTTAAGCAAGCGAGAAAGGCGGGTTTTACCCGTACCGTTAAAGGCATAAACCAACTGCACCTTTTTATCAGTATTCTTTAATTTATGGGCAATCCCTGTGAGCGATTTTAAATACTCCTCATAAAAATCAGAAATATCACATTCCTTAACGGCCCAATGCCCCCTGTGAAACTCAAAATCATCAATACCTAATTTTTGTTGATACTCCTTTAGAATACCTCTGGTTAAAGGGTAGTGGTCTTTGTCAAATCTATATTTGGCACGTAGATTATTAGCATTAACCTTGATATCGGTAATTTTCCCAATTCTTGCATCAGCGACTTCGTCCTCAACAGCAAAAATGGTTGGCAGGCTCTTTAGCTTATTGATTGCATCCTGATCTAAGGATTGAAATTGCTCCTTGATAGGGTCTTCTGTATATTCTAAAAACCTGCTCACGGGAATGTTGAATTCCCCTTGATCGCCTGAGTAAAAGCCAGGCACGCTCGCCATGATCAGGTTGTACAATTGACCGCTCATCTACGCTGTTTCCTCCATAGGTTTGGGGAAGTTTAGAAGAAGGTCGCGGTAATATTCATATTGCGTTTGGCGCAATTCAATTTCACGTGGCAGACCTTCGCTGATGGAATTGGTCAACGCATCAAACTTGTCGAGGATATCAACAATGCGGGCTTGTTCCGCCAATGACTTTTGAGGGTCGTTGGCGTATGGGATTGGAATATCAATTTTCGCCATATCATTAGCAGACACATCAATAACTTTTGCACCTTTTGCATATTTTCTTTTTGATTTTTCAAAGGCTGCTGTTTGACTAAAGTAAGCAAAATATTTTCCTAAAATTGCATCGCTTGGTTTAAATATCGTTGCGTGTCCGCCAGTAACTGCCTGCTCTTCTCCTAAATAAACCAAAGCCTTTCCAACATCTTCAAAGTTCTCGCTTGTGTTAGTAACAATCACATCACCAGTATTTACTTTTCTGAGCTTCTCAGCGGTTTTTGGAGAAACAAAAGAAAGAGTAGATGTTGTTGATAGGCCATAATAGGTGTAAATTTGACCGTAGTGAATTGCTGGCACACCTTGCTCGGTGAAATCAGTTTTAGGCAGTCCGTTACCGCGAACGAGTTCACCAAGTTCACCCAAAGGTTTCCATGCCACATCACCTTCATCAAAAGTGAGGAGTTGATCACGATAATAGTTGTATTGTTTTTTGCGGGCTGTAAGCTCGGCTGTAAGCTCGGCTGTAAGGGCGGTAAATGCGTCCAAAATCCGTACAATCTCCGCCTGTATTTCTAGCGATTTCTTCGGATCATCTGGGCATGGGATTGGAAACAATAACTTTTTCAATTCCTTCATGGGTAAGCTAACAACAGGTGAGCCAACAACTTTTTTACTATATGCCTTAATTATATGTGACGAATTGAGTAAATGGCTAAGATATCCGGAAGAAATCACCTCATGCCTTGGTTTAATAACATACACACCTTCTTTGATATCCCAGTTTTTAGGTTCCGCTTCTATTACAGCTGTACGTCCCACTGTGCCTGTTCCGGAAAAAAGGATGTCACCTTTTTCTAGATTTGAACGGTTGTTGATTAGCCTTAAAGCCTCATTATTAACCCGATCGGTTTTATCCAAAAAAACGACATTGCCATTTTGAATTTCACGTACAGTGACATAGTAGCCTTCTGCATCTACGGTATTTAGCTTGAAGTTTTTGCGTGGGTTTAATCCTGTCTTTAAAGATATTATTAGATCATCAAGTGGCAACCACTCAACATCAGCACCATCCAACAGCTTTTCTAAAAAATTTGCCTTGCTCATGCATTGATCTCCGAAACTATTGCATCGATGTCAGTGCGTAGCTGGTCAATTTTGCCAACGGTTGTTTTAATCTCGGCATTCAGTTCCGTGATATCAATCACCTCACGGGTGTCTTTGGCCTCAACATAACTGCTCACCGATAGGTTATAGTCACTCTCAACAATCTTTTCGTATTTAACGGTTGCGGCAATGTGATCGACATTTTTCTTTTTATCGAACATATCCATGATGTGTGCGATATGGTCATCATACATCACGTTATTGTTGGTTTCTTTTTTGAAGAATTCTTCACCGCTGGCATCGATGAATTGGATATCGTTATTGGGCTTATTTTTCGCCAATACCAAAATCGTCACGGCGATGGTTGTGCCGTAAAACAGGTTCGGTGCAAGAGATATCACCGTTTCAACATAGTTATTATCAACCAGATATTTACGGATTTTCTGTTCCGCCCCGCCACGGTAGAAAATACCGGGGAAGCAGACAATCGCCGCACGCCCTTTGCTGGATAGATAGCTGAGCGCATGAAGTACAAAGGCAAAATCAGCCTTAGATTTTGGCGCAAGCACACCCGCAGGCGCAAAACGATCATCATTAATCAGCGTTGGATCATCCGATCCAATCCACTTCACCGAATAAGGCGGGTTAGACACAATCGCATCGAAAGGCTTATCGTCGCCAAAATGCGGATTGATGAGCGTATCGCCAAGCTCAATTTCGAACTTATCGTAATTGATATTGTGCAAGAACATGTTCATTCGTGCGAGGTTGTAAGTCGTATGATTAAGCTCTTGCCCGAAAAAGCCTTCTTCAACGATATGATCGTCAAAGTGCCTTTTGGCCTGCAATAGCAATGAGCCGGAACCGCATGCGGGGTCATAGATTTTATTCACGCTGGTTTGTTTATGCATGGCAAGCTGAGCAATCAGTTTTGAGACATGCGGCGGCGTGAAATACTCCCCGCCAGATTTACCAGCATTGGCTGCGTAGTTACCGATTAAGAATTCATAGGCATCACCGAACAGGTCAATTTGCGAGCCTTGAAAGTCGCCAAATTCTAATCCTGCTACACCTTTCAACACATCGGCAAGGCGCTTGTTCTTTGCGGCTACTGTATTACCAAGTCGGTTGCTGGTGGTATCAAAATCGGCGAATAGCCCTTTAATATCACTTTCCGATGGGTAGCCGTTAGCGGAAGACTCAATTGCGGCGAATATCTCTGCTAAATCTGTGTTTAAGCTTTCATTTGTATTGGCTGTTTTAGTGACATTGACGAAAAGCTGGCGTGGATAGATGAAGTAGCCTTTGGTCTTAATCGCGTCATCTTTGATTTCAGGGGTGATAATATCATCAGACATTTCCGCATAATTGATACTATCATCGCCACCCTCGATATAATTGGCGAAGTTCTCACTTATAAAACGATAAAAGAGCGTACCAAGCACATATTGCTTGAAGTCCCAGCCATCAACCGATCCACGGACATCGTTTGCAATCTTCCAAATTTGACGTTGTAGCGCATCACGCTGTTCTTTGCCTGTCATGTTATAAACTTTCTTTTTTAGATTTTATACCCACTATAGAAAATAATCAAAAACACATATAAAAACAACCATTGTTAGTATGTATATACTAAGTTGACTTCCAAACCATAGCAAGCATGTATACACCTCACTTAAATCAAACAAGAGGAGTGAGAGTATGAATATTGAGAGAATTACGCATTATCATTTTAAAACAAAATCTAAATCAATTGCCAAGGCGATTGAGATTGTGGCGCGGGATCATAAAGCGCGAGAGTTATTGTTTTATTTTGACAAAATAGAAAAGACAAAGAAACGGAATATTATTCTACGTATGGCTGATTATCTAAAGTTATAAAAAGGTCTTCACTTTACAGACGTAAATAATACTATCCAATATTAAAACTTTCTCTCCAGAAATACTTGTCAGAGGCCTAAATCATGAGCGATAAAGACTACGAAGTCGGCTATAAAAAGCCTCCTAAAAAGACATAATTTAAAAAAGGACAATCTGGTAACCCGAGCGGACAACCAAAGAGAAGCAAGAACAGTTTTACACCTTTGGGGACAACAACCATTTACCAATTTCAAAAAATGATGGTTGATATTGGTGCCTAAGAAATTCAAGTCATGAAAGAAGGTCATCCCGTTTCCATGACAAAAATAGAAGCCATGGTCATGCAACTTTTCAACAAAGCTATGGGTGGGTATTTAGGCGCAGCAAAAGCACTTCTTAAATAAAATAAAGACAGCCTCTTTGATCTTGACCATGCTGCACGTCGTGTATCGAGAACAACACGTTTGTTAAGAGATACGGAGAGGAGAAAAATATTCGACACAAAACCAAAGCCCAACACCTATGGCGCCTTTTTAGAGAAAAAACACATTCTTTTCAGTAAACGTTTTGAACAACGAGAACTCTTTGGAGAAGAACAAATTCCTTATATTCATGACGAACCACGAGAAGAATTTGACTGGAAAGTATTTAATGAAAATATGCGTGAACTCTATCTTGAAAAGTGGGCGAGGATGAAATGGAAGAAACATTCACCCTCCCGAGCCTTTACGAGCTTGACTTCTAATCAATAGCAAGCATGTATATCCTTAAACAAAAGAGGACACACATGCATGATTTATCAAGACAAGAGCTAACATCAAAATGGGAAGATGCGTGGGGTAAAAAAGCGCCGCCGAAATTAGGGCGAAAGATGATGTTGTTAAGCTTGCAATTCAGACAATGGGAAAGCGATACGAGCGGATTAAATCACAAAGATCAAAAACGGTTAGATAAGCTGATCAGCTCATATAAAAGCAACCCAAACTATTTTGAAAAAGGTAAACAAACCTCATTAACAGTCGGTACACGCATCATAAAAACATATAAAGGCAAAAAACATATTGTCACCGTGTTAGAAAAAGGCTTTGATTACGAAGGTCAAACCTATTCCAGCTTGTCAAAGTTAGCGTTTGAGATTACGGGGACGAAATGGAATGGGAGAGTGTTTTTTAATCTGAACCCACAACTTTAGACTCTATTTATAATAATACAACCATAAATACCAAGAAAAACCATCAGAGCTTAGAAATACTTTAAAAATCTCTACACAGGATTTATTGTAAATCCATTAGGGATAAAACGACAATCCCATGTCTCAAAACAAAATTCGCAATTTTCTTTATAAACTAAATCATAATAAGCTTTATTAATATGATCATGACAGTCAGAAAAGTGCTTCCAAAGCAGTATAACATCTTCTCTTAATTCTTTATAATAACAAGCCCTTAAGGTATGCAACCATACCATACCGCTAGAAGCAAGCAGCAAATGTTTTTTCTGTTTATACTCTTTTATCATTCTAGCTATTTCAATTTGTAGTGCAACTTGCTCTTTCTCATCTCCATCAATTGATATAATCGTATCAAAATTTGGAAAAACATCTTTGTACAAAAATCTGACCTCCGTTGAAAAAACAAGAGAAATTGCACGTTCCTGGTAAGAACTACGCTCAACAGCAGTTAAATACTTCTTCAAATCTCTTCTCGCAAAGAATAAAACCAAAATATACATCATTCTTTCAATGAAATTACCTATCATACTGCACCCTTTTCCAAATATCTGTTACGTATCTTACATCATTCAATAAACTAAGATAATTCTATCTTATACTGATAGACAATAAAAAAACACTCGACTTCCTCCCAAAAGGAAGCATGTATGGTTTGTGTGATTATTGATTAACTATACATGAAAAGGACGGACGTTTTGAGTAAAAAGATATGTGCTATTTATACACGGAAGTCGACGGATGAACGGTTGGATATGGAGTTTAATACGCTGGATGCTCAGCGTGAAGCTTGTGAATCTTATATCTTGAGCCAACGGTCAGAAGGTTGGCGGGCCAGTCAAGACTATTACGATGATGGAGGATATTCTGGTGGGAGTTTGGATCGCCCTGCACTCACCCGCATGATTGAAGATATCAAGAGCGGTAAAATCAACATTGTTGTGGTTTATAAGATTGATCGCTTAACGCGCTCTTTGGCCGATTTTTCAAAGCTGGTTGATGTGTTTGATGACTATGGCGTAACCTTTGTCAGCGTGACGCAAAGCTTTAACACAACGACATCTATGGGCCGATTGACGCTGAATGTTTTACTTTCCTTCGCGCAGTTTGAACGGGAGGTTTCCGGCGAGCGTATTCGTGATAAAATTGCGGCGAGTAAACGCAAAGGCATGTGGATGGGTGGCATGGCGCCTATCGGATATAAAATTGAAAATAGACGATTGAGCATTCACAAAAAAGAAGCCCGACTCGTGCAAAAAATCTTCGATTACTATCAAGAGGTCGGCGCGGTGAAAGCGTTAAAACAAAAGCTTGATGACGAGAAGATTAAAACACCCAAACGCAAAACGCTTAAAGGAAAAAGCTATGGCGGAAAGCATTTTAGTCGAGGCGCTTTATATGCCCTATTAAAGAACCCTGTTTATATCGGACAGATTGTGCATAAAGACATCACGCATGATGGATTGCATGACGGCATTATTGATGAAGAGCAATGGCGCGAGGTTCAAAAAATATTGCATGATAAAAACCATCAACGCCAAAAACAAACAAAGCAAAGATATATGTTACAAGGTTTGATTTTTGATAATGATGACACGATTTACAGCCCCACTTATACCAAGAAAAAAGATGTGTTATATCGCTATTACATCTCGCAAAATTTACTGCAATATAAAGACCACCCCAAAGGTATCATGGCACGTGTGCCTGCGACAGAGATTGAGCAATTTATCTTAAAACATTTACGACAACAGATTGACACCATTATCCAAGGTGAAGAACCGCTCGCTCGTGATTATATTTTGAAACATAAAAGTGAAATTAGTGATACTGATTTAATAAATACCATATTACAAAAAATTGTAGTTGGCCAACATGAATTAACTTTGTTTTTAAAGGTCGGTACGTTTATTGCCTTTATCAATGAGCGGTTTGAATTGTCTGTGACCGTGCAAGATGATTATTCTGTGAGCTTGCCATTTAGATTGAGTAAGACGAATAACGGAGCGGTTACGATTGAACAGCCTGTTTTGAAAAAGCCTAAACTCCATCAACAATCAGATAGTGAATTAGAAGAGCTCGTCAAAGGCATTGTCTGGCGAGAGCGTCATTTTGATGGCAAACCTATCATGACAATTGCCAAAGAAGAAAACGTCTCTGACTTTTATATTTCGAAACTTATCTATAAGAGCTTTGAAACCCTCATCAATTATCAGTAATTTTTTTGAAAAATTCCCTGTTATTACCCTGTTAACAGGGAATTTTCGTTTCAGAACTCAATTCAGTTTTTTGGCTTTGGAGAAAAATGGAGAAAATCTCTGATTTCTGAGGTTCTCTAGAATTGAGTTGGTAAAGGAAACGGCAAACGACCGCGTGGCGCGGGGATTTGGGGTGCTTATTTTTATAGTACGGGGAAATGTAAGACTTGCTGGCAGAGAGGAAGGGATTCGAACCCTCGATAGGCTTTAACACCTATACTCCCTTAGCAGGGGAGCGCTTTCAGCCACTCAGCCACCTCTCTAAGTCCAGCGATTGTTTAAACGTTTTAATCTTTTAAACCGTTCAAGTCAATAAATTTTCAAAGCTTGTATTACTTCAATTTCTCTTTCAAGATCTCATTCACCATCGCAGGGTTAGCTTTACCACCGCTTAGCTTCATGACTTGACCGACGAAGAAACCGAATAATTTGTCTTTACCGCCTTTATAGGCTTCAACTTGACCAGGATTTTCTGCGATCACTTGGTCAATGATCGATTCAATAGCGCCTGTGTCTGTGACTTGTTTTAAGCCTTTTTCTTCAACGATGACATCGGCGTCTTTGCTTGTTTCAAACATCTCTGCGAAAACGTCTTTAGCGATACGGCCAGAAATTGTGTTATCTTTAATAAGAGCAATCAAACCACCAAGCTGCTTTGCACTCACAGGACTTTCGCTTAAGTCTTTGCTTTCTTTATTGAGCAAACCAAGGAGTTCTGATGTCACCCAGTTACAAGCCAACTTTGCATCATCACAAACTGATAAAACATCTTCGAAATAATGTGCGCGATCTTGTTCTGCCGTTAAAACACCGGCGTCATAGTTTGATAAGCCCATTCCCATGAAGCGATGTTTTTTCTCATCTGGAAGCTCTGGAAGTGTTGCTTTGATACGCTCAAGCAACTCATCTGTTAATTCCAATGGTAATAAATCAGGGCATGGGAAGTAGCGATAATCATGAGCATCTTCTTTTGAACGCATAGAACGTGTTTCAGCCTTATTTGGGTCCCACAAACGTGTTTCTTGGTCTACCTCACCGCCATCTTCGATTAACTCAACTTGGCGACGTGATTCATATTCAATCGCATGGATCACGTGACGCACAGAGTTCACATTTTTAATCTCACATCGTGTTCCAAATTCATCACCTGGTTTACGAACAGAAACGTTTACGTCACAGCGCATAGACCCCTCTTCCATATTCCCATCACATGTTTCCAAATAACGTAAAATAGAACGGATTTTCTTCACGTAAGCAGCTGCCTCTTCTGGGCTTCTGATATCTGGTTCAGAAACGATTTCCATCAAGGTACAACCAGAGCGGTTTAAATCAATAAATGATTTTGTTGGGCTTAAGTCATGAACAGATTTACCCGCATCCTGTTCTAAATGCAGACGTGTAATCCCAATTTGTTTTGTTGAGCCATCGTCTAAATCAATCTCAATTTCACCTTCTCCAACGATCGGATAGAGATATTGTGAAATTTGATAGCCTTGTGGTAAATCAGGGTAGAAATAGTTTTTACGCTCAAAAACAGAATATTTATTCACTTGAGCATTTAACCCAAAGCCTGTTTTAACAGCTTGCTCAACAGCCACTTCATTCAACACAGGCAACATTCCTGGCATTGCTGCATCAACGAGCGATACTTGTGAATTAGGCTCCGCGCCGAAATCTGTTGCTGCGCCTGAGAAAAGTTTTGATTTCGCTGTTACTTGCGCGTGAATTTCTAAACCAATAACCAGTTCCCATTCACCTGTTTCACCTTGAATTCTGTAAGTCATATCCTGTTATTCTCCTTACGCGGCTTTTTCTGATTTTAATGTTTTTGGCATTGCTGTGAAATTTGCAGCCTTTTCAATAACATGGCTTGCACGCAATACCATCTCTTCATCAAAGGCTTTACCAATTAGCTGTAATCCTAATGGTAGTCCATCTGCACTTAAACCCGCTGGAACAGACATTCCAGGCAAGCCTGCCATATTTGTTGTCACTGTAAAGACATCATTCATATACATTTCTAATGGATCGCCCGTATTATCACCCAAAGCAAAAGCAGCGCTCGGCGTTGTTGGGGTTAAGATCACATCACATGTTTCAAATGCTTTATCAAAATCTTGTTTAATCAAGCTTCTAATTTTTTGAGCTTTCACATAGTACGCATCATAGTAGCCTGCTGATAGAACATAAGTCCCAATTAAGATACGGCGTTGCACTTCGCTACCAAAGCCTGCTGCGCGTGTACGTTCATACATATCATTTAAGTTTTCACCTTCAACACGTAGGCCGTAACGCACACCATCATAACGTGCCAAGTTTGAAGAACATTCAGCCGGCGCGATAATATAATAAGCTGGAAGCGCATATTTTGTATGCGGCAGAGAAATTTCAACTGGCTCGGCGCCAGCTTCTCTCAGCATAGCAATCCCATCATCCCACAGCTTTGTAATTTCTTCAGACATACCATCCATACGATATTCTTTTGGAATACCAACTTTCTTACCACGCATATCACCCGATAGAGCGGCCGCAAAATCTGGTACAGCTAAGTCAACAGATGTTGAATCTTTTGGATCATGTCCCGCCATTGATTGAAGCATAATCGCACAATCTTCAACTGTACGTGCCATAGGCCCTGCTTGATCGAGAGAAGAAGCAAACGCCACAATCCCAAAGCGTGAACAACGCCCATAAGTTGGTTTAATTCCTGCAATCCCTGTAAAGGCAGCAGGCTGACGAATAGACCCCCCAGTATCTGTACCCGTTGCCCCCATCGCAATACGCGCAGCAACAGATGCTGATGACCCACCAGAGGATCCACCTGGTGCTAAATCAGCATCATCACTGTTACGCTTCCAAGGGTTAATCACATTACCGTAAGCCGATGTTTCATTTGAGGATCCCATCGCGAATTCATCCAAATTCAACTTACCCAACATCACCATACCGTCATTGAGCATGTTTTGAGAAACAGTCGATTCATAAGTGGGGGTAAAGTTTTCCAAGATCTTAGACGCCGCAGTTGTGCGCACGCCTTTTGTACAATACAAGTCCTTCATCCCCATTGGGATCCCCTCTAAAAGACCAGCCTCACCTTTTGCACGACGTGCATCACTCGCTTTCGCTTGTTGTAGCGCTAATTCAGGTGTTTCCGTGATATAACAATTTAAATGGCGCTGCTCATCCATTGCTTTTAAATGAGCGCTTGTTAATTCTTCTGATGTAAACTCACCCTTTGCCATCGCATCAAGAGCTTGTTTAATTGTTAGGTTTGTTAAATCTGTCATCATTTATGGACCTTCTTATTCAATAATCTTTTGTACAACGTAATAACCTTGAGATGTCTCAGGCGCATTCGCTAGAACTTGTGTTTGGATATTTCCGTCTGTGACTTCGTCTTTACGCTGTTTTAACGCCATATCAGACACACCTGTTAACGGTTCAACACCATCTGTGTTAAGCTCTCCCAGCTGTTCAATCCAGCCCATGATTCCGTTCACTTCTTCTGCTTTTGCTTCTAAATCTTGCTCTTCAATATGCAGACGAGCAAGACGACCAAGTTTTTTTACTGTTTCTTTTGTAATTGACATTGTTACAATACCCTTTAAATAGTCTTATCTATTGTGAAAACTAAAAATAGGAATAGCACTTCTAGCCCGCATGAGCAATGGTTTGTTTGAAAAAGGTAACGCTTTAATGGCGTTAGATGTAGGAACAAAACGCATAGGCATCGCCTTATGTGATCCGATGCATATGGTTGTCACACCGCTAGAAACACTTCATCGCAAAAAATTCACCCCAGATGCCCAGTATTTAATCAAACTGATTAAAGATTGGAATATCAAAGGCCTTGTCGTTGGCCTCCCGCTCAATATGGATGGAACAGAGGGGGTAACCTGTCAATCAGTACGCGATTTCATTAAGAATTTAGAGCGCCTAGAAGACTGGCCGACAACGCTTGCCATCACCTTCCAAGATGAACGCCTCACCTCTATTGAAGCCGAAACCGCTCTTATCGATGAAATGGATGTCAGCCGTAAAAAACGCATCGGCGCCGTCGATCAACTCGCGGCGATGACTATTTTAAAACGCTTTTTAAATAATTAGGCTTGCCAAGAATGTAAATCATTTCCGTTTATTTTCAGCCATTTCTTCGCTTGTTTTGTTTTTGGGTATAGTTTTTCACAAAAGCGCCAAAAGTCTGAGCTGTGATCCATATGGAAGCGATGGGAAATTTCATGGGCAATCACGTAATCACACACCATTTCAGGGGCTAGTAATAAACGCCACGATAAAGAGATAACGCCGTCACTCGTACAACTCCCCCAACGCGACTTTGTGTCAGTCACTCGAATTTGAGATATCTCACACCCTGCTAGATCGGCAAAATAAGCCACTTTATCTGTAAAAATATCTTTAGCTTGTTTCTTAAAGAAACGAATGACACGTGACCCGATTAATCCTTTATCCCCATAGACAAGTAATTCACCTTCTTTTAAAACCGTGTGTTTACGTGGATAATCACCGCCATAAACGACCAAAACATTATTTCCAAGAATTGAAAGTTCTGTGCCTTCTGTAATTGATTTATGCGCTTCATTATTATTTCTGATTTTATTCAGCCAGTCACGTTGTTTTCGAACAAAGCTTTCAATGTAATGAGCGGGTGTTCTTTTAGGAATTGTCAGAATAAACCTATGATCAGGTTTACCGACAACAGCGCGTAGGTTCAACCGTGTTGCACGATTATGCACACGCACAAGGATATCGTCATCAACAAGATGCTGATATGATTCTTGTGTCTGTGTCTTTTTAAAAAATAACCCCATAGAGCCAAGCCTAGACGTATTTCATAAAAAAGGCACTATTTATTTTTGGATTTCGAAGACGGTTTCTTCGGTGTCTTTTTTGGTGTTTTTTTGATCGCTTTTTTAGGTGCTTTCTTGACCATTTTAACAACATTTTTTGAAGACGGTTTCTTTGCTTTTGCCTCTTTCAACACAGCCGCTTCATCAGGGCCTATTGTCACAGGATCCATCTTCTTATCATGTTTACGAATAAAGTCACGTACGCGTGGCATAATATAACTTCTCCAACGACGACCATTGAAAATACCGTAATGCCCAACATCTTCTTGTAAATAATATTCTTTCTGATCTTCGTTTAAACCTGAGCAAATATCCATCGCGGCTTTTGTTTGCCCAACAGCTGAAATATCGTCCATCTCTCCTTCAACCGCTAAAAGAGCTGTCTTTTTAATAAGAGATGGTTGAACACGCTCGCCCTTGAACATCATTTCTTCTTTCGGAAGCGAGAATTTTTGAAATACTTCTTCAACTGTTTCAAGATAGAATTTTGCTGGTAAATCAATCACCGCTAGATATTCATCATAAAATTTTCGATGTGCTTCCGCAGAATCCCCATCACCTGTAATCAAATGTTCATATAGTTTAATATGCTCACCGATATGGCGATCTAAATTCATTTGCATGAATCCTGTTAATTGGATAAAGCCAGGATAAACGCGTCTAAACGCACCTGGGTAATAAGGTGGAACAGTAGCAACAACATTTTGTTCAAACCACGATAATGGACGTTCGGCTGCTAATTTTGTGACTTCTGTATCCGCTTTACGAGCATCAATAGGCCCACCCATCAATGTCATTGATAAGGGCTGGTTTTTATCATTACGTGCTGCGAGTAATGAAACCGCTGCCAATACAGGTACTGCGGGTTGACAGACAGCTAATACATGAACATCTGGTCCCAATCTTTCGATGAAATCCATCACATATTGGATATAATCTTCCAACCCAAATGTCCCGTCACTTAGAGGTACAATACGAGCATCTTTCCAATCTGTAATATAAACATCATGATTTGAGACTAAAGCTTCAACTGTGCCTCTTAATAATGTCGCATAGTGACCTGATAAAGGTGCTACGATCAATAATTTTGGGTCTTTGCGCTTCTTGGCGCGTTCAAAATGAATAAGATCACAAAAAGGCTTCGTCATCGCCGTTACTTCGTTGATAACAACCTCTTTACCTTCGATCATAGTTGTATGAATACCAAATTCAGGTTTCCCGTAACGGCGGGTCATACGATGAACTAATTCAGCCGAGGCACCAACCATTTTTCCCATTGGAAAGTGACTTAAGGGCGAGGCAGGATTTTTAAATAAACTCATTGTTAGCTCAGCACCAACACGCATCGGTGTCATAAGGGCATAATGTAAATCATGTAGATGATAAAGCATGGCTTCCTCTCCTCGCTTTTTTAGTGACAAATCAGCACGTACTGCACTGCATCATTTATTTCATTATAAGGCAAAAAAGCAAAAGAAACAGTTAAAAAATAAGAAGTTTTTTTAACCTTTAATCGCCGTACTTCCAGAAACAGCATAAGGGTTGCTAAATTGAAGTCGGTTATTCTTCTCATCCCATTTGACATCATATCCTTCCCCAGATTCAAATGCGTCTGCAAAAACGGAGTTGCTGATATTCGTTTTGCTTCCATCTGGCATATAAAGATCAAAAGAGTGATCCTCGTTCACAACAACAAAAACGCCCGTAGGAACACCATCTTGTGTCAAATTAACGGCGGTTGTTCCTCTTTGTGATTTATTAATATGTGAGGCAACATCATAAGCTGCGGCAAGACAATCATCACCTTGTCCTAAAACATCCGCACGCGCCTCATTTTGTGGGAACCTTTCTAATGCCTGCGCTCTAGCATCATTAAAGGTTTTCCCGTCTCTAATCAAAGCCCCTATTACATGTGCTCTGCTCGTTAATAAATTATCTTCCATGTAAGGTGCTTCTACACCATCACATGTTAAAGTGCCCACACGGTACTCATCCATCTTGTTATCTATAATTTTTGCGCCTGATAATGCGGCAACAGCAAATGTTAAGACCAAAGGCAATACAGGCATCTTTTTTTTATGATCCATAATCATAATCCTCTCTCATTAATAACATTATGGCTCATCTTACCTTCAGAACTTTAATATATTATGAAAATTATAAATAAGGTTCGATAATCTGCTTCATATTTTCTTCTGGCGTATTTGTTTTAAAGATATGGCGCAATTGGCCTTCTTGATCAAAGAAATAAATATAGGCTGAATGGTCAACCGTGTAATCACTTAAGCTTTCTGTTTCTACTTTTGCTGAATACACCTTATAGGCTTTTTTAATCTGCTCAATTTGTTCTGACGTTCCTGTTAAGCCTTCAATCTTGTCATGAAAAAGTGACATATAGTCCTTCATTTGATCGACCGTATCACGCTCAGGATCAACGGAAACGAAAAAAACGCGTAAAGCATCTTGCTTTTCTTTTGAAAGCATTGATAAAAAGCGAGTCATTGTCGCAAGCTCAGTCGGGCAAATATCTGGGCAATAAGTAAAGCCAAAAAACATCAAATAAGCTGTGTCTTTTATGTCTTTATCAGTAATAACAACACCGTCTTGGCGTGTCAGTTCAAATTCACCGCCTATTTGAGCGCCTTGAACAACAGAAGAATTCTTTGTAGGCTGTTTATCCATGACATAGGACATGAATAAAGCAAATAAGAAAATACCAATTAAAAAAAGTGCTGCTATTCGAATAACACGTAATACAGAAATATGATCTTTCATAAGATACTCCTTAAGATATGTAAGCCATACATTCTTTTATCGTATCTTGATAGGCTGCATCAATCTTTATTTTAAGCAGTAAGGTGTCGCGGCACATAAATCACTTTTTGATTACCTATCTTACCATAGGCTCCTTCTGTGATAATATGACCATTCACCGTACAGGCATAAGGGCGTGTTCTAAAATGAGGTGTTTCGACAGGATTCCAATCAATAACATTAATAACTTCATTACGGATACGATAACATTCATTCAAGCTATCAATATCTAATGAGATATAAGCATAGCCTTTATGATAAATGACTTCTGCATCGCCGAGAATTTCTTCTAGCTTGGCTTTATCATAGTCTGTTTCTTTTAAAACAGTTGCGTAACCATATTGAATATTAACTGGTGCATCCTGATCAGCTGTCGCAACTGGTTCAGCTTGGGGGGTATCTTCTAACGCTTTAGATACGCCAAAAACACCAACAGATGCTAATACTAAGAAAAGGGTCGTTAACCGCCCTGCTTTTTTATGTGCCATGTTATTCCCTGTTATTTTGTTTTATTATTTCATTAATTAATAAAATAATATGCCAAATAATCTATCTTTGTGTCAATAGTTATTATAATTTTGCTTCTGGAAGCCTCTTAAAGCGAATTGGTAAATTGGCATGAGGCTCTGTTCTTTCAAAAATATCTTCCACCATCATATCAATCTCATGCGCCATATCTTCACGCAAATCATCCTCTTCATTAGCTATATAGCTTTCTGCACGATTTTGCCTTGTACTTGGTCTATGCTTCGAATTTTGAGACGCGCTCAGATAGGCAAATGTGGCATTTGCTAATATGCCACCAACAATAATGAAAGGGCTTATAACCTTTGCGAGCACACCAAATATGCAATATGTCAACAATGATTGTAAAAGCGTACGTTGCATGACTGAAACAGCAAAGGATTTCGCATCTTCGCTTTTATATTGATCTTCCATCAGTTTTTTATCATGAAGAGAGATCGGATAAGAATAGCTATTCATTGTGTCGATTAATTCAAGAGCAGAAGAAATGTCATATTCATTTCGAATATCTGCATATAACAGTCCTGCTAAATCTTGTCTGCTTACTGCTTGGTCTTCAAGAGAGAAAAGTCGGTTCACCGCACTTGCGACTACATCCAAATGGACTTCATTAAAAGACGCTGTTATGTCTGTGCGCCTTTGATCAAGAATCAAGGCACGATTAATAAGATCAAGTGTAATATATTCATTAGACAAACCCGTCATAGTGTCTCCTTCAATAACAATTTTATTTTGAGTAGACACTACAACGGATTATAAAGTTATGTCAATATTATTTAGATATATTCAAGCATTTCTGCCACTAATGGATGGCGCACGATATCTTTTGCTTTCAAATGAACGACACCGATATTTTCAGACTCAGATAAGCGCTCAGAAATCTCACCCAAACCAGACATACCATCAAGCAAATCACTTTGATCTGGATCACCTGTAATCACCATTGTTGAGTGCCAGCCAAGGCGTGAAAGAAGCATCTTTAATTGTGTATAAGTGCAGTTCTGCCCCTCATCAATAACAACAAAGGCATTATTAAGAGTCCGTCCGCGCATATAGGCAACAGGAGCAATCTCAATCGTTCCCTCTTCCATCAATTTTCTAAGACGTTTTGCCCCTAATCTTTCACTTAAGCAATCATAAAGCGGTCTTAAGTAAGGAGCCATTTTATCCTCTAAATCCCCTGGCAAATAGCCAAGCGTTTCACCCGCATCGACTGCAGGACGAGAGAGAATAATACGATCAATCTCGCCTTTTTCCAAAGCATCAACAGCAGCTGAAATCGCTAAATAGGTTTTCCCTGTCCCCGCAGGGCCGATTGCAAAGCACATTGATTTTTCCTTAATCATATCCATCAAAAGCTTTTGCCCTTCAGAGCGTGGTTTGACGGTTTTTAAATAGCGTTGTTCTCTTTTTTCATCTGCATCTAATGGATGCCATCCTCCCATCTCATAACGATTTTTCTCAAATAAATTTTGAACGACATGTTTATCTAATCCTGCATCATTGTTTCTGCTTGTTTGTTTGATTGTTTTTTTATTACGTTTTCCCATGTTCGTTAGGCTCCTTAAAGCTAGAGGTTGATGCCTATTTCTTTTAAATACCAAAAAGCAAAAACGGCCTTGAAAGCATCATGCTTATCAAAGCCGTTTTTAAAGTTTGCCATATGGTCTAAAAGGAAAGGCGTTTTTAAACAGTCAGGGGCACCACCGCTTCCATCTAAATGGAGAAACTGAGTGATATACTGGTGTGTCCTATATCTCAAATAAAGATCCTTAAGAGTGTTAAGGTTAAAGACGTCCCCCTGATTGCGAGAACATCTTTAGTGTATCATGATTTGCGAATCGGTGAAAAGGACTTTTTTAAGCTACATAAATTTTGGTTGTGGGAGTTGTTTTACCGTAAGTTTATTCGCTTCTGTTAGAGTGAAATTACTTTTAGCAACCTCGCCTAGGCGTTCTTGCGCTTTTTCAGTTTGTTTTAAATGATTGTGATAGCTCGTCTCTGCACGCGCGGATCTTGTTCGCTTCGCTTTTAGATTACTAATCGCTGTCATGCTAGTAACACCAAAGGTAGAGACTGCGGCTATCACCCCCCAAACAATAGCAGAATTCAATACCATTCCAACAACTCCCCCACCAACTATGCCTATAGCACCAAATATAATCATCTCAGCTAGAAGGCTTTCACCTTTATCCCGCTCTTTAAAATCCGTTATAAAACTCTCTTTCTCTTGCGCTTTTACAACACGATACTTTTCTTTATTCAATTTCGTAATCACATTATTAGCGACCGCATCCTGACCAGAATACATCAAATCATTATAAAGCAGTGTCGCAACATCATCACGTGTTACAGCGTCTTCATCACTTAAATTAAATGTTTGATTTAGAACGTTTGCAAAAACATCTAAAACCGTTTCATTAAATTCAATCTTTAATGTTGTTGTTCCAGCATTCCCACGTGTTTCTAATAGCTCTTTTAAATCTGAAAAACCGATTTGAGTTTGTGGTTCTCTTGGCATTCTATATCTCCGATCATATTAAAGTTGCCATAACGTACAATATGATAAAAATTATGTCAATATCTATCTTAACCTTTTCTTTATGATTCGCATGCGATCCTTAAATTATAAGAAAAACAAACGAATCACACAGGTCGGATAAGGAGCCTTTTATGCAGGAATCCTCACAGGATAACGCACATAAACATCACACCCAATTCAGCCTTAGCCTTGGTCAGGATTTGATGTCTATGCCGCTCAAATTTAGGATTGTTTCACGCCTAAAAACAGGAAGCCAGGCGGTCTTATTCTCAGATCCTGATCTATCCTTTTATAGCTTTAAAGACTGTGTCGAAGAAGCTATACGTCGCGGCATTGATCTTAGTTATGCTGATCTTACAGATCCTTTCGATGGGCTAGAGATTTTACTCGCCAACAAAGAGAAAAGAGAGATAAACCGCTTTAAATTTAAACGCTTGAGCCTTGCTTACGGCCATTATGATGGTGGTGTTTTTAAAAACAGCTTCATAGAAGGTGTCGATTTTTCTGGTAGTTCTCTAAAGCGATGCGATTTTTCAGGGGATTACACCCGAAAAGATTTAGAAGATCATCACTGTATTGGCTATACGACTGAAGGGGCTAGTGCTGATTTCTCAGGATGTGACCTTAGCTACACAAAATTTGATAATGCCATTTTAAGTGAGAGTCGTTTTTCAACCCTGATTGATTACGAGAAAGAAAAGCGCGCGCTATGTTTACTGGATCAAACAAAATTCCATCATTGTGACCTCCGCCATGCGCGTTTTTCTTTCGCTCGTTTAGATAATCCAATTTTTGAACCTGTTTCAAAAAACGATATTCAAGGCCTTCAATTTGAATGTTGTGATTTCAGTAATACTTATGCCTTTCCTTATATGTATAAGGATGCAATCCGTTTTACCTCCTGCCAAAATGTCAAATAAGAAGAGGCTCCGTAACTTAAATACGGAGCCTCTTAAATGTAATTTTAAAAATGTTAAGCTGCTTCTTCTTCGCTTGTGAAGACACCGCTTGAGAAAGCATCTTCCCATGTGCCTTGTGTTGAGGCACGAGAATATTCTGTTGCACGGTTTTCAAAGAAGTTTGTGTGCTCAGCCCCATTCATAATGACATCCATCCAAGGAAGTGGGTTTTTATCAACATCAAAGATCGCCTCTAAACCAAGCTGTGTTAAACGACGGTTACCAATATAACGGATATAGGCTTTAACTTCGCTTGCTTCCAAACCTTCAATACCGCCCATTTCAAAGGCAAGATCAATAAAGGCATCTTCATGTTCGATGATTGTTTTACAAGCATCTGTGATTTTTGTTTTTAACTCATCTGTCCAGATTTGTTTATTTTCATCAATGAACGCTTTGAACAATTTGATAGCAGACAATGTATGTAATGTTTCATCACGCACAGACCAAGCAACGATTTGTCCCATCCCCTTCATTTTATTGAAACGCTGGAAGTTCATCAAAATCGCAAAAGAAGCAAAAAGCTGTAATCCTTCTGTAAAGCCACCAAAGACCGCCAGAGTCAAAGCAACATCTTCTAATGTTTCTGTGCCAAACTCTTGCATATAGTCATATTTGTCTTTCATCTCTTCGTATTTTAAGAAGGCAGAATATTCAACTTCTGGCATACCAATTGTATCAAGAAGGTGCGAGTAAGCTGCAACATGCACTGTTTCCATGTTTGAGAAAGCAACCAACATCATTAAAACTTCTGTCGGTTTAAAGACTTTTGTATAGTGACGCATGTAGCAGTTATTTACCTCAACGTCAGCTTGTGTGAAGAAACGGAAAATTTGTGTCAACAAGTTACGCTCAGCCGCTGTTAATTTGTTTTTCCAGTCACGAACATCTTCAGCCAAAGGCACTTCTTCTGGTAACCAATGAATACGTTGTTGCGTTAACCACGCCTCATACGCCCATGGATACCCAAAAGGTTTGTAAACTGGGTTTTCTTTTAACAAGCGACATTTTTGATCGACGGGTAATGTTTCAATGACTGTACCTGTTTCAAAATTTTTAACGTCTCCTGACATTTTCTCTCACTCCTTTATTATATTTTTCTTTATCTCTTATTTGATTTTTTTTTATTGGCACGCTAAGCATTCTTCATACTTATTGTCTTCAGCCTCAGCTAAAGCAGCAGCCTCCATCGCCAAGGCTTTATCAGCACTCGTCTTAGATTCAGCACGCTGAATAGACTTAGAACGACAGTAATACAGACTCTTAACACCTTTTTTCCATGCAAGATAGTGTATTTCATGTAAATCTTTCTTGTGAACATCAGCTGGTAAGAAAACGTTCAAAGACTGCGCCTGACAGATAAATGGTGTGCGATCTGCCGCATGTTCAATCAACCAACGTTGATCGAGTTCAAAGGCTGTTTTGAAAACATCTTTTTCTTCATCACTTAAGAAATCAAGATGTTGTACAGACCCTTCATGCGTAAAGATTGAGCTCCATGTATCTTCATCATTATGACCTTTTTCTTCCAAGATCTTCTCAAGGTACTTATTCTTAACGGCATAAGACCCAGATAATGTTTTATGCGTATAAGCATTCGCAGCCATTGGCTCAATCCCTGGAGAAGCACCACCACAAATGATTGAAATCGACGCTGTTGGAGCAATCGCCATCTTGTTAGAGAAACGCTCCATAATATTATATTCAGCCGCATCAGGACATGCACCACGCTCATGCGCTAAAGTGACAGATGCTTTATCAGCTTGTGACTTAATATGAGAGAACATACGACGGTTCCATACTTTCGCCATTACACCTTCAAATGGGATCATCATTGATTGTAGGAATGAGTGGAAACCCATCACACCTAAACCAACTGAACGCTCACGCATCGCAGAATATTTTGCTTTCGACATATAGTCTGGTGCTTTTTGAATAAAGTCTTCTAACACATTATCAAGCATGCGCATTACATCTTCAATAAATGTTGGATGATCTTGCCACTCTAGGAATTTCTCTAAGTTTAGAGAAGACAAACAACAAACCGCTGTACGCATTTGATCATGCTGATCGATTCCTGTTGGCAATGTAATCTCACTACATAGATTTGACATCTTAACAGAAAGACCTGCCATTTTATGATGTTGAGGAATTGCACGGTTTACGTGATCAATATTTAAGATATAAGGTTCACCTGTTTCAATACGTGCTGTTAACAAACGGATCCAAAGCGAACGCGCAGATACTTTATCAACAACATGACCATCTTTTGGTGAAAGTAATGCCCATTCTTCATCATTTTCAACCGCACGCATAAAGGCATCAGAAATAAGAACACCATGATGTAAATTCAAAGCTTTACGGTTAGGATCTCCTCCTGTTGGTCGGCGAATTTCAATAAATTCTTCAATCTCTGGGTGGTGAATATCAAGATAACACGCGGCCGATCCACGACGGAGCGACCCTTGAGAAATCGCCATTGTCATTGAATCTTGTACTTTAATGAAAGGAACAATACCGCTTGTTTTACCATTGCGGCTCACAGACTCACCGATTGAACGGATATTACCCCAGTAGCTACCGATACCGCCACCAAGAGCTGCTAACCAAACATTTTCATTCCACAAATCAACGATCCCACTCAGTGAATCTTCTGCCTCATTCAAGAAACAAGAGATCGGAAGACCACGGCTTGTACCACCATTTGATAAAACAGGTGTTGCCGGCATAAACCATAGATTTGAAATATAATCATAAAGACGTTGAGCATGCGCAGAATCATCCGCGTAATACATCGATACACGCGCAAAGAGATCTTGAAATTCTTCTTCTGGCATTAAGTAACGATCTTTCAATGTTGTCTTACCGAAATCAGTTAGAAACTCATCACGGTTATGATCGATTTCAACGCGAGGACCTTTTTGCATTTGGGCTATATCGAACACGGGCGGAAACTCCTTTTCTTCTTTTTAATTACTTTATTATCTCTCTCTAAATAACGCTTAAAAACCTTTAGGTAATAAAACCCCACCCCAGCAAATTGTATTTTGCCCGATTTTCAAACGTTTTGAACGACTTTTTACCTGAAACGTAAATCTTTACCAGAGTGGTAAGACATACAAGGTCTTGTGTCTGATAACAATAAATCTACCAGATATTGATTCCGTGATGCAAGAATTTTCTTTTTTAATGAAACTTTCATCACATGGAAAATAACGTCCAAAAAAGTGAATAAATTCAATCTATTTGAATCCTCTGAAAGGTCAATCACCTTTGTTTTTAGAATCGAAAAAAGAAAAAAAATTACTTTTTTGAGTTTTTTTTGCACCTGAGAATACCCATGAATTCATCACGAAGAGTACCATAATACCCACTACCTATAGTAGTTAGGCATATATTCATACACAATATATAGATGAACAAAAAAGTGATTCTTTTTTTAAAGAATCACTTTTTATAAAAATTATCCTGTAATGTAATTTTACAAACTTATCCTTTTTACGCTCGGTGCGGGCATCAGTTTTAAAGAATGCGCCTCACGAATACGAACTGTCATCTCTCCTTCTGGCGATGACGCTTTCTCAAAAAGATGTAAAACACTCTTCTTGCTTAAAAACTCACGCGCAAACATTCTATCCGCATATGCTTGTTTATAGTGACGTGTATATAAAGCATCAGCCTTTGCCTCAACAGTTGACTCCTTATAGGCTTTATTTTTAGAAATCGCCAAAAATCCAGCAACACCACCAACAGCCATACCACCAGCAAAAATAGCACCTGCAACAGACAACATTGGAGCGCTCACAACGCTCATTGCTGCGGATCCTATGATAAATAGAAAACCACCAAAACATGCGCCCATAAATGTCGCTAGGAATAAATTAAGATTACGGCTCATTTTTACTTGCTCTTTATATCTATTTTTAAAGAGATCTTCATCTGTCAGTGTGACAAATGAATGCCTTTCTAAAATAGAAAGCGCCTGACCAATGCCATCGTCTTTTTCCGAGCGTGATAAATATTCAATTGTCATCCCTAAAAGGGCTTCATATGTAACTTGCTGCGATCCTTTCAATCCTGTTCCGGCATTTAAATATTCTAAGAATCCTCTTGTGCTTTCTTTGTTAAACGCACCGATAAGCCCGTTTTCTTGTGCTAACAATTTATAATCTTGTTCTAAGTTTTTAAGCGCGCGACGCTGTTTTATCGCTGATAAAGGCATTTTATATCTCTCCCATGTCAATTAAAATAATAAGATAGTTTTACCAAACAGTGTTTTTATGTCAACTTAAAAACACCTTATTCAAAATATGTGCATACGCAATATAATTACAAAATAGAAAGAATATTGATTTTACCTATACTTTAATCTTGCTTTGCTTTCCAAAACTCCTTATATTTTGCATTGCGACATAAATATTTTTATGTCTTTGGGCGTCTTACAAGATCCCTCTTGTTAAGATGTTTCCTCCCTATACTGCTAAATCTATAGGCTCATTTCTTTATATAGAAGTGAGCCTTTTTTTATAAAGACTCTTTACTTTTTTAACTAAAACAGACTATTTTAAGACCATGGCAAAAATACTGATTGCAGAAGATGATTCCTCTATGAGGCAATTTTTAAAACTTGCTTTGGAAAAAGCAGGACACAGCGTCGAAGTCCGCGAAGATGGTATTCAAGCCTTAAGCGCAATCACACAAAATGACTATGACATGCTTCTCGCCGATATTGTCATGCCTGGCATGGATGGTGTTGAGCTAGCGACACGCGCGAAAGACATCAAGGAAAGTTTAAAAATTATGTTCATCACAGGCTTTGCCGCCGTTGCCATGAGTGATCGAAACCCGTTAAAAGGGCAAACAGAAATTTTATCAAAGCCTTTTCATTTAAATGATCTTGTGACACAGGTTGAACGCACACTCGCTGCTTAGATTTCTTACAAAGGCTTAAAAGATATATGTGCTTGTGACAGTGATATTTCAGTCGCAGGTCGTGATTCTAAAATAGGATTAAGAACAGGGGCAATTTCTTTAAATGCTTGCACCGGTAGAGAGCTTGTAAAGCTATGATGCTCTGCTTTTTCACCCTCAACATACGCGACAATCGTCCCATAAAAACGATCTCCTATTGTAAAAACAAAGGTTGCCGTTCTATTTTGAGCCTTATCGGAGATCAGGGTGCCATTCTCATCATATAATTTTAAACGATTATCGCCTGTCCCTGTTTTTCCACCAACAGTTAAGACAGAACCATCACTTAAGCGCACTGTATTTCTAGCCCTTATAGCCGTCCCATGAGAAACAACACCTTGTAATCCTGTTTGTACAATTTGAGCAATCTCAGATGACAGAACGCGTTCTCCCTCTTGAGATTGATATGTGAAATGACATTCATAAGGTGTATCAAGCGCCATTTTGATCGATGTATATTTATAAGGTTCTACACTGACACCATCATTTTGAATAATCCCTACAAGCTTTGCTAATGCTGATGGTTGATCTCCTGACACTCCTAAAGCAGATGCATAAGAAGGAACCATACGCTCAAAAGGAAATCCCAAAGCATGCCAATGATGCTCTATATTTTTAAAAGCATGTTTTTCTAAAACAGTTCTGATTGTACTATTTTGACGACGCGTATTATGTGTGTTAAAAAGCCATTCATAGCTTTCCTCAATAACCTCATTTGCACCCTTTTGAAGATCTTGCCAAGATAAAGAAGGATCTTGCACCAACCTTTGAGAAACCCATAAATCAAGAGGGTGCGTTCTGGATAAATAAGCGCGATCATTTAAAGAATATTTCGTTATTTCATAACGACTATAAGCAGATAAAACCTCTTCACCATCGTCACAATTTACACATAAAGGCATGATAAAATTAACCATATCTTGGTATGAATTTTGAGGCAGAACAGAACGGTAGAGTGTGGCTAGTTCATGCAAATTCCCCTTTGTATTCTTGGCTAACTCACTCACGATATCTTCACCAGAATGGCCTCGATACTTATTAAAGGCACGCCACACAAATAAACGCCCTTCATCATGAGCGAATTCTTTCATATAAGAAAGACGGCGTTCATCCGATCTTTCTGTTAAAAGCATCTCTAACTCTGGTTCATTTTGATGCATATAATATGTTGTAATATCTTGCATCATGCGAATGAAAGGCAAGTTAATTGATTTATATAAAGCTTCTTTTACTGTCACTCGGCGATGATTATCGTGATCATTGAAATTATTAAAGTAATGTCGACCACCGCCAGTATAAAATGGTTCATACGGATTTGCTGAATAGTCACGCTGCATCGCTTGCTCTAAGAGTGCGCCAATAGAATGTGTCTGAATATTCTTTTTGATATAGTCCTGAACAAACAAAGATAAAGGATCTTGATTAAAAACAAACTCTGGATTGTCTTGCGATGATCGATAAATAGCTTCCACCACTTCTAAATAAGTGATCAATGTTCTCAACTTAGCCGTTGAACCAAGCTCGAGCTTTGACCCCTCGTTTAAATTCAGCTCCCCTTCGTAATTATCCGTTTGAACCCTTAAAACATTTCCGTCTTCTGTTTTTTCATACAGGGTAAAACTATAGATAATCTCACTCATCGTTTCACGATCAGCCATTCTATAACCAATTAATGAGTCCGCCACGCCTGATTCAGGGTCAGAGAAATCATGCAATAACTGTGTTACCAAACTTGACACATCTTTATCTATTGTCGTTTGTACGACGCCATCATATCTTACTAAATCATATAAGCTTTGCGTATTAAAAAGAGGTAATAACCCTAAACGGACGAGATCGGCTGACTTATCTGTCGGTAATGACACATTCGGTGCGCGCGAAACATTGGGTTTTATACGTGCATTCAAAACATACTCTGCCATCTCGCGAGATAAAATCTCTTCTTTGCGTAACAATGGTATGTAAACATCCACACGATTTTGCAAATACTCCCATTCTGCATTCAAATATGCAGAAGGTCTTTGCACCGCCATAATCAAGCTTAAGATTTGCCTATATAAAACAGCAAGCTGCTTTTTCTCTGCCTCTCTCAATTCCTCGTCACCTTTAGTGAATAGCTCATGAGCCTCATCTAAATCAACACCAAACCAAACAGACAACCCTTCTGCTAAACCTGTCACTTCGCCAAAACCAGAGCGCGCGGCCAAAGGCATCGCATTCATATAATCCAAAACAATACGTTGTCGCTCAGCCTCTGTTTCATCACCATCTCTATAAACCTTTACGGACGCAGACAGCATTTGAGATAATTTATCTTGAGGCGTATAAGTGACCCCATCACGGGAATGCCTTACTTTCTCCAATTGTGTTGCCAATGTAGATCCACCAGCGACATCTCTCGTATAGCCCATATATTTCAACATAAATTCAAAACCCGCATGCATAAAACGATCCCATTCAATGGCTGGATTTTGGCGACTATGATGCTCTTGTAGCAACTCTCTATTTTCAACATATAAAAGCGCGTGAACTGCAAAATCTGGTATCGCTTCAAAATCATCAAATACTTGCTCTGGAAAACGCGTCTGATCAAGAACATAGTCATTCCGATCCAAGATGGTTAAACCTGCTTGCGACTTCTCTTGATAAAGCGGGAAAATTGGTAACCCTTGATATGTGATATTCGTACCCACAGTACACGCATCCATTTGAAATCCATATGCATTAAAACGATCTCGAAACATATCGGCTTGCTGATAACCAAAGCGTTGATTATAAGGCCCTGTAGGTGCTTTAATATACTCTTGTGCAAAAGGAGGTGATTTGAGTTGATACGAGAATTGTTGTGCAATCGTTTGAAAAAATCGCGATTGAAAAAGAGATGTCTTATTCTCTCCCCAAACAAATAACGTCCCTGCAGCCATACTCGCAATCACAGCATAGAGCCAAGGCGCTAATTTTGATAAGCGTCTTTTTTGCTTCGTTTCACGAACATCCTCTAATAAGGCTTCTGTCTTACAATCCTTTAAGGCCATAGTCCCTTTTTCTATCTATAGATGTGACGGCCACAGTAAAGAAGTGATAAAATTATGTCAAGAAATAACTCACAAAAACTATTTCTTTTTATCCCCAAGCCAAGTAAGGTAAAAAAATAAAGAGCGCCCGTAGCTCAGGGGATAGAGCACTGGTTTCCGGAGCCAGGTGTCGCAGGTTCGAATCCTGCCGGGCGCACCATATCTGTTAATCAATAACGATCAAACCATGCTAATGTTTTTTCAAATAAAATTTGCTGATTATGCATTTTTGAAAAGGTATGATTAGCATGATTGATATGCTGATAATCAAAGGCGCCTTGAAAAAGAGTCTGATAGTCCTTTGCGGGCAATTGATCACTTCCTAAAAAAATGCTTTCATTTGGAATAATAAATTGTGTTGGTGTCTTGATATGCCTCGCTAAATCTTGGCACTTAGTTGTTGAATAGTCTGCAATCTCTTGAACCATCTCTTGAGAGATCACAAATACATTCCCGTAATCAAGATGATAACATGCTGCCTCTTCTATATATTTCAAACAACCTGCATTCTTCCAAAAATTAGGAACATCAAGCGCCGGATCCCATAAACTCATCGCCGTAACAAGAGGCGAGTTTAAAATCATCATACACAAGCCAGATAAAGAATGCGCACTCACATAGATCTCGTCATATTCAACTGAAAAATGGTCTATAATAGTTCTGATATCCATGACATGGGTGGAAAGTGATGATTGTGACAATGACCGTGAACCAGATTCACGTGCATACAAACCAACACGGCAATGATCATAACCTTTTGAGGTGAAAAAATCGGCCGACATAACTTCTAATAAATGTGTCATTGTATGGGTCATACCATGAAGATGGATCACAATCTTCTTAGACCCTTGCTGTCTTATCGTTGAGTATAAAGAGAACCCATCACTGGTTGGAAGCCGCAATAAGGTTTCTTTCATCTAAAGCCTATTTATTTTTGTTTTGACGTTTTTGTTTAATAGCATCCAAATGATTATGAATTTTCTCGCGTTTTTCTTCACGCATTTCTTTCACGTCATCTTGATGTTCTTGTCTTTTTTCTTTGAGATCTGCTTTACGGTCTTCCATTTCTTGCATATGCTCTTCTTTACGTTGCTTGATCTCGTCTTTGTGAGCTTCTCGCTTTTCACGCATTTCTTGGCGTTTCGCTTTAATATCTTCCTTCATCTTAGAGATTTCTTCTTTATGCTCTTCTTTAAATTTTTGAGCTTTTTCACGCATCTGCTTCTCTTCATCATCTTCACCAGACGCTGTTTCAAGATCTTCCATCTGACTTGAGGAAGCATTACCTTCTTCACCACGCAATGCTTTCAACTTCTTTTCTTGTTCTTCATGAGATAAGGCACCAAAATTTGCGTCAATTTTCTTTCTTAAGCGTTCTTTAAGTGCGGCCTTATCCTCTTCAGACATAACCGTCAAACGCTCTCGTAGCTCTTGTTTAATAACTTCTTTTGAAGCAACAGAATCCTCGGCGAATACGGGCATTGCCGTTCCTGCAATCATTAAAAATGTAAGTGTCGCTATTGAAAAAACTTTCATATGATCTCCACTATTCGTGTATCATCCTCATTAAAATACCACCACCTAAGAGTGTTATTCTATAGGATAAACATTAATAACATACTAAAAGTTCCAAATCAAAGAGCGTGCTTTATAGAAGGTGTGTGCGTATTTTTTAATGCAGCGCGCAAAAAAGTCCTAATTTCTTCAAATTGTTCAATCACATCTGGCTCAATTTCATGCTCTTGTTCTTGCATATAAAGCAGGTAAGACGCTCCTAAAAAGACAAACATAGGACCATGACTAGCCGAGGCTGTTGCCACCAATTCTGGACGTACATCATGTAAAATAACACCAGCTGCATCATCCCCAGCTGAGAGTTCATAACTGAACACAGGTGTATCACCTTTGATATACCCCCATTCCTCATCCCCCAGCAAATACCAATAAAGGGATGTTTCAATCCAAGCATTATCCGTATTACGACCAGAGGTGAGTACAGGACCTGCATAACATTCAATTCCCTTTGAAATTACATCCCTAAGCCTGTGTAAAAAGCTCGGATCTTGTGCTTCAACTTGTTCATATTTCAATTCTGTCAAAAATTGGGAATGCTTTTCGCGCATCCGTTCAGGCGATAGCGGGTCTCCACCGCGCTTTTTTACCATCTCTTCAATCATCTGTGTGAATTCAGGTTCAAACCGATCTGCATAATCACGCCTTAACTCAATAGAACCACTAACCATCTCTTCAAAAAATTCTTTTGTTAAAGTGTCAATAATCGTTTCACGGTCAAGCATATAAGAACCATCAGCTTGTTTTTTACTTTCAGCAAATCCACCAGCAAAAGCCGGTTTACCATTATCTTTTCGGATAATTCCTGTTACATGAAGACGTTTTTTACCTTGTTTATTTGGAACAATTCGAACAGCTCCATTATCTGTTGTATAATTTGGTCCGAAGGCCCCCAGTAAGCCACGCCCTTTTAAGCCACGTTCTTCATATGGATTAACAGGATGATTTCTCTCATCCAAATCATAGACAACACCTGTCAAAGTTGAGCGACGCCCTTTATTCCAAACTTCACCTGATTCTAAAGGTGTATCAGCGTTATCCGCCCATTCAGCCCCTTTGATATTAGGATGGTCAAAATAAGGCGGGTTTTCTAAATCGGCTTGAATACCCATTTCCAAATAACGCTTATCAATCCCCAATGACATATGTTTTTTAAGATCATAGCGCTTAGCATAATCGACTAAATCTCTCGCCAAACGAGTCACAGAAGTTTCTGGAGCCTTCTTTAAAGAAGACTCCAGAACTTGTAATGCTTTCGGATAACTCGTATGTTTTGCCATCTTATTCATTCTCCCTGCTTATGCTGCTTTTAATTTTTGATAAGGCTTATACTCTTCTACACGCACATTTGCACGTGCTCTTACATCATCAAATTTTGTTACAGCTTCTGGTCTTGCCTTATTATAGAAAACAGTTCTTAAATAATCCTTACGACCTTGCAAGTTATCTCTGCGCACAGTTTCAAACCCAGTGAACTCATTATACACCACAGATAAAACACCGCGTTTTGACTGTTTGCCAGGATCTGTTTTGGGATCTTTGAAAACATCATACCAAATACCATCTTCTTGGCGAGCAGATGCTTTCATCGCAAACTTCATTGTATCACGATCTATACGCTGTAAGAGAGCGCCACCCATACCGAAGGCAATATTTTCAGCACTATAACCATTACGCTCCATCATTTCTAAGATCTGGCCGATTTTTTCTTGATCAACACCATCCCCTTGGATAAGACGTACTTTGTCATTTAAGACTTTATAGCCTTTACCATTCACACGAGCGCCAAATTTTTCTTCCAAAATCGGTAATGTCTTTTCAATGATTTCTAATGGATCCCCACTATCTGGACGGATTACAAGAGAGCCTTCCATCGCAAGAACATCTTCCTTGAGCTGATCCCCCCAGATATTTTCAATCGCATTGAAATAATCATAAGAGTCACTCACAACAGCAACTAAAGCGCCAGGTGCATCAAACTGCTTAAGCATATTCTTATAAGCGCGCGCTTCATTATCTTTTCCCCAAGATGTCATTGTTGAGTGTTCTGCCGCAGGGATAGAAAAACCAGCCATTTTGCACGCATAATATTTCATAGCGCCAAATATCCCTGTGAGCGTATCTGTTCCTTGGAAATTCACCAAGTGTGCCATGCCTCCTAATTTTGCTGTTTCTTTAGAAGAAGCACCGCGTGCGCCGAAATCATGAAGCATGAATGGTAATTTTTCCATTGTATCTGCTGTTTTATCTAGGTAATAAGCAATCGTTTTCTTAATTTCACGGCTTTGTGTCGCAACTGTTGTTGGATACCAAACCGCACGTAATAATGCTGTTTCCAAATAACTCGTTAACCAAGGGCATTTTGGATCTGTATTACGAATTTGCACCATCGCATTTTTAACAGGAACCACTGTTCCTTCTTCTAATGCTTTGATCTCAACAGGGAGATAGCCTTTATATTCTTTTAAAATATAATCCCAGCCTTCACGGTTAAAAGGAATGCCATGTTCTTGAAACATTAATTCCGCTGCATCAATTTGAGCTTTTGTAATTGGCTTGCTCAAATATTCTTTGATATAAGCTTGTAACCCAAAGAAAACCGCATCATTAAATTTCCCGCCGCGAGATTCGATGTAGCTTGAAACATATTCTGTTCCGGCTGGATACTGTAAAAAGTGTGAAGCCTTATAAGAATCAGTATCCGTTACCAAGCTATCGAAATCTCCGATATACTCTAAATACTCATCCAAATTCTCAATGACATCACTTAAGAGTGTTGTGTTTTCAGCGATCTCTGCTTTACCTGTAATAACGGCCCATGCATTTTTCATTTTTGTTAACATTTTTATTTCTCCTTTGCTGTTTATGTTCATATTGAGTATATATAAACGCATCTAAAACAACTCGTCAATAAAAAAATTAATAAAAATTAAATATTTTTTACAAATAACTGTATTCAAATGATTTTATAACAAATAAATCTGCATAGTTATTTAAAACACATATGAGTATATATAGAAAAAATACTTGACTTAACGAATACTTAATCCTAAAATGATAAAAATAAGAAAGGTGAAAACCATGAAAAAGAAAAAAATCGTTTTATTTGGTGGGTCTTTTAATCCGGCTCATATTGGTCACATGAAAATGGCACGTAGCCTTCATCAATTCTCTGACTGTGATGAGGTCTGGATGATGTTCGCTCAAAATAATTTCAAAGATCCTGATGCCTACGCATCTCTAGACGATCGCCTGCAAATGGCTGAGCTTTTATTAAAACATGTGCCAGACACACCTATTCGCTTCAATACACTCCAAGAAGAAATGCAAACACATCAAACGGTTGACGTTTTACAAGAACTGACCAAACGCTACCCCGACTATGAATTCGTTTGGAGCATGGGTACCGATTCTTTAATCCGCTTTCATGAATGGGGGGATTATGATTACATCATAGAAAACCATCCCATCATTTTAGTTGATCGCCCAACCTATACAGCCGATGCGTTAAAATCAAAAACAGCGCGCGAATATAAACATTTAATGGGCAAAACAATTCATCTTATGAGCGATGCGGAAATAGGTGCTATTTCTTCAACCGCTTTTAAAGAGAAATTAACTCAAAATCCAAATGCTGATTTCGGTATTATGAAAGATGTCGCACGTTTTGCTTTTGAAAAAGGGTTGTACGGCACACAAAAAAAGCGCCAAGCGTCAAGACTTAACCCCTTTTGCGCCAATTACAAATAAGGAACATACCGCCCTGTTTCCGCGTGATGTTTAGCGCTTTTTATAAGAGCTCTTTTTGTATCACCTTTAGTTGTTTTGATATTCGCCGCCGTTAAAGAGCAAGCCACACCTGAAAATAAGCTAACACACATCAGAGCATATTTTTGATTTAATAAATTGCTAACAAACATCACCGCATTCAACAAAACAAACGAAATCATCACAGCATTTAATGTGACTTTAAATGTTTCCTTACCTGCGGCTGTGTTAAATTCACGGCGCGTTTGCTCGAAATCTTTACCACTTGCTTGTAAATACGCAAAGATCTTTGGATTTTTCTGTGGATCACAAAATTTCATCCACTCTTTCTCTGACATTTTTTCTGACATATAACTTCTCTTTAATACGGCCTATAAGAACCTGTTTCTTTATAATGTTGCGCTTTTTTAGCTAAGGCTTTTTTTGTATTACCACGAGAATTACTCAAAGATGTCCCCATTAAAAAACAAGAAAAGGCAACAAGTGCATTCCACGGATTAATTGTTAATGCCACTAAAACATTACACATACCAACCATATAAAGCCCAAGATTTACACGGGCGATTGTTTGTTCATTTGCAGCACGCCGATTAAATTCAGCTCGGGTTTCTTCAAAGTTTTTACCACTTGCTTGTAAATACGCAAAAATTTCTGGATTTTTTTGAGGGTCGCAGAATTTCTTCCAGCTATCTTCTGTCATTTTTTCAGTCATAGATAAATCTCTAAATCATAATTATTTATAAAATTTACATAAACATATAAAATACACAAAATAAATGCAAGTGCTTTTTGCCCTTTTATGCCGATCTAAACGCATGTGCTGGATAACAGCCCAAAATACGGATCTCAGCCGCAAAAAAATCTAACTCCTCAAAAGCTTGACGCACATTGACATCATCAATATGTCCTTCGATATCACAATAAAATTGCGTCGCCTCAAAATGACCATCCACCATATAGCTTTCTAATTTCGTGATATTCACGCCGTTTGTAGCAAACCCACCCATGACTTTATATAGAGCCGCTGGAATATTGCGTACGCGAAAAATGAATGTAGTGATCGCTTTTCCTTCTTCTACTTCAGGAACAAATGTTTCAGGAGAGAACACTAAAAAGCGCGTCGTATTATGCGCTGCATCTTCTATATTCTCTTTCAAAATATCTAAATCATAAATCTCAGCCGCTAAACTAGATGAAATAGCCGCCTTTTCCTTATCTTGCATTTCAGCAACTTCTCTTGCCGCTGTTGCCGTGTCAGCACTCACATACTGTTCCAGCTTAAGATCTTTGATAATGTTGTGACATTGTGGCAATGCATGTGTATGAGAGCGCACTTGCTTAATATCGTCGATAGATGCACCTTTCACCCCTAATAAACAATGATGCACAGGCAAAAAGAATTCGCCCACAATGTTTAATTTTGTTTGTGGGAGAAGCTGATGAATAACCGCTACACGCCCAGCAAGTGAATTATCTACAGGGATCATCGCCAAATCAGCACGCCCTTTCTCGACAGCTTGCAAGGCGGCTAAAAAGTCCACACAAGGAACTGTTTCCATTTCTGGATAGACAGACCGGCACGCTAAATCTGAGTACGCCCCTTTTTCACCTTGGAATGCTATTTTCTTCATAAAATTTAATCCTTATATAATTTACATTGCTTATAACTTCATACTTGAAATTAAAACAAAATAAAAGTATCTTGAAGCAACAAAATGTCACGAAAATTTTATGTGACAAATTCAGGTGTAAACTAAATAAGGTCTGTTTTATAAGATGTCTTTTGAATTCAATAAAATTTTCGCTGCAATTTTACTTGCAGGTATCGTTGCAAAACTTTCTGGATTTGTTTCCGACAGAATATTTCATGTAGATACACTCGCAGAAAATGCTTACCAAATTGAAGTTGCAGAAGAAGCAGCACCTGGTGAACCTCAAGTTGAAAAGACAGCTGAGCCTATTCTTGCCCTCCTTGCGACAGCAGATATTGCAAAAGGTCAGAAATTATCAAAAGCGTGTGCCGCATGTCACTCATTCGATAATGGTGGCGTCAACAAAATTGGCCCCAACATTTGGAACATCGTCAATGCTTCAAAAGCCTCAAAAAGCGGTTTCTCTTATTCTGATGCCATGATTAGCAAAGGTGGTACATGGAGCTATACAGAGCTCAACAGCTTCCTTTGGAAGCCTAAAAAGCATATTCCAGGCACAAAGATGAACTATATCGGCTTGAAAAAACCGCAACAACGAGCCGACCTTATTGCTTGGCTTAGAACATTATCAAGCTCTCCTGCTGCTTTACCAAGTGCGAGCGCTATTGCGGCTGATAAGTAAATTCCCCACAAAAACCTAAAATTATCCTTTTATTAAGGCTATTTAACAAAAAATTAATGCCATAATAGTTAAAGGTTGACTCTCTGCGCGTTTTTTTGTATGATTATGAAAAATTATATAGGGGACCGAGATAGGAAAGGGATAACAATGTCACAAACACACAATGCGCTTATCGAAGAACAAAAGAATGCACTTTTTACACTGTTTCAACAAACAGCACAATTAGAGGCTGGTTCAGAATTACCAAAATTAGACAAAAACCAACAACCATCTAAAAATAAGAAAAAATATGGCGTGTTAGCTGCTGGCTCTGATTTTGAAGAAAAGCTAGAAAAACTATTCACTGTTGGATTACTCTCAAATGCCTCTGGAAATTTTGTAGGCATCCCTAAACCAATACAAAATATTGCATCTGTTATGGCATCAGCAATGCTTTCAGCTATTCAAAAAAGTTTGGACGCTACAGAAACAAGCCCAGAAATCTATACGTGGCTAATTGAAGAAACAGAAGCTCAAGCAACCAATGTTGGATTTGATGCCTATTTTGACGCCTTAAAGCCTTCATCTCAAGATAAACTTCTAAACAATGCTGACTATGTTTACGCGGAACTCTATAATCGTATTCAGCCTAAACAAGAATTCATTCCATGGGATTCACTTGATCCTAAATCTCCAAAATCAGATGCGAAATTACTGAAATCACTGAAATCAGCGCCATCTGCACCAGATGAGATCAAACAAGCAAGCGATGTGCGTAGCACTTCTGTATTAAAGACAGTACTTGGCAGTGTTAATTCTTCATCCGTTGATGATAAGAAAACAGAAACAGTGAGCACACAAGAATTACGCAAGCGCGCAGATATTGCCTTTGCCATGAAAAAACAGAATAAGAGTCTGGACTTTTATAAATTGATTACAGACCCTGTTTACGCTGTTGAAGCTCTAGAAAAAATTAATGCGAAAACACCTGCATTTTCACAAAAACCTGCCCCTGCTTTTGATTTAGACGGCACGTTAAAAGAAATGCAAAATCAAAAACGTCAAGAACCAACCCTCAATCCAGATGAATTTGTTGAATTGGAAGAAGATACAAGAACACCTAAAATTGGTGATATATCACAAGATCTTGAGCTTCCAGAATCAACACGAATTGAACCAACACTTGATGACATTTCATCAGCACCAGAAGATGATGTAAAAGCTGAATCTGTAGCACTGACTGAGGAAACAGATCTTGCAGAAACAATTGAGCTTCCAACTGAGGATCTCTCTTCTGAAGAAGTAGATTTCGACTTTGGTAAATTACAAGACGAGATTGAAGCAGATGTCGACAACACTGATGATGCTGATCCAGAAAATCTAGACTTCGATTTAGACAAGCTTGAGAGCAAACCTGATGCAATTGAGCTTATTATCATGAATGCCTACCCAGATATGAAAGACGATGTGCGTTCATCTTTGATTAATTCAATGAAACAAGACCCTAAAATGTCTTTTGAGGCATACACATATTTAGAAACGAATGCTGATAAGTTTGAAAAACGTATTTTGACAATGTTTAATAACGTTAGACGTGATAAACCAATCGCTATCGAGATGGCAAAAGTTGCCCAAGAAAAAATAGGTGATGTGCTTGTTGCCACCTACCCAGATGAAGACTCTGTTGAATTAAACGCTGTTGTTTTCAAATCTGTGCGCACAAGAATGGGCGCTGATAATACAATCGAGCTTGCCTTCATGGAGCCATTAAAGGCAGAAGATATCCTTGAAAATGTCATTAACCATAATGTTGATAAATTAGGATTTAAGAAAACAGATCCAAATAACCTCCCTATCGAAGATGCGCGTTGGTTATCTCTTGTAAACAGAGTTGGACTTGTAGAAAATTCTCCTCACAAAGAAGCATTAGAGAAATGGAGTGCTTACTTACCTAAAGAAGAGGTTTCAGAACCTGTTTTAGAAGTCGCACCAGCTCAAGAAGTTGACTTTGTTCTCCCTGATGAAGTAGAACAAGATGCTGACCTCCAACCAGAAACTGTTGCGGAAGAGCCACAACCATCTGAGCCACAAGCAGAAACATCAGATCTTTACCCTGTTGTTTATGAAGAGCCAAAAGAAGAAGCTGCTCCTGCTAAGAAACGTTCACCACTTATGAAACGTCTTTTAGGGGCTGCTGCAACGGTTGCTATTGCCGCTGCTGCATTCTCATTCTTTGGAAATAATCCAACACAAACGAATGATGCGCCACAAGCAGATTCTGAACCCGTGGCAACACTACAAGCAGCAAGTGCTTCTGTTGACGCTGGTACATCATTTGATGCGCCTGCTCTTCCAGCAGAAGTTACACCAGCAGCGCCAGTAACGGTTGATTATTTAATCCAACCAGGTGACAGCCTTTCTAAAATTGCCGCTGCCGTTGGATCGGATGTGGACACATTAAAATCATTAAATGGTATAGGCGCTGAACAAGATCAGATTAATGCTTTTGAAACGCTTAAACTACCTGCCGGTGCGAATACGGATGATTTATCAATCAATTCTGTTAGCACATATGATGGACCAACAATCACTTATACTGTTCAATCTGGCGATACAGTGTCTAGTTTATCAACAGCCTTTAATATTGATATGGGTTCATTTGTTGCTATGAATAATATCGACAATCCAAACCATATTGAGGCAGGTGCATCTTTGCAAGTTCCTGATAATGGTGACAATTTCACTACAACTGTGACATATGATAATTCATCAAGTGCAGCACATGCAGGAAATTCTGCTGAAGGCGGTAATAACGCGGTTTCACTTGACACAGAACCATCATCTGCACGCACTATATATCCAACGCCGCTGATGCAGAAAAACCCAGCCTTACGCGCCAAAGCAGCAAGAGCGCGTATTGAAAATGGTCAAACATTAGGCGCTGCCTTTAACAGTGTTGTAAATAGTGAACTCGTACAAGCGCTTCACCGCGATGGCAAAGCCTTAGCTCATGAGGGATCTCGTTTTGGGAATTGGGTTGCTGGCGGTGTTAAGAAAGCTGGTAGCTGGTTAGCAAGTCAACCACGTCCTGATAATAAACCAGGGCCACGCAGATAATCATTAACTTACATTTTTTGCTTCCAAGCACCGCGATCTGTTTGCTGCCAATAGCTCAGGTCGCGGTTTTTTTCTTTCAAAACTTTCCAATAGTTACGCGCTTTCCCTAAAGCTTCTTCATCTAATCCATTAAAGAAATAGCAAACCATCTCATAAGAATCGATTTCTTCTGCTTCAACGCCCTCCACTAGGGTTAATAACTGTGCTTGATTTTGATTATCCAAGGATTCACTGATCCATATTGGTTGATGATCAGCATCACCCTCTTTCTCTGTTCCATGAGGAAGAAAACTCATTTCATCAAAGCGCCATAACACATCATTTAAATGCTGCGTAACCTCTTTAGAAGGGGTAACAACCAAAGCACGCATATCACGTTCAAGGGCTTTTGTCAGGATCTGAGGCAAAGCCGTATCAAGTGTCGAGCGTGTTAAATGATAAAAACGAACTTCAGTCATTCTATTTTATGCTGTCTGTGCATCAATAAATTGATTTAAAAGACGCACGCCATAGCCTGTTGCACCTTTATCCAAATGCGCCCAAGAGCCTTTGATCATGGTTGTACCAGCAATATCTAAATGCGCCCATTTCACGTCCTTTTCAACAAAGGCTTTTAGAAATGCACCTGCTGTTGCACTCCCCGCTCCCAAAGCACGCTTTCCAAGGTTCGTCATATCCGCAACCTCACTTTCTAGCGCTTTATCATACGCCTCACATAAAGGTAGGCGCCACACAGGTTCATTCGCAGCAATACCCGATTGCGTTAAAGTATCGGATAAACCATCATCGTTTGAGAAAAGACCTGCATACTCCCCTCCAAGCGCCATGATAATCGCACCTGTCAAAGTTGCGAGATCAATTAAATGGCTTGGTTTATATTTTTGTTGAACATAAGTCATCGTATCCGCTAAGACTAAACGCCCTTCGGCATCCGTATTTAGAATCTCAACCGTCTTACCTGATAATGATGTTACGACATCTGTCGGGCGTGAGGCATTTCCAGACACCATATTCTCAGCCAATGCCACCGCACCAATCACATGAACAGGTGCTTTACGTGCTGCCAACGACTTTAAAAGACCAACAACAACAGCTGATCCTCCCATATCCGCCTTCATACCCAACATACCATCAAAGGATTTGATATTATTTCCACCTGTATCGAAACAAATCCCTTTACCGACAAAGGCATATGGCTTACTGCCTTTTTTAGACTTGCCTTTTAATCCATTATATTCAAGTAAAACCATATGGCTTTCACTTGTTGAAGCTTGTCCAACACTTAGAAAAAGATTAGCACCCATGGCTTGTAATTTCTTTTCGCCTAATGCTGTTACTTTAACATCTGTGCCTTTGAATAATTTCTTTAAATTTTCGGCATACATATCTGGGCGTAAATAATTAGGGGGCTCGTTTGTTAAAGAACGGGCGACAAAAACGCCTTCAGCGATAGCTTCAACCTCTTTTGCAACCAAGCCTAACTCTTTATGATCTGTGCTAAAAGCTGTGACTTTTGTCAAAGTCATCTTTTTAGCGTCTGCATTCGCTTTTTTATAGGTATCAAAACGATAGCTCTTTAACAGTAAGCCTGTCATATATGCTTTATAAAAAGCATCTTTTTCTAATTTCACAGACTTAAATGGGAAAACAATATGCGCTTCTTTAACAGACACATCCTTTAAACGATCAAAAAGAGCTGCTCCTGCTTTCTCAATAGAGATTTGATCAAAATCCTCTTCTTTACCGCAACCAACCAGCATGATTTTATCTGCTTTTGATTTCTTATTCGGTGCAACGAGTAACGTCTGTCCTTTTTTTCCCTCAAATTCATTAAAATCTGTCCATTCAAGAAGTTTACTCATCGAAAAGCCTAATAATTCTAATTGTGTTTTAGAAAAGCTTAGCTTCTTCTTTTTCTCTGCCTCAAAGACAGGGCATATCAATAATGCTACATTTTTCTTTAATTTAGAACTATCTGCGGTTGCTAGTCGAATAGAGGGTGAGTACATGAGAGAACACTCCTAATGTTTAAATAAATTTATATGTTTTAAGGTTTGCGCCTTGCTGTGTTTGATTATATAAATATAAACACAAATAACAAGAACTAAGCTGAACGAAACTTTTTATGGATCTCCTGACGCGCTATATTTTTAAGACAGTTGCTATTGCTTTAATCTTTGTAACAGCCTGCCTAACATTCGCAGTCTGGTTAACACAGATTTTACGCTTCTTAGAGCTTGTCGTTGATGCAGGCGCTCCTGCTGGTGTTTTTTTTGAGTTATTGATTTTAACGGTGCCCAAATTTCTAGAGCTCGTTCTCCCAATTGCTTTATTAGGAAGCTTGCTTTTTATCTATAATAAATTAATAACAGATAATGAGATTGTAGTTATGAATGCCGCAGGCCTTTCCTCTACAACTCTGATCAAGCCTGTTTTGATTTTATCAGGGTTTTTAGCGATCTTTATGTTTATATTAGGTGGATGGCTCTCTCCCTTATCACATGCTAAACTTCAATCTTTGAAAGAATATGTACAATCCCAATATAGCTCTGTCTTATTAAGAGAAGGTGTTTTTAATAGTTTTAATGGGGATATTACCGTTTTTGTACGCGAAAAGAGTGACGATAATTATTTACAAGGTATTTTAATTCATCAATCAACATCCGCAGAACAAACAACACCTTCAACAATTATTGCAAAAGAAGGGCATTTATTACAAGAAAATGACTCTATAAAAATCACCTTAAAAAACGGTTCAAGACAACAAAAAGACAGCAAAACAAATTACGTCTCTAGATTAGACTTTGATAATTACACCGTTGATATCACACCTAAAAAACGTGCCTTGCGTGAACGTTGGTCTGAACCAGATGAACGCACTTTGCCAGAACTTCTAACACCCGATGTCACAAATGTCAGAGATGTTAGATTTTATTCTGCCTTTATCTCAGAATTTCATCGCAGAATAAGCGCTCCTTTTTTAATCTTTAGTTTTTCACTTATTGCTATGACATGCTTGCTGATCGGAGGCTTTGATAGGCGCGGTCAAAACAAGCGTATTCTTTTAGCTGTTTTATTAGCAATCATTGTACAAAGCTCATATTTAACCTTTATCAACCTAGCAGCATCAAATAGTTGGTTTGTTATTGGCATATATGCAAGTGTCATTCTTCCTATTATTTTTTGTTGGAAAATGCTCCATCCCAAGGTCAAGGTTCAATTCAACGAAAAGGAGATCAGATGATCCGTTTCTCATCGACATTCTTTTTGTATATTTCACGACATTACTTGATGTCATTCCTAGCACTCTTAGGCATTATGATTGGCATCATTTTCATGTTTGACTTAATTGAATTATTACGTCGCGCCGCCGACAAAGATCTGGCCTTTGGTCTTGTGTTACAGATGGCTTTACTAAAAATTCCAGAAGTTTCTCAACGCTTGATCTCTTTTGCTATTTTATTCAGCGCTATTCATACATTTTGGCACTTAACCAAAAGCAATGAATTAATTGTTGCGCGCGCAGCTGGTTTTTCTGTCTGGCAATTCCTACTCCCTATTTTATTTATAGCTTTTAGCATCGGTATTTTAAAAATCGGTGTGATTAATCCTGTTTCTGCTATTTTTCTCTCTAAATTTGAACAAATGGAAAATAAGCATTTAAAACAGCATGTTGACCTAATTAAATATAATGAAACAGGACTTTGGCTAAGACAACAAAGCCCCAACACCAATAAACAGATTATTTTACATGCAGAGAAATTTCATCCGTTAACATGGAGTCTGTCAGATGTTCAGATCTTCACTCTTATAGATGATCTTGTCGTCAAGAGAACCGATGCTTACTCAGGATTTCTTGATAAAAACACATGGCATTTTGAAGATGTGACGCATTATAATTTCGAAACAGCGCCTGAAAATTCCGAGCGATATTTATTAAAAACAACAATTACACCAAAAGAAATTGAAGATAGTTTTGCATCTCCCGACACAATCTCTTTTTGGGATCTCTCTAGTTTTATCAAATCAATTGAAGCGATAGGATTTCCAACCATCAAATTAAAAATCTATCAGCAATCACTTCTTTCCGACCCGCTTTTATTTTTAGCTATGGTACTTATTGCTGCTGCTGTTTCTCTTCGCCCCCCACGAAAAGGGCAAATTTTTGCGATTATCACGCTTGGCATTGTTATTGGTTTTCTTGTCTTTATCTTGGATAACTTCTTACAGGCCTTTGGCTTAACCGAGGAAATCTCTCCCTTCATTGCCGCATGGTCAGCTCCGCTTATAACCTTTGCACTTAGCTTAACAACCTTATTATATCTTGAGGAAAGCTAAACTCATGCATTTTATAGAACCTGATCATAATTGCTCTAGATGCCCTAGATTACATTCTTTTATTTGTGATAACCGTATAAAATACCCAGACAAATATAATGGCCCTGTTCCTTCTTTTGGAAGTTTAGAGGCACAGTTATTAATCGTTGGTCTAGCACCAGGTTTAAAAGGAGCTAACTTCACAGGAAGACCTTTTACAGGGGATTATGCAGGGGATTTATTATACCCTACGCTTTTAAAATTTAATTTTGCCCTAGGGGATTATGGTGCATCACCTCAAGACGGGCTTACCCTCAAAAATACCCGTATCACAAATGCCGTTAGATGTGTTCCACCACAAAATAAACCAGACACATCAGAAATAAACCAATGCCTTCCTTTTCTGAGCGATGAAATTGCTGCGATGAAGAACTTAAAAATTATCCTAAGCTTAGGGGGTGTTTCTCACAAATCCGTTTTAAAAGCCTTAGGTTACAAGCAATCAAAAGCTAGTTTTACACATGGTGCTTTCCACAGATTAGATAATGATTTAACACTCGTTGATAGTTATCATTGTTCGCGTTACAATACAAACACAGGACGATTAACAACTGCGATGTTTGAACATGTTCTTAGGGATATAAAAGAAGCGTTACGCTCTTAGAATTTCATATTCATACCGACCATGAAGCTATGGTTACGATATGGTAATTCTGTTGAGTTATTCCCAAGTGTGGTTGTTACTTCAATCTCACCTGTAGCGAAATAGCGGTATTCTGCTGTGATACCAATACGCTCATCAAGCTCATATTCAACACCCGCCATCGCTTGGTAAGCAAAGGCATTTCCACTATCAGATAAGATATCTGGGTTTGTATTTGTTTCATATTGCTCAAACTCAACATAAGAATACCCAAAACCACCCCCAATATATGGTGTGTATTTTGTTTTGTTCTCTAAATCATAATATCCATTTACCATGATCGCAAAAGCACTTGCCTCGCCGTCTGACCCTTGTTGCTGTGCCCCTGTTTCTAAGCGAGAGATTGTTCCAACGTTATTAACGCGCGAGCTTACCTCTGCTTCAATGCGGTAATTTTCGAAATCATAACCAGCCGCACCTGAAAAAACATATCCAACATCATTTTCAACCTTCAATACACCTGTTCCAGATACAAGTGTTTGAATTGTATAATCATGCATTACATTAAAACCACCATTTAAGCTCAGATAAAACCCTTTATCAAAGTTACGTTTGGCTTTGGCATGTGCTGTTGTTGAAACTGTGAGAATCAAAACTGAAATTAAGATCGTTAGAAAGCGTATCATTAAATTATTCCTTTATGGGGCTATATATGATTGTATAGACTTGAAATTGTAAAAACGAATCGTAGATTAATTTTAGAATGAGAAACGACAAGAATAAAGAAAAAATACTATCTTTTTTAGGCTGGAGCATCCTTTGCTTACTGTTGATCAATCTTTTATACTTTTTTATACCCCGCAGCCCTCCATCTTCTATCCCGAAACAGATAAGCTCTTTCGAACAACAAAAGCCTGTTCATGAGGGACAGGAAGCTCTTTCCCTACAAACTCTTTCAAATCCCTTACAACTCGTGGTGTTTTTTGCTAGCTGGTGCAGTATGTGCGCCGTTGAACACCCTTACATCGTCTCTCTTAAAAAGAATTATCCTGATTTACAAATACATGGTGTTACTGTGAATGATTCAGCTTACGCGACACTTCATTTCTTAGAAAAATATCAAAATCCATATGATACACTCTCTATCGCTTCGCTTGATATGATGCGTAATTTTAAAGTAATGGGAATACCGCAAACTTTTCTGATAAATGATCAAAAAGAAATCTTATATCATAAGAGAGGGGTTTTATCACAACGTGATATTGATCAGAATATCGTGCCGAGCCTTGAAAAAAGCCAAATAGGAAAGTAACGTATTTTTATTTACACATATTAGAAACGCGTTCATATTCTTCCAAACTATCAACACTTTGTTGTAGCTTCCGTCTTTCTGAATACATACGCTCTGTTTGATTTGATACTGCTTTTTCAATGACTTTCATCATTTTATTTTGGGTACGCCCTGATATTGATAATGAAATAGGGCCTATTGTTCCAACTTTTCTGGCAATTTTATGCAGATCTGACTCAATCTTGGCTTTATATTTTTTCAAAACAGCCCTATCAATTTTAATATGTTTCATTTCATGTTCTAAAATAGCACTATGCTCACATGTACCTTTTGCGTGTTCTTTTGCAATTAAAATTGTTGGATCAATATGCATTTTTACATCGATCGTATCATACCAGTAACAAGCTTGACCTGAGTTTGTATCTTGAAGATAGCCAAAAGAAACTTGTGAATTCACACTAATTTCTCCATTCATTAGGCCTCCAACTTCTGTATGAGCATTTGAATCATAAGGAGATTTCGTATCAATATTAAATCCTTTAAGTTCTCTCTTGGATCTTGAAAAATCATATTGGACCTGTTTCGACGTCATGACGATATTAATTTTAGGTAACGGCGCTTGTTGACATTTACCAGCCCAGACAGGTGTCGAAATAAAGCATGACAGTAAAATAGCTAAAAAAGCTTTAGAAAAATTCACTCTTTTGTCCCCTAGATTGAATATAGCTAACTTAATTTATCCTCTATAAAAGAGTATAGCGTCTAAATATTAAAAATCTTTTAGTTCTTTGAAAAATCTTTTAAATGAATTATCTTAGCCTTAAAGTAACACATTAAAAATATAGGAAAAACCATGTCTTTTATCGTTCTCACTTTTATTCAATTAGTCGATATTTACATTTGGCTTATGATCGTTGGTATCGCAATGAGCTGGTTAATCGCTTTTGGTGTATTAAATTCTGACAACCGTGTTATTCGGGAGATTTATTCTTTTTTAAATCGTATTACAGAGCCCGTTTTAGCACCGATTAGAAAAGTGATTCCTCCTATTGGGGGGATTGATATTTCTCCGATTGTTATTTTAATTGGATTTCAATTTGTAAAACAAATGCTGATTGGTTTGATTATATGAGTGCAAAAATTATCGATGGAAAATCTATTGCCGCGTCGATCCAAGACCGCCTAAAAACAGAAATAACCCTCATTTCTGAGGGTAAAAGACCCCCTTCTCTTGCCATTATCTTAGTTGGCGATCATCCAGCGAGTTTAAATTACGTAACCAATAAATCAAAAGCCTGTGAAGCAATTGGTATTACATCTATCATCAAACACCTCCCTCAAGACACGTCACAAGATGAGTTAACTTCTTTAGTTACAAAACTCAATGCTTCCCCTGAGATTGATGGATTCATGATACAGCTTCCGCTTCCTGCCCATATCAATTCAAATGCTGTTTTAAATAAAATTGCTCCCGAAAAAGACGTTGATGGGCTGAATGTGGCTAATATGGGTAACCTTTTTAAAGCTCAAAAAACAACCCCTTACATGCGCCCTTGTACACCATTAGGCATTGTAACACTTATCAAGCACGCCTTAGGCTCTTCTCTAAAAGGAAAACATGCCGTTGTCGTTGGGCAATCAAATATTGTTGGTAAACCAACAGCCGCACTTTTATTAGAAGAAGATTGCACCGTCACAGCATGTCACTCTGAAACAATTGACTTGCCAAGCCATATAAAACAAGGAGATATTGTTGTTGTCGCAATCGGCTGTCCTGATTTTGTTAAAGGCGATTGGTTTAAACCATCTGCTTGCGTTATTGACGTAGGCATCAACATCCTTGGCTATAATGAAAGCACACAAAAAGCATCCCTGACAGGTGATGTTGATTTTGAAAGCGCACAAGATAAAGTAAGCTATATTTCACCTGTGCCAGGAGGTGTCGGCCCTATGACAATTACAATGTTGCTTTCAAATTGTGTAGAGGCTTATAAGCGTTGTTATTTAGAAAACGAGCGTTGACCATCAAACTCATATAAGTTTTCAGTCTTAACAAAGTCAATACCTGCTTTTTCACATGCTGATAAAACAGATAAGATATCTTCCTTAGAAACCTTTTCTCCCATGAAACGACATCTCCAATGATCAACCAAAAATGTTTCTGGTTGTCCTTCTGGCCAAATTTCTAACCCTCTATTTGAAATATTAAATAAAGTTAAGCCATCTGTATTACAAGTCTTCAATTGAGCAGCCACTTTATCAATATCTTTATCTTTTTGATGGATAAAGATATCAACACCAACTAATTCTTTAGCCGCCGAAACTGTTTCCTTTGGAGGAAGTAAGCGCACAGCTTTATCCGCATTTGCTTCAAAATTTGAAGCTTTTAATTGTATTGGCTTTTGCCCAATACGCTCAATGACCGCCTGAGTAAACTCTTTTGTATTCGCACGTTTTGTACTCACACCTTCACGATAAATATCGCCCGTGTGAATACCATCTTCTAATGTTTTAAGCCATGCATTATTCACTTTATCCGCAATATCACGCTGTCCAATATGTTTTAACATCATCACAGCACCGTTAATCAAACCTGATGGGTTTGCAATACCTTGTCCCGCAATATCTGGCGCTGACCCATGGATCGCCTCAAACATAGAGCAATGTTCACCAATATTCGCCGACCCACATAATCCAACCGATCCTGTTACCTCAGCCGCAATATCAGAAATGATATCTCCATAAAGATTAAGTGTGACAATCACGTCAAATCTTTTTGGATCTGAGGCAATCTTCGCTGATCCAATATCAATGATCATGTTATCTGCTTCGATCTCAGGATATTCTGCTGCTATTTCTTCAAACACTTTTCTGAATAAACCGTCAGAAATCTTCATAATATTATCTTTGACCATGCATGTTACTTTTTTACGCCCATTCGCACGGGCATATTCAAAAGCATAGCGACAAATGCGCTCTGTACCAGGCCTAGAGATCAATTTTAAAACCTGATAGACATCATCGGTTTGGCGATGTTCAATCCCTGCATATAAATCTTCTTCATTTTCACGCACGATCACCATATCCATGCCTTCATGTGGTGTTTCCACGAATGGATGATATGTCACACATGGACGCACATTGGCAAACTGACTCATTGACTTTCTGATTGTCACATTCAAGCTGGTGAATCCGCCTCCTCGTGGTGTTGTAATGGGCGCCTTTAAAAAGACTTTTGTCCGTCTTAAACTATCCCATGAGCTGTCTTCAATCCCTGTCATATGACCGCTCTTATATACTTTCTCGCCAATTTCAATTGTTTCTATATCTAAGCGTGCGCCAGCCGCGTCTAAGATAGCAAGTGTTGACTCCATGATCTCAGGGCCAATACCATCACCATGAGCAACTGTAATTTTTGTTTTTTCTGTCATTTTTTTGACCTCTTCTTGTTAATAGAAAATGATAAATTTAAAATAATAATTGCTGTCAATGCCGATAATACAGAGGCTGCTATGACGCCTAAACGAATGGCAGCGGCATGATCTATATCAGGGTATGCCAATGTCCCTATAAATAAAGACATCGTAAATCCAATCCCACATAGAAGAGAAACAGCATATAATTGCATCCATGTTGCTTTTTTAGGGAGTTTCGCCAAACCCAGTTTAATCATTACAAAAGAAATACCAAATACACCAATTTGCTTCCCTACAAATAAGCCTGCGATAATACCAAACGTCAAAGGATCCATGAATGAATCCCAAGAAACGCCTTCAAATGACACCCCTGCATTCGCAAACCCAAAAATAGGCAGAACCATAAAGGCGACCCAAGGATGCAGTGAATGCTCCATGTGTTTAACCGGTGAATGTTTTTCTGTCCTTGTATCATACATCGGAATGCAGAGAGCTACGATTACCCCCGCTAAGGTCGGATGTAAGCCTGCTAATTTTACAAAGACCCACAAAACAAGCCCCAATAGAATATAGGGTGTTAAGGCTGTCACTCTAAAATGATTAATTAATATCAAGCCAATAACACAAACCAGTGCAACAGAAAGAGCCATATAATCAATTCCCCCTGTATAAAAAAGAGCGATAATTATAATTGCGACAAGATCATCAATAATGGCAACGGCTGTTAAAAATATTTTAAGTGATATCGGAACCGCCGATTTAAAAAACGCTAATACAGCTAATGCAAAGGCAATATCGGTCGCAGCCGGAATAGCCCAACCATTTATATTTTCAGGAATATTAAAGTTAATAGCAAAAAATATCAAAGCAGGAACTGCAATGCCTCCAATAGCCGCACAGATCGGTAAAATTGCTTGAGATGTTTTTGATAATTCGCCTTCTAAGATTTCTTTTTTTATTTCTAAGCCAACTAAGAAGAAAAACACGGCCATCAATGCATCATTCACCCAAAATAGAATAGGGCGTTTAAACGAGCCTTCAGCAAGTATAAAACCAAAATCTATATCTAAGAAATGATTATAATAAACATCTAAAGGGGTATTCGCTAAAAGAATAGCCAGAACAGAAGCAATAATTAAGACAATACCGCCAACTGTTTCTAATTTTAAAAATTTATTTAACGAGGATAAAAGCATATTTAAACGAACGAGAAGAAAACTTATTTTGAAAAATAATGGCAAGAACTGCCTTGTACGTATAAGAATTTAAACTTATTGATTGAAAAGGTCAAGTATACTCAGTACCATAGTAATAATTTGTTAATTCTTTTTTTGAATTACCCACTTATCGAAACGCTTATATGATCTCTTCTTTCTTTAGCTCTCGCTTTAAATATTTTTCTGAAAAATCCCCTGCGTATTTTTCTATCTTTTTAGTTTTCTTTGGCTACTTCTTCTTTAACGTTAATGATGCTTTTATAAAAATTCTTGTTGAACATCATACAACAATTGAAATTATCTTTTGGGGTGCGACATTTACCTTATTGGGAATGTCTTGTATTACCGCCTTTGCTGATATGAAGACGGTGTGGAAAACAAATGATTTAAAATATCATATCTTGCGTGGATTTTTAACATTAGCTTATATTTCTTGTAATGCCGTTGGCTTAAAATATCTTAGCCTGCCTAACTTTTATGCCATCATTTTTCTATCCCCTATGATTTGTGTCTTACTGGGGCAGATCTTTTTCAAAGATCATATCAACACAGCGAAAATAATAGCTCTCATTACTGGGTTTATTGGTGTTTTAATTGTTGTTAGGCCAGGGAATTTAGATTTTAGTATCGGTGTTATCTTGACTTTTCTATCCGCTGTTATGCATGCGGCGTCTCTTGTCTTAATCCGAAAAATTGACAAAAGCGACCATTATCTACTCTTTAATATCGTTGTCTCTATTGTTGTCTTTTTAGGTGCTTTAGGGCCTTATTTATATTTATCTGAAAGCTTAACCTTGCCACAGCCCTATTATTTATTTCTTTTCTTTTGCTGTGGTATTTTAAGTTCTATAGCCGCCACATTGATCGCAATTGGCTTTCATATAGCTCCATCGACATCAACAGTAGCTCCCTTTCATTATATGCAGATTATTGGGGGAATAGCGCTTGGTTATCTCATATGGGCAGACATCCCAACATTATCGACCTTTATTGGGTCAATAATCATTATTATTAGTGGTCTCATGATTATTAAAAATGAAAAATCATACAAAAATAAAATTATGCACAAATATCCATTATGATCCCAGTGCAGGCTTATACGTCGCCACAAGAGCCTCAAACTTGCGTTCTGTTCGAAGCATATCTAAGTAAGACGAAATAATCTCTTTTCGATCATGTGCTTTTACTGCCATTGTCAAACATGTTGCCAAAGCATCCTTCAAATCTCTATCAGACAACGCTTCATTATCAATAACATCTTTTATAATATCAACCATCGATCTTGCCATCAAAGGTTGAGAAAAAGAATTTCGGTTATATACATTTAAACATTTATTCAAAATTCTTTCATCATGAGGAATAAGATGAATCTCTGTTACACTTTGAGCCAATTCTGTTAAAATTGTATTCGTACATGGGATAGAAACACCATCAGGCCCTATACATGACATGAGATCTGATGCTAATTCTTGAACAGCTTTAAACGCTAGCTCCTTTACATCAATAATCTCCGTGATAACATCTAATTGTAATTGAATTCTATCTGAGAAAGAAATAGCAGGGATTTGAGAAAGCAGAGAAAATGTTCTTTTAATACCCTCTCTTAAATAACTGTCATTTGCAGAGCCAAGGCGAATAGCTTCGAAATTTGCTTCTGATAACATATCCAATGATGTTTTCAACGCTGAATCTGTTACTTGATCTTTTTCAATTAAGTCTTTGACACGCTGTAAACATAAAAAAGAGATATCAGATAAAGGCTCACAATCTTCAATCTTGTCCATATATTTATCAACAATGATATCTAAATGCTCACATAATTGTGATTGCTTTCCTTGGTCATAAGACGCGCTTAAGCTTTCAACCATTTGATCACATATAGCCGTTAACTCAGAACGATCAATAGAGTCTGAACTGATATAACTGCTGATAACACCCCTTAAAAAGGTTCTATGAAATGACGGTTCATAACCTTCTTTCCCATCATATAACACCGCTCTCACTGTGCTGTTTACAACAGTTTCATGAATTGTATTCTCTATTTCTGCATCAGACTTTGTATTCTTATATAAAGATCTAAACACTTCAACCAGTTCTGGCACAGCTATACGTTGCGTATCTTGAGCAAAAACATCTAATACTTTATTAAGAGCTTGTTTGATTTTTACTTTATCTTCTGCAAGAAAGCTTGTCTTCATACAAAGCAAGAAGCCTACATCAACACTTAAACCTTGATTAAAGAGAGCCTTCATTGTGTTCTCATATTGCTCAGAAGTGAGTGGCTTTTGTTTTATTTGTTTCACCAATTCCCATTTCAAGACATCACTATCTTTAATATAACCAGAGAAATTTGCTGCAGAACTTGCCGACACAAAACCTTTTTCTTCTGATTTCATCACGCATGCTCTATAGGCCTCACTCAGTACTGCTGGATCAGTCACATAAGGCACCAGAGCGTTAATCCGAAGATCCATTGCACTATCTACATCTTGGTTTAGGATCACAAAAACATCTTTAAACAAAGATTCATAAGCATCTGGAGATAAAGGCATCTGATTTTCTCTCTTTCATATAGCATCAATTAAAATAAGATTACATAACCTACTAACATGCGTCTATTATGTCAACAGTTAATTGTGTAATCATAACCGTATAAATAAAAAAAGAGGCTTCTCAGACAAGAAGCCTCCTTTAATAAAATATCTAATTGATATTACTCAATAATCTTAGCAACAACGCCAGCACCTACTGTACGGCCACCCTCACGGATAGCAAAACGTAGACCTTCGT
>CATLOR010000004.1 GCA_950054255.1 uncultured Rickettsiales bacterium | reverse complement strand
GTCCAATATTCCCTACTGCTGCCTCCCGTAGGAGTCTGGGCCGTGTCTCAGTCCCAGTGTGGCTGATCATCCTCTCAAACCAGCTATAGATCGTCGCCTTGGTGAGCCATTACCTCACCAACTAGCTAATCTAACGCGGGCCCATCTCTTGGCGATAAATCTTTACCCCGAAGGGACTATACGGTATTAGCAGTCGTTTCCAACTGTTATTCCGTACCAAAAGGTAGGTTCCCACGCGTTACTCACCCGTGCGCCACTGTCTGCATTCCGAAGAATGTTTCTCGTGCAACTTGCATGTATTAGGCCTGCCGCCAGCGTTCGTTCTGAGCCAGGATCAAACTCTTAGGTTTGAGAACTTACACAAAGTAAGTAATTACCTAAAAGGTATGATCTTAACTTCAAATGAATTAACTGTCATGTTTGTTATTTATATGGGTATATAAATAACTCGTCATTACAGATACGCATTTGTCGTTAGGAATAATTTAAGTTTTGTTTAAAAAGGTAATCAAAACACCTACCGCTACCTGCGTATCTCTTTAAAATCTTATATCACAATGTTCAAGAACCGGTCACCTATTTCAGGCAACAAAAAACCGAAACAAGCCACATGAAAAATTTCTAAAATTTAAAAATTAATCACTAAATTAAAACTCAAAAGCTCTAATGTCTTGCTTATTTCGAGAGGACAAAATCTATCAAATCTAAATTAATGCGTCAAGCATTTTTTTAAGTTTTTTATTTTGTCATCACGTTGTGTCTTAACTCAATTTCTTGTGTTCGACCAACGTCGTGAAGTGGTTTATACGGATATCGCTTCACAGAGTCAACAGCATTTTTAAATTTTTTTTACTTTTTTTTAAGTTTTTTTACAATTTAAAGCTAAGGTACTGTTTTTAAACAATATTATTTTAAGGTATTTAAGCCTGCTTTTTAAAAAGATCTTCTTGCTCACGCCCTTCTGCCCAGTGTGTTGTACAACGCGGCTCATAAATATCATCACCACCTAATTGAATAACTGACAGATTCTCAATCTTACGGTAACTCTTTGTTGCTGGCTGTCCGCAAATAGCACAATGCGAACGCAATTTCTTAACTTCATCAGCCATCGCTAAGAGCTGGGCGGTAATTAAAAAAGGACTACCAGATGCATCCATATCCAAGCCTGCCCCCACTACATTAATCCCTCGCGATAAAAGATCTTGTACAATAGAAATTAAATCTCCTTTAAATTGAGGCTGATCAAAAAACTGCACTTCATCAAAAAAAACAGTTTCCACCCCCTCTTCTATATCCCCCCATTCTTTAATAGAGATTGCTTTTGCTTGTAGACCATCATGATTCATGACCTCTTCATGCGCGTAGCGATCATCAAAAGAAGTTTTATAAACAGCTATTTTACGCTTTAGGCCATTCTTCTCCCATAAGATTCTTTTAAGGAGTTCTGTCGTTTTCCCTGAAAACATAGGCCCGCAAATAAGTGTTAGATCGCCATACATAAGAAAGATCCCGTCATTTATACTTGAATTTTGATTCTAAATAATGCTTATTATGCCTATAGTCATCAACTTTATAAAGAAAGAAAATAATTATGGATGCCGCACAAGAAACAGTGAAAGAGACATCATCTCGTATTTCAGACTCACACAAAGCACGTTTGGATAAGCTTGAGAACTGGAAGGAGAAAGGTGTAAACCCTTATGCTGCAACAAATTTTCCTGTAGATGCTTATGCTGGAGAATTACAAGACATATATAAGTCTCTTGCTGATGGTGAAACGACAGAACACACTGTTCACGTTGCTGGCCGCATCATGTCTAACAGAAACTCTGGTATGTTTATGGACTTACTGGATCATACTGGCAAAATACAAATCTTTAGCCATAAAGAACATTTAGATGCTAAAACATTAGATGCTTTAAAACTTTTTGATATGGGTGACTGGATTGGGGTCAAAGGCCTCGTGCGTCGTACACCTCGTGGAGAACTTACGATTAATGCGGAAACAATTACGATTCTTAGTAAATCTTTACAGCCCCTACCAGAAAAACATCATGGGTTAAGTGATGTGGAGATTCGTTACCGTAAACGATATATTGACCTTACAGTTAATGAAGAGAGTCGTGAAACATTTAAAAAACGCAGCAAAATCATGTCTTCTATTAGGCGTGTTATGGATGAACGCGGCTTTTTAGAATTTGAAACGCCTGTTTTACAATCTATTGCAGGCGGTGCGATCGCAAAACCATTTGATACACATCATAACGCACTTGATATTCCTTTATATTTAAGAATCGCAACTGAGCTTCCTCTGAAAAAGCTCATTATTGGTGGTGTTTCTAATAAGGTCTATGAGATTGGACGCATCTTTAGAAATGAAGGAATCTCAATCAAACACAATCCAGAATTCACAACAATCGAAACTTACGAAGCTTTCGCGGATGTGAATAGCGCTATGCAATTGGCTGAAGATATCGTGATCGAATCTTGTAAAGCAGCAAATAACGGCAGTACAAAAGTATTCTTTGGTGAAACAGAGATTGATTTTGCAGGTCCTTGGCCCCGCTATTCAATGCTAGATCTTGTTAAAGAGAAAACAGGACTAGACTTTAACACCATCGAAACAGATGAAGACGCCCGCAAAGCCTGCAAAGATAAAGGAATCGAAATCGAAGATACATATGGCTGGGGAAAATGCTTAGAAGCTGCTTTTGAAGAAAAAGTAGAACATACACTTATGCAACCAACACATGTTATGAATCATCCAAAAGAAATCTCTCCACTTGCAAAGGCAAATCTTGATAACCCTAGGATTACAGATCGTTTCGAATCTTTCGCAAATGGCTGGGAAATTGCAAATGGCTTTAGCGAGCTCAATGATCCTTTTGATCAATATGAGCGATTCAAAGACCAAGCATCAAGCCGTGAAGACGGTGACGAAGAAGCTCAAATGATGGACGCCGAATTCGTCGAAGCTTTAGAATTTGGTATGCCTCCAACAGCTGGGCTTGGTGTTGGATTAGACCGCATCACAATGCTTTTGACAGATTCGCATAACATTCGTGACGTTATTGCATTCCCAACCCTGCGCCCAACCGATGCTCAAAGCATCGTTGAAGCGCTCGATAAAGAATAATAATTGCATCATACTATAGAGAGTTATAAAGTAAGTGATACTTTAAATAACTTGGAAAAAGATTCGAATTTAAAAGCTATGACTGTAATTAGATATATTGTCATTTTATTAATGGTCTTAACAATAGGAACCATTACAAAAGCCTCTTTCGCAAAACAAATTGCCGGAATTGTTGCGACTATTAATGACGAAGCCATTTCAGGAACAGACCTTGAAGCGCGCTTGAATTTTGCCATTTTGACAACAGGGCTCCCGAAAACAGATGAAGTAAAAAAATCACTTATTCCTCAGACACTCAATGCTTTAATTGACGAAACCCTTAAAGCACAAGAGCTTAAAAAAAATAACATTAATATTGATCAAGATGAAATTGATCTTCAGATAGAAGCTCTAGCACAGCGTGCAAAAGTTGATAAAGAGGCTTTCTTAGCAAAATTAGCGGAAGAAAAAATCCCTTTATATACATTAGAAAACCAAATCAGAACCGAACTTGGTTGGAACCGTTTCATTCAAAAGAAGCTAAGATCAAAAGTTGATGTTAGCTATAATGAAGTTCAAAAAGAGATAAAAAAAATAAAAAGCCATGCTGGTGAGCGTGAAATTCGTCTTGCCGAGATTTTTATTGAAGTCCAAAGAACAGAAAACGAGCCAGAAGCTCAAAAGACAATTCAGGAATTAGAGAAACAATTAAAGAATGGTGCGCCCTTTCCTTTGGTAGCCAAACAATTTTCAGCCTCAGCGAGTGCTGCAAAAAATGGCGAAATTGGCTGGGTCATTCCAGATGAGATCGAAGAAGATATTTTGCGCGAAACAATCTCTCGATTAGCATTAGGGCATTTAAGCCCTATTGTAAGAGGTAAAAATGGATTTTATCTATTCTATATTATTGATACACGCACAATCAAAGGCGTTGAAAAACACGAAATTTTACTCAATATTAAGCGTATAGCCTCTAATGAATTAGAAACGTTAAAAACAGATGTTTCAGATATAAAGGGCTGTATTTCAATGGATGCGGCTTATAAAAGCTTCCCCCATAGAAAAACTGGTGACATTGATCGTGTGCCATTAGAAACGCTCAGCGCACCGCTTCAGAACATCTTGAAACCGCTCGATATTGCGGATTTATCTCCTATTATTCAAGAAGGACAAGCCTATACCCGTTATATGATTTGTCGTAGAACATACCCATCTAGAGATCAATCCCTTTCCGTTGAAGAGATCACAAACCGCATTGGCGCAGAACAGCTAGATCTATTACAGCGTCAATATCTAAATAAATTAAGAGAACAGGCTTTTGTGGATGTTCGCTTATAATCAAGGAGTGCTTCTATGACGGATGAAGACATCATTGACGCTCTCCCCCCTATCAAAGAAACGCTCAATGAAAACAACATTAAAGCCGATAAAAAATTTGGTCAAAATTTTCTCTTAGACATAAACTTAACAAAAAAAATTGTTCGTTTAGCTGACCCTATCGAAAATCATCATGTTATTGAAATTGGCCCAGGACCTGGAGGGTTAACACGCGCACTCTTAGCGAGTAACGTAGCTTCTGTGACAGCTATCGAGATGGATACGCGCTTTATTGACATTCTCTCTCCCTTAAAAGATAGCTGCAAGAAACCTTTTACTCTGATCCAAGGGGACGCACTAGAATACGATATAACAGAGCTCACAGATAGTCCTCGCTATATCATTGCAAATCTGCCCTATAATGTCGCAACACCTCTTTTAATAAACTGGCTAAAACAAAGCGATCAAATTGCAGGCATGGCCTTGATGTTTCAAAAAGAAGTAGGTGATCGTATCATCGCTAAGCAAGGAGATAAAGCCTATGGGCGTTTAGGAGTTCTGGCAGGATATCTTTGTCATGTGAGAAAATTAATTACGCTTCCACCTGGTGCTTTTACCCCACCGCCAAAAGTTCATTCTGCCGTTATTCACCTAAAACCTCGTGAAGACATAAAAACGCGACTCACATTAATCCCTTTTCTAGAGCAAGTTACGGGACATGCCTTTAATCAGCGTCGGAAGATGATACGCTCTTCATTAAAGCCACTTTTATCACGCTATCCAGACTTGCTAAATGAACTAGGAATCAGCGAAACAAAGCGCGCAGAAGAGCTTTCATGCGATGAATTTGTAAAAATAGCGACTTATATAAAAGATAAAAAGTAATTAGGGTGAAACGACAAGACAGTCTGAAATCTCTGAACAAACAGCCTGAGCATAATCTTTATCAAGACCTGTTAGACGTGCTCTGTAAAAATAACGCCCTGTGCTTTTATTTCGCCCTTGTAAGTTAACAGCTCTCGCACCATCCAACAAATGAGGAACAAGTGATTTTGCATGACGAATAGCTTTATCACTTTGAGCACGACTATTAAAAGCCCCTACTTGCACAGCCCAATCCCCTTCTCCCTTTGCTATTACAGGCTTAACCGTTGGCAAAATCATACCACTCACAATACTGCCACCAATAGCTGGCTCGATAGAGGCCATATTCTGTGTTGCCTGAGCTTCTTTAACAAACATTTCTTTTAACTCTTTAACCGCTGTAATAATACGATCCCTTGTTTCAGGCGTTAGCGATGTCTCTTCTCTCGCCACTCTAGAACGCACAACATCCCATCCATTACTAACATCAAGACGTGGTGTTGCAGCAGACCCTTCTTCTAGAACCTCGATCAAAACCTCTTCAACAGGAACCGCATCAGCCCCAATATCAATATTCGTATCAAGTGCGGCAATCGTTAATGCTTGTACAGGTTTCTGAGATGGAACAGGCGGTGTCCCCACTTTATTTTGAGCCATATAAGTGCCCGAGCCAACAACTCTAAAGCCTTGATCTAATAAAGCGGCCATATGTCTATTACGAGAGCGGCTTTTCTTTCCACCGAAAACGACGCCAACCAAACGTTTTCCATTCCTCTTAGCTGATGACACCAAATTAAATCCAGAAGCACGAATATAGCCTGTCTTTAATCCATCCATACCAGGATAACTCTTCATTAACGCATTGTGCCCTCTATATCTTTTTCCTTTATAGCTAAAAGAAGTTAACCCAAAATAATCGTAATAGTCCGGATAATCCTCAATTAAAGCTAAACCAAGTACAGCCATGTCACGCGCCGTAGATATTTGATAACGGTGATGTAAACCAGATGCATTTTTAAATGTTGTTCTACTCATCCCTAATTGACGAGCAACGCGTGTCATTTCAGTAGCAAAAACACTTTCAGAACCAGCATAATTTTCAGCAACAACCACAGCAACATCATTTGCCGATTTAACAACCAACGCTTTAATAGCATCTTCCACCGTAATACGCTCACCTTTACGAACACCAAGCTTTGAAGGTACTTGGTTTTGAGCATTTTGAGAAACATAAAGACGTGTTTTTAAACTCCACTCACCACGTTTTAAGGCGTCAAACACCAAATAGAGTGTCATCATTTTAGTAAGAGAGGCTGGATGCAGTTTTTTGTCAGCATAACGTTCACTAAGAACCTGATTACTGTCTGCATCAACAACGATAGAAGCATATTTATAATTTGGTTTAGCTTCTGCTTGCGCACATAAAAAAAGCATCAGCGAAAACACTGACAAAAAAAGAATCTGAATTGATTTTTTTGTGTTCAAAAACATCTACTATCCAATAAAGCTTCGAAAATTAGAGTTGCTTGTTGTGGCGTTAATGTAATTATAACGTGTTTGACCTTATTTCGTAAAGGAATTTCTTATTATTTTACTGTTGGGCTAGGTGATTTCCCAAGCGATGAGGCAACCTGTGTTTCACTGTCATTCACTGTAAATACTTGATTATAGGCTGTTTCCATCAGGTCAATAACGCGCTCATTACGCTCATCTTTATCAGACGCACCAAAATACGCAACCGTTACACGATACTCACTTCCATCAATAGGTGAAACTGCAACGGAAGATGCAAGCAAACAAAACCCCGCGCGTGCCGTAAAACCCGTTTTTAAACCATCAACATGAAAACTATACGAAAGCCCAGATACTTCTCCATTATATTCATCTGTCAAGACAAGCGCATTTGTTGCAGCTTTCGCTCTACCATGACGAATCGCAGATGTTAAAGAAGGATAATCAAGGAAACTATCATCCCCATCAAAAAGCTGAGGGTAATCTGCAATAAATCTATTTGCTAAAAGCATCATATCTTGAGCTGTTGTTTTATTGCGACGGCTAATCCCTGAGGCATCTTTAAAAACCGTATTCTCCATACCAAGCTCTTTTGCTTTTTCATTCATCATCTTCACGAACGCTCTTTCAGACCATTCACCATTAATCACTTTTGATAAATGAGCTCCTACAGAGCTAGCAACGTCATTGGCCGAATAAACAAATAAAGAGCGCAACGCAAAATCAACATCAAAAAAATGCCATGCTCGGATACCTGCTTGAGAATATGCTAAAGATATATTAGCTGCTTTAGGGGACATCGTAATCTCATCATCTAAACGAACATCTCCATTTTCCAAAGCTTCCATCAACATATATAAGGTCATCAATTTTACCGTAGATGCAGGAACAACATTTTCTTCCGACTCATGATCGGCAAAGACTCGACCATCACCACCCATAACATAGTATGTTTCATCTTGAAGCCCTGGCCACCTAGGGTATGGCTCCCTTTCACCCGCGAAAGAAACCGGTGATGCGACCATTGTAAATGCTAAAGAAAGTACAGATAAACTCTTTTTTATAAAGTGTTTCATAACTCAACCTGTTTTATTATTTTTTATTATTTTTGTAACTTATTATCATATTAGGGAAACAAATTATTCACAAATTATTAAAAAGTAAAACAAAAAAGCTTTTGCACTGCACAAAATATTTGACTCACCCCTCTTCGACCTGTAGAATGATGTTGAAATTGTGCAATGCAATATTATTGTATGCACCCCATAACCTCTTTGACAAAGGAGACTTAAGATGGCTACTAAAAAAACAACACAACAATCGTTTGACACACTATATACACAACTTGATTCTTTCGTGAAACAAGTTCAAACATCTGCTCAAGCGGCTGTTCAAGCAAACACAACATTAACTAAAGGTACTGAGGATATTGCTCGTCAATGGCTTGCTTTCTCTCAAGATTGCCTTGAAAAGACAACTGCTGCGAGCAAAGATCTTTTAACAGCTAAAACTGTCAATGAAGCTGTTGAGAAACAATCTCAATTCGCGCAAGCATCTTTCAACGAACTTGTTGCTGAAGCAACAAAACTTTCTGAGCAAGCTGTAAAAGTTTCTACAGAAGCATTTGAACCTTTAAAAAAATGCATGGAAGAAACAGCTGAAACTGTTACAAAAACAGCGACAGCCGCTTAATCTAGAAATAGAAATTCTATAAAGAACCCCCGTATGCGAAATTTCATCCATACGGGGTTTTCTTTATCTGAAATAGTTTTTATACTGAACCACATGATCAAAACGATTCTCACCATAAAAGCTCAACAAGATGAGCCCACTCATATACCAGAAGATGATCTTGGCGTTCTTACAAAACCAAAAGTAAAGCGCCCTTCTATGTATAAAGTTATTTTATTAAATGATGATTACACACCCATGGATTTTGTTATTCACGTTTTACAAATCTATTTTAGTAAAAGCAAAGATGAAGCAACAAAGATCATGTTACAGATTCACAATCATGGGCTAGGCATTTGTGGCATCTACCCTAAGGAAGTTGCAGAAAGCAAAGTAACCCAAGTCATGGCTTTTTGCACAAAGAACCAACAACCTTTACAATGCACTTTAGAAAAAGAATAAAGTTTGTTAAACTTTTTATGGTACGCTTTACTTAAGTACTATGACTTGTAATTATTTTTTATCGTAGGTTATTTTCATTATGCTCTCTAATTCTTGTGAAGAAACACTTTCTCGCGCCCTTGTTTACGCCGCAGACCGCAACCATGAATTCATCACATTAGAACATCTTTTGCTTTCTTTAAGCCAAGACCCCGATGCAGGTGCTGTTTTAGAAGGATGCGCCATTAATATAACAACACTGCGTGCTGAACTTCTTTCGTTTCTAGATCAAGAATTAAAAAACATGGTTCAATTAACACCAAAAGAGCCAGAGCCGACAACTGCCTTTCAACGCGTCATCCAAAGAGCCGCTATTCAAGTGCAATCATCTGGACGTGATTTGGTCACAGGCGCACATCTCTTAATAGCTCTTTTCTCTGAAACAGAAAGTCACGCTGTTTTCTTTCTTGAAAAACAAGACATGACACGCTTTGATGCCGTCAGATTTATCTCTCATGGCATCGGTAAAGGCTCTGATACGAGTGATCTTTTCTCTGCTACAGGCACACTTGATGACGGTTCTGAAGCAAATGAAAACAGCACAGAAAGTCCTCTCGAAAAATTTTGCACAAACCTGAACCAAAAAGCTTTAGATAATAAGATCGACCCTTTGATTGGTCGTCATCACGAAGTTGATCGTACTATTCAAATTCTATGTCGCCGTTCAAAAAACAACCCTCTTTACGTTGGTGATCCAGGCGTTGGAAAAACAGCGATTGCTGAAGGTTTAGCAAAGAAAATTGTTGATAATGAAGTACCTGAAATCTTAAAAGAAGCGCAAATTTTCTCACTCGATATGGGCGCTTTGCTCGCAGGAAGTCGCTATCGTGGTGATTTTGAAGAACGCTTAAAGGCTGTATTAAAACATCTCTCCTTAATTGATAAAGCTATTTTATTTATTGATGAGATCCATACAATTGTCGGTGCAGGCGCAACTTCTGGTGGTGCGATGGATGCGTCAAACCTTTTAAAACCAGCCCTTTCTAGTGGAGAGCTTAGATGCATTGGCTCAACAACTTATGAAGAATATCGTAATCATATTGAAAAAGACCGCGCTCTTCTCCGTCGTTTTCAAAAAATCGATGTCAAAGAGCCAAGCCTTGATGAAGCCTTAAAAATCGTCACAGGAATCAAACCTTATTTAGAAAAACACCATGATGTAACATATACAGCAGACGCTATGAAAGCTGCTGTTGACCTTTCTCATCGCTATATTAGTGAGCGCAAACTCCCTGACAAAGCCATAGATGTCTTGGATGAAGCAGGTGCTTCTCTACATTTAAAAGCACCCGAAGATAAAAACACAAAGATTGACGAAAAAGATATTGAAGATATCGTCGCTATCCTTGCCCGTATTCCAGCAAAAGCCGTCAGTCAAGATGATCGCGATGTTTTATTACATTTAGAGAGCAACTTAAAACGCCTAGTATTTGGTCAAGATGAAGCTGTTAATGCGGTTGTAAAGGCGATCAAACTAGCGCGCGCAGGATTGCGTTCTAGTGATAAAACAATTGGTTCATATTTATTTTCTGGACCAACGGGTGTTGGTAAAACAGAACTCACCAAACAATTGGCACATTCTTTAGGGATTGAACTTCATCGTTTTGATATGTCTGAATATATGGAGAAGCATAGTGTATCTCGTTTAATTGGGGCTCCTCCTGGATATGTCGGATATGATCAAGGCGGACTACTAACGGATTCGGTTAACAAAACACCGCACTGCGTTGTTTTGCTTGATGAAATTGAAAAAGCGCATCCTGATGTTTTTAACATTTTATTGCAAGTTATGGACTACGGAAAGCTAACAGATAATAACGGGAAAAGCGTTGATTTTAGAAATGTCATTTTAATCATGACAACAAATGCTGGGGCTGCTGCACTCGCACGCCCTGCAATTGGTTTCGAACAAAGTGTTCGCATTGGTGATGATAAGGAAGAAATCGAACGCACCTTCACACCAGAATTTAGAAACCGCCTTGATGCCATTGTTTCTTTCCATCATTTGGAAAAAGATGTGATCTCACAAGTTGTTGATAAATTCATGATGGCACTTGAACATCAACTCTCAGAACGTCAAATTTCAATAACACTTTCCACCAAAGCACGAGAATATCTATGTGAAAGAGGCTATGATAAGGCGATGGGCGCCCGTCCGATGGGGCGTGTAATACAATCAGAAATCAAAGAACCGCTTGCCGACGAGATCTTATTTGGCAAGTTAAAAGATGGCGGTGATGTGATGATTGACTACAAAGAAAACGAGCTAACATTCTCTTATAAAAAGAAAAAACAAAACAAAAAAGAGGTCGAAGAAAAAGAATTAGTTGAGTAAAGCATATCAAGCAGGTTGAAATGCTTTACGGCGCAAAGGTGGGATTTTCTTTTCACCATTAGCAATCATCATATCTTTGATCATATCAATGACCGTTGCTTCCGTCGCATCTTTTGGAATTGGAACAGAACAACCATAGCGAAGACCATCATAGTTTGATTTATTCTTATCCGCATTCCCAAAGCGCGTAAAAACTTTATACATACCAACATCTAGTTTCATAATACCATATGCATTTCCATTTGATTGAATATTCGCTAAAACAGCCCATGTATGAGCCTTATTACTATCAGAAAAACCAAACAACACACGTTCTTTTGACCGTCCTATAATCTCGTCTTTATCTGCGGGTGTTTGTTTATATGCTTCCCATTTTTCACGTACTTCTGGTGCTAATTTTAAAAGAGTCGCATTAAAAAAGCTCTTCATATCAAAAACGGTTAGATCTTGATCCTCAGCCATTGAGCGTAGCAACAACAATTTATTATGCGCCTCAATCATGTCATTTGCGATCTCATTTTCTTGATCCGCTGGGCGTGAAAGCGCTTCCATACATTTACATACAACAAAGTCTGCTAGGATACTAGGCGTCATCCCTTCAAAAGCATTCTCATTATATGTTTCTTTTAAATATATTAGAACTGGTGCGTCTTCATGTGCTTCATCTGGCATAAAGTTAAAAACACGGGGTTCTATTTGCTGTTCACTCATCGTCCACCTCTTAAAATTATTTACGAAACAATATCGATAAGCAGTAAATATGTCAATTATTTAATCTCAAAAATCGCATCTATTTCAACGGCAACATTAAAAGGTAGACTAGACGCACCAACAGCAAAGCGTGCATGACGTCCCTTTTCTTCCAAGATATCAACAAGGAGATCCGAGCATCCATTGATAATAGCTGGATGATCACCAAAGCCTTGAGGTGCATTCACAAAGCCGCCCACCTTAACACATTGAACCAATCGATCCCAATCACCACCGATCGCTGCGCGCAATTGGGCAACAATATTCAAGCCACAATTTCTAGCCGCCACCTTAGCTTCATCAACTGAAATATCGACCCCAACAGTTCCGATAAAGCCTTTCTCACCACCTAAAAAAGGCAATTGTCCGGCTATATAGACATGCTGACCACTTATTTTATAAGGCACATAATTTGCCGCAGCGGGGGCAACCTCTGGAAGAGTAAGCCCTAGTGACTTTAAATTTTCCTCAATAGACTGGTTTTTCATGGTTTATCCTCCTTTTAACGCTAGATTTTTCACATCCATCATGCCATAGTTATCAACGTAACGTCACAAGATTCTTAATTTTTAAAAGGTAAAAGTGAATAGCCATGATTACATTTCTAAAATCTTCCGTTTTTAGCGTTCTATCAACTTTTTCAATGAATTTATTCACCCTGTTTAAGGGAAAAAAAGTAGGAACTGATGATTTTGGTAATCGCTATTATCAAGGCCGCGCACGTGGCAAAGCAAACCGCCCTCGTCGCTGGGTTGTCTATAATGGTGAAATTGAAGCAAGCCGTGTACCACCTCTTTGGCATGGTTGGTTACATTATCAAACAAACACCCTTCCATCTGAGATTAAAACAAAAGAAAAAGCATGGCAAAAACCACATATTGCCAACCAAACAGGAACGGAAAATGCTTACCTGCCTGAAGGGCACCCCTTAAAAGACGGTAAGCGTGCAAAGGCAACTGGTGATTTTGAAGCGTGGTCACCTAGAAAATAAATAACAATGAAACGCATTTTTTACTTTCTTATAAGTGTATAACTATTTATATATAAATCTTCATATTAATTAAGGTTAGGTTCTGTTATGAAACAAAATATCATTGAAACAATTCTTGGGGCTATTGTCATCCTCGTTGCAGGATTTTTTCTTGTATTCGCATACAAAACAGCGGATTTAAATTCTGTTGATGGCTATACCGTTTATGCGGAATTTGATAACTCTGATGGCTTAATTTCAGGCACAGATGTACGCATTAGCGGTGTCAATATTGGTAGCGTTTCTGGCGTTTCACTAAACAAAGAAAACTACCGTGCTAAAGCAACATTAAGTATTGATCACGCGGTTAAACTTCCCTATGACACAGCTGCCGTTATTTCCAGCGAAGGTTTGTTGGGCGGAAAATATCTAAGCCTTGAGCCTGGTGCAGATGAAGAAATGCTTGATGAAGGTGATACGATTGAGTTCACACAAGCAACACCTAGTCTTGAAAAACTCATTGGGCAAGCAATCTTTAGCATGAACAACTCAAAAGAGAGCGATACAAGCACAGCTGATGAGTAAGACCTCTCTCAATATCGCCTTATTTTTATTGATTTCATTTCTCTTTGTCATGAACAATTCTGTTTATGCTCAAAACAAAGCTCTACAAGATGATGTGAGCGTAGAAGAGATTGATGTCCCTGAAAACCCTTCAGAAGAAATTATTCTTGAAAAGAAAGCAGAAGATACGAGCGCAAATATCACAGACCTTTTTAGTGATGATGAAGATAAGCCACGCTCTTTTGAAGAAAGCTTCAAAAAACTAGAAATGAAACCTATGACAGGCGTTCGTTTACGCGCTTTAGATAAGATCACAGGACGCACACAGACCTTTGATGCAAAAATCGATGAAGTTTTAAAATTTGGGAGTCTTTTCATTAGACCAAGAGCTTGTAATAAATCCCTTCCTACAGAAAAACCTGAATCTGCGAGCTTCTTACAGGTTTGGGAAGATACACCAGAAGAAGAACCTACATGGATTTTCTCAAACTGGATGTTTGCCTCAAACCCAGCGCTTTCAGCTATGGAGCACCCTATTTATGATATTTGGGTCATTTCTTGTATAAATGCTGATAAGAGTTCTGCTTCAGAAGAATAATCCGCGCATTCATCAAAATTATCACTTAAGAAAACACATGGCTTTTTTATTGAAGCCCCTATTTTCTTTTTATAATCTTTCCGTGACATTTCATACGCGCCAAATTGTTTAATATGATCATTTATAAATTGTGTATCAAATACATCAAATCCAGCATACCATAGGCGTGCCGTTAAATGAACCAGAGCAACCTTACTCATATCCCGCTGTCTAGAAAACATACTTTCCCCGCAAAAAACTCCCCCTAGATGAACACCATAGATCCCGCCGACCATATCGCCTTGACACCACACCTCAACACTATGAGCCAATCCCTGCTCATTTAGCTCTATATAGGCATCCAATAATTCATCATTAATCCATGTTTCTTTTCTATTCGGGGTAATTTCCGCGCATAAGCGCATTGTTTGAGCAAAGTCTTTATTTACAAAAACTTGGTAAGCACCTTTTTTCAATGTAGAGAGTAATCTTTTAGGAATGTGAAACGATGAAATAGGCAAAACACCACGCGGATCAGGATCATACCAATAAATATCATCACTCTTCCCCGATTCAGCCATCGGAAAAAAGCCTAATTGATATGCTTGTTTTAGGATATCTGCGCTGATGCGATCTTGATTAGTCATCCAAAGATGCTAAATGTTTCTCAAGCCAGTGAATATTGTAATCACCATTAATGAATTCAGGTTGCTGAATAATATGCTCATGTAACGGAATTGTTGTTTTAACACCATCGACAACAAACTCATCCAAAGCACGTCTTAAGCGCATTAAACATGAAGTTCTACTTGACCCATGAACAATCAGTTTTGCAACCATAGAATCGTAATATGGCGGAATTGCATAACCTGTGTAAATCGCACTATCCACACGCACACCTAACCCTCCTGGGGCATGATATTGTGTAATAGCACCAGGGCTTGGCATGAATGTTCTTGGATCTTCTGCGTTAATACGACATTCAATCGCATGACCGTTAAATTTAATATCTTCTTGCTTGTAAGATAAAGGCGCTCCACTTGCTACGCGAATTTGTTCACGAACAAGATCAATTCCTGTAATCATTTCAGTAATTGGATGTTCCACCTGTAGGCGTGTATTCATCTCAAGGAAATAGAATTTTCCATGCTCATACAAGAATTCAAACGTACCAGCACCACAATAGCCCATTTTGCGTGTTGTATCGGCTGCTAAGTTACAAATGAAATCTCTTTCTTCTGCAGTAAGTGCAGGAGAACCGGCTTCTTCAATAACTTTTTGGTGAGAACGTTGAATAGAGCAATCGCGTTCCCCTAAATGGATCGCATTCCCATGAGAATCTCCAATGACTTGAACCTCAATATGACGGGGTTGACCTAAATATTTCTCAATATAAACATCCCCATTACCAAAGGCTGCTTTTGCCTCATTTGAAGCCATATTATAAGAGCTTTCAAATTCCTCATCCGAGCGAGCAACTTTCATACCCTTACCGCCACCACCAGCAACAGCTTTAATGAGAACAGGATAGCCCATTTCTTGTGATAATTTACGACCTTCTGCAACTGTTGGTACAATCCCAGGAGAGCCAGGAATAACAGGAAGACCTAATTTTTTAACTGTATCCTTCGCAACAGCCTTATCACCCATTTTTGTAATAATCTCAGCCGAAGGACCAACAAATGTAAATCCATGCTCATCAACCATTTGAGCAAAGCCCGCATTTTCAGACAAGAACCCAATGCCAGGATGAATAGCATCCGCGCCAGTTAATGATGCCGCCGTTAAAATCGCAGGGATATTCAAGTAACTATCACTTGAGCGAGGCCCACCGATACAGACACTTTCTCCAGCCATACGAACAGCCATCGAGTTTGAATCGGCTGTTGAGTGAACAACAACGGTATCAATTCCCATTTCACGACACGCTCTATGAATACGAAGTGCAATTTCGCCACGGTTGGCAATCAGCATTTTTTCAAACATTTATACCACCTTTATTACTCTTATTTTTTTAGGGGTTATTATTAAAAATTACTCAATAATAAGTAAAACTTCGCCAAACTCTACAGGCTGAGCGTCTGTCACGATGATTTGTTTTACTGTACCTGATTTAGACGCTTTAATTGGGTTCATTACCTTCATCGCTTCCACGATCAATAATGTGTCGCCTTCACTAACTGTTTGCCCAACAGATACAAATGAGTCTGATTCTGGATCTGGCTTAAGGTAAGCTGTTCCAACCATAGGAGATGTAACGGCGCCAGGATGTTTGCTTAAATCTGTTACAGCTGGTGCAGCTGCTTCAACCGCTTGAGGTGCCGCCGCTGGAACGGGTTCAGCAGCAACTGAGGCAACTGGTGCACTAACCGTCTGAACAACTTGCCCACCATTACGTGTAACACGAACAGAAGAGTCAGCTTGCGTAATCTCAATCTCATTTAAATTAGTTTCTTCTAAAAGCTCAGCTAAAGAGCGAATTGCATCAACATCAATTTTCATAGCATTCATTTTTTTATCTTCACATTTGGTTGTTAAACTTTATTATTTATGTGTGAAACCCCACTTTTAAATAAGATTTCACAAAAAATCTAGTAAAAAACGCATTTACTCTTCACTCAACATCATATCTAACGCCTGCAAAGCAAGCAAATATCCTTGCGGACCGCACCCTGAGAGCACAGCTGTCGCAATAGAAGAAATATAAGAATGATGACGAAATTCTTCGCGTTTATAAATATTACTTAAGTGAACTTCAATCACAGGACATTCAAGCATGGCAATAGAATCACGTAACGCAATCGATGTATGTGTCAAAGCACCTGGATTGATAATCAAAGCATCCATATCACCAAAATAATGGTGTATTTTGTCAATCAACTCCCCTTCATGATTGGATTGATATGCCGTTAGTTCAAATCCTAAATCATCGCAAAATTCTTTGCAGGCTTTTTCAATATCTTCTAATGAGCTAAACCCATAAATATCTGGTTCTCTATGACCTAACATATTTAAATTAGGACCATTTAAAAGCACGATATGTGGTTGCGTTTTTGTCATTTTTTCTCTCACTTATAGGGGTTGAAGTCTGTTGCTTTAACAATCATAACATCTGTTGATAATGTTGTTCCTGTTTCTGTCATTAATTTAAAGTGACCTGTAGCACCTGCTATCCATTCTGAATGAACGCCATATAGCATAAAATGATCTGCTCCAGGCTTTAAAACAATTTCACTTCTTGCTGGGATAATCAGTTTTTCCATGGGGCGCATACGCATGACACCCGCTTCATCTTGTTTATGTGTATGAATTTCAACAGTGTCAACCATCTCACTTGATACAGCGACAATGGATATCTCTTCATCTGATAAATTTTGAATCGTGCCATAAGCAGCGGCCATCGTCATACTGCCAATAGGTGCTTTGCCCCAGAACTTAGTTAATACAACGTCTGATGCTTGTACGAACGGACTCACGCTAATACACAAAATCATAGAGATACAAAATAAAAAGGCTTTCATGAACTACTTTCTCCTTAATAAAAAAGCGCTCCCAATTGTACAATGAAGAGCGCTTTTATTAAAAGATATTTCTAAAATGAAATTATTGAGCTGGTTGCATATCTGCTTCTTCAGCATTACGAAGCATATCTTCAACAGATGTGCCTGTTTCTTCCATCGTATCAACCATTTCACCAGTTGCCGATTCTACATCACTCATTGTTTCATCAATTGTTTGTTCAACTTGATCAACAGTTTCTTCAGTTGTTGTTGTCATCTCATCAACCATTTCTTCTGTTTCTTCAACCATCTGATCAACCATTTCAGTTGTCTTAGTAGTTGTTTCTTCAACAGCCTCATCCATTGTGTCAGCCATGTCTTCTGTTGTTTGTTCAGCTTCTTCGATCATCGCTTCAGCAGCTTCTTGAGCTTCAGTTGCCGCGTCATCAAGCATTGCCTCAGAATCCATAACCATTTCTTCTGTTGCCTCTACCATTGGCGATGTTTCAGGCATTTCTTCACCAGCAGCTGTTGCAATCTCGTTTAATTGAGTCGCTTGAAGTTGTTGAGCTGACTGGATACCTTGTGATGTTACGTTTTCTAAACCTGCAATCGCTTTATAAAAAGTGAAGTCAGGAACAGATTGTTGACTTGTTTGTGTAGAAAAATATAAAGCACTCGCAACAGCAACACATGCACACATACCTACAAATTCATTTTTATTCATCTCGTATATACTCCTCAATAAGATGGTTCACTTAACACTTAATAAAAGCGTTAAGCCACTTTCATAAACGCTTTTCTCATTAAAATAAATAACTTATTTATATAATGGAAATCTTATATCAGAATTTTTAAAAGAAAACAATTTCTTTTTTATTATGATAAATAAAAAACTTTTTAACTATCTGAAATAGATATATTTTTATTTTTTGTCTAAATATTCTTTGAGAACATCATAGCCAACAGCACCACGCACAAGATCATCGCCAACAACAAAGGCTGGTGTACCACGAATCCCTATTTCTTGTGCTTTTTCTCTTGTTTTATTAATAAGAGCGGTTACTTTCTCACTCTCTTTATCTTCTTTCAATTTCTCAATATCCAAAGATAACCCTTCTGCAATATCCAAAAGACGACTTTCATTTAAACGTCCTTTTGCTTCCATGAGGGCTGAGTGATACTCAAAATACTTGCCTTGCTCATTCGCTGCTAATGCATAACGTGATGCCATTTCTGAATCAGGTGATAAAATAGGGAATTCTTTGAAAACAATTTTCACATCCTCATAATTATCAACGACTTTTTTAATGTCTGGTAAAGCACGCTTACAATAACCACAATTATAATCAAAAAACTCAACAACCACATGTTTTGCATCTTCTTTTCCAATGAAAGGCGATGCTGGGTTATTTACTAAAAAGTCCATATTATCAGAAAGCGCTTTTGAAGCTTGCTCTTCCATACGCTTTTCTTCTTGGCGTTGGTATTCATTCAGCGCATCAACAACAAGCTTAGGATTTTCAATCAGATATTTTTGAATAATTTCTTCAATTTCTGCTTGTGTATATTGTTTTGCATCACTTGCTAAAGATGTTGGTGTTTGTGCAACCAAAAGTGACGTTGCGATTGCAGCAGAAATAAGTAATTTTTTCATGATTTATATAACCCTTTTTAAATAAAATAGAATAAGCCCATATACTTAAGATAGTATACCCTCTCGATATATCAATATTAAACCATTATTTAGTTGTTTTTTTATTAAAATTCTTAAGATCTTCGACTTTAAGCCATTCTGCGCTTCCACGATCAAAAACACCTTCTAAATCATTTAACAATTTCTTTAATTGCTCAGAATCACCCGATAACAACGCTTTGTGCGCTTGATAGAGCTTAGCGCGTTCATTATCCCCTAAGCGTCCATAGGCTAATGACAATAAATGATATCTAAACCCATTTACTCTTTCTTGACGCAAGGCCGTATTAATGTGCTCTATTGATTCTTTTATATTTGCTTCAATACCCGTTTCTAAAAGAGCGTGGGCATAAAGCGTTCTAATTAAAGGCGCATTGGGTAGAAGTGAAATCGCTTTTTTCAAACTATCAATAGCCTCATCCAAACGCCCATTCTCAAATAAGGCCTGTCCTTTAAGCTCATAAAAATAAGGATTATCTGGCTCAGCCTCTATTAAGTCATCTATCTTACCCAAGAAAATATCTAAATTATCTAAACGATATGCTGCAATAGCTTGAGCATATTGATCATTCAGACTATCCCCTCCATATAAAAAAGCGACTTGTTTGGGATATGTATAAGCAAAAATTTTAGCTTGCATACGTTCATGAATATTTTGAAGCGATGATAAATCATCCCCTTCATTATATAATTTTTCTTTTTCTTCTGCTGCTATAACACGATTTTTTGTAAGTGGGTGTGTGCGTGCATATTCATTTGTATAAGAAGAGCTACTCCCCTCTGATTCATATAATTTTTTAAAAAAACTAACGGCTCCACTTAACTTTAATCCAGCCTCATGTAAGAACTTAAAACTCGCTTGATCAGCTGAATTTTCTTGCACACGCGCATAGCTTAAGATATTGCGCTCAATAATTGCTTGAGCAGCGCTTGAAGCTGCAATCCCGCCTTCACCTTGTCCTGTTCCAGCGGCAACAACACCGCCTAATAACATTCCTATTAGAGAGTTAATTTGAGCGCCTTCTAACGCATCACTCAAGCGAACCAAATGCCCACCGGTAATATGACCCGTTTCATGTGCAATCACCGAAACAAGCTCTAACGGCGTGTCTGTTTCTAAAATCAAACCTGTATAAAGGAAAATATTACTTCCGCCCGCAACAAAAGCATTCACGGTAGGGCTATTAATCAAAATAAGATCAACTGCGTTTTTATCAACGCCGGCCGCGTCAAAAATAGGATCAGAATACGCATATAGCAACGTTTCTATCTCTGTATCTCGAATAACAGATTGCGCCTGAACTGAGTGAGTAAGAAAAACAACTCCAAACAAAAAAGTAAATAGAAAGACAATATGCCGATAAAAAGACATTTAACTACTCACTTTCTTTAAGGCGTTGCCACCACCCCTTCTTTTTGTTTTTTTTTTCAGCCTTTTCTTCATCAGAAGAATTGTCATTTGTTTCTTCTTTTGGCTTTTTACTGCGCGTAGGCTTTTTCTTAGGGGCTTTCTCAATCGATTCAATATTTGAATTTTCTTGAGGTTTCTCAGCACTTTTGTTCTCTACATCACTCGATGATTGTTCTTCATTACGCTCTTTGTTTTGCGCATTTTTTGAACGATTATTACGACGACGTCTATTGTTGTTTTTAGACTTCTCTGTTGACTGATCTTCTGATGATGATTTAGTTTGAGAACGATCATTATTCATGTTCTTATCTTCATTCACCTGATCTCCGTCATTGACAGAAGATGTTCCATTCTCATGTGTGTCTTGTTGTTGATCGCCTTTATTCTGACGGCGACGACCACCTCTCTTACCACGACGGCGTTTCTTTTTTCCACCTTCTTCATCTTGTTTATTATGATCAGCTTTTTTGCTGTTTTTATTACGCGATGGGTGGTTTTTATTTTCTGGTGTTGGTGACGCAACGACCAAATCATGATCTGCTGCATGAACAATTGTACCATTACACATTAATTCAAATTGTCCTGATGCATAACTGCTCTCAGCATTCACATAAATTGTAACATCATGTTTAATTTGAATATCATTTAAAATATCACGTTTTTGGTTCAACATATAAAGACCAACATCAGGATGAACTTTAACCATATATTGAGCGCCAGACTTACGTGTAATAGCCTCACGTTCAATTGAACGTAGGATATGAAGCGCTGCTGATTCAACAGTACGCACACGCCCTGTTCCTAAACAATGTAAACATTCTGTATAATTTGTTTCAAACAGGCTTGGACGCAAACGCTGTCTTGAAAGCTCTAATAAACCAAAGCTGGACATACGCCCTACTTGAACACGTGCACGATCTTTTGACAGTGCTTCACGTAATTTCTTTTCAACAAGACGGTTGTTCTTATGAACTTCCATATCAATAAAATCAACAACGACCAACCCGCCCAAATCACGCAAACGCAATTGACGTGCAACTTCTTCTGCTGCTTCTAAGTTTGTTTTTAAAGCTGTTTCTTCGATATGGCGTTCTTTTGTTGCACTTCCTGAGTTCACATCAATTGATACCAATGCCTCAGTTGGGTCAAAAACAATATAGCCACCAGATGGTAAATAAGCCGTTGGCGAGAAAATTTCTCCTATTTGCTTTTCAACACTTTTCGATTGAAATAAAGGTACCTTCTCATCTTTATATTCTTTAACATTAGACGCATGGCTCGGCATCAACATTTTCATGAAGTCTTTCGCACGCTTATAGCTTTCTTGACCAGAAACCATTACTTCATCAATATCACGTCCATAATGATCACGAATTGAGCGCTTAATCAAATCACCTTCTTCATAAACAAGTTCTGGCGCCGTAGACTTCATTGTCAATTCACGAATATTATCCCACAAACGAAGTAAATAATTTAAATCACGCTTAATCTCCGCTTTCGTACGGCCAACACCAGCTGTACGCAAGATCACTGACATCCCTTCAGGAATATCTAAAGACGATAAAATGCCTTTCATTTTCTTGCGATCTGCGCTGTTCGATACTTTACGACTAACGCCACCGCCATGGTTTGAATTCGGCATTAGAACACAATAACGACCAGGCAATGAGATATAGGTTGTAACCGCTGCCCCTTTATTACCACGCTCTTCTTTCGTGATTTGAACAAGCATAATTTGACGCGGCTTTACAACTTCTTGGATTTTATAATTTTTATGAGAAATTCTAAATTTTGGCTTTGCTTCTTCCAGTTCTTCATCAACGATGTCTTCTGGGTCTTCTGATTTAGCCGCTTTGATATCTGCAACAGTTGGCTCATCCGATGTCTCAGCCTCAGCTACAACTTCTTCTGTTTCAGCGTCACTGTCATCTTCTGTATCTAACTCAGCATCTAAAACTTCTAAATCGTCATCATCATTAAACTCACCTGTTTCTTGTTCAAGTAATTTTTGACGATCAGCAATTGGAATTTTGAAATAATCTGGATGAACTTCTGAAAAAGGAAGAAAGCCTTGGCGATTTCCGCCATATTCTAAAAAGGCCGCTTGTAAGGAAGGTTCTACACGCGTTACTTTTGCAAGGTAAATATTGCTTTTGATTTGTTTAACAATTGAACTTTCAAATTCAAAATCCAGTAAAATATTGTCTTCTTCAGACACCACCGCAACACGTGTTTCTTCCGGTTGCGTTGCATCGATTAGCATCTTATTTGCCATCGGTAAACTCCTTATTGTGCGATGCCGCCAGCAACTGATTAATGTGACGTAGATATAATCAAGCGGCGCATCTATATTAAATTCTATTGAATCCGTAAAAAGCTGTTTGTTAATTTAATGAAAATTTGTATTTTAACTCACATGCTTTTATCATATATAAATAATATGACCGTCACGGATTAGACATTAAACTAAAACCCTATCACTGTGCAATCTTAATTTTGCTAAAATGATAAAAAAGAGAAATAAGAACATATATGGCTTATAAAAATAAAAATAATTGCTGCGTTTTCCTGTTATTTTTTTGTATCAGCTTTTTTTTCACCAATGCGTCTTTCGCAAATTTCCTGCTTCATGATATTCGTTTTGGAACACATGAGAACACAACACGTATTGTTTTAGATATTTCCGAGAACACTTCTGACTATCGCGTTTTCGCGCTGTCTGACCCTCATCGTGTGGTCGTTGACCTCCCTACTTATTCTTGGGATCCCTCAACGGCAATCAAAGGAAAACAAACTCTTATCAAAACTTATCGTTTTGGTGCTTTAGACCCAAAAACATCGCGTCTCGTCTTTGAAACCTCACATAACACTCATGTGGAAAATGTCTTCTTTCTTCCCCCTTTATCAGCTGGTAAACCCCATAGAATGGTTATTGATATCGCTGCAGGTGCTGGCGAGATGAAGATCTTTGGTAAAAATCCAACAGACACGCCTGAAAGCGCCATAGCTCCTTCTGCAAAAATAGCCCCCCCTACACCGCCCATTAGCCCAAACCCGTATTACAAAAAAACCATTGTCATTGACGCTGGTCACGGGGGAAAAGATCCTGGTGCTATTAGTAAAAGCAAATTAAAAGAAAAACATATCACCTTAGCTATTGCCAAGAAATTAAAAGCAACATTAGAGGCAACGGGAAAATATAATGCTATCCTCACACGAGATGGTGATTATTACATTAAACTTCGCAAACGCGTTGCGATCGCACGCGAAAAAAATGCAGATCTATTTATCTCTCTCCACGCAGATTCACTTCATAAAAACTCTGTTCGAGGCAGCTCAATCTATACGCTTTCAGAAACAGCATCCGATAAGGAAAGTGCGCGTTTAGCTGAACGCGAGAACCTCTCTGATGTTATCGCGGGAGTAAGCCTCGATGAAGAAGTTGATGAAGTTGCTAATATTTTAATTGATCTTGCCATGCGTGATACAATGAACCAATCAAAAATGTTTGCTAATCTTGTTGTTAAAAACTTTCAAGATGGCGGTATAAGATTATTAAAGAATACACACCGATATGCTGGATTTGCCGTCTTAAAAGCACCAGATGTTCCTTCTATTTTAATTGAAACAGGGTATTTGTCTAACTCTCAAGATGCGAGCCTTTTAAACAACGCCTCTCACCAAAAGAAAATAGCTAATTCAATCTTAAGAGCCATTGATACATACTTCTCATATGTGGAAAAAATGCAATAATTGCAATTTATTTTATAATTTGTTATTTTTGCACTGTACAAAGGGTATAAAACCTGTTTACATTTCCAGTATCAACTTAAGTAATGATTCAAACCAAAGGGATAAGACAATGAAATTTTCTACACTATTAGTAGCAGCTGCTGTAACACTTTCTGTTTCTGCTTGTAGTTCTTACGAACAAAAAGCGTGTACAGAATACCCAACAGAACAACATCAAGAATGGCACCAAGATTGTGGTGACAAAACAATGATGAAGAAAAAAGTTAAGCGCACTCGCACTTACAATGATTCTTTAGACAAGTAATTCTTGTAATACAGAATAAAAAAAAGAGCGCTCACTGTAGCGCTCTTTTTTTTATTCGTTATAACCCAAAGCTCTAAAACGAAAACTAGATCCCGATTCTCTTAATTCTCGGTTTTGCTCTTCATGGGTACTAAAAATACCACTCAAGAATTGTTTATCCGAATCCTGTCCTTGATTCTCTATCCCTTTATCAATACGAACAGGATAGCCCGTATGATGCAAAATAATATCTCGAACAACAACCCAATCAATTCTATCTGAGTGCTCACCTGCTTTTTCTGTAATATATTCAACAATACCTTGCGGGAAATCATATAAAGAATTTTCCTCATATTCCAACTGCGCTGCTTGCGCTTTTGAAGGATGTACTTCTAAATAAAGCCCTCCTGATATCCACGCCGCTTTATAACGTTGATCGACAACACGAACAGATGTTTTAACATCTGTTCCCTCATATAGTTTAATAATGTCTTCTGGATACATTCTTACACATCCACTACTCACACGCCTTCCAATCCCCCACGGTTTATTTGTCCCGTGAATAGCATATGTTGGCCACCCTAAATATAATATATGAGATCCAAGGGGATTATCTTTACCTTGCTTTACAACAGCTGCTAGAGAGGGATCTTCTGAGCGCATTCTTTTTGTTGGATACCACCAAGGCCCTTCTGTCTTTTTAGTAATATACGTCTTACCCAAAGGGGTTTTTAACCCTTCTTTACCGACGCCAATGGGATAACTTTTTTGGAAACGCCCAGCATTGTCAAATTTATATAACCGCATATCTCCAATATTAATAACAATACCTTCTTGTGGCACGTCTGGTAATATATGCAACGATGGAATTAAAACACTTTCCCCTTCTCCAGGGATCCAAGGATCAAGATGAGGGTTCGCAGAAACCATTTCGACATACCCCAAATCATATTTGCGAGCAATATCCAATAATGTATCTTCATGAGTTGCTTTATAATGATAAAAAGCTCCCACATATGCCTCTGGTTTAGCTTTAGGGATGACAATATCTTCTGCAAATGTTGCTTGGAATGGCAACAACAAGAACAAAGAAGTTATTACAATAGATATAAAACGTGCATTCATGATTGTGTGCTAGAGTAGCGTATTTTTATGATTTAGCAATTCTTAAATAAAAAAAAAGCCTCGCTCAATATGACATAAAGCGAGGCTTGAAGGTCGAAAATTATTTATTATTTTTTACGGTCATGTGTCACAACACGGTGACAAAAACCAAGAACCAAGAATAGGTCTGTAAAGCAGAAGAATGCTTCACGCCACATCATGCTATCCGCTGGTGCTTGCATTACATGAGCCAATGCGCCTAAAGGAATAATCGCCCAGCCTAATGTGATGTATTTTTTATAATCATCAATTTTACCAGAAAATTCATGATGTACATGATAAGCCATATAACCCCAAGCAAGCACACTTAACCAGAAACCAACCCAGCCATAGCCTTGGAATTCACACAACCAAGCCGCAAACACCATAATGAATGCCGCAAATGCTGTTCTCATAGCTGTACCAGAGCGATCCATACCAATAAATTTTTGCGCCATTAAAATAAGAGCTGGGAAGATCACCATCCAACCAACAAAACGGTATTCTGTTGGATAGCTAAATGTACCATCAAATCCAACCATATCACGCATTGCATAATATTGTATCGCTGTTAGAAATGCGACAAAACCAGCTGTTGTATAAACTGTTTTCATTGCAGCTGTTGCAGAAGAACGCTCTAAAATAAAGTAAAGTGTTCCACCAGCGGCCACGAGGAATGTGAGCCAATAACTCATATGTATGAGTTCCATTACAAGTTCTATATTCATTTGTTTTCTCCCTATATTGCTAAATATATTTATAGTACACGTTATGTGTACACTTGCTCTAATATGAGATCATAAAAACCATCCGAACGCAAATAGCTTAAAACAAAACAATTCTTTTATAACAAATAGTTACCGCCTATACGGCGGCGCACAAAATAGAAAAACGACTAAATATCTATCTGCTTTCAAACTATTTTTTGCAGCGCACATACACCCCACATCTATTCCTTTTTTTATATTTTATCCCTTTGAAAATACATAGAAAAATTAAATTCAGTCGAATCATATTGATTCGTTTTTAATTCTGCGCACAAAGCACTTGCATTCGAGATAAAAGTATCTTTTAATGACCCAGATTTTCGAAACATAAATAGTTAGCTAATAATAGAGTATAAATAATGGCATCAAATATTGAACAATTCGCCTCGAATTTTAACTTTGGAACATTGGGTAAAGCAACAGAGCTTAAAAAACGTATTTGGTTTACGTTAGCTGCCCTCGTTGTCTATCGTATTGGTACATATATTCCTGTACCAGGTATTGACCCCGTCATTCTTGATGACATTTTCCAGCAAAATGCCGGTGGTATTTTATCTATGTTTGATATGTTTGCGGGGGGTGCGTTATCACGTATGACCATTTTTGCGCTCAACATCATGCCTTATATCTCTGCTTCTATTATCATGCAGCTTATGACCGCAATGTCACCTCAAATGGAAGCTTTGAAAAAAGAAGGTGAACAAGGGCGTGTTAAAATTAACCAATATACGCGTTACCTGACTGTTATCTTAGCAACCATTCAAGGCTATGGCCTCGCTGTCGGATTAGAGTCGATGCAAGGATCTGCTGGCTCTGCCGTTATTGATCCTGGATTTTTCTTCCGTATTACAACAATGATTACCATTGTTGGTGGTACAATGTTCTTAATGTGGTTAGGAGAGCAAATTACATCACGTGGTGTTGGAAATGGTATTTCTCTTATTATTACAGCCGGTATTGTTGCTGAACTACCAAGAGCGTTTGCAAGCACGTTTGAATTAGGTCGCACAGGCGCGTTATCAACCGCGATGCTTCTTCTTGTCTTATTCTTAATCATTGCTGTTATTACATTTATTGTTTATATGGAACGCGCTCAACGTCGTTTACTTGTTCAATATCCAAAAAGACAAGTCGGTGCCAGCCGTATGACAGGAGGTCAAACATCTCACCTACCATTGAAACTCAATACATCTGGTGTGATTCCACCAATCTTTGCTTCGTCTTTATTGTTATTGCCGTTAACACTTGTTGGCTTTGCTGGAGCGAGTGCTGATCCAGATGGTGTTCTGGCTCAAATTAGTCAATTCTTACAGCATGGTTCAATTGCATACATGGCTTTATACGGTGCTTTAGTTGCTTTCTTTGCCTTTTTCTATACAGCGATTGTTTTCAATCCAAAAGAAACATCTGATAATCTAAAACAACAAGGTGGATTTATTCCAGGCATTAGACCAGGCACACACACAGCAGACTATTTAGACCACGTTCTCACACGTATTACGGTATTAGGAGCCGCTTATCTTGTCTTTATTTGTTTATTACCTGAGTTTTTAATGGCAAAATACCAGCTTCCTTTCTACTTCGGTGGAACGAGTTTACTTATTGTTGTCACAGTAACAATGGATACAGTTGCACAAATTCAATCGCATTTAATTGCGTATCAATATGAAGGACTCATTAAGAAGTCACGTTTAAGAAGTCGTCGTTAACCATGATTTTTATAGAAAAAGAATAAAGAAAAGGTCTTTTTATATGAATTTAATTTTTTTAGGCCCTCCAGGTGCAGGAAAAGGAACGCAAGCGAAACTGCTTGAAGACCGTTACAACTTAATACAACTTTCTACGGGTGATATGCTCCGTAAAGCAATTGCTGATGAAACAGAAGTTGGCTTACAAGTGAAAGAAATCATGAGTGAAGGTAAACTCGTCTCTGATGATATTATGATCGCTATTATTTCCGATCGTATCGATCAAGCGGACTGCCAAAATGGATTCATTCTAGATGGCTTCCCAAGGACAGAAGCACAAGCGGCAGCGCTTGAAGAAATGCTTTCACAAAAGAATAAAACACTAAATGGTGTTATTCGTCTTATGGTGGATGAAGAAGCGCTTGTTGCCCGTGTTTGTGGTCGTTTTACATGTGCTTCATGTGGTGAAGGATATCATGATGATTTCAAACCAACACAACAAGAAGGTGTTTGTGACAAATGTGGCAGCACAGAGTTTAAACGCCGCTCAGACGATAATGAAACATCAATCAGAACACGCTTAACCGCCTATCATGAGCAAACTGCGCCGATTATTCCTTTTTACCAGAATAAAGGGCTTGTCCATGAAATTGATGGCATGGCAGCAATTGATCGTGTTTCACAAGAAATTAAAGAGACCGTAGATCGAATAAAATCAACATGTTAAGGACTTTTGTATTTGTTTTGAAAAATAAATTAAGGAAAAAGAGCAATTGGGGCTTGACGTCGCGCAAAAATTTTATATAATGCGCGCTGATCTCTATGCTTTTGTGACATAGAGCCCTTTTTTGTTTTTTAGGAAATGAGGGCGTTTTCGGCTCTTATGATGTAAGAAAAAAAGGTTATAGAATTAATTTAATATATTAGGAGAAATCTCGTGGCTCGTATTGCAGGTGTAAACGTACCAGATAACAAAAAAATTCCTTTCGCACTTCGCTATGTGAAGGGTATCGGACCAACAACAGCTTTGCAGATCTGTGAAGATCTTAACTTTGATGTTAATGCACGCATGAGCACATTGGATGAAGGTCAGCTCATTCAAGTACGTGAATACTTAGAATCTAAAGAGATTTTAGTTGAAGGTGCTTTAGAAGCTGAAGTAAGACGTAATATTAAACGTCTAATGGATTTAAAAGCTTACAGAGGTCTTCGTCACAGAAGAAGCCTTCCTGTAAGAGGTCAAAGAACACATACAAATGCACGCACTCGTAAAGGCCCTGCTAAAGCGATTGCTGGTAAGAAAAAATAAGAATATTTAAGGAGACGTTCAAACAATGGCTAAACCTGCTGCTCGTACAAAAAAGAAGGATAAAAAGAATATCGCACATGGCGTTGTTCACATTAATGCTTCTTTCAATAACACTAAAATCGTTATCACTGACAAAGGTGGCAATGCAATCTCTTGGTCAACATCTGGTAAGATGGGCTTTAAAGGATCTCGTAAATCAACACCTTTCGCCGCTCAAATGGCAAGTGAAGATGCAGCGAAAGCAGCTATGGAACATGGTTTAAAAACTGTTGATGTTGAAGTTAACGGCCCAGGAACTGGCCGTGAATCAGCTGTAAGAGCCTTACAATCTGCTGGTCTAGAAGTAACAAGCATTTTAGACATCACACCAATTCCACATAATGGATGTCGCCCTTCAAAAAGACGTCGTGTTTAATCACGCGTTTTTTTGTTTATAGATAAAAAATACATTAACCGAAAAAAGAAGGAACAGAGCCTTGATACAGAAAAATTGGAAAGAACTGATTAAACCTCAAAAACTTGAAGTATCGCATAAAGAAGAAGCTGCTGATCGCGTTGGTACGGTTGTAGCTGAGCCTTTAGAGCGTGGTTTTGGTTTAACACTTGGTAACGCACTACGTCGCGTTTTATTATCATCTTTACAAGGTGCTGCTGTAACAGCGATCCAAACTGAAGGTGTTGTTCACGAATTCTCTTCTTTAGAAGGCGTACGCGAAGATATGACTGATATTATTCTTAATATCAAAACATTAGCACTTCGTATGCATTCTGAAGGCCCAAAGAAAGTTACATTAAAAGCAACAGGTCCGTGTGAAGTAACTGCAAGCATGATTGAGACAGATGCTGATCTTGAGATTTTAAATCCTGATCTTGTTATTTGTACATTAGACAAAGCTGGCAAATTAAACATGGAATTAACAGTTGAAATGGGAAGCGGCTTCCGTCCTGCGAAAGATAACCGCCCTGAAGAAGCACCAGTTGGTCTTATCCCAGTTGACAGTATTTTCTCACCTGTTCGTAAGGTTTCTTACTCTGTAGACAACACACGTGTTGGACAAATTACAGACTATGATAAATTAACGATGAACATCGAAACAAATGGTGCAATGACTGCTGATGATGCCGTTGCTCTTGCTGCACGTATCCTTCAAGATCAATTACAAGTATTTGTAAACTTCGAAGATCCTGCTGCTGCTGAAGCTGAAGCTGAAAAAGACGAATTACCATTTAACAAAAATCTATTGAAGAAAGTTGAAGAGCTTGAGCTTTCAGTTCGTTCTGCTAACTGCCTGAAAAACGATAACATTGTTTACATTGGTGATCTTGTTCTTAAAACAGAAGCTGATATGTTACGTACACCAAACTTTGGTCGTAAGTCACTAAACGAAATTAAAGAAGTTCTAGGTCTTATGGGTCTACATTTAGGAATGCACGTTCCTGAGTGGCCACCTGAAAACATCGAAGAGCTTGCTCGTAAAATTGAAGATCCATATTGATCTTAAATAGATGAGCCGCTTTAAGCGGCTCATTTTTACTAAAAGTCGGACATGATGTTCGCAGGGTTTTATATCTTTTAATTGACGTGAGAGAGTAAAACTATCGTGTAAAATCCGTTTCGAAATGCCTTTATAAGCAATCGAAACATTGGCTCTAAAGGAGGGTTAAACTATGCGTCATAAAAAAGCTGGTCGTAAACTGAACCGTACTTCATCTCACCGTAAAGCAATGTTTGCTAACATGGCGGCTGCGTTGATTAAACATGAACAAATCGTTACAACTCTTCCAAAAGCGAAAGAGATGAAACCTTTTATCGATAAAATTATTACTCTTGCGAAAAAAGGCGGTATTGCTAATCGCCGTCGCGCTGTTGCCATCGTCCGTGACGAAGCAATGGTAAAAAAAGCATTTGATATCTTTGCTGAGCGTTATGCTGAGCGTCAAGGTGGCTATAGCCGTGTATTAAAAGCTGGTTTCCGTTACGGTGATATGGCTCCTATGGCTGTTATCGAGCTTGTTGATCGCGATCGTTCTGCTCGCGGTAAAGACAGTGGTCCTGTTGCAAATGATGAGTTTGCTGAAATGGAAGCACCTGTTGTTGAGGAAACAAAAGCTGATAAGCCTGCTAAGAAAGAAGCAGCGAAAAAAGCTGAAAAAACAGAAGAAACAAAAGCTGAGAAAAAAGCACCTGCTAAAAAGCCTGCTGCTAAGAAAACAACAGCGAAAAAGACAACAAAGAAAAAAGAAGACGATAAGTAATCCTTTTTCTACGATCTATTCAAAACATACAAGGCGCTTTAAACAGCGCCTTTTTTATGATCTACTGATTTATAGAATACACCCCCTACTTAACAAACAGAGATATTCTATAATGACATTAATATATAAAATTTGTTCACAGGAAGACTGGGATCATGCGCATCTTCATGGCTTTTTTAATGGTGCTGCTATTGATTTAAAAGATGGCTATATTCACTTTTCAACAAAAGAAACGCTACGAGAAACCTATAATAAGTATTTTAAAGACCAATCAAATCTGATTATTTTTGAAATCGAGAGCGATCATTTACCGCAAGAGTTTTTAAAATGGGAAATTGCCCGAAATAATAAATCTTTTCCTCATTTATACTGTCCTTTAGACATGAAGCATGTGAGGTGGCATCAACCAGCACACAAAGCTCTTACTTCTCTTTGTATTTAATCATAATTAAAGTATATTGATTTAATAAGTATAATATATTTAACTTATAAAGATAAAAGCGATAAACTATGTTATATAAAAAAGGAACATGAAATGCGCATATTATTAAAGACACTTAGCTACGGACTTATGCATATCTGCGTTGCTATTTGTGTCGCTTATCTTTTAACTGGAAACTTTTTAATTGCGCTAAGTATTGGTTTAATTGAACCGATTGTTCAAACATTCTTTTTTTCAGCTCATGAATATCTATGGGAGAAGAAATGGCGTTTTGGAACAAAAAAATTACTAGAAACAGAAAAAGGAGAAAACAAATGACAAATTCAGCTTTAGTAGAACATATGAAACACGTCTTAGCCGATAGCTATGCTTTATATTTAAAAACACAAAATTATCACTGGAATGTTGAAGGCCCACGTTTCAATACACTTCATGCACTATTTGAAACACAATACACAGATCTTGCAATGGCTATTGATGAAATTGCCGAGCATATCCGTGGGTTAGGAGCAAAAGCACCTGGTACTTGGAAAAAATATGAAGATCTGTCTTCGATCACCGAGGGAGATGAAACATTAAGTGCTGACGCTATGCTACAAGACCTTGCAAATGACCAAGATAAAATTGCAACAACACTCAATAAAGCGTTAAAAGTTGCTCAAAATGAAGATGATGAGGTTATCTCTGATGCTTTAATTGGGCGCCTAACAGTCCATAGAAAAAACAAATGGATGTTAGAAAGCAGTCTTTAAGCTAATTTTCTAGCTGGTGCAGGCAATGGCTTCGGCGGACCTTCTGCTTTGATCATGGTTTCTATCATATGCCAATTATCAACGACTGGTAATTTGTGGATATTATCTTGCGAGCGATATTGCCTGCTACGCATAATAACAGAATGATGGCCAAGAGCATGTCCAATATTTGCGTTTTTGACGGTGTCTTCCACCCAAAGACTTGCATTAAACTGTTTCAAAATATCTGCTTTTGATTCATGAAAATTCGTCATATAGACATCATCAAAGACACCTGGGAAACGTAATTCTAAATTGTGAAGTCTATTGTCATGGGTCAGTTTCATATCTTGATAATCAACTCCTTGCCCAACAGATGTAATTGCGACAAAGCGATACCCTTCTTTATGCAGGCGCATAACAACCTCTTGCGCACATTTCTTAGCCGGCATAGAACGAAAGTAGGATGAATGCATAAAATCAACAAAAATACTGATCTCATAATCTTCATCAATGTTGGCGGCCTCATATAAGAAGCGCTTCCCTTCCCAATCCTCGTCTTTTAAATGAATATCACGCTCTGCCCGCAAATAAGCATCCAAATGCGCGTCATATTCTAATAAGACACCATCAACATCCGTTAAAATTACTTTTTGATTAAAAATTTGAGCGAGTGTTTCTTCTGACACTTTGAATTCCTTTTTTTTTATAATTTCGAATTCGTAGAATTATGTCAAAAAACACACCTAAAAGTCAAGCCTTATTTGTGTAATAATCATTCTTTTTCATACTTTTGTATATAAGAATAAATCTCATGCCAATCATCTAAAACAGGAAGACCCCTGTAATTATCTTCTTGTTTATAATACATACTATGCATTATTAAAGCATGATGCCCCTTATCAAAGCCAATATGGGCATTTTTCACACTATCTTCTATCCAATAGCTTGGATTATACTGTTCTAAAATCCCACCTTTACAATCAAAAAGATGTGTTAAATGAATATCATCAAAAACCGAACCAAAATGCATTTCAAGATTATCTAGCCTATTTTGACGCACTTTATTTAAATCTTGTGTCGAACAATTTTGTCCTGCTGCTGTAATCGCAATAAATCGCCACCCTTCTCCAGCCATTTCTTGCATGACCTGTAAAGCACACGGTTTTGCACAGAGTGTTTTAAAATACTGAGAATGAGTAAACTCGATGAATAATGCTTTCGCATATTCTGGTGTAATATCTATCACATCAGATAAATAATAGCCTTTGTCCCAATCAGACTCTTTAATAGGAATATTTTTTTCTTGTTGCAGAAACCGCATAAGACCAGGACGCATCTCTAAAAGCACACCATCAACATCTGTCAAAATAATTTTATGGGATTTCATTAAAGCACTTTAAGCGACATGTGTTTTGCTACTTACATCTGCATCTATCAGCGCTTTTATCTCATGCCATGTCTCCACAATAGGTAAATTTGCGTGATTATTAGCATCAATATGCGCATCTTCACCGCGCATAATAATCGCCTTATGCCCTGCATCATGACCATCATGAGCATGATCGGCGCGGTCATCAATCCACCAAGTCGGTTGATATCGACTTAAAATCTCTTTTTTCCCTGTTGACCATGGAGAAAAATGCATATCCTCAAATACGTCCGGGAAGTGTCGTTCCAAATTCTCCATACGGTTGTTATAAGCTGTTTTTATACATTGATCAGGGTGCTCTGTATCACAAGCTGTGACAGCGATAAAGCGCCAGCCTTCCTTGCGTAGACCATTTAAAACATCCAAAGCACATAGCTTTGGATTTAAGTGTCTGAAATAATCTGAATGTGTATATTCCGCAACTATTCTTTGATGTTCTTCTAGAGGGATCTCACGCTTTCCTCTAAAATAATCTTCAACAGTTGTAACCTCGCCTTTTACTTCCTCAAGAAATTTTAAAAATGTTTGTCCAAAATCTAAAATAACACCGTCAATATCTGTAAGGATGATTTTTGTTGTATTTTTTTGTATCATGCTTTCATTATATAAGAATAGTGACAAAAAACAATAAGAAAGGAGTCAATTAACAATGAGCCTCACTGTAAAAACTTTCGTTTTTATCTCTTTCCTATCCGCACTTCTCTTCATCTCTTCTTTTTCAAATGCAGAGACATATGTCCCTCAAACAAAAGAGCACATAACATATAGTTTTGCTCCTATTGTGAAAAAAGCCACACCTTCTGTTGTAAACATCTATACAAAAAAGCTTGTAAAGAAATCTGTTAGACGGTTCTCTCCTTTCTTCAGCCTAAACAATGATCCTTTTTTCCAAGACTTCTTTAATAGATCTTTAGGAGGTTTCACGAAAGAACGCCTAGAAAACTCACTCGGATCAGGTGTGATATTAACGAAAGATGGTTATGTTGTAACAAGTGCTCATGTTATTGCTGGTGCAGATGAAATTACTGTCATTTTACATGATGGGCAAGAATATGATGCCACCCTTATTCTAGAAGAAAAAAGAACAGACCTCGCCGTTTTAAAAATAGACACAAACAAAGAAACAACTTTTCCTTTTTTAAAGATGGGTGATAGTGATGAAATAGAGGTCGGTGATCTCGTTTTAGCGATTGGTAATCCTTTTGGTGTTGGGCAAACTGTTACAAGTGGGATCGTGTCTGCAAATGCGCGTGCGCATTTAGGTATCTCCGACATGAATTACTTTATTCAAACAGATGCGGCCATTAATCCTGGTAATTCTGGGGGCGCCCTTATTGGCATTGATGGGCACTTAATTGGTATTAACACAGCCATTTTTTCAAAAAGTGGCGGATCATTAGGAATTGGGTTTGCAATCCCCGTATCCATGGTGAAAACCGTTTTAAAGGCTGCAATAAAAGATGGTGTTATTCGTCGCCCTTGGTTTGGTGCTACAACTCAAAATATTACCTCCGATATGGTTGAAAACTTACATATAAAAACCCCTAAAGGCGCTTTAGTTAATCACGTAACAGCCAACAGTCCTGCTGATAAAGCTGGGATCAAAACAGGTGATATCATCACACATATAAATGGCAAAGATATTTGGGACTCTATTTCTTTAAAATTTAGAATAGCAACACTTGAGTTAAATAAAGAAGTCCAAGCTAGCCTTATTAGAAATGGAGAAGAGGTAATGATCTCTTTCACCCCTATAACAGCGCCAGAGATCCCTGAACGCCATGAAACAAAACTAAATGGCGATCATCCACTCATCGGTGTTAAAGTAGCTAATATTAACCCCGCGTTAATCGAAGAAAAAGGGTTAGAAGCCGTTGATACAACAAAAGATAAAGTGATTATTTTAGATGTAAAAGAGGCTTCATATGCCAAACGATTAGGATTACGAGAAAATGATATTATTCAATCAATCAATAACACATCGATTGAAAACGTCAAATTCCTAGAAAAAGTTCTCTCTACCTCTAAAAAAAGCTGGCAATTCATCCTTAAAAGAGATAACCAGATACTGACTATATCCGTTTTATAAAAAGGCGTAACACACATGTTTATAAATTGCCTATATGTTATGATTGGAGGCGCGCTAGGATCCTTAGCACGTTATCTCATCGCTATTAGCCCTTTTTTCTCACCCATAATGGCTACACTATTTGTCAATGGGTTAGGGTCCCTTTTAATCGGCTTCTTTTATAGCTATGCACATCATAAGGCTCTTTTAACATCTCCTTTATCTCTGCTCGTCGCCATTGGTATTTTAGGAGGCTTTACGACATTCTCCACATTCTCTTTAGACATGTACAAACTTCTTGAACAAGATGCATATCTAGAGATATTAAAAAACGTAACCTTAACCTTAGTAATTACACTAACTGCTGTGTGCCTTGGTGCTTACTTAGGAAAAATCATAATAAAAGGATAAAAAATGCCAGGTGTACAAAAGATACGCGTTACTGCAGATGAAGATAATATGCGTTTAGATAAATGGTTTTTTGCCCATTTCCCAGGTCTTAGCAATGGTGAAATAAACAAATTTTTGCGTAAAGGTTATATTCGAATTGATGGTAAACGCGCCAAGAACAATGATCGTTTACAAGCTGGACAAGAAATACGTGTCCCTCCTCTTGATGATGATATCGCCTCAGGTGAAAAACAAAAAACATACAAGTTAAGTGATAATGATATTAGCTATATTAAAGACATGGTTATATATGAAGATAATGATTTAATTGTCTTAAATAAACCCGCAGGTCTTGCTGTTCAAGGCGGAACAAAATCTAACCATAAGAATGTCGACTTACTGTTAAATGCTTATATGCAGTATACAACTGGTGATAGTGATGAAAAAGCATATCTCGTCCACCGCCTAGATAAAGAAACAAGTGGTTTACAAATATTAGCTAAGAACAGACAATCTTCTCAAGCGATGGCACTTCAATTTAAACAAAAAACAATTCAAAAAGAATATTTAGCCTTAACACGCGGTGTGCCTCACCCCTTAGAAGGTGAAATAAAAGCCCCTCTCATAAAGCGTCATGACAAAGTCTATGTGGATCGCTCAGAAGGCAAAAAAGCACTCACAGAATATGAAGTAATTGACCATCACAGTAAAACAATTGCACTCGTCCTAGCAAAACCGCATACGGGTCGCACACACCAAATTAGAGTCCATCTCTCTCACCTTGCCACTCCAATTATGGGAGATCATAAATATAATGAAAATTATTTAAATGATGATGATGTCTTTTTTGATGAAAATGTTTCTAATCTTTTCTTACATGCGCATCAAATTACATTTACGCATCCCAAAAACAAATGCAAAATGGTGCTTAAGGCAGAGCTGCCTAAACATTTTTTTCAACTTTTTTCTTATTTTGGCTTTGAAATATCGAAACTATAGCCTAAGATAATAATTAAGATTTGCATATCTCGCAAATCCTTCATTTCTAAAAAAATTCATAACAAGAGATTATCATATGAACGAAGATTTTGACATTAAGGATAAAAAAGGTGGTGCCTCTAGTGGTGTTGTAAAAATCGCGATTGGATGCGTTTCTATTTTCTTTGCTATTGCTGTCTATATGATTGCGAATAACCTTCCCTATTTAGAATCTTCAATTGGTATATTTATCCTCTTTTTCGCCATTGCAAATGTTGTTTTTTATACAGCAATGATCCGAGAAGTTATTTCTCTCATTCTAATTAGCTGTATCTGTATCATTGCATCTTTTATTTTTATGTCTAAAAGTATTGATTGGCGGAAAAGTTATATCCTTGATGGTTTTGCATTAGAAGCCTATATAGAAACATACCCAACATATTTTGATCATCTTCAAGCTTCTTTTGGTATTGGATCAGACATCGTTTCATTTTCTAGAGATTGCATAGGAACAGCTAAAGAACCCGTTCCTGCCTCAAAGCGCCCAGCATCTTGCTCTACCTTTGATGATATTGAATCAACATACGGTGTCAATTTAAGCGAAATTATAATTGAATATCACAACAAAATGAAGCGAACAGCAGAAGCAATTGCTAACGACCAGATCTCAAGAATACGCTACCCTGCTTGTATTAATCAAAAAACCTGCGCTTTCATACCATTACCACCCAATGACATGAGCCCTGAACAAATTCAAGAAACTGAAGATCCTGACATTATTGTTGTAAGAGATGGATTTTGGGATCTAGTAGAACAAGGCGTTATGACAGCAAGTACATGTCACAATATGTTTTTGTGTAAAACATTAAGGGATGCTGGAATTCTTGATGGTCGAACATTTTCAGAGATTAATCAGCAATTGACAAGAAGAAACCGTAATTAAACCTCTTCCCATGAAACGCTTTTATAAAACGGTTGATATCTCAACACAGCCTCCATATGAAATTTTATTAGACGGGAAGTCAATTAAGACACCTCTAAAAAAGACACTCTCTGTTAATTCAATCATCCTTGCAGAAAAAATTGCAGAGGAATGGTCTAAGATTGAAGACACAATTCAAGCCGATGATATGCCCATCACACAATTGGTTTCAACGGCATTGGACAAAATAGATGGTTTTGAAAAAGATATAATCGATCAAATTCTTGCCTATATTCATGGAGATACACTGTTATATATAACAAAAGAAGATCCTCTTCTTTATTCAAAACAGCAAGAACAATGGTTGCCTCTCATTGATTTGATGAATAAAGAAATTGGTGCTGAGTATCAGATACAAGAAACACTCCTTCCAACAGATCAATCAAACGAAATCATCACATTTTGGAAACAATATTTAGAAAAATTAGACATCTATGAGCTTAATGCTTTTCAAGTTGGTGTTTCTTTAACAAGCTCACCTATTCTGATCTATCATTTATTTAAAAATAAACTTACACAAGAAGATGTCTTTACACATGCCCTTCTTGAGGAACTCCATCAAAATGAATTATGGGGGACTGACTGGGAAGCCGAAGATCTGCAAAAAAAGAAGAAGAAAGAATTAGAAGATCTCTCTTTTTATATTAAGAATTTAAGCTGATTTTCTTTTTAAGACACAGGCAAAAAAGCCATCCGTGTGCGATTTCGACGGTGTTAAGCGCATATATAAATCAAAGTCTGGGTTCTCTGTGCCTACGCGCTCTTGCCAAATGTCTTTAACAGGAACAATTTCGAAATCAGAATGATCTGCCAAAAATGTTTCGATTTGTTTTTCATTTTCATCTTCAAGCAAAGAACATGTTGCATAGACCAATTCACCACCTGGTTTAACCATACGAGAGGCGCTTTTTAAAATACTTTTTTGCAAAGGAATTAATTCATCTAAATCAGGTCCTAAAAAATTCCAACGCATATCAGGATTACGCTTCCATGTTCCTGTTCCACTACAAGGAACATCCGTTAACACCACATCAAAGCGTCCTTTATTTCTTTTAACCCATTTATCATTTTCTGTTGTTAAAGGGCGTGTTTCAATATTGTGAACACCTGCTCTTTTATAACGCGTCTTAGCACGTCTTAATTTCCCCTCAAGGACATCACTCGCAACGATTAGCCCTTTATTATCCATCATAGCGCCGATAGCAAGAGCTTTCCCGCCCGCACCGGAACAGAAATCTGAAACACGATTTCCCGATTTAGCTCCTGTTAAGAGTGCAATTAATTGAGAGCCTTGATCTTGCACCTCAACCAAGCCTTGTTTAAATGTGTCTGTTGCACTTAAAGCAGGGCGTCCATCAACGATAAGAGCCAAAGGTGACAAACGTCCCTCTTCCACAGCAATATCATCTTCTGCAAGTTTCTTAATCACATCGCTCTTACTTGTTTTTAAAGCATTGACCCTTAAATGCAGAGAAGCTGGCTCTAACATTTCAGACATCTCTTGAGCGAAACTCTCTTTAAAGATCTCTTTTAATTGAGGATAAATCCATTCTGGGCATTCATAACGAATATGCTCTGGCATATCAGAATGGTTAAGCTCTTGATCTGATAAACGTTCAATCAATTGCATTTCAGAGGCTGATAGAATATCTGGAGCATAAGTTTCACCTGTAAAATATTGGGCTACAGCATCTGGTCCTTCATAAAACAGAATATCAAGCAATACACGTGCCCTTGGTGTTGGGCTAAAACTCATTTTCTTAAGCCACCAAACAAGACGCGCATGAGATCTTAAAATACGATAATAACGGTTTGCTATATCTGCGCGATCTTTAGAGCCAATATAACGCTTTTGACGAAACTCCCCTGATATCAAGCTATCGGCAGGTTTTTTCGTATGATCAATTAAATTAATAAAATCTATTACTGTTTGAATACGGGCATGAGGTGTCATCTATTGGGCTTCCATTCAGGGATAAAAGTCATCCTCATCATATGTTTCTGGGTAAAGACTTTCATCTTTTCCTTTGAATCCTTGAGCGACAACATAAATTTCTGCTGAGTCACTGCGACTAGCATCTGGCTTGATATGTTTAATTGTTTTAAATTCTTTTTTCAAGAGCGTTAAGAGTTCATGTGTTGAACCGCCTTGAAATACTTTCGTTAAAAAGGCACCGCCTTCATTCAAAACATCACGTGCGAAATAATAAGCGAGTTCAGACAAAGCAATAATACGCAAATGATCTGTACGTTTATGACCTGTTGTGGGAGCAGCCATATCACTGACGACCAAATCCGCTTTCCCGCCTAAAGCAGCCTTTAATAAGTCAGGCGCATCAGGCTCTGTAAAATCTTTTTGTAAAATTGTTGCTTCTTCAAAAGGTTGCATTTCCAAATAATCGATACCAACAACACGTCCGCCTGTCTTCTGAGGTTGAATCTTATCGATCATAACTTGAACCCAGCCCCCAGGAGCACAACCTAGATCTACAGCTCTAAGCCCAGGCTTAAGCAAATTCAATTTTTCATCAAGTTGTAATAACTTAAAAGTCGCACGAGAACGATAACCAAGCTTTTTTGCTTGCGCTACATAAGGGTCATTTAGCTGGCGCTCCAGCCAACGTGTTGACGAAGATGTCCGCTTTTTAGCCGTTTTGACCTTAACCGTCTTTTGATGTCCTCTTGGGTTTTTCATGAGGGTTTGTACCATAAAAAGTATGAAAATTGCAAGATTTTTAAATTTATGAAAAAAACTTGTACTGATGCCAAAAATCTTGTAATTTTAATTAAGAATAAAAAAAACAGGAGTAATAATATGATGTCATATACAATTCTATTTAATGATAATGCTGTATTACGCTATATGGAGGCAAAAAAACTGCGCCAAGAAGACGTGATTCAAAGAATTGAAAAAGCCGTTAAAGCAAAAACATTTGAAGCAATCAATACACAAGATACTTATTTCCAACGCCCTGTTTTCAATGCTTTAAAATATGCCTTTCATGGTCTTAGCCCTGTCGTAGGTTACAAAAACTATCTTGATGATTTAGCGGAAGATACACGTACAAAACAGCAAGAATCTTTCAGAGATAAAGCCTATGAATGGAATTTAGAAGAATACGAGAATGTCGAACAACATTATCGTTGCGCCCCTAGATAATTAATTAATCAAATTTCATTAATAACAAGGAAATGCTTTTGCAATCGCTTGAGCAACGATAAGGCGCGCATTACTATTTAAACTTTCAGGGTGTTTCTTCATATAAAGGCGAACTGTATCAACAAATTGTTGCGATCTTATAAAACCAATATTACATGCTTCAAAGCCATATAGTCTGTGCTCTATCATTAAGTCAGCAACAGCCGTTACATAGCCAGCACAATACCCTGAATCTGTATCATATGGGCTAAAACAATGTGTCTTAAAATCATGCCCCGTTACGAGTGACTGAGATGCCTTAACTGGCACGACACAAGAAAAGAATGCAAAGGTGAATAAAAGAAAAGAAAAGCGTTTAAGCATCATCACATCACGCCCTTTATTCATCAGATTGTGCAACATAATCTTTGATCAAATCATCTGCCATATTCAAAAAGGCACTTTGATAGACTGATTTCTGGCGCATAAATTGTTCTTTTTCTTCACCTTTTAACTCATTTTGAGTTGGTAGATTAACCGATCTTGGATTAACTTGGCGACCATTCTTCAAAACTTCATAATGAAGGTGAGGTCCTGTGGAACGTCCTGTTGTACCAACGTAACCAATAACAGAGCCTTGCTTAACACGATCACCTAAAGAGATACTTTTCGCAAAGCCTTTCATATGCGCATATGCTGTTTTAATACCATTCGTATGGCGAATACGAATATAGTTACCATAACTTGATGAATAATATTTCTTATCAACAATACCATCTGCAGCCGCAAAAATCTTAGTCCCTCTTGGTGCAGCAAAATCCACACCTTTATGCATTTTATTATACCCTAAAACAGGATGCTTTCTTAGACCATAACCAGATGAAACGCGTCCAAATTCAATAGGTGTTCTAAGAAGCCCTTGGCGTACTGATTTCGCATCAGGAAGGAAAAAATCTACTAAACCGTCTTTTGTTGTGTAACGGTATATATCAATATCTTGGTTCTTAGTCGACATTGATGCGAATAAAATATTGTACTTATTTGTCGGCTCGTCATCTTCTGTATATTCAGCTTCGTATAAAACGCGTATTTGATCTCCCGAACGGATATCGCGCTGAAAATCAACCTTCCATGAATACACATAAATTAAATCCATAATAACATGATCTGGCAACCCTGCTCTTGCCGCAGAGCCATAAAGAGAATTTTCGACATTCACAATCGAAGCCATTTGTTTATGAATCAGTTCTTTTTCATCCTTTGTCGCAATATAGCCGCCATCGGCATCTGGCGTAATCGTGATCGTCTTAACAATTGATGGGCTATATTCCAAAGAAACAAGTTTTAAAGAGCCATCAATAGGACTACGAATCATATCAAATTTAAAAGGCTCTCCCGCCTTAACATCACGGGGGTTATAGACTTTTCTAAATGCCTTTATAACTGAATAGGCATGCGTCGTGTTCAATCCTTGTTTTGTGAAAAAGCTACTAAGAGTATCACCCTTTGCCAAAGTAACATGCTTTCTGATTTCGTTTGGTTTTGCTCTTGGGATAACAATTGGCGTTCCATTTGCTGTTTCTATAATTTTTTCAATTTCAGCTGAAATCGTTTCTACTGGCTGTGATTCGCTCTCGCTATATTTAATCTCAGATTTTTTTTCTATGATTGAAGGTTGAGCCGTTAGAATTTTAGAATGAACAGGAACAATGTTTGGGCTTGGTAAATAACTGATAAGAATAGAACAAAATACAATCATCAACGAAACCATCAACAAATAACGTAAACGAAACGGTTTCCCCAAAATGATGAGGTTATCTGGTAATGGCAATGGTTTTACGTGTCTCATTCGCATAGCTTTCTGATTCTAGAAACTATTAGCCTCTAAATCAACATTTTTACTAAAAAAATAGCTGTTTTTAATAGCACAAAAACAAAAGAAAAATCAAGCTTTATGCCGATACTTCTTTTCCTTGGAGTTCTTTTAATTTTGCACGTGTGCTTTCTGACTTCAACTGACCACAAGCAGCTAATATATCTTGTCCTCTTGCGCGTCTAACAGGGCTTTCAAAGCCTGCTTTTTCAAGGATTGATGCGAAGGCTTTAATACGGTTTTTACTTGAACATTCGAAAGCAGCCCCAGGCCATGGATTGAAAGGTATTAAATTCACTTTAGATGGTAATCGTTTCATCAAAGAAACCAGTTTCTTAGCATCTCCATCAGAGTCATTAACATCTTTCAACATAACATATTCAAATGTAATCGGGCGCATTTGAGATACATTTGGGTAGTTTTTGCACGCTTGTAAAAGCGTATCAATATTATATTTTTTATTCAAAGGCACCAAATAATCACGTACCTCATCTGTCACAGCATGTAGCGAAATAGCAAGACCTGTATTTACATCTTTTCCCAACTGTTCAATCATTGGTACAACACCAGATGTTGATATTGTAATCTTACGTCTTGAGAAATTTAATCCATTCTCATCTGTAAGAATTTTCACAGCTTTAACAACCTCATCATAATTATAAAGCGGTTCACCCATACCCATAAAGACGATGTTGGTTAGTTCTTTTGCTTTACCAGAGCCAATCGGCCAGCCATCTAATCCATCTAAGGTTTGCATGACTTGCAACACAATTTCACGTGCGCCTAAATTACGCACCAACCCTTGTGTTCCTGTATGGCAGAATTTACAACTAAGCGTACAACCGACTTGAGAAGAAACACATAACGTGCCTCGACGACTTTCTGGAATAAAGACAGTTTCTATTTCCTGTCCATCGGCCATTTTCAAAAGCCATTTTTGAGTACCATCTGTTGATTTTTGATGACTTGTCACCTCAGGGCGAGCAATACTATATTTCTCAGATAAAAGACCGCGCATTTTTTCAGGTAAATTCATCATCAAGGACCAATCACTCACGCCTTTTTGATAAATCCACTGATAAAGTTGTTTTGCTCTAAAAGCGGGTTCCCCAATTGATAAAACAACCTCTTTCATCTCATCAAAAGATAAACCGACCAATTGCAAAGCACCCTCACTAGATAGATCGGGTGCTGCAAATGCTTTATTATGACGCTTTGTACTCTCTAAATTCATAACGCCGCACTATATACGTAAAATATAAAAATAGCGAGTCTTTTTAGCGACACGCCTTAGAAATTGCTTGGTAGGCTGCTGTTGAACCAGACAAAGAATATGTGTCTGTTGTATCTGTTCCACGTGTTGAAACACCTTTAACAACCATCGTACTTCCAGACTTAATAGAATTCATCAATGCTTTATCTGTTGCATCATCAGAAGCCCATGCAGTATCTGCTTGAGTGAAAAGCGTATATTTCTTACCACCGACATTAACCTTTACATCACTATTTTTCTTGTGTGTATATCCAGCAACAAAACTTACAACATCAAAACTATTATCACCTGGACGGTGTGTAATCAGTGCGAATACCTCGCCTCGGCTTGTATAGTTACCTTGCGACTTTGATGGTTGCGATGCCATAAAGCATACTTTTTTCCCATCTTCCATAAAGGTAAAAGCGCTCCAATCTTTATGGACACTTAAAAGCTTTGGTTCTTGTGCGGAAGCACTTGAAACAAAAGCAAAAATTGCAAGACATGTTAAAACTAAAAATGAAAAACGCATCTTAAAAAACCTAACCGTTTAAATTAAACATTCATTATTTATACTTTTATACAATGATTTGTCCACCAAGTTAAAGAAGAAATTAGCTTTTTAATGCTTCTAAATCTTGATAACAGCTCAAAGCCTCTGGATTTGCCAAAGCCTCTTTATTTTTAATCTCGCGACCATGAATAATATGCTTCACTGCTAATTCCGTGATTTTACCACTTTTGGTTCTTGGAATATCTGGAACTTGTAAGATCTTCGCGGGGACATGTCTAGGGCTTGCTCCGCTTCTGATCTGTTTTTTAATGCGGTCACACAAATCTTCATCTAAATTTTCATCCTCTCGTAAAACCACAAATAAAATGACACGCACATCGCCTTGCCAATCTTGCCCCACCGCAATCGATTCAACGACTTCATCAATTTGTTCTACTTGGCGATAAATTTCAGCTGTCCCAATACGTACACCTCCTGGGTTTAGTGTTGCATCTGAACGCCCGTGGATAATAAATCCATTATGATTTGTTTTTTCCACCCAATCACCATGGCACCATATATTATCGAACTGATCGAAATATGCTGATTTATAACGATAGCCACTTTCATCATTCCAAAAATAAATTGGCTGACAAGGGAATGGTTTTGTGCAAACAAGCTCTCCTGCGCCATTTTCTGATGGCTGCCCTATATCGTTCCAAACTTGTACAGCCATCCCAAGTCCTGCCGCTTGGATCTCGCCTCTATAAACAGGGGACAAAGGATTTCCTAACACAAAACAAGAAACAATATCTGTTCCGCCAGAAATTGAGGCGATATGGATATCTTCTTTAATATCAGTGTAAATATAATCAAAGCTCTCTGGGACAAGGGGGGATCCCGTTGAGGCCAGCATTCTTATTGACGATAAATCATGTGTTTGTGCTGGAGCCATTCCAAACTTTTTCATCGCATCAACATATTTCGCAGAGGTTCCAAAAAAATGACATCCGTGATCTTGAGCATAGTCCCACAATGCTGTTTGTGGATAGAAAGGGGACCCATCGTAAAGCATCAAGCACGCATCTGCGAGCAAACCGCCCATCAGCCAATTCCACATCATCCATCCTGTTGTTGAGAAATAAAAGACTCGTTCATCCTTTTTGATATCACATTGAAGTTTATGTTCTTTTATGTGCTGTAAAATAACGCCGCCCGTACCATGTACGATACATTTTGGTTTTCCTGTCGTCCCACTTGAAAACATAATAAACAAGGGATGAGCGAATTCAACACGCTCAAAAAACAAAGCTGTTGCCTGATAAGGAGTTGCAAAATCAACATAAGATACAAACGCTTCGCTCAAATCTGTTTGAGAGCCTGCATAAGAAACAAGCAGCGCTTTTTCAACTGTTAGTAATTGTGATAAAATTGCTTTGTTCTTTTCGCCACAATCAATCACTTTGCCATTATAATAATAACCATCCACAGATATAAAAAAACGGGGTTCAATCTGACCAAAGCGATCCAAGACACCCTTCTCACCAAAATCAGGTGATGCCGAAGACCATATGCCTCCCAATGATGTAACCGCCAAACATAAAATCACTGTTTCAATCATATTGGGTAAAAGCGCACAGACACGATCCCCCTTTTTTAACCCCGCTTCTTTAAAGGCTTGCTGATACAGACTAACCTGTTCTTGAAGTTCTTTATAAGTCAGACTTTCCTCTTTTACTTGCCCTTCTGCGCGAAAAATCAAAGCAGAAGCATTATCGTCACGACGCAGCATGTTCTCAGCATAATTAAGAGAGGCGCGCGGGAAAAAGCGTGCCGCCATCATGTCTTCTGCATTTTCTAAATAAGGCATCGCCCCTTTATCACCAATAACACCACAAACATCCCACACGTAATTCCAAAATTGTTCACAGTGAGAAACCGACCACGCGTGAAGATCTTGATAGCTTTCTAGAGATACACCTTCTTTCTCAGAAATCAGCTCTTTTAACTGCCACATCTGGCTCTTCTTAACACTGTCTTCACTTGGGGACCACATTGATATATCGCTCATAATCATCCTCTTTTTTCAAAAATTGTTCTTTGAGTGTGACGGTTTCTCTAAAAAAATCAAATAAAAAAAATGCCCCACTATAAAGGTGGGGCATTTTGGCTAAATTATAATGAAATAAGAATCGCTTGAGATTATTCAGCTGCGTCTTCTTTTTTCTTTGTTGTTTTTTTCTTAGTTGCTTTCTTTTCCTCAGCTTTAGGCGCTTCAGCATCACCTTCTTTGGCTTGCATAGCAGCACCCAAGATATCACCAAGAGAAGCACCACTATCAGAAGAACCATACTGTTTTAAAGCAGCTTTATCTTCATCAAGTTCACGCGCTTTGATCGATAGTGACAACTGACGTGTTTTCTTATCAACGCTTAATACTTTCGCATCAACTTTTTCGCCAACAGCAAAACGATCTGTGCGTTGTTCTGCTTTATCACGAGAAAGGTCAACTTTCTTAACATATCCTGTTACACCTTCTTCAACAGTAACTTGGATACCTTTAGTACCGTCAATTTCTGCGATTGTACATGTAACAACAGATCCTTTTTTCAACGTATCAGCATTTCCTTCAAATGGATCTTCTGATAATTGCTTAACACCAAGAGAAATACGTTCCTTCTCTGGATCAATTTCAAGAATCTTAACTTCGATTTTATCATCAACAGAATATGTTTTGATAACATCATCACCTTCTTGATCCCAAGACAAATCAGATACGTGAACCATACCTTCAAGATCGTCTGCAAGACGTACAAATACTCCAAATTCAGTAATATTTGTAACTGTTCCTTCAAGAACTGTACCTTGTGGGTATTGATCAGCAAACGTCAACCATGGGTTGTCAGATATTTGTTTGATACCAAGTGAAATACGGCGCTTGTCCATATCAACATCAAGAACAAGTACTTCAATCTCTTGACCAACCGAAACAACTTTCGATGGGTGAACATTTTTCTTTGTCCAAGACATCTCAGATACGTGAACAAGACCTTCAACACCATCACCTAATTCGATGAACGCACCGTAATCTGTGATGTTTGTTACTTTACCTGTTACTTTCATATCTTGTTTGAAGTTCGCTGCTGCAGAAACCCAAGGATCTTCGATCAATTGCTTCATACCAAGTGAAATACGTTGGTTCTCTTCGTTGAACTTAATCACCTGAACTTTAATTGTTTGACCAATTTCAAGAACTTCTGATGGGTGAGAGATACGGCTCCAAGAAATATCTGTTACGTGTAACAGACCATCAACACCACCAAGATCGATGAACGCACCGTAATCAGTGATATTTTTAACCACACCGTCAAGAATTGAACCTTCTTTAATATCAGACATGATTTCGCTACGCGCTTCAGCACGGCTCTCTTCAAGTACTGCACGACGTGATACAACGATGTTGCCACGAGCACGGTCCATTTTCAAAATAACGAATGGTTGAGGCACACCCATTAATGGGCTTGCATCTTTAACTGGGCGAATATCAACTTGAGATCCTGGTAGGAAGGCAACAGCACCTTGTAGGTCAACTGTGAAACCACCTTTAACACGATTGAAGATGATACCATTAACACGCTCTTCAGCTTCGTGTAATTTCTCGAGTTCACCCCAAGCTTCTTCACGACGTGCTTTTTCACGTGATAATACAGCATCTCCATTACGATCTTCTAAGCGATCAACATAAACTTCAACTTTGTCGCCAATGTTAAGTTCAGCTGTTTCACCTGGTGTTTGGAATTCTTTAATTGCAATACGGCCTTCTGATTTTAGACCGACATCAACGATTACTGCTTCTTTATCGATTGAAACGATTGTCCCTTCGACAACCTGACCTTCAAAAGATTCAGAGTTATTCATTGATTGATTTAAAAGAGCTTCAAAGCTCTCTGCGCCAAAGTCTGGCATTTGGTTAGTTGTTTTTGCGGCTTTTGCCATGGATATTAGTCCTCACTTTCTTATAAGATGAGTGTGAAATACCCCATATTTAAAAGAATTTCAAGCTTTAAAGCGCTTTTTTCGGGAAAAATTTGTCAATAATCGGATCGACACGCTCTCTGACATATGCCATTACCTCATCAATACCCATCGAAGTACTATCAATTATAATAGAATCCGGCATAGGAATAAGCGGCGCGCTTTCACGATTTTTATCACGTTCATCTCTGATTTTCATTTCCTCAAGCAATGTATCAAAAGAAAGGTCTGGTTCTCTTTCTTTTAGATCTTTATAACGACGTTGCGTGCGGATTTCGATATCGGCATCCACAAACAGTTTCACTTGTGCTTCAGGGAAAATAACAGAACCAATATCACGCCCATCTAGGATAGCACCCGTTGTCGCGTTCAAACCAAAATCGCGTTGCATTTGAAACAAGACTTGTCGCACTTGAGGGTGTTTTCCAACCACAGAGGCATTGCGTCCTGCCTCATCGGTTCTAAGATCAATACCATCTAAAATATGAGGGAAATTATTTGCTAAGCGCTGAGCCCCCTTAACGGCAAATGCTTCCTCAAGAGGATCACCAAAATCGCGTTTTGTAATAACGCCCGTTCCGCGATATAATACACCTGTATCCATATAGTCAAAACCATATCGTTTTGCCAATCGTTCAGAAATTGTTCCTTTTCCACTTGCTGCAGTTCCATCAACAGCGATTACAAATGTCATGCGACTCCTCTTTTTACAAATGGTTTCATATTCGCTCCACACATCTCCATAAGATCCAAGAAATTTGGAAAAGATGTTTTAATCATCGATATATCATCAATGACTATGTCTTGGGTACTCACTAATCCTAATGTCAAAAAACTCATCGCAATTCTATGATCGTGATGCGTTTGAATGAAAGACGTTGGCTCAATTGTATCGGCGCCTGACACTGTCATACTATCATCTGTTGAAACAACTGAAACACCACATGATTTCAATCCTGCTTCCATGGCTGCAATACGATCTGTTTCTTTCACACGCAGTTCTTTGATCCCATGCATTACCGTTTGACCGCGCGCACAAGCAGCAGCAATCGATAAAATAGGATATTCATCAATCATGCTCACAGCGCGACTTGCAGGCACTTCAATTCCTTGTAGATCACTTGACCTAACCGTAATATCACCGACTTTTTCCGCATTTTCTTCACGCTCATTTGTAATTTGAATATCCGCACCCATTTCTAACAATGTTGTAATCAATCCCGTTCTCGTTTCATTCAACATGATATTAGGTAAGAATAATTCCGATCCTTCTGTGATCAACGCTGCAACAATGAAAAAAGCAGCTGAGCTTGGATCTGCAGGCACACGAATATCTGTAGCACGCAAAACAGGACGACCTTGAACAGATATATGCGTTTCATCTTGTTTTTCTTCAACAATGACATGAGCACCAAAAGCGTTTAGCATCTTTTCTGTATGATCACGGCTTTTTTCAGTTTCAATAACTGTTGTCATGCCATCACAACAAAGCCCAGCAAGAAGAATGCATGACTTTACTTGTGCCGAAGCAACAGGTAATCTGTATGTAATTGGCTTTAACGTTGCTGGTCGAATAACTAATGGTGGATAAATATCATCTTTAGCATCAACAGAAGCACCCATTTGGCTTAATGGTGTCAAAACACGTTTCATCGGTCTATTTGATAACGAAACATCCCCTATTAATGTTGCCTCAATTTGTTGTCCTGCAAGTAAGCCAGAGAGTAAGCGCATAGATGTCCCACTGTTACCACAATCAAGAAGCTCAAGCGGTTTTTCCACCCCTCTAAATCCAACACCATCTACAAAATAAATACCGTCTTTTTTCTCAATATCCGCACCTAATGCTTCCATAATAGAAGCTGTTGCCAATACATCGTCCCCTTCTAATAACCCTTCGATTTTTGAACGCCCTTCAGCCAAAGCCGAAAACATTACCGCACGGTGAGAAATAGACTTATCACCAGGAATAAGCACCGTTCCAGAGAGGCCTTTTGTATATGACGATTCATACATCATTGTTTTCGTATCATTTCCTTATTTTAAGGGCTGTATCTTACTCTTCTTTTTGCTATAAGAATAGATACAAATATTTCATTCAAGGATTTTTATATAGCTATGACTTTAAAACTTTACAACAGCTTATCAAGAAAAAAAGAAGAATTCACCCCCGAAGATCCATCTCGCGTTACGATGTATGTCTGCGGACCTACCGTTTACAGTTATGCTCATATTGGAAATGGACGCTCAGCCGTTGCTTTTGATGTTTTATTCCGAGTACTCCGCCATCACTATGGTGATGATCATGTTGTTTATGCGCGCAACATTACTGATATTGATGATAAAATTAATAAAGCTGCGCAAGAGCAAAAAATCGATATTTCGGTTATCACACGTAAGTTTGAAAAAATCTATCAAGATGATCTCGCTGATTTAGGCAATCTTTCTCCCACAATTCAGCCAAGGGCCACAGAAACGATTGAAACAATTATTTCAATGTTAGAGCGTTTATTAGAAGCTGGTCATGCCTATGAAGCGGATGGCCACGTCTTATTCCATGTGCCTTCTTATAAAGATTACGGACAATTATCACGCGCTTCACAAGATGAAATTTTGGCTGGTGCTCGTATTGATGTTGCTTCTTATAAAAAAGATCCTTCAGATTTTGTATTGTGGAAACCCTCAACAGATGATTTACCTGGATGGGAAAGCCCATGGGGACGTGGACGTCCAGGCTGGCACATCGAATGCTCTGCTATGATTGAAAAACATCTGGGAGAAACCATTGATATTCACTGTGGAGGGATTGATTTAACATTCCCACATCACGAAAATGAAATCGCCCAATCAACCTGTTCGCATGACGGAAAGCCTTTTGCACGTTTCTGGCTACATAATGGGTTCTTAAATATGGGCTCTGAGAAAATGTCAAAATCGCTAGGCAACATCGTTTTAATTCATGATTTAATCAAAGAACATCCACCAGAGGCGCTTCGCATGGCTCTTCTTTCTGCTCATTACCGTCAGCCTTTAATATGGGGAGAAGATATTTTAAATCAATGCATTAACAATCTTGATAAGATCTATAAGACCCTTGAAGAGCTTGAAGATGTTCATGTCGAGGCCCGTTTTCATCCAGATCTGTTAGAAGCCTTAAATAATGATTTGAATACACCTCAAGCATTTGCCACACTCTTTTCTTTATTAAAAGATACAACACTCTCAAAAGAAGATTTAAAAGCTTATCTTTTAGGCGCGTCAGATCTCCTCGGTTTATTCCAACAAAAACCATCGGAATGGTTTGCCTCTAAAACACAAAACGTATCTGTGGATGAAACAACGATCATTTCATTGATTGAAGCACGTCAAAAAGCAAAACAAGAAAAAGACTTTGCCAAAGCCGATCAAATCAGAGATGATTTAATCAAACAAGGCATTGGCCTTAAAGACAACCCCGATGGAACCAACTGGTATTATATATAATAAACAAAGGGATAACAAAAATGGGAAAAGATACAGTTACAAAAGCGCCAGAACAAATCTTAGTTGATCCTTCTGTCAAAACAATCATGTGTGATGGTGGTGGCGGTGCTTTAGGACATCCTGCTGTATATTATAGTTTCGACGGCACAGATATGATTACGTGCGGTTATTGTGACCGTGAATTCATTAAGGAGAAAAAGAAGAAATAACAACTCTCCTTTTGTTTTGCTCTGTTACTTCTTTCTTGCTTGATTTTTATCACTTATGATATACTTATATGTAATGAAGCGCCTCATTTGGGCTTCGTATTATATGTTTAACCTTGCTTAACGAAAGAAGGAGACAAACCCATGACAACACGTCTGTCATTATTCGATAGTCCTTTATTACTAGGATTTGATCAATTTGAACGTACACTTGATCGTATTGCAAAATCATCTGATAGCTATCCCCCTTATAACATTGAACAAATGGGTGAGAACGAGCTACGCATTACACTTGCGGTTGCTGGTTTTACTATGGATGATTTATCTGTACAAATAGAAGATAACCAACTCGTTATCAGAGGGCGCAAAGAAACATCAGATGAAGATCGCCTCTTTATCCATCGCGGTATAGCAACACGCCAATTCCAACGCTCTTTTGTGCTAGCCGATGGCATAGAAGTTGATGGCGCGACAATGGATAATGGCCTGTTAAATATCGATTTACATCGCATCGAGCCAGAAGTTAATGTCAGAAAAATATCGATCTCATCAACTGACACTCCCAAAACAAAGACGATTGAAGCGAAAAAAACAGATTAAATTTTCAATCTTGATCCCCTTTTAAACAGAATATTCATCTTTTAGGAGTAAAATTAGCATGTCTATTGAGAATAAGAGAGGTTTTTCGATGTCAGAGAATTCAACAGAAATTGTAGATGCATTACGCCATATATCTCCCCAAGCTTTTAAAGATTTAGGAAAAGAAGGGTTATTTTATGTACGCCCTATTTATATTGAAGGAAATATGGCTTATGCACTTTATAACGCTGCGGGCGAGCAAATCAGTATTTTCCCTGACGAGAAAACAGCCATTCATGCCGCATGGCACAATGATGTACAAACTGTAACACTTCATTAAATTAAAAAGAAAAAATTTGATTAAGCCGTTTGCGTTATCCGTTGACGGCTTTTTTCTATGCCTTCAGCTTCATTCTTTTCCCATGGAAAATCAATCCAGACAGATTGTGCATATTCTTTCACAAAGAAATCAACACGACTTTTTCCTTCTGGTTTTGTCAATAAACACGCTACTTTTGCTTTTGGATATAAGCGTTTAACAAAATCGAGTGTTTTTCCTGTGTCCGCCAAATCATCAACGATCAATAGCGAACGCCCTTCTAGATTAGGTAAATCACTTTTAACTTCTAAAGCCCCTTGGCTATCTTGTTCATAAGAGGCAAGAGCGATACTATGAATAGAGCGCACACCAAGACCATAAGCCAATAATGTCGCAGGAAACATCCCACCACGAGCCAAGGCTAGAATATCTGTGAAAGTTTCGCCACCTGCATCAATAGAAGCGACCAGCTGGTCGGATAAGGTTTCAATATCCTGCCATGTAAGTATTTCCTTCATTGCTTGATCCTATTGATTATGTTCAACGACTTCTGGGTCTTCACATTTACTCAAGTTAACTTCAATATCTCTTAATGTCGGCATGCTCTCTTGAGCCCCTTCCTTCATACAAGCTAAGGCGCCTCCTACAGATGCGTGATGCAAGGCTGATTTTACATTCATACCACGTTCAATACACGCTGCAAAAACACCACAAAACGTGTCCCCCGCACCTGTCGTATCAACCGCATTCACACTCATAGCATGCGCACGTATGAAGTTCATGCCTTTCTCTGAGGCATATGTTCCTTTTTCACTCATTGTTAAAATGGTTGTTAAATCATATTTTTTAGAAAGCCTTAACACCAATTCCGCTGTCTTATTTTCTTGAATATCAAGTAAACTGGCGAGAGCTCCTGCTTCTTCTTTATTCACAATTAAATAATCCACCATGCTCAGAATTTCTTCTGGGACAGAGGCGGTAGGAGCAACATTTAATATAACCGTCGAGCCTTTCTCATGAGCACGCTTTACAACAGACCAATTCTCTTCATGAGGGACTTCCATCTGCAATAATACAACTGTATCTTCTTTAAAAAAGCTATCAGGAATTTGATCTGACTTTGTTTCAACATTTGCACCATTCGCAACAATATTAATTTGCTTGTTATCGTCTTCATCTACACACATCACAACAAGACCTGTTGATAAATCACTCCGCGCAACACCTGTAGTTACAACATTTTTAACACGCATATTATGAAGGCAATCATCCCCATATCGATCATGACCAACGCAACCGACCATATAAACTTTACTAGCACCTGCAAAAACAGAGGCTATTGCTTGATTAGCCCCTTTACCACCATCAAGGACGCGATAATCTCCTCCTAAAGACGTGTGTGTTTCTGGGATAAAGTTCGTGGCATGGACAATAATGTCCATATTGATTGAGCCAAAGACGATAAGCATAAAAAAAACTTTCTTATCTAAAAATATTACAATGCAAAGACTTGCATATTGATTTATACCAATTATAGTTTTAAAAATGATTAATTTCAAAGTATTTCTGAACAAGGGGCATAACCAATATGATTAACTATAACACCTATTTTTCTGAGAAAATTGAGTCAATCAAGGCCGAAGGGCGTTACAGAGTTTTTGCTGATATTGAACGTCTTGTCGGACAATTCCCAAAAGCGATTTATCGCGATGAATCAGGTCTTGAAAAAGAAATCACTATTTGGTGCTCAAATGATTACTTGGGAATGGGACAAAATCCCAAAGTTATTAAAGCCTTACAAGACGCTGCTGCGCGTTCTGGAACAGGTGCTGGAGGAACACGCAACATCTCTGGCACAACACACTATCACGTCCTTTTAGAGCAATCTCTTGCCGATTTACATCACAAAGAAGATGCTCTTTTATTTACATCTGGATATGTATCTAACGAAGCAAGCTTAAGTGCTTTAGGACAAATCATGCCTGATGCGATTATTCTTTCGGATGAAAAAAATCATGCATCCATGATTGCAGGCATCAGACAATCAAAAGTAGAAAAAGCAATTTTTCGTCACAATGATTTAGCACATCTCGAAGAACTCCTATCTTCACAACCAATAGATCGCCCTAAAATCATCGCCTTTGAATCTGTTTATTCAATGGATGGTGATATTGCTCCAATTAAAGAAATTTGTGACTTAGCCGATAAATATCAAGCACTAACCTATATTGATGAAGTCCATGCTGTTGGTATGTATGGAGAAAGAGGTGCGGGTATTGCTGAGAGAGAAGGTCTTATGGATCGCATTGATATCATTGAAGGGACGCTAGGAAAAGCGTATGGCGTTATGGGCGGTTACATTGCAGGTAGCAGAGAGATCATCGATTGTATACGCTCTGTTGCCTCGGGTTTCATTTTTACGACAGCACATTCCCCTGCTTTGCTTGCAGCATGTTTAGAATCTGTTGAGCATTTAAAAAAATCGACATCCGAGCGTCTTCAACATCAAGCACGTGCCCAAGAACTAAAAGCACTCATGAGAGATAACGGTCTTCCCATTATAGAAGGTCCGAGCCATATTGTTCCTGTTATGATTGGAGATGCTGTTTTGTGCAAACATATTTCAGATACATTACTGCATGATTATGATATTTATGTCCAACCAATTAATTACCCAACTGTGCCTGTAGGAACCGAGCGATTACGTTTTACCCCCTCCCCTTATCATACAACAGAAGATATGGTCTTTTTGGTTAATACCCTAAAAGACTTGCTTGGCACAAAAATCATTTCACAAGCAGCATAATAATAAAAGCCCTTTACAAGAAAGGGCTTTTATATAAGTTCTCTAGTACTCTAATTTAGCTATTTTCACTAATCCAAGTCAGTAAGTCTTGTTTAGATAAGCCGCCAACACGAGTCGCCTTTAATTCACCTGATTGGAACACCATTAATGTTGGAATACCACGCACCCCATATTTTGACGGTGTCATAGGATTTTCATCAATATTCACTTTAGCAACTTTAACTTTTCCAGCTAATTCAGTAGCCGCCTCATCCAATACTGGGCTAAGCGCCTTACATGGGCCACACCATTCTGCCCAAAAATCTACTAATACAGGTGTATCATTATTTAAAACATCGTCTTCAAAAGAAGCATCACTTACAGCCACAGTTGACATGTCATTTCCTCTTGTTATGGGGTTACTTATTTTGTTTCTATAAAATAATATTAGTGCTGTATGCCATATCGGTCAAGATCTGTCTCAGATAAAATCATCAATTTTGTTTGATCTGTCCATAATAAAGCCGTTTTGACTTCATGATTTGGATATATGGCTTGTAGCGCTTGTTTATAGATCGCCATTTGCTTCATATAAATTGAAGGTACGTCTTTCACTTTCTCAGGAGAAGGTCTATTCGTCTTATAATCAACAATTAAAATTCGGTCTTGTAAAATAACCAATCGGTCTATTTGCCCACTCAGCACAAATTCCTGCTTGCCAGACAAAAGACCAGAAACTGGTACCTCTGCACGAGAACCAGGACCAAACACATCAGAAAAATCTGGATTATTCAAAACAGCCTCGATTTCTTCAACCCACATATCACAGGCCTTATCAGTAATATCACGCCATTGAGCCTTAATATACTTTGTCGCTACCTCTCTACGCTTAGATGGCATAATCTCTGGTAAAAATTGCAATAAAGCATGCAAGATATTCCCTCTCAAGAACCTCTTTTCCTGTTCATATTTATCTTTTTGTCTAAGCAAAGGAGAAATAATAACAGGTTCTTTTTCATCTAACTTAGAAGGCGTTAAAGGACGTATTGTTGCAGCTTGTTTTTGTGTTTTACGATATAACCACAGGGGCATTTCTGTTTTATCAATAGAGATAATTTGATTATCTTTATCGCGTTTATCAACCTCACAAGATGTCTTTTGATCTGTTTCATAAACTAATTTATCAGTGCTTTGCCATACGTCTTTTTCACAATCCTCAACAAAAGGCTTTTTCTCAAAAGGAAGTGAGTCTAACATCATATTATACCATGTTAAGGACTCTGATTTTTCTTCTCTCTTAACACTACCTGCAACAATTAATGTATCACTTGCGCGCGTCATAGCCACATAAAATAACCGTCTATATTCTTGCTCTGATAATTCATTGTTGTGTGTTTTTATTGCATTAAAGTTTTGATCTTCATCTTTTGATTTCAAACGCCATAAAGGCATTTTTATGTCTGCATATGATTTTTCATTTTTACCAATTACAGGCCATACAATGCTCTCGGCTTGTGAGGATGCTTTTTTAGCTTTTCGCGCAGCATCTGCCAAAATCACGATCGGCGCTTGCAACCCCTTTGACCCATGAACAGTCATAATTCTAACAGCGTCTTGTCCACTTCCCTCTGCTTCACGTTTTATCTCAGCCTCATCAGCTTCAAACCATTCTATAAAATTTTGAATATGCGGGACATGTTGTTGCTCAAATTGTATTGCCATTGATAAAAATTCGTTTAAAGGATCAATAATCTCTTCTCCCATACGCGCTTTTGCTGCAGAAAAGCCACTCACCTCAGAACATGGACATGGGTGTGTTAACACATAATCAAAAAACTCATATGGGCGCATCAAAGTCGCTTGAATTCTAAGGTTCTTAAGATAAGAAACTATTTCTTCATCTTGTTTAAAAAGATGTGCCCATAATGATTTTTTTCGGTCTAAGGCATAAGACATTAATGTGTCTTCAGACATAGAGATAAAAGGAGATTTTAAAAACTCTGCCAAAGATAAATCATCCTCATTTAACAAACAAAATTTTGCTAAAGAGATTAAATCTTGAATAATAATTTCCTTAGAAACCGTCAAACGGTCCAATCCAGAAACGGGAACATTGCGCGCTTTCAATGCTCTCAATATAGGATACATAAGCCCGCCTCTTTTTTGCAGCAAAATCATCACATCTGAGGGCTTAATCGGTCTATTTTTAGACGGCAAAATCTTTTTATTTTCAATCCACAAAGAAATTTCCGTTGCAATTTTATCTGCTAAAATTTGTGTATGAGATTGTTTCTTAATAATCTCAACAGGGAAATGCCATCCTTCTTTTTTATGATCACTCTCTATAGCCAAAGGCCAAACCTCAACACAGCCTGCTTGCCCTTGTCTATGCACAAAATGTTCAACTTTCTCTTCATTAAGTAACGTAACACCTTGCTTATTAACAATATTGGAAAAAACATTATCAACGCTGTCTAATACAGCTGACGTAGAGCGGAAAGACGTATTAAGAGGCACGACTACAAGTTCATCTTCTAAAGCCGATATTTGCTCTTTAAAAAACTGTTTCATCTCTTGGAATTTTGCTGGATCTGCTTTATGAAATGAATAAATCGATTGTTTTTCATCACCAACAACAAATAATGTCCGTTTTATAAAGCTTTCGTAACGAGACTCGCCTGAAAAAAACTCTTGAGTTATCGCATGAATAACAGCCCATTGGTCAGGACTTGTATCTTGGGCCTCATCAATCAAAATATGATCAATACCACCATCTAATTTATACAAAACCCAAGCCGCTTGATTAGATGATGAAAAAAGCGCCGACGTCTTCATAATCAGATCATCAAAATCTAAATAGCTGTTATTTTTTTTCTGGGCTTCATAGCCTTGAATAATAACATAACCAAGGACTAATAAGGCTTTGGTTGCTTGCGCTTGTCTTAGTCTTTTTAAAGTCTCTAAAACATCAATAAATCTATCTGCAATATCATCAAAAAACAAAGATTCATCTGGAAAGTTTTCTTGTGTTTTTTTAGCAAAAGGATGAGCGCGCCTCGTATATTGTGTTGTTAGAAAAACTGTTTCTAAAATAGGAAAAGGAGATTTCCCTTCTTTAACATTTTGACACGCAATTAACAATTTCTGACCAATATCTTGTTCTTTTTTACCTCCAGAACAAAGCAGTTCTGCGCAGCGATTTAAACGAGGCCAGTCACATTTTTGTATGAAGATATCTTCAATTCCTTCTTTTGAAACAAAGGTATTATCAAATTTGTTATATTGATAGACCGTTTTTATAGATTCCGATAGACCACCAACATCTCTAATAAAGCGCGAGAAATCTGATCTCTCTGAAATGACACGCTTCATCAAATCTTTAAAGCCATTTTCATCTAAATGTGTTGATAAAAATTCTATGGCCTCATTTAGCTCTTCATTATTTAATTCCTGAGCTTTAGATGAGAATAAATCATCAATCACATGCTCTAACATTTCTCGTGATTGTCTTTCATCTATGAGCTCAAAATCAGGAGATAGTCCCGCCTCAATTGGAAAGCGTTTTAACACACTCTCACAAAAACCATGGATCGTCATGATTTTCATACGGGCTCCTTCATCGACGACACGTGCAAATAATTGACGTGCTTGTTTTAAAATATCATCACTCACGTCTTCTTGTGTGAGTGCAAATATTTTATCTCGTAATACCGTATCATCTAATGAAACCCAATCGGCAAGAATAGATTGTATGCGAGAAGCCATCTCAGCCGCAGCTGCTTTTGTAAAAGTAATACATAGAATACGTGTCGGATCTGTTGCTACATGGTTTTCAGCAGGTAACATTAAGCGTAAAACACGGTCTGTTAATACTTTTGTTTTACCTGTCCCCGCAGAGGCACCAACCCAAATATGAGATCTTGGATCAGACGCTTTATTTTGAAAGTAACTCGCTTGCTTTAAAATCTCTTGTATATCTAAGAGAGAGGACGCCTTTTCAATTGCTCTCGTCATTCTGCCACTCCGATACACGTTCTAAATGTTCATAATCATTATAAGTTAAAGTTAAGTTCTCATTTGGCAAAGCCAAATAAGGCGTCTGTTCATCTGTAAACAACTCAATCAAATGTGTTAAATTGTCCAAGGTTTCATCCAAAAAGTCTTGCATTTCAAAATCTTTCATTCTAGATGAAGGAAAGCAATCGATATCACTATTTTCTCCTTTTAAAACCCAATGCTGTAATGTTTCCACAGGTTCTTTTGCAATATCTCCATACCCCCCACTTTGAGCAATAAGTGCTTCTATTGGTAATTGAGGAGCCACACCATTTTGCATGTCTGTTTTTGTTGGAGAAGTTCCTGATTTATAATCAATAATAGCAAGGCTTTTTGTTTGTTGGTTTTGATCAATGCGATCTGCAATAGCGCGCACAATAAACTCTCCCTTTTCAGGTAAATGTGCAATCTTATGCGTTATTCTCAACGTTCCTTCGCGCTCTGTAAAAAGTGGTAAATACTGTTTCCTATACCTTGTTTCTTGTGCAATAAAAAAAGATGCGATGGATTTGAACCTATTCCACCAAAAAGAACGTTGACTGACCTCAGGACAATATTCTTCTAAATATCTTTCTCCAATCTCTAATAAATGATCTAACGCATGATCATCAAGTTGCCTTGGGTAGAGAGATAAAAACTCCTCCAAACATTTATGAATATATTGACCTTTTTCAGCGTAACTAGAACGCTTTTGTAAAGGGTCTAATTTTTTAAATCTTAAGATTTTTTCTGCATACAAACCATAAGGGTCACTCATCCATTTTTTAATAGAAGAAACTGATAATTTTTTAGGTCTTTTATCTACTGGAGGACATGGACTTGGTCTTGTTATTTTCTTGTTCTCATCATGCATGGAAAAAGAACGTACCAAAGATAAATAATATGTATCATAAGGCATCTCGATCTTTTGTTGCTTCAAAATAGCTTCCATCCGAACCAACCATCTAGAAGGAAGTGCAGGAGAACCACCAACCTTGCGTGAACGCGTCATAATGACATCATTCATGCATAGCTTTTGAATAAAATCATGAGCACTCATGCCAATTATTTTATCAGGAGATGGTAAACCTGCTTTGACGCGCATATGGCGCGACAGGAATGGATCTGCTTTTGGTTCTGGAGGCCATACGCCCTCATTCAAACCGCATAAAATAACACGGTCAGCATTGATGAGGCGTGCTTCCATCAAACCCAATATATGAACTCGTGGATGTGTTCCATGTTTTGGTCGAACCATAGTATTTTGCATCATATGCTTCAAAACCGCCCCATAACTAACCGGCGATATTTCGAAAACGTCATCTTGTTTTTCAATAAAATCTAAACTTTCAAACAGATCATGAAAAAAATAGGCTGCCGCTTCACCATCATCATGTTGCCAAATGAGTGAATTATCATTGTCATCAAAATATCCTATTTTTTGCGCAAAGATTAAATGTTCTTCTATTATCTTCTTATATGAAACTTTCTTTTGTTTATATAATCCTCTCAATGAATCAGCATGGCTAATGAATACTTCAAGCCATTCAACTTCATGTTCCTGATCTTTTAAAAACTGAAGCCAATTTTCAGGATTATGCTTATCTATTTTATTACTACGAAAATAATATTTATCTAAGAGAGCAACCTCTTTTTCGTATGAAAAACGACATAAGACATGACGCAAGACCGTCAGGATTTTTACATATGAAAAATCATTTTCAAATAAATCTATAATAGCCAACAACCATATACCTATTGGTGTATAGACAAGAGGCACACCTGCGGAATCGTCAAGATCAATATCCCAACGTGTCATTTTAGCAGCAACTCTGCGCGCTAATGTTCTATCTGGTGTTACAATCGCAATTGTCTTGGACGGATCCTCTAAAGCTTCGCGCGCTATAAAAGAAACACATTCCGCTTCCTCATCCTCATGATCACATTCTATATAACGCCATCCCTCTAGCACCGAATTAATACTTTTATTTTGATATGAATACCAATTATCAGAAATATTTGCGGGCCTCATCACTTCTGTTAAAAAATGTTCTTTAGCATTTGGATCTTTTTTTGTCTGCCATGCTCGAATATCATTTAAATTGATTTCTAAATAATCGCATACGGTTTTAAAACCATGTTGAGGATGCGAGCTATCCAAATTTTTCCAGATATCATCATCAATATCAAGGTCAACACCAGGAAAAACAACATGTCCACAAGGCATTGACGCTACTGTCTTTAAAAGAGTTGCTGCGGCAGGAATTGTTCCTGTTACCCCTGCAACAATAATAGGGTTGTTCACGGGTTTACTTAGCCAAATCTTATTTTGCAGAGCAAAAATCCTGTTTCGTCTATCCGCGGGGTCAATAAGTTTTTTTTGCGCTAAAAATTCTGGCCATCTATCAGTCAAGACTGTTAAAAAAGATAGGGTCTTTTGCCAATGTTCTGAATAATCATCAGGAACGATTTCTTTCAAATTTTCAAACGAAATACCTTCTGTCAAAATCTCATCAAAAAAACGTCCCAAACGCCCTGCCAATGAAATTGCCTGATCCATTGTGTCAACAAAATCACTTTCATGTAATAAAATACGAGCCAAAAACATCTGTCTTCTTAATGGCGAAATAGCAGGTGGAATATCATTAAATTCTGTTGTTAGTTCTTGATCAAAAGAAATGATCGCAAGTTCATCTTCATCTAAATCACCCAAAGCGCGAATATCAGGCATTAAGAGAAGTTGACCATCAAAAAATGTCAGAAAACTTTCTTGAAGAACACGACACGCTCTTTTTGTTGGTAAAAGAATATGCATATCGGCTAGCTTTTCGTGATCTTGCTCAGCCATGTCCCACAACCCTCTAATTAAATCCTCAAAGAAAGGGCGTGATGAAGGAATTGTCCATACATTTAAATGCGACATTCTTTTTTATAACCCTCTTACTTTAAAGACTGAGTTCGTGTCATCTAATAACTCAGGTGTACTCAAATGAAACCATTCTCCTTCAAAAACAACACCATATAAGCGTCCCCGCTTCTCTGCGAGATCAAACACATCAAGAAATGAAAATTTCTTCTTCTCTATTTCTTGTAACAATTCGGGTTTACAAATACGGGCCCCCGCAAAAATATAATCAGCTTCTTCTCCATGCGTTCTGGTTAGTCGTCCATTGGCCGCAATATGATAATCACCGCGCAAACCACTTTCACGTAATTTTGTTTTCGGATATAACATCAATAACATATCCATTTTTTCAGGATCCCACTGTTCTTTCATTAACGATAATAATGCCGACTTTCCTGGAACATCTAACCAGAGCATATCACCATTAAAGGCCCAAAATGGCTCACTCCCAATTAAACGCAAAGCATTCTTAGCGCCACCTCCTGTTTCTAACAATTCTGTTTCTTCTGAAAGTTCTATGGTCGGTTTTTTAACATCTGCCAAATGGTTTTTAACCATGTCAGAATGATACCAGCTATTCACAATAACGCGGTCTATTCCGTGCTCTGGTAGATGGTCTATTAATCGCTTTAGGATAGATTTCCCAGCAACTTCCAATAATGGTTTCGGACAATTTTCTGATAAATGACGCATGCGAGATCCTCTCCCCGCTGCAAAAATCATTGCTGTAGTTAAATCAGGCACGTTTGATCCTTTGATTCCTATTATTATCTTTGCAATAACTCTATCGTGTCTGGCCACATAATACCAGCCATTCTTTGTTCGTCCATCTGCAAAAAACCGATCCGCGCCGTTATATCATTTGAATCAATTTTCAATCCCAAAACACTCGCATGAACAGGTAAAAAAGACGCTATTTTATCAGGCCACTCTATAAGTGATAGTGCGGAAGAAAAACTCTCTTCTAGTCCAATTTCTAAGATTTCTTCTTCATCCTCTAATCGATAACAATCATAATGATCTAGTCTGTTTTTTTCTTCACCATAATGTTGAACGAGCGTGAAAGTTGGGCTTGGCACTTCTATAGACGGTTCATTTAAATAAGAGCGAATAAAATATTTTGAAAATGTTGTTTTCCCAACACCTAAATCCCCATGCAGAAGCAAGACATCTTGTTGTTTTAAAACAGATGCTAATAAAATGGCTAAATCTTTTGTCGACTGCTCATCTTTTAGACGAAAAAATTGTTGCTTCTCACTCATGACATCGTATCTTAACAAAGGTATATAGGAAACAAAACAGATAAAATATAATCAGCATGTCAAACACAGTAAAAGATGTAACAATTATCGGAGCCGGCCCTGTCGGGCTATTTGCTCTTTTCCAATGCGGGATGATGGGCCTCTCGACACAGATTGTCGACAGCCTAGATGATTTAGGCGGGCAATGTACCGCTCTCTACCCTGAAAAACCTATTTATGATATTCCTGCATTCCCTGAAATAAAAGGCGAAGACTTAATCAATGCCCTGATTAAACAAGCCAGTGTTTTTGATTTTGACACCTATCTTGGTCAATATAGCTCAACCATCACTCAAAATAATGACAACAGCTATACTATTACGACATCTAAAGGCATTAAACTTCATAGCCGCGCGATCATAATCGCCGCTGGTGCTGGTGCTTTTGGCCCTAACAGACCTCCCCTAGATCATATTGAGGCTTATGAGGGAACAAGTGTTTTTTATTATGTTAAAAAAACAAACAATTTAAAAGACAAAAACATTGTGATCGCAGGTGGCGGCGATAGTGCCGTAGATTGGTCATTAGCTTTATCAGGCATCGCTAAGTCTGTTACCTTAGTCCATAGGCGTGATAAGTTCAGAGCTGCTCCAGAAAGTATTAATATCTTAAATAAACTTACCGAAGAAGGACGTATTACACTTGAAACAGGATGGCAACTCAGTCACTTAGAAGGCGTAGCCCCCTCTTTAGAAACAGTCTATATAAAAAACTTTGACCAAGAGGAAAAAGCACTCAAAGCTGATATCTTACTTCCGTTTTTTGGCTTATCAAATGATTTAAGTGTCTTTTCAACATGGCCTATTGATGTAACAGATCACAAAATCCCAGTCGATCCTCTTACCAATCAAACGGGACAGGCTGGTATTTTTGCCGTTGGTGATGTATGTACTTATCCAAACAAACTCAATCTCATCTTAACAGGTTTTTCAGAAGTTGCGACAGCGAGCCACCAGATACGAACCTATCTAAACCCTGATAAAAGCTTTCACTCTCAGCATTCAACATCACTAGAACCCTCTAAAAGACAGACAACTAAGTAACTTTTGGTTTTTTAGGCACGCTCTGTTTTGCTGGTGTGTGATGAGATATGGCTGGGCGAACGCGTTGCGCAAAACGCCCCTTAATAGAAGTCTGCTTTGGTGTCCCCCTCAATATAGGAGCAGGTTGAAACTCTGGTGATAGGCTCTTCTCTTGTAAAGGTACTGATGTCTTCTGTTGCGAAGATGAAAAAGCTGTTTTAATTTTCTGTGCGATATTATTTGGCTCCATGACTTCTAAACTTGTATAAGCCGCTGTATAGGATATATTCGCTATTGCAATAGCAGGGTTAGCTATAAAAGCAGCGACAGCATTCATCGCACAAGCGCCAGCCATCCATAATTTTGGTGCTCCCATATTTGAATAAGCCTCTTTTTGCGAGTTCATAACTGTTAAAGCAGATGAAACACCGATCACAGGCCACATTAAAAACCCAACAGGGCCTGCCATACTAGAAACCGCCATCATTCCTATTGCTGAATATGTTTCTGATTTCAATAAAACATTTGCACTTCTTTTAAGCAGAGATGTGTTTCTAAACGGTTTTATAATGCCTCGACCTTCCATCGGTTTCATAAAGTCAAAAGCAACAAAAAAACTAGAGGCAATACCTGATAAAAAGGCTGTATTCGTTAACAAAGCCGCTCCCGAAACTGTTGCCCACGGTACGGCCATAAATGATGAGATCGCAATTGGTATTAATGCAGCTCCTGCAATCATCAACCCTAAATTAGGCGTTGAAGAAAGCTTTTTTAATTTACTCAATAATGATTTTTTATTCTTAGGCTCGGCCGTTTGCCCCAATGAAACCATAGAAAAAATAAGAAAAGAAGCCCCTATTGTTAACGGAGAAGGGAGTAAAAAAGCATTTCCAAGTGTAAATAAAAAACCAGGATCTAGTAAAACTTTTCTTGTTTTATCTAGAAAAGACGTTTCTTTAGGATCTCCTACTTTTTGACTCAATAATGCCTGCCTGTCTTATTTTATTATATAAGACATATTTTATACTAATTTTATATTTTATGCAAACTATGGTTTTGGAGATTGCTTCGCTAACCCATCTCTACGCAACATAGCTTGAGGATCTGCTTCTCGCCCTCTAAATTCTTTATATAAATCATTAGGATCCTTACTTGCTCCCATAGAATATAGACGCTTCAAAGCAGACGCTGTATCTTTGTGATACAGCCCTTTTTCTTGGAAAGCTTCAAAAGCATCTGCATCTAAAAGCTCTGCCCATTGATAGCTATAATACCCTGCTGCGTAACCACCATCAAAAATATGGGTGAAACTCGTCGCGCGCAACATACCGTGAGATGCAAGCAAATTAAAATCTTTCATCAATTCTGTTTCAAAACTTTCAATATCTTTGATCTCTTTAGGATCAGTTGCATGAAGTTTCATATCGAGCATCGCCAACGATATTTGTCTTAAACGAAAGGTTGCACGCATAAATTGCGAACTTTTTCTGAGTTTTTGATAAAGCTCTTCCGGCATTTTATCACCTGTTTTCACATGACGAGCATAACGATCAAGTGTTTCACGCTCATAAGTCCAGTTTTCTTGAACTTGTGAAGGAAGCTCAACAAAGTCCCACTTAACAGCTGTGCCTGATACTGATCTGTATTTAGCTTGTGCTAATAAATCATGTAAAGCATGCCCCATTTCATGGAATAATGTTTCCACTTCATTTTGAGTAATTAAAGAAGGGTTTCCAGCACTTGGTTTGGTAAAATTACATGCAATTGCAACTACAGGTCTTTCTGTTGCCCCTTTATAAAGACCTTGCTTGCGATATGATGTTTCCCAAGCGCCACCACGCTTATTTTTTCGGGGGAAGAAATCAGCATATAATGTCCCCACAAAATCACCTGTATCTGTATCAAACACATCAAATGCACGCACATCTTTATGATAAGTGTTGTAATTTTTATTTTCTTCAAAACGCAGTGAGAATAGTGAAGAAGCATGCTCAAAACACCCCTCTAAAACATTCTCAAGCTTGTAATAAGGACGTAGATCCTCATCATTAAACCCTAATGACTCTTGCTTATATTTATCAACGTAATAAGCCATATCCCAAGGTTCAAAGTCTGTAACATTATCTTCTTTAACAGCAAGAGCTTTTATTTCTTCTAATTCTTTCTTAGCTGGCTCAATCACTGTTTGTTTAAGCTCATCGAGGAAAGAAAACACACGCGCTTTTTCTTTAGCCATCCGTTCATCCAGAACATAATCCGCATATGTATCAAAACCTAACAACGTTGCTTTTTCTTGACGCAATTCTAATATTTCTTCCACAATTGGTTTATTATCATGTGCCCCTTGACTTGCAATTTCTCCTGAAGCAAACCAAATTTTCTTACGCAATTCTCTATTTTTGGCAAATTGTAAGATTGGATAATAAACTGGGAAATCAAGTGTTAATAAATATTCACCGTCATGACCGGCTTCCTTTGCGGCTTCGGCTGTAGCTGCTAAAAACCACTCAGGCAATCCATCTAGCTCTGATTTATCTGTTATAAAAAGTTGGAATTCATTTTTTGAATCCAAAACATTATTCCCGTATTTAGAGCTTAAAACACTTAAACGCTCATTTACTTCTTTTAACTTTTGCTTATCCGCAGATGACAAATTAGCACCATTACGAACAAATCCTTTATAAGAATCTTCTAATAAAACACTTTGTTCATCATCTAACCCCAATGCGTCCTTCTGGTCATAGAGAGCTTTAACCCGTGCAAATAAGGCTTCGTTATATGAGAACTCACTCCCAAAGCTTTGACACAGAGCAATCACCTCTTCTTCAATACCGAGAAGCGCATCATCTTTGTTAATAGAGAGCAGATTAAAATACAAAGAAGTCACAACATCATACGCCTCACTCGCTTCTTCTAACTTAACAAGTGTATTTTCAAAGCTAGGCGCTTCTGCTTGATCTGTAATTTCTTTGATATTCGCGCGTGCTTCTTCAATCGCTAATATAATCGCTTCTTTAAAATCTTCAGATTTAACGGCATCGAAATCTGGGGCTTGGTTTTTCATTTTAAACGCATTTAATACGCTATTATTATCTAAAGGCATAGGCTCTCTCCTGTTTTATTTTTATATTTATATAGTAATAATGTATGATTTAAACATAAGAGGTCAAGGAAATTACGCTCGATAAGGAAGTTTAACAATAACCCTTGTGCCTTTATCCACTTCACTTTGAATTTCCACATCCCCGTCATGAAGCTCAACAATACTTTTAACGAGGCTAAGTCCAATCCCTAGACCGCGTTTTTCTTTTGCTTCTTGTGCACGTCTAAATGGCTTAAAGATTGTTTCTAGATCATCTTTTGCAATTCCAACACCATCATCCTCTACATAAAACTCAAAATAGTCTTTTTTACGTGACGCCGACACAGTGATATGAACCGCTATATGTTTATTAAATGTCACAGCATTTTGAATGAGATTAAGAAGCGTTTGTTTTATACGTGTTTCATCTAAAATCACACTGCCAATATTCTTAGGGTAATCAACCGTAATTGTCGTTTTCTGATTCCCGCCCCACTCTGATGCAAGTTCTCGTACGTCATCTAATAAAGAGGCTATTTTAATATCTGCTAAATCAAGTTCCATATACCCAGCTTCAATTGTTGATAAATCAAGAATATCATCAATTAAAGCCACCAGATCTTTACCCGCACTTGCAATATCATTCACATATTCGGATTGTTTCTCGTTAACTGGGCCAAAATATTGTTGCTCTAAAATATCAGCAAAGCCAATAATAGCATTTAACGGGTTCCTCAGTTGATAAGATACATTCGCCAAAAACCCTGATTTTAATTGGTCTGCAGCTTCCAAAGCCGTATTCTTCTCAATTAAAGCTTCTTCAACGCGCACTGAATCTGTTGTATCAAGATACGAGGCCAGCAACCCGCCATCAGGAAGTGGCACAAGCCTATAATCCAATACCGAGCCATCTGCCCTTGAAAAACGACCTGTTTCAGCCTTACTTGCCAAACAACTTTCTATCAATTTTGCCTTAATACGAGGCCAATCGCTTTCATCAAAATAATGTTTAATCCATTCAACAAGCTCTGTAATATGTGGTTTGCTTGATAATTGCTCATCTGTCACGCCCCAAATCTTTTTACAGGCCGTGTTAAATAAGCGCATTCGTCCATCAGGCCCAAACACGCATACACCTTCTGCTAAATGGTCAATTGTTTCTCTCTGGACAGCTATCAAAGTATTATAAGATGTTTCTAGCTCTAAGCGACTAGTTACATCCTCGTGAGATACCATCAATCCACCTTGTGGGTGAGGGACAACAACAGTCCTTAGTGCTGTGCCATCAGGCAAATACATCATTTCTTCATAAGGATCGATCAAATTTGTAAAAAACTTACGCCATTGGTCGACATATTCTCTAAAATTAGCCTGCTCTGGCAACTTCCGTTTTTGGCGTAAATGATCAAGAAACTCACCAATTAAAGGATTTTTATTCAACCAACTATCTTGAACGCCCCAAACACGTGCATAAGAGCTATTATAAAAACTCAAACGCATATCGGCCCCGTAAATAGCAACAGGCAAATTAACCTGTTCTAAAACATCCGCATTCGCCGTTTTCATTAATTTCAGTTCATCTGTAAGAAGCTCATAATCTGTTATATCACGTGCAAAACCAAATGTTTGTTTAGATTCAAAGAGAGGGACTTCACTCACTTCAATCAAATGTCTTTTCCCATCTATAATAAAATGATTTTGTTTCTTCTGAACCGTTTCAGTTGTTTTAGCAAGTGCAGATAATTCTTGAGCATCACCAGAAGGCAGAAGCTCTAATTGCTCTGACAAAACAGCCTCTTTATCTTTATCAAATGCTTTCTCATAATCTTTATTACACCATGTAATACGCCCCTCTTCATCTCTAATCCATACAGGGAAAGGGAAGGCACCGAAACAGTGTTCATAAAAGATCTTTGATTTTTTAAAATAGGCAACATCTTTCTCATATGTTTCGAGTTGTGTCATAAGCTGACTACAATCATCAAACCATAATATATTAAATGTTTCACCATCAGAAAACTGTGTGCTCGTACAAATAACGTAAAAAATTCGTTTTTCGCCAAGATCTTTCACATGCATATCAAAGAACTGATCTTGAGGCGTAAGAATTTTATACCTTTTCTCTAAAACTTCGTAGGACGCTGGTGACAAAATAGATTCTAAATCTTTAAAACAAGTAATCTCTGCACCATCAAACATATCTTCGAACGCTGGCGAAATGATTTGCGTCCCCATAGCACTCCATCCACAATATTGATAGGGGATTGAATGCATAAAACTTTTATAACGTCTATTCTCACCACGCAACTGCATCATAACACGACGATGTTTCGTCATGTCTGTTACAGTTCTCATGATATTTTCTTTAAATGCTTTCACGAATAAAAAAGGCTGGTTGAACACTCATTAGAAAGAGTATAACACCAGCCTTTTTCGAGAATCAATTCATTCTGTAAGAATTAATAACGATAAGCATCGCCTTTAAAGGGGCCTTCTTGAGAAACGCCTAAGTAATCTGCTTGATCTTTTGTTAAAGTCGTAAGCTTTGCGCCAATTTTATCAAGGTGTAGGCGCGCTACTTTCTCATCTAAATGTTTTGGTAAAACATAAACTTTATTCTCATAGCTTTCTGAATTTTTCCACAACTCAATTTGTGCCAATGTCTGGTTTGTGAAAGATGCACTCATAACAAAGCTTGGATGCCCTGTCGCACAGCCTAAATTCACCAAGCGCCCTTTTGCTAAAATAATAAGCCTTTTACCGTCAGGAAAAACAACCTCATCAACTTGAGGTTTTACTTCCTCCCAAGTCATATTACTTAGCCCTTCGATTTGAATTTCATTATCAAAATGACCAATGTTACAAACAATAGCGCGATCTTTCATCGCACGCATATGATCAACTGTCACAATATCTTTGTTTCCTGTTGCTGTTACAAAAATATCAGCCATTGGTGCAGCGTCTTCCATCGTGACAACTTCATACCCTTCCATAGCCGCTTGAAGTGCACAGATTGGATCAATTTCTGTCACCATCACACGCGCCCCTTGTGAGCGAAGTGATTCTGCTGATCCTTTACCCACATCACCAAAACCAGCAACAAGTGCAATTTTTCCAGCGATCATCACATCTGTTGCACGTTTGATACCGTCAACTAAGCTCTCACGACACCCATATAAATTATCAAATTTTGATTTTGTAACAGAGTCGTTCACGTTAATTGCTGGAACTTTTAATGTGCCCGCTTTTTCCATTTCATAGAGACGAAGAACCCCCGTTGTTGTTTCTTCAGACAGACCTTTAACATCGTCAAGAAGCGTAGGGAAGTTTTCATGCATACGAACAGTTAGATCGCCACCATCATCTAAGATCATGTTTGGTTTCCAACCATTAGGGCCTTCAATTGTTTGATCAATACACCACCAAAACTCTTCTTCACTCATACCTTTCCAAGCAAATACTGGGATACCTGCTGCTGCGATTGCGGCTGCGGCCTGATCTTGTGTTGAAAAAATATTACAAGATGACCAACGCACCTCAGCACCAAGATCTGTTAATGTTTCTATAAGAACAGCTGTTTGAATTGTCATGTGAAGACATCCAACAATACGTGCTCCTTTTAAAGGTGCTTTCCCTTTATATTCTTCACGCAAAGCCATAAGACCTGGCATCTCAGTTTCTGCAATACGAATTTCCTTTCGTCCCCAATCAGCCAAAGAAATATCTTTAACTTTGTAATCTTGATCTGTTGTTTTTTGTACTGCTTCCATAATCGGATCCTTTCTGAACTTGTAAAATCTTTCTTTGTCTTACCTGTTTTTAAAGCTTAATGCAAAATATTTTCTAATCTTCATAAGACTTAAAGGTCAATGTAAATCGACACCCTGTCACTTGTCCTTGGTCACTAATCATATTAGAAACGGCTATATCAGCATCATGAGCACGGATAATTTGTTTCACAATTGACAACCCTAAACCTGAATGGTTGCCAAAGGCTTCTGCATCAGGACGTTCTGTGTAAAAACGTTTAAATATTTTGTCTAAATTTTCAAGAGGAATACCAGGTCCATGATCTTCAACATAAACAATATATGCATCCTCTTCTTGCTCCAAACGTAAGACAATATCACTTTCTGGTGGCGCAAAAGAAATCGCATTATCAATTAAGTTTTGAAACACATGTATCAAACGACCACTAATTCCCTTAATGATTGCGGGCTTATCTAAGTGATTATCAAATACAATACTATGTGTTTGCTTCACCTCCAGATCTTCTCTTCTATAAAAGCGCAAAACTTCGTTTAATAAATCCACCAAGTTTATAATATCCATATCTGTTTTTGACATTTCAGAATCTATTCTAGAAGCATCAGAAATATCCGTAATTAATCGATCCAATCGATTAATGTCTTGATGAATAATCTTCATCAATTTTTGTTTTTTCTCAGGGTCTTTAATTCTGTCAATCGTTTCTAATGCACTTTTTAACGACGTAAGAGGGTTTTTCAATTCATGAGATACATCTGCTGCGAATTGTTCAATCGCATCCATTCTATCCCACAAAGCCGTGGTCATATCTCTTAATGTTTCTGATAATAAAGCAATTTCATCTTGGCGGATTGAAAAATCCGGAATGTCTATCTTGCGTTGTTTATTACGTCTTACTTCATCAGCAGCATTTGAGAGAAGACGCAAAGGATTTGCAATTGTACTTGCCAGATAAAAAGAAAGCATAATTGTCACAAACAACCCAAATAAGAAAACAAATAAAATATCTGAGCGCAAAGAGCTCATAGCCGTTTTAATATCATAATCACCTTTTTCTAAAAGCAACACACCTAGAATATGCTCTCCCTTCATAATTGGAGCCGCAATCATTAAGACAATATCATCTGTTTGATTACGCCAAGCCGACGCATTCATAACGGTCGTTTGATATGCTTTCAAAGCATTTGGATAATCTTGAATTTCTGTTGATGCGGAATATGGATAAAGCTCTAAATTTTGCACATTTCCACCTGGTGTAAAATTAAGTAAGAAGCGGGTTATCACATCTAAAAAACGTAACATCTGTTCAGCGCGTGATTTTAACTCAGATGTGACTGGCGGATAAATAATCTGTCCTTGTGTTGATCTCGTAATGACTTGCCCATCTTTCGAAAACAACACAATTTTTTTTCCTGATTTACGAGCTAATCTATGAAGGAATTTTTTCGCATCCTCTTTCTCTAAATCAATATGTGTTTTATTATATTCAAGAAGTGCCTCAACGAAAATAGAAGCTTCTCTGCCCATCACATTTAATTCTTTTTCAATTAATGTTTTTTGATAATGCCCCAAATAGAGCAAACCAATACCTAAAACAAAAATCGCAATAATATTAACAGCTAGAATACGCGTATTTAAAGGCGAAGGAGGTGCCTTTAAAAGATCTCTTTTACTACTTGAAAGAGATTGGTTGTCATGATCTTGTGTGTTTTGAATTGGATCATCCATATTTAAAACGATACCCTGCACCATATAATGTTTCGATTGAATCAAAATCAGGGTCTATTCTCTTAAATTTTTTTCTCAGCCTTTTTATATGACTATCAACAGTACGATCATCGATATAAATACTCTCGCCATATGCTTGATCGATAAGCTGGTTTCTTGTTTTTACAACATTTGGGCGTTCACACAGTTCTTTTAATAATAAAAACTCTGTCACTGTTAAGTTAATAGACTGCTGTTTCCATGTGCACATATGGCATTCTAAATCCAGAATAAGCTCTCCACGTTCCAACACAGATGCGGGTTTCTCAGCTAAGGCCGGTTTTTCAGCTTTTTCTTTACGCTGTTCCGCTCGTCTTAATACAACGCGAATACGCTCAATCAATAATTTTTGAGAAAATGGCTTTTTAATATAATCATCAGCGCCCAATCTAAGGCCTAATATTTCATCAATTTCATCATCTTTTGAAGTTAAAAAAATAATTGGAATATCAATTTTCTCGCGAAGCTTTGTAATGAGCTCCAACCCATCCATACGAGGCATTTTAACATCTAAGACAGCGACATCGGGGACATCTCCCAATATGCCTGACAGCCCTTTTTCACCATCGCTATAGGTTGAAACTTCAAAGCCCTCGTCTTCTAAAGTAATAGAAACCGACGTTAAAATATTTTGATCATCATCTACTAAAGCAATCTTATTCATCACGCGACTCAGTGTAATCTATTCGCAAAAGCTTGTCTTGTGAAAAATCATGCGTGAAGACGCTCTTTTAGCGTGGACGGCGGCCAAAAAGTCGCCTTGGCGGTGGTGCTTTTTCAAAGGTTGTATCAACACGCCCTCTCCAACATCTAGGAATAAAAGGAAATTCTTCTGTTAAGATATACATATAAATTCCGTAAGGATAATCTTCTGTATGCCAGATGAGGCCATTACATTCATCCAAATCACTTAAACTTTCAACATACTCATAGTCTTGAGTATAAGTGCCATCATATGAGCCTCCTGGTCCTGAAGGACGTAGTCCTTGCTTTAAACGATAACTCGACATCATAGCAGGTTCTCGTTTTACAGGGACATAGATAGGAAACCCATCAGCAGCATACCCAACATGCACCATTGGCTTCTCTCTTTTTTTCAAATTATTAAATAAAGCCCATGGAATGCCGTGATAATGATAACTGCCATCTGGTTGAACATGAGCATTATTTTGATCCAGCCCTAATTTTCTTTGCCCTTTAACAATCGCTTCTTCATTCCAACCTGAACGCGGATTATTGTTCCATGCTTCAGCGGTTGCAGGATCAAAAGGAATTCCATTCAAAGCCACACCAAAATAATAAGGTGGTTTTTTATCTGATGACCATATAATACCTTCTCCAACGCGCGGCAACATATCGGTTCGAAAGCGATATTTTTGTTCAGAGATTTTATTGGGGTTCCCTGCATTCGGAAATTGCCCTGTTTTATGATCTGGAATACCGTTTGTTTCAATATAACGAAATCCATTTTTTTCACTCATCACCACACGATTATAAAACTGTTCAATCGGAATAATCTCATGAGCGTTTGACCCTCCATCATGAGAACCGCTATGAGCGAATACAACCGATGACATCATAAAAAAAGAGGATAATAAAATGGCTATCTTCATTCCTTGTTTCGCCATCATTATCCTCCTTTATTAAATTTCAAAAATAGTTTTATTGATTTATTTTAAGAAGCCTTTTTCGTATTGCAAATTAAATCAAGAATTTTGGATAGCTCTTCTTTCATTTTCAAGCGTGAAACAACCATATCCACCATACCATGGTCTTTTAAATATTCCGCTGTTTGGAAATCATCAGGAAGTGCTTCTTTAATCGTTTCTTGAATAACGCGCTTTCCCGCGAACCCGATTGTCGCGTCTGGTTCTGCAATATGAATATCGCCTAACATCGCAAAAGAGGCACTGACACCGCCTGTTGTAGGGTTTGTTAAAATGACGATAAAAGGTAATCCAGCTTCTTTTACCATTTCAGCAGCAATAATAGAACGCGGCATTTGCATGAGAGATAAAATCCCTTCTTGCATACGCGCACCACCTGAGGCAGGAATAACAATCAAAGGAGCTTTCTTCTTAACAGCTTCTTTAGCTGCAGTAACAAGACCTTCACCAACAGCCATTCCCATAGAACCGCCCATGAATTTAAAATTAAATGCAGCAATCACAGAAGTAATCGAACCGATTTTACCGCGTGCGACAATAATCGCATCATCTTCACCTGTTTTAGAACGATATTCCTTTAAACGGTCGGTATAACGTTTTTTATCACGAAACTTTAAAGGATCGGCATTGATAGCAGGAACAGCGACTTTATCGTATTTCTTACCATCAAATAAGTTATCTAAACGATCCTGCACAGATACGGGCATGTGATGACCACATTGAGTACATACATTTAAATTTGCCTCTAAATCACGCTGGAAAAGCATCGCTTCACAAGAGCCGCATTTTATCCATAAATTATCAGGGACTTCCTTTTGCTCAACAAGAGCGCGTATCTTAGGACGGACAAATTCTGTTAACCAGTTCATATGTGTATTCCTTATTGTTGTTAATCGCTTACTTCTATAGCTGATGCCAGAGTTGTTACAAAATCTGAGAGATTTGTCAAGATTTCTTGATCATCGCTCTTTTGATCTAAACAAGAAACTAACGCAGACCCCACCACGACACCATCAGAGATCTTCGCCATCTCAGCTGCTTGATCTGCTTGCTTAATTCCAAAACCAATCATAATTGGAAGCGATGTTTTCATACGGATATCTTCTATATGCTGTGCGATCTGAGCTTTATTCCCTTGCTTTGTTCCTGTAATTCCAGCAACGGATACATAATATAAAAAGCCTGATGATTTCTGAACAATCTTTTCAATACGTTCATTATGGGTCGTTGGTGTCACCAAATGAATCAAAGAAATATCTTTATAAAAAGGGCTTTTTGTAAGTTCCGCTTCTTCTTCCAGTGGTAAATCAACCAGAATTAAACCATCAACGCCTGCTTCACGCGCATGTTTTAAAAACACATCAACACCCATCTTATAAATCGGATTATAATACCCCATTAAGATAATTGGTGTTTCTTGATTGCTCGCTCTAAAGTCTTTAATCATCGACAAAGTCTTATCCAAAGACATGCCTTGCTTCAAAGCAGTCATTGATGCTTTCTCAATCACAGGGCCATCAGCCATCGGGTCCGAAAATGGAAATCCAATTTCTAAGATATCAGCGCCATTCTCAACTAAAACATCCATTGCCTTACGAGATAACTCAATTGTTGGATGTCCCGCAGTTATAAAAGTGATTAATTTTTTCTTTGGTGTTGATAAAACTTTTTCTAGCCTCATATCTCAACCCCCAATTTGTCAGCAACCGTAAAAATGTCTTTATCGCCGCGTCCACATAAGTTCATAACGATAATTTGATCTTTATCCATGCTCGGTGCAATTTCCATTACATGCGCTAAAGCATGGGAGGGTTCAAGCGCAGGCAAGATACCTTCCATTTTTGCACAGAGTTGGAAAGCCTCTAGCGCAGCTTTATCAGTTGCACTTTTATAAGTAACGCGCCCTTGGTCAAACAAGTAAGCATGCTCAGGACCAATTCCAGGATAATCAAGCCCTGCTGAAATCGAATGTCCTTCCAGAATCTGCCCTTGCTCATCTTGAAGTAAATAGGTTTTATTGCCATGTAAAACGCCTGCACTCCCGCCTTGCAGGGACGCAGCATGACCATTTTCAACCTCTAATCCATGCCCTGCGGCTTCAACACCGACAAGTTTGACATCTTCATCTTGTAAAAAGGGGTGAAATAACCCAATCGCATTTGACCCACCACCGATACACGCAACCATCACATCTGGCAAACGTCCTTCTTTCTCCAAAATTTGCTCTTTTGCTTCACGTCCAATAACCGATTGAAAATCTCTAACCATCATCGGATAAGGATGCGGACCTGCTGCCGTACCAATAATATAAAAACTATCCTCAACATTAGAAACCCAGTATCTAAGTGCTTCATTCATCGCGTCTTTTAGAGTTGCAGCGCCATTCTCTACGGCTTCTAGTTCAGCTCCTAACAACTTCATACGAAACACATTAGGCGCCTGTCTTTTTACATCCACCGCCCCCATAAACACTTTACATGGCATATCAAATAAAGCCGATACTGTTGCTGTTGCAACACCATGTTGTCCAGCGCCTGTTTCAGCGATAATTTTTGTTTTCCCCATGCGTTTAGCAAGCAAAATTTGCCCCAAACAATTATTAATTTTATGAGAGCCTGTGTGATTGAGTTCATCACGCTTAAAATAAATCTTTGCGCCCCCTAAATATTCACTTAAACGCTGTGCAAAATAAAGAGGTGATGGTCTGCCTGTATAATCTTTTGCTAAATATTCAAGCTCTTTCCAAAAGTCTGGATCATCTTTAGCCTCCAGATATGCTTTCTCAACATCTAAAATTAAAGGCATTAATGTTTCTGCAACATAACGCCCTCCATACAAGCCAAAATGACCTTTAGAATCTGGTCCCATCGTAATCATACTATTTTCTTAACCTTATCCATGAATAACTTTATCCGTTCAGGGTCTTTTTCACCGCGTTCACTTTCCAACGCTGATGACAAATCAATAATAGATGCCCCGCCTGCTTCAACTGCCGTTTTAACATTTTCAAAAGTAACACCGCCAGCCAACATCCAAGGTGTATCATTCCATTTATACGCCTTAAGTAAGGACCAATTAAAAGGTTTTCCTGTACCACCGCGCTGGTCTGTGTCTGATTTTGAATCCAATAAAACCATATCAACCACGGCTTTATATTCATCAATCTTGGGAAAATCAAAAGCTGTTTCGATACCGACCGCTTTAATGATTTTTACGCTATGCTTGTTACGTATCTCTTCAATAAACGATACTGTTTCATCGCCATGTAGTTGAATATAATCCAATGGCACATGATGGAGAATATGATCCAAAAATTCCGGATCTGGGTTCACAAAAACGCCCACGGCTTTTACAGTCGTTGGCAATCGAAGCGCAAGTTCACTCGCGATCAATGAGGATACGTAGCGCGGCGATGAAGGAACAAACATAAATCCAACATATTTAGCTCCATTTTCAACACATGCCTCAATCGCCTGTACTGTTTTTACGCCACAAATTTTAACGGATACAGACATATTAACTCCTTATGCTGCCATATTTTCTTTAATCGCTTTAACGGCGGTCACCATACAAGGTGCTTTCGTAATTGATCGCCCAATCACCAAATAATTAGCTCCCGCCTTAAGAGCTTCCCCAGGGGTCATAATGCGTTTTTGATCCCCTTTATCATCCTCTTTCATACGAATACCTGGTGTTACCAACAACGTTTCTTGCTTTAACACAGACCGTAATGGTTGAATTTCTAAGGGCGAGCAAACTAAACCATGGCACCCGCTTTTCTCTGATAATAATCCTAAACGCTTAACATGTGTTTCGATATCTGAATCTTGCCCAACATCTTGCATATCTTGGCTTGTTAAACTGGTCAAAACCGTTACAGCCAAAAGCTTTGTATTTGATTGTGCTTTACTCACAACATCGACTGCACGGCTCATCATTTCCACTCCACCTGAACTATGAAGGGTGAGAAAAGTTGGCTCTAAAGGCAGAATTGATCGAACAGCACGCTCAACTTGATGAGAAATATCATGGAGCTTTAAATCCAAGAACAAAGGAAAATCCCCTAATTTTTCTTTCATTTTTAAAAGCCCTTGAGGTCCTTGAGCTAAGAAGTAAGTAAGCCCAAATTTAAAACAGCCAACACTTTCTTTTAATGTATCAACAATTCTATAGGCTTCATTTTGATCAGGCGTATCAATCACCGCTATAATTGGATTATGCTGTGTCATTAGAGTACTTTCATTCTCTTTAAGGTTATTTTTGTTCGATTAAACGCAATGTAGAATTTTGCTCCTCAGAAATATCTTGAACGTCAATCTGATGTCTTTTCTTCTCCATCGTTTTTTCAAGTATTTTAAGGTCTTTTTCTAATTGTCTTACTTTACGGCGATGTTTTCTTTGCGACCACCAGCTTATCGTTCCTCCCATAATAAAACCAATAACAAAAGGAAGAAGAGCAATTAAATAAAGAGGTGTTTGAACTTGGATATCTTGTAAAAAAACATGTAAAGCCACATCATGCTTATTGCTAAGCGCAAATAAAATAGCGGCTAACGCCAAAGGTGTTGTAATTAACCAAGAAATTAAACGCATTGTTTGTTCCTTGTTGTTTTTATTATTTTACGAGAGATGGGTTTAAAGCTTCATGCAAAGCTTTTCCTATTTTGAAATGAGGCACATATTTTGTATCCACCTTCACAGATTCTCCTGTGCGTGGATTACGACCTACACGAGGCTCTCTCTTTTTAACAGAAAAAGAACCAAAACCGCGAAGCTCTACTCTATCTCCTCTTGAAAGAGCATCTGTGATCTCGTCAAAAACAGCATCTACAACCATTTCGAGGTCTTTTTGATAGAGATGCATATTTCTTTCTGCCAAAATTGCAATGAGTTCAGAACGTGTCATATCAGCACTTAACCCTTTCAGTTTAAATATAACTTTTATCTTATAAAGTAGGCTAGCACAGATTCGATGATTATTTCGAGTCATTTTTAAAAAATATTTGCAGTGTTTCAAGCAAATCATCTAGGATGGTTATATGACCGATTCGTTAGCCACAGAGAATAACTTCACCATTATTGACAAAGATGTCTCACCAGAGAGAAAAAAAGCCCTTAAAAGCCAGATATCTCAAAATGGAGATGATATCGGTGCTCTTATTGCCACTGATGAAGCTCTCTTAGAGTTTTTAAATTTGACACAAGATTTGTGCGCCACCTTAAATAAGAAAGGCGAATGCCTTGGTTATTCCAACGCTTTCTTAAGCATCCTTGGGCTTACATCTATGAAAAAAGTAGCTTTCATCGACTGTATTCACCCACAAGAGGTGCATGCTGTCCGTGACATTCTAGCTCATTTAGATGATCAGAAAGTCGCCAATTTCGAATGTCGATTAATAACAACAGAGAGTACTGAAATTTGGACGAAATGGGTCGTTAAGAAAAAGAATAATATGTTTTACCTCACAGGACAAAACATTAATGATGACCGCCAAAGAGATGCTGAGATAAACTTAAGAGAACAACAGCTTGTTGAAGCACAAAACCTAGCAAAAATGGGACATTGGCGATGGGCTGTTGGCAGTAAGACTGTCACTTGGTCGGCTCAAATTTATAAAATTTTCGGTGTTTCTCCAGAACATTTCACACCTAGCTTTGATGGTATGACAAAAATGGTTCACCGACGTGATATTGGCCGCCTTTTACAAGGATTGGAACGCGCTGTCATCGACAAAAGAGATTACCAAATCGAATTTAGATTAACACGCCCAGATGGGACGACACGCTATGCACGCTGTGAAGGACGCTGTACTTTAGATGAACATGAAGATGTCATTGAATTATACGGTATTATACAAGATATTACCGAGCGTACACTTTCAGAACGCGCCCTGCGTCAGGCAAAAGAAGCGGCTGAACAAGCCTACCAATCTAAATCACGCTTCTTAGCCAATATGAGTCATGAGCTTAGAACACCTCTAAATGCCATCATTGGTTTCTCTGAGATGATGCAACATCAATTATTAGGCCCTCTTGGAAACGACCGCTACAATGATTACATCGCGGGCATTCGCGAAAGTGGCGAGCATTTACTTGATTTAATCACGGACATCCTTGACATGTCTAAAATTGAAGCTGGAAAATATCAACTCTATGTAGAAGATATCAATCTCAGTAAAATTATTCGCCTCGCTATCCATATGATGGAAGGGCGCGCCAATGATGCGCAACTTACAATTGATACAAATATAGATGAGGACACAGCTTTAACACTTCAAGCGGATCGAAGAGCTCTAATGCAAGTCCTCCTCAATCTCCTATCAAACGCAATCAAATTTACTCCTGAAGGCGGTCAAATATCTATTTCTGCGCTTCAAAATGATATGGGTACAACCTTAACAGTAAAAGATACTGGCATCGGTATTCCTAAATTAAAACTTGAACGTGTTACACGCCCCTTTGAGCAAGTTGCCAATGCACATACCAGAGGTCATGAAGGATCTGGCCTTGGGCTTTCCATTACTAAAAACTTGTGTGAGCTTCACGGCGGAAATCTGAGCCTTGAAAGTACCGTTAATGAGGGTACAACTGTGAATGTCTTTATTCCCTACGAAATTCCGAAGCAAGAGAATGAAGATGGTACAAGCATTGATGAAGAAATTCTTGATTTCGACACAGGTATTTTCGAAGAAGATAAATCAGAAAAACCAATCTTTCGTCAATTTGACATCCATTAAGCTTGACCTATTCCTACAATTACAAAACCTGCTTTATTTAAAAGGCAATCCCTTTTAAAATAGCTTCCAACCCTTCTTTATAGGTTGGGTATTGCAATTGCACATTAAGATCCTGTTTAATTTTTTCATTATGGATACGCTTATTCTCTTTATAAAAGCTGGTCGCCATGGGGCTCAAATCAGAGCTATCCCAAGGGATAATCGCTGGAACATCTACATTTAATAAATTACAGGCATATTCCACCATCTCAGAGCTGGATGAGGGATAATCGTCTGTAACATTATAAACCTCACCTGGGTTTAAATACTCCATAGATTGCTCCAATGTAAGAGCGATATCATCGACGTGAATGCGTGAGAAATATTGACCTTCCTTATGAATACGACGTGCGCCCCCTGCTTTCACAGTTTCTAAAATAGAGCGTCCAGGGCCATAAATGCCTGCGAGCCTAAAAATATGAACTGGCACAGCGTCTTTATACCACAGATCTAACCATTGCTTTTCCGCAAGTAAGCGACGTGACCCTCTGCGAGATCCAGGATTTGCTTCTGTTTTTTCAGAAACATAAGCACCATCATGATTGCCATAGACGCTTGTTGCAGACAAATATCCAACCCATTGCAAAGACGGAATATATTTTAAGTCCTCTCCATGCGCCATAAAAGCAGCATCTCCATCTGCATCAGGCGCTACAGAAATCAAAATATGTGTAACATCACGAAAGGCTTGTTCGATATTTGTAATGGGCTGATTTTGGTCAAAGACGTAAGCTTCAACACCTTTTTCACGTAATTCATCACGACGTTCATATGTACGCGTTGTACCTGCAATCTGAAATCCTTTTGACACAAGCCTATGTGCTAAATGCTGCGCCGTATATCCAAACCCAAAACAAAAAAGTTTTTTCTTATCGCCTGTCATTTCTTCTTATTTTTTCCTTTAAAAACGCTTATTGAATCTTAGACATCAAAAATCAACATTACTGTAATATTTTGGTGGTGTCACACCAGGAATCACATCTTGCAATAAAGGCCTAAAGCTTGGACGTGATTTAATGCGCGCATACCACTCTTTTGCCCCCAAATGGTCTTGCCAAGGTACATCTCCAATATAATCAACAGACGATAAATGCGCTGCTGCCGCAATATCAGCTAAACTAAACTGATCACCAGCTAGCCAATTCCTGCGCTCCGTTAAGAAACTAATATAATCTAAGTGATAATGAATATTCGCATGTCCAGCTCTAATTGCAGGTCCGTGAGGTTCACCCATTTTTAAAAAACGCTTCATCATTTTCTCACCGACCAAATTATCGCTCACTTCGCGATTAAATTTCGTATCGAACCAAGACACTAAACGACGAACCTCTGCGCGCTGTATAGGGTCTTGCCCAATCAGAGAGTTTTCTTGATCATACATTTCGTCAATATATTCACAAATTGCCTGAGAGTTATTAAAAACCATACCATCTGGTTCAATCAAAACAGGGACATCACCAGCAGGGTTCATCGCTAAAAACTCTGTTCTACGCTCCCATACTTTTTCAATACGCAATTCGAACTCTAGCTTTTTTTCTGCGAGAGCCAAGCGAACTTTCCGTGAGAAAGGATGCAACCATAAATGATAAAGAATTCTCATAAAAAATAGTGTAAACTAATCTTTTAAAAATCAAAAGCAAAGAGTTTGAATAAATAGTATTTTTTCAGCCTATTGAGGACGTGCCTTTAAATCAAAAACAACAGTCATCATATGCCCAATAACACTCTCGTCTGACCACTCACCTGTTCCAACTTTATACTCGGTACGATCAAATGAAAAGCTATCAGAATAAACAGAGGCAACGCCTTGATTTTGAACGAATGTAAAAGGAATAACAATATCACGCGTAATCCCTTTTAAAGTAAAACGTCCATATAATTGATAATTATCCCCCTCAAGATGAACGACATGATCAGAGAGAAGCGTTGCTTGTGGATGACTATTCAAATCAAACCACACATCTTCTTTTACACCATTATCACGATCCACACTGCCTGTATTAATACTCCCTAGATTAACAAGGACTTTAATTTTTGTTTTGGGTAAATCATTGGGATCAAAATAGATATCAGCGCTATATTCTTCAAAAACACCCTCAAAATCAGCATTCAACTGCTTGCCAACAAAACCTAAAGAGCTTTCTTCTTTTATAATTTGCCAATTTTGCGCCTGTACCTTGGAGGATAACAAAAGCAAAAAACAGAAGAAAATAGCACTTATAAATCGAGCCATTATTTATTGCCTTTCGAACAGAATGGAAGCATGCGTTTTAAGGTATCATCTTTATCAATAAAAGCATGCTTTAACGCACCAGCAAAATGAAGCAGAAAACTCGCCAATAAAGTATAACCTACATAAAAATGCATTTCGCCTAAGAAATCGCCTAATTCTTTATTCTTAGAAACAAAATTAGGAAGCGTATAAACACCAAATAAATTCACATCATATCCCTTAGCTGAGGACATCGCCCAACCAGAAAGAGGTAGCGCAAGAATACAAACATATAATAAAAGATGAACAAAGCGGGCAATCTTATCTAAAACGCCTTGCTGAAGAGAGTCAGGCCTTACCTCAGTAAAACGCCACAAAAGACGTAAAACGACAAAAGCGAGAACGACAATACCAAGTTGTTTATGCCATTTATATAAAGCAAACATATCAGGGCTTGGCTCCATTAAAAGTGTCATGACCAATCCTATCCCTAAAACAATAAGCACAAGAAGACCAACACCCCAGTGAAACCCTTTACTTATAGATCCATAGCTCTGTTTTGTATTCCTCAAGCTCATGATAATGCCTCTAAATAGATTATTGCTTAATACCTTCAACTTCTATCCTGATTTCAACCTCATTACCGATCCCTGGAAGACCATAAACCATATCAAAATCTGATCTTTTAAGCGATGCTGTTGCTGAAAAACCAGCGACGAATTTTTTACTGTAAGGATGAACACCTGATTTATTATAAGTCACCTCTAATGTCACTGGCTTGGTAACACCTAAAAGTGTTAGATCACCTGTGACTTCGGCAAAATTATCCCCTAAAACAGAAACGGAATGACTTTTAAATTCAATTTCAGGAAATGTTGGTACATCGAAAAAGTCGGCATTTTTAACGTGGTCTGTCCATTTTTGATCATCCATAGTCACAGAGTTCGCATTAATAATGACATGCACTTTTGCATCTTCTGGATTTTCTGGGTCAAAGACAAATCCCCCATCAAAGTCCAAGAATTCTCCTTCAGATTTTGAAAAGCCTAAATGATCTACAAAGAAAATAATTTGAGTATGTGCTTTATCAAATTTATAGTAATGATCTGCATCAGTTCCAGCCGCATGAGCCACTAAAGAGCCTGTGGTTAAGAGAAATGAAAGCATTAGAAATTTTGTAAATAACCTTGAAAAACCTGTCATTAGAGTACATCCTTGAAATATAAAGTGTTATAATCTTGTATGATTATTCACATAGTATTTTACAGTAAATAATCAACTATGCACTTAAAAAAAGAATATCGTAACAATCATAAACGAAACACCCTATGTGATGAGTGAAATTGAAACCATCAACCGTATTAAATCCCTTTTAAGACAGCAAGAGCTCGATAAAAAAAGAACTCAAGAAGGCATTGCTATCCTTGTATTAGGTGGTAATTTTGAGAAAAAATATGACTCAAAAACGCATGGGTTTCATTATTGTGATCAAGAATTCACTAAGAAAATTATTAAAGACCTACCCTATCTTATTCGATGCGAATATATCTGTTTAAAAGACACACCCGATGAGCAAGATTATAAAAATCTTATTTTAACGGCGTCAAAGGCAAATGAACAAAAAATTATTATCATGGGAACACAGGTTGCTCTTGAAAACGCTCAGACTTATACGCAAAAAATAGAGGATAAGGTCTTTTTATTTCATGAAATAGAAACACCCTACGATCTTTGTACTGCTACTGATTATATTAAATTTGGTGCTATTTTAAGGGCTGATAGTGCTTAAAACACTTATGCGCTTTCTTGCTTTTTATGATCTTGTATAAATGTCGAAAAATCATAAACATTCAACGGTCTTGAGTAATGGTATCCTTGCACATAATAACATTCTTGTGCTTTTAAGAACGCTTCATGCTCACTCGTTTCCACACCTTCCGCTATAACATTCATTTTTAATGAATGGCCAAGCTTAATAATTGTCTTAATAATTGCACTATCCTCATAATTATCTAAAGCATGTCGAACAAAGCTTTGATCAATTTTCAAGCGATCAATCGGGAATTTACTTAAATAACTCAGGCATGAATACCCTGTGCCAAAGTCATCAATTGCCAACGTAATCCCCAGCTCTTTTAACTCTTGTAACACGGATATACTTTTTTCAATATCACCAGCAAAAACGCTTTCTGTTAATTCGAGCTCTAAATAGCGCGGATCAATGCCCGTTTTTTCTAATGCTGCCTTAACCATATCGACAAAATTTGGATGCTGGAACTGTAATGCAGAAATATTCACCGCAACAGGTATCGTCATATGATCTTCTTGACACCACACAACGGCTTGACGGCATGCGGTTTCTAAAACCCATTCACCAATAGGAATAATCAAACCACTTTCTTCTGCCAAAGGAATAAAATCAGCGGGTGATACAAACACTTTCTCTTGCGTTTCTTCATCAAAACGGAACCAACGAATAAGAGCTTCTGCACCACAGATATTGGCTTCACCTTTTGTTAAACTAAATTGAGGTTGATAAAAAAGTTCTAATTCATCTTTTTGGATCGCCTGTCTTAACGCAGAAATAAGTTGGAAACGGCCTGTAATATCATCTTGTAAGTCTGAGCTATAATGATAAACAATCCCGCGCCCTTGGTTTTTAGCCTTATTTAAAGCAATATCCGCATTTTTCAATAAAACTGATGCTTCTGCACCGTCTTTCGGGAAATGCGACACACCTAAACTAATGCGCATTGTTAAGTGCTGCCCTTTAACATCGAAAGACTCCGACATGGCTTGCTGTAATGGAAGCACTACCATCTCATCGATATCATCGTCTTGATTAAATACTCCAAAAACAGAAAACTCATCTTCACCTGATCTAGCAACATATAAATCTGGTGACACATACTCACGTAATCTTTTACCGATTGCTGTTAACAAGAAATCTCCAGCTTGGTGCCCCATTGTGTCATTAATATCTTTGAAATGATCTAAATCAATCACACAAACCGCAATTTTCTTATCATCAGATCTGTTCTCAGCTAAGGCTTGTTCTAACTCTTGTAAGTAAAGTCCTCTATTTGGCAATCCTGTAAGCGTATCATAATAGGCTAGTTGATGAATAGTTTCACGTGCTTGGCGTTTCATCTTAATAAGATTATGTGCATTTTGTTCAATCAAATCATTTGCGGCTTCAATAATAATCGCCACTTCATTATCCCCGCCTTTAGCGGTCATATATTTTTCTGCGTTTTCTGGATCTTGAGATGCTGCAAACAAATTCCTTCTTAACGTAATGATGGGCCTTAAAATAGATCTTGATATAATCAAATTCAAAACAAGCGTTATCAAAACAGCCAAAACAATAAATAAATAAACACTATGACGCACATAATCTTGTAACAACGTTTTAAGAATACTTGCATTTACACGAACAACAAGTTGATATTCTATTGGAAAGCTTGTCCTATCTAATTCAAACTCATAACGCGTCCAATCATCATCCATACGCATTTTTTGCTCTGTACCCGCAGGTAAAGAAAGAGTTTCACCATATGCTTTTAACTGTTTCCCTTCAAAAGAACGCATTTCCACGCCTGTAATCCAACTACTCTTGATAAGTTGCAAAGCTTCATCAGGCGTTAATAAATCAGACTTTTTATCATCTGCACGTGTATTCATAATAGAAGCTATAGCCGCATAACTATTATTCAAAAGCTGTGTTTCCAATGTTTTTTTATAACGCTCTATAGAAAAAGCGAAAATAATCACCTGAACAGCTACGATTGTAATAAAAACAGCAAAAACAAGACGCCATAGCAAGTTACTACGCCACCAGCGGTGCTGTATCTCACTTTCATTCTTTTGTGTCTTATCTTGTTCTAATTCAACCATTTCTTTTACACTTTATTAAACATACTCTCGCATATCATCTCGTAATTTTAATAAAAATTGATTAACGTGTCTAAAAAAATCAATCCTGTTCCCGTTTAACCCATGCAACACGTAACGTATTCGTACTCCCTGGTGCACCAAAAGGAACACCCGCTGTAATAACCATCTTTTCACCCTCCACAACGAGCTCTTCTTCTAAGGCAATTTGGATCGCTTCATCAATAACACGCGCGAAAGATTTCGCACTTTTCGCGCAAAAAGCATAAATCCCAAATGATAATGTTAAGCGCCTTGCCACTTCCCAAGTTGATGTTAACGCCAAAACAGGCACTAAAGAGCGCATGCGAGCTGTTCTAAGCGTTGTTGAACCCGATGTTGTATAAGTTGCAATTAAAGAAGCGCCAATCATTTTCACAATATCATGCGCGGCAATTGTAATAGAATCTGCCATTGTGTGATCACTTGGCAAATCATCATTTGTACGCATTGATTGATACATTTCATCATTTTCAACTGTCCACGCAATTTTCGCCATAATTTGAACAGCTTCTACAGGATATTTACCCGCCGCCGTTTCAGCAGATAACATCACAGCATCAGCACCTTGATAAACAGCTGTTGCCACATCTGAAGCTTCAGCGCGTGTTGGTGTAGCTGCATCTGTCATAGATTCTAACATCTGAGTTGCAACAATCACAGGACGCCCCATTTGGCGACATGAATGAATCATTTTCTTTTGGATAGGAGGCACTTCTTCAGGAGGCATCTCCACACCAAGGTCACCACGAGCAATCATAATTGCATCTGAGGCTTCAATAATCAGTTGAATATCTTTAACGGCTGAGGGCTTTTCAATTTTTGAAACAAGTGCGGCTTGACCATTAATCAGTTTTTTCGCATACATAACATCTTCAACTGTTTGCACAAAAGATAGGGCAATAAAATCAACATCTTTACTCAAAGCAAATTTTAAATCGATTTCATCTTTTTCCGTTAAAGCCGACACTTTGATCTTTGTATTAGGCAAATTAAAGCCTTTACGGTCTTTCAACACAGACCCCGATATAACTTCACAGATAATTGAATTATCTTTTTTCTCTTTAACAGCCATACGAACACGGCCATCATCAAGCAATATTTGCTCCCCAACTTTCATGGACTCAATCACATTTGGGTGCGGTAAATAAACACGCTTTTCATTGCCTGCCGTCTTATCCAAATCAAATGTAAATGTTTGTCCTTCTTCTAAAGCAACTTCGCCTTTTTCAAAGGTGCCAATTCGAAATTTTGGCCCTTGCAAATCCGCGAGAATACCAATTGGGCGCTTATATTTCTTTTCAAGCTCGCGAATATAATCAATATTTTGAGCATGTGTTTCGTGGCTACCATGAGAAAAATTAACACGGAATACGTTTGCGCCATTTAAAAACAGCTTCTCAATCACATCAATCGAAGAGGATGCTGGCCCTAATGTTGCTAAAATCTTAGTTTTCTTAAGAAAGGGATTTGATAATTCCATAGGATACTCGCGCTTTTATATATTTAAAGACTATAGTGAAATGAACATAAGCATAGAACAATGCTTTACTATTTAAGCAAATTATAAGAGAACAATCTAGTAGGGAATTTAAAAAGCTACAAATAAATAAAACGCTGGAGAGGGGACAATAACTCCAGCGTTTTTTTATAATATGCTTATAAGCATGCTAAAAAGGCTTCCAATATACGTTATACGTTTTTTGTTTTTTTGCGCTTTGTTTGTTACTTTTATTTTTTCTTAGGAGGGATAAAATAAGTCAGTAAACAAACATATATTAATCACCTTATACCCTTAGTATGACATAAGATTATGTCAAGAATATGACATAATTAGGGTATTATTGAGGTATTTTTATTAATTATTCTTCAACAGAGAAAGGCAACCATGCCTCTTCCGTTGGTTCACCGCTCTCTGAATCTAGATTCACATACAAGATTTTATTGACATGTGACAGCTCTTCCATCAAAGCTTCATCCATTGCAACGGGCAAAGGATCTCCATCCGGGTGGTTTTCACCGTAAAGCGTAAATTGTTTCGTTTCTCTAGAAAGAGAAATATTTGTCCATGCTTCATGCTCATTATCGTATGTTACGATGCAAAACTCATTATCATCATTGCTTAGTAATAACGCATCATTTTTCATGATTAAATCCTTTATAGTCCTATTTGGGCTTTCTTATTGATTCCTTAAGATTCTTATACTAACATTCTCACACGAATACACTTCTGTCTTCCACCTTTTTCTTAAGGAGATCTATATATAATGACTACAACCGGTAAGAATTCTCTTAACACACGTCAAAACATTACAATTAGCGACAAAACTTATGATTATTTCTCGCTTAAAGAAGCTGAGAAACATATTGGTGATGTTTCAAAACTTCCCTTTTCATTAAAAGTTCTTTTAGAGAACTTACTTCGCTTCCAAGATGATCGCTCTGTTTCACAAGAAGATATCCAAGCGGTTGCAGATTGGTTGAAAGAGAAGAAATCAACAAAAGAGATTGCTTACCGCCCTGCTCGCGTTTTAATGCAGGACTTTACGGGCGTTCCTGCTGTGGTTGATTTAGCTGCGATGCGTGAGGCAATGTTAAAATTAGGAGGCGATCCAAAAAAAATCAACCCACTCTCAGCTGTTGATCTCGTCATTGACCACTCTGTTATGGTTGATACATTCGGTAGTGCTGCGGCTTTTAAGAAGAATGTTGATTTAGAATTTGAACGCAACAAAGAACGTTATGCCTTTCTTCGTTGGGGTTCTAAAGCATTTGATAATTTCCGTGTTGTTCCCCCTGGAACAGGGATTTGTCACCAAGTTAATTTAGAATATCTTGGACAAACTGTATGGGTTGAAGATGATAGAAACCCAGATCACAAAGGAAATCTAGTTGCATACCCTGACACACTCGTTGGAACAGATAGCCATACAACAATGATTAATGGTCTGGCTGTTTTAGGTTGGGGTGTTGGTGGTATCGAAGCGGAAGCTGCGATGCTTGGACAACCTGTTTCTATGCTTATTCCAGAAGTCATTGGCTTTAAACTAGAAGGTAAAGCCGCAGAAGGTGTAACAGCAACTGATGTTGTTTTAACAATTGTTCAAATGCTACGCGAACGCGGTGTTGTTGGTAAATTCGTTGAATTCTATGGCTCTGGCCTTGAGAATATGAGCCTTGCTGATAGAGCAACAATTGCAAATATGGCGCCAGAATATGGGGCGACATGTGGTTTCTTCCCAATTGACAGAGAAACAATTAATTATCTTCGTTTCACAGGTCGTGATGAAGATCGCGTTCAATTGGTTGAAGCATACGCAAAAGAACAAGGTATGTGGCGTGATACATCAACACCTGATCCAGAATTCACAGATACGCTTTATCTTGATTTAGGAACTGTTGAGCCCTCTATCTCTGGGCCAAAACGTCCACAAGATAAGATTTTGTTAAAACAAGCCGACACTGCCTTTGATCACACGCTTGAAAAAGAATTCAAAGTGACAGAAAAAACAAACATTTCTAACGTCGATGGTAAAGATTTTGACCTTGACCATGGACATGTTGTGATTGCTGCGATTACAAGCTGTACAAACACATCAAACCCTTCTGTTATGGTGGGAGCTGGCCTTGTTGCTAGAAAAGCGCATGAAAAAGGCCTGACCGTTAAACCGTGGGTCAAAACATCTCTTGCACCAGGATCTCAGGTTGTGACAGATTATCTTGAAAAAGCAGATCTTCAAAAAGACTTAGATGCCCTCGGCTTTAATCTTGTTGGTTATGGCTGTACAACATGTATTGGTAACTCTGGCCCACTTGATCCTGCTATTTCAAAATCTATTGCGGATAACAACCTCGTTGCAACTTCTGTTTTATCAGGAAACCGTAACTTTGAAGGCCGTATTGGCCCTGATGTTAAAGCAAACTATCTTGCTTCTCCGCCACTCGTCGTTGCTTACGCACTCGCAGGTAGCATGAAAATTGACATTATGAAAGAGCCTATCGGCCAAGATAAAGATGGTAATGATGTTTATTTAAAAGATATTTGGCCAACAAGCGAAGAAATCAAAGAAACTTTGGCTCATTGCTTAACGCCTGAAATGTTTAAAGAGCGTTATGCTGATGTCTTTAAAGGACCTGAAGAATGGCAAGCGGTTGAAGCAACAGCCTCTCTTACTTATGATTGGGATGATAGCTCAACTTACGTGAAAAACCCGCCTTTCTTTGATGGAATCACAGCTGATATTCCTAAGACTGAGGATATCGTTGGTGCTAAAGCACTCGGTATTTTCGCAGATTCTGTTACGACAGATCATATCTCTCCTGCTGGTTCGATTAAGAAAGACAGCCCTGCTGGTTCTTACCTAACAGAACATCAAATTCCGCAAAAAGACTTCAACTCTTTTGGATCTCGTCGCGGAAACCATGAAGTGATGATGCGTGGTACATTTGCAAATATTCGTATCAAAAACCAAATGTTGGATGGCGTTGAAGGTGGATACACACTCTATGACGGTAAACAAACCGATATTTATGACGCCGCGATGGCTCATGTGAATAACGGCACACCTCTAGTCGTTATTGCTGGTAAAGAATATGGCACTGGTTCTAGCCGTGACTGGGCAGCGAAAGGGACACGTCTCCTTGGTGTGAAAGCTGTTGTCGCTGAAAGCTTTGAACGTATTCACCGTTCAAACCTAATCGGAATGGGTGTTTTACCGCTTCAATTCAAAGACGGTGTTTCACGCGATACATTAGACTTAAAAGGTGATGAAACATTTGACATCAAAGGTCTTGATAATATTGACCCACGTGGATCAATCACAATGACGATTCATTACGCTGATAGCTCAACTAAAGATGTGGATCTCCTCATTCGTATTGATACACTTGATGAGTTGGATTACTATCGCAACGAAGGCATTTTGCATTACGTGTTACGTGATATTGCTAAATCTGCTTAATCACTATTTATATTAAAATAAAAGCAAGGCGAAATCATGCCTTGCTTTTTTTATATCCTCACCTATAGTTTATGAAAAAATAAGGAGAGGTGTTTATGTGGTTTTCAAAAAAATTTAAACATATAGAAGGCAAAGGGATCTATTTAGGCAAATGGGAGCCAAAAGATGAGTTTGGGCGTTCTTTAAGTATGGTCTTTGATCTTTATGCCGCACCTCAAAATTTATTTACACATGACGCACGTCAACTCCTAGTGCCTTTTAATAAACTTTATGAAGTTCTTGACCAAAGAAATCTTGCTGATGCGGAAAATGATAAACCAACACTCATGTTTAGCACATACGAAACGCTTGCTTCACACCTACGTAAAGGCGAATATAAAGGACAATGGTTTCTCCCTACTGAAGATATTTTAATCTATATGCTTAAAAATGCGTATAAAGGGGACTTACGCAACGTCTTTGTAAGAGCGGATGAATATCACATAAATAGAGATGGCGCTCACAGATATCATTGCCTCGATAAAAACCCAACCTATGAACAAACAGACACATATGCAATTTCACCGCACGACGCTTCTCATATTCAAATGTTTATGGCTGATAAAAGGGAAGAGAGAGCCTCTGTACATTTAGTACGAGCAGAACTCAGATCTTAGAAGAACAAAAAGTCGTCTTCTTGTTTTAAAATGGGACGTTCTGGCCTGTATTTAATCGTATAAATAGATTCAAATGTATCAATACGTGCTTCTAATTTATTACGGCGCAGACGAATATCACCCGCTTGCTCAATCTCTAACTCCGTTAATTTATTTGTTCTATCTTGAGCCTTTTTCTTCATAAAGTTCATACGGGACGTTAAATGAATCGACTCAATAAAATCAGCTCCTGTCATAAGGATTTGTTGGACTTTTGGTGGGTTCTTAGTCTGTTTTGCAACACGCATAGAAAACATAACATTCGAACTTTGATCACCACCATGAGAATATGCCGAATTAATAAAACCACAATTAAAATTATCTTGGGTTTCTTTAAGATTAACAGTCAATATCGTATCGGTTTTTAAAAAGACAGGACGACCACTATCTTCAAATAATTTTTCAGCAACCAACAATGCATCATCATAGCTTTTCAATTCACCGACCATAATACATTTTTCAATCACATCTAAATGTGGGTTTTTTGTCGTCGCAAATAAGCAACGACCATCGACATAAACCTGTATCCAACCAAAATTTTGATTACTCATATCATGCGGAGAGTGGCTCTCTTGCCACATTTTATCCCAATTAACAGTGCGTTCAGAAAAAGGGCCCTTTGTTTCATAATCATCAATCATAAGGGATGCATAGCGCAACGCTTGATAGATAAATTGAGTTCTAATCACAACAATTGTGTGGTCTAAGTTAAATTGACACCGGTTCGAGCGAAAGGTTTCGAGTAACTCCCCTCTTTTCTCGGCTTCATCTTTTTCAAATAATTCTGTTTTTTCACGACTTAATGCGAGCGCATAAGGGACGTGTTTTTTCCCCACATCGTCTATTTTTCCGATGCTAAAAACTGATTTTAAAAATTCAAAAACTTCAGATGCTTTCATACTTTCAATTTTATTTTGGGGTTTAAAGAAGATTTTTCTTTAAAAAAGACTACTTTTTCATCATATTCTAAAATTACTGTTAAATAAATGCTAAACTTATAATAAAGAAAAACTGTTAATCTATTATGACTGAATTAAAATATATTCGTAACTTTTCGATCATTGCCCATATTGATCACGGAAAATCAACACTCGCTGACCGCCTTATTCAGCATTGTGGTGGCTTAGACGACCGTGAAATGAAAGAACAAGTCCTTGATTCAATGGATATTGAGCGTGAGCGTGGCATAACGATTAAAGCTCAAACTGTGCGTTTAAATTACACAGCACGTGATGGCAACACATATCAATTAAATTTAATGGACACACCAGGTCATGTTGACTTTGCTTACGAAGTTTCGCGCTCGCTGTCTGCCTGCGAAGGGTCTTTATTAATTGTTGACGCTTCACAAGGTGTTGAAGCACAAACGCTTGCTAACGTCTATCAAGCCCTAGACCATGATCATGAAATTATTCCTGTCATCAATAAAATTGATTTACCTGCTGCTGATCCTGAACGTGTTAAAGCTCAAATTGAAGATGTGATTGGGCTTGATACATCATGCGCTGTTGGAACATCTGCTAAAACAGGTGAAGGGATCGAAGATCTGCTTGAATCAATTATTACACTCCTCCCTCCCCCAAAAGGCGAAGTAGAAGAGCCGACAAAAGCACTTCTCGTTGACAGCTGGTATGATGCCTATCTAGGCGTTGTGATTTTGGTACGCGTCTTTGAAGGTAAATTAAAAAAAGGCCAAAAAGCAAAATTTATAAAAGCAGGTATCGTACGCGAAATCGACCGTGTTGGTATCTTCACACCAAAAGGCGTTATGGTTGACGAATTAGGACCTGGAGAAATGGGGTTCATTACCTGTGGTGTTAAAACCATTCATGATACAAAGATTGGTGATACGATTACGGATGAGAAAAGACCGTGCACAACGTCTTTGGATGGATTTAAACCTTCTATCCCAATGGTTTTTTGCTCACTCTTCCCTGCCGATAGTTCAGAATATGAGAAATTAAGAGATAGCCTTGGTAAACTTTCTCTAAACGATGCCTCACTTCACTATGAACCAGAGAACTCTCAAGCTCTAGGCATGGGCTTTAGGTGCGGATTCTTAGGCCTGTTACACATGGAAATCATTCAAGAACGTCTGGAACGCGAATATGATCTTGATCTTATTCCAACAGCACCAAGCGTTGTCTATAAAATCCACCAAACAAACGGCGAAAGCTTTGACCTATACAACCCTTCAGATATGCCTGATGTTGTTAAAATCGACTATATTGAAGAACCTTGGATTAAAGCAACTATTTTACTCCCAGATGATTATTTAGGGGGGATCTTACAACTCTGTCAAGAACGCCGTGGTGAGCAAATTGAATTAACCTATGTAGGTAATCGTGCGATGATGATTTATCGTCTTCCCTTAAACGAAATTGTCTTTGATTTTTACGACCGCCTCAAATCTATTTCTAGAGGCTATGCAAGTTTTGATTATGAGATGGATGGATATCAAGAAGGAGATCTTGTTAAAATGAGTATCCTTGTTAACCAAGAGCCTGTTGATGCACTCTCCATGGTTGTACACAGAACACAAGCCGAATACAGAGGTCGCCAGCTTTGTGAACGCCTAAAAGATCTTATTCCTCGTCAAATGTTTAAGATTGCTATTCAAGCAGCCTTAGGTGCAAAAGTGATTGCCCGTGAAAATGTTTCTGCTATGCGTAAAGATGTAACGGCTAAATGTTATGGTGGTGATATTTCTCGTAAAAAGAAACTTCTTGAGAAACAGAAAAAAGGGAAAGCCAAAATGCGTCAATACGGGAATGTAAACATCCCTCAATCAGCCTTTATTGAAGCCTTAAAAATGGGTGATAATAAATAAGCTCTTTTCTTATACGCAATTTGCTTTAAACTATGGTTACGATTATGAACCAACATATGTAGCAATTATGACTTCACCTTTTTGGATATCAAGTGACTTTGAACAAAACACCATTATGAGCGGCTTAGAACAAACGCTTCATAATGCCGATGATGGTGAACTTTATCTCGAATATTCTGTAACGGAAGGCTTTAGCTTTGATGATGGGCGTTTAAAATCTGTAAGCCATAACATCGATAATGGCTTTGGGCTCCGATCTGTCGTGGATGAATTAACAGCCTATGCCCATTCTAATTCTTTCACGCAAGAAAGCTTTGATCGCGCATGCCAAACTGTTAAACAAATTACAAACGAAAATACGAGCTATATAACCGCCCATACAAGCGCAAAAATAGCTCCCTTATATACACAAAAAGACCCCCTTGCATCTTATACACAAAAACAAAAGACGGATCTCTTAGCCCAAATTGACACTTATGTTCGCAATAAAGACTCTTTCGTAAGACAAGTCTCCATTTCACTGGCCGCCAAAAACTCAATCATTGAGATTATGAAACCGGGCGGTCTTCATTTAAAAGACCACCGCCCAATGGTGCGTATGTCTATTCAAGTCACGCTTGAAAAAGATGATCGTAGCGAACAAGGTTATTCTGGCTTTGGTGGACGCTATGGCTATGATTTTGTTTTTGATGAAACACGCTGGCATCACCATGCAGATGAGGCGTTACGCCAAGCATGGGTGAATATGGAGGCTGTTGCGGCGCCCGCTGGTGAAATGACGGTTGTATTAGGAAATGGTTGGCCAGGCGTCTTGTTACACGAAGCTGTAGGTCACGGCTTAGAGGGTGATTTCAATCGTAAGAAAACCTCTATTTACTCTGATCGAATTGGAGAACAAGTTGCCGCAAAAGGTGTCACCGTCCTAGATCATGGTAATATTGAAAATGCACGAGGCTCTCTTAATTTTGATGATGAAGGGACACCAACACAAGAAAATGTTTTAATCGAAGATGGTATTTTAAAAGGCTATATGCAAGATCGCCTCAATGCTCGGTTAATGAATACGCATTCCACAGGGAATGGACGTCGTGAATCATATGCACATCAACCATTCCCACGTATGACAAACACGTATATTGCCTCTGGTAATCATGTCCCCGCAGAAATTATAAAATCTGTTGATAATGGTATTTTCGCCCCCACATTTGGTGGTGGCTCTGTTGATATCACATCTGGGCAATTTGTCTTTGAGATGACAGAAGCTTATTTGATCGAAAATGGAAAAGTAACCACCCCTATTAAAGGAGCAACGCTAATCGGGAATGGCCCTGAAACCATGCAAAAAGTTTCTATGGTTGGTAATGATTCAAAATTAGATGACGGGATTGGAAATTGTGGAAAAAATGGTCAATGGGTTCCTGTTTGTGTCGGGCAACCAACTTTAAGAATTGACGGCATCACTGTTGGTGGTCAACAAAATTAATTAGTACAAGGAGTTTATTTTCATGGTTGTTCCTCATATTACAATGCTCTACGCTGGCATACTTGCTTTATTTATTATCCCGATGGTTGCTTTTATCATAACGCGTCGTTTTAAACATAAAATCCCTATTGGTTCTGGACGCGCTGATGGCATGGAAGGAGAAAGAGAGCTCCTGAAAGCTATTCGTATTCACGGAAATTTCATTGAATATGTACCAATTATCTTATTCTTAATCTTGCTATTAGAACTACATAATAGCTGCACATACATCCTCCATGGCTTGGGCATTGCTCTTGTTATAGCGCGCCTTCTTCATGCGTGGGGTTTGTATAAAAAACCTGATGCTGCAACACTGCCTAGATTTATAGGGATGATCTTAACATTTTTAATCTTAGCAAGTGCTGCCATCATGAATATTACAGCTTATTTTGGTGTTGCTTTACTATGCCCCACATTTTAAATGCGGTTTGCTGGTTTTTTCCAACTAGGATGTAGCTTTTCTCTCTCAGCAGGAGAAACATGCTTTCGCCATACTTTTACACCATTTGAATTTGTATAATTTGTCCAAAAATACTTCTGAACATAACGCTCAGAGTTCACTTTGTCTTGGCACAATTTTAAAAAATCTTGAATAGCTTCTGGATCAGCATTTAACCTTCCCTGATCCGCATCAGGCCAGGCCTTAAAAAAAGCATTCCTCAAATCTTGATGACGATAGGGTGTCGCTACATAGTCTGTTCCAACACTATTATGAGCTGCAACACGTGCATAGGCTTGTCCTGGATTTAACCCTTCGGCAAGAGCATCCTGATACATGACTTCATTATTTTGTAAGCACTGCTTTGTCGCATGCAAACAATCTGTATCAACAGACATGATAACAGGTACATGATCCGAATAATCAATGTAGCCCATATTAAACCCATGAATATCATAAAGCGAAAATCCTGAATCTCCAATTGAAGCATCCGTGATGTCCTTATCTGCATGCATTAAGGCTGATTTATGATTTGTGAGATGTTCACCTGCATATAAATATAAAGCAGCTACAATGCTTCCCGTATCATCCTTAATCTTCGTCCATCCAATAGGCGTAGGTAAAAAACCATGCATACGTCTAAAGAAATCATCTTTTAAGTTTTTCACATGATCTGCCGTTGTTAAGCGTACGACAAACCCGTGATCTTCTGCGAAAAACAATAAATCTTGATTGCCAGAGAAACATGGTGTTTGTAAGAAAATATCAAAATCAAGGGCTTGAAAATAAGGTTGAATAGTCTTTCTTTTTACACGCTCAAAAAACCAATCCATCGCGCCATAACGATAAATAGAGTCTTTATCTTCAACAGATTCTGGCGTTTCAAAACGAACAAGTTCTCGTTTTGATTTTTCACTAGCTTCATTCTTAAATTCTTCATTTAAACTCATAGAAGGCATATTACCTCCTTAGATTAATTATGTCAATATAAATAGCGCTTTTATTTAAGATCCAAGAATATAATTCGTTGGCTTTTTCCAACTTGGATGTAATTGTTCTTTTTCAGCGGGTGAAACATGCTTACGCCAAACGTTAATACCATTTTCATTTCTATATTGAGTCCAGAAATGTTTCTGAACATAGCGAGGCTTTGTCACTTTACTTTTACACATCTCTAGAAATGTTTTCATTTTCTCTTTATTCACCTCCATGCTTCCCTTATGAGCTTTCGGCCAAGCGTCAAAAAAAGCATTTCTTAAATCTTGGTGACGAAGTGCGGTCCATTCATATTCTGTTCCAACAGAATTTTCAACAGTCACGCGAGCATAGGCTTGTCCTGGATTAAGGCCTTGTTTCAAATAAAGTTCATAACGTTGCTTATTATCAATCATAAGATTTTCTTCTGCTTTCAAACAATCTGTATCAATAAAAAATGGTGTGTCCACATTATCTGAAACAATAACTCCCATATTCCTAGATTTTGCATCCCATGTTCTAAATCCTTGTACTGACAACTCACTTCCATCAGATGAGTCTGAGTCTGGCATATCCAAAAATCCATCACTCATTGGATGATTTTCTAATAAAATTTCCCCAGGATAGATGTAAAAGCTCAAATCATCTGATAAATTACCCCATCCTATAGGAGCAACCATAATACCATGCATGCGACGATAAAAGTCTTCCTCTAGGTCAAAACGTGTAATACGAATTGTAAACCCATATTCTTTTGCAAATAAAATTGCATCTTGGTAACCCTTGCGGCATGGTGTAGTTGAATCTATTCCTAAACACAACGCGCTAGATAACCGTTTTATATCCTTCTTATTTTCACAAGAAAACCAGATATGTCCAAGATTTTCTAACTCCCCACCAGGAAGCGATTTAACATGCTCAAAATCCGAGAAATACGCCTTACCCAACATAAGCAAGTCAAGAATATCTGCATTAAAAAGAGTTCTTAAATTCATAGTGATAGAACCCTATATTATTTACATAATTATGTCAAGTTAATTTGTGAAAGGCCAACGACAACAGCCGTTTCAGCTCTTAAAATATTATCCCCCAAACTTATAAAGGATGTTGAGGGGAATGAGGCTAGTTTTTCAAATTCATCTTTGGAGAAGCCACCCTCTGGGCCAATCATGAGAGCTGGTATTGCTTGGGACTTGGTCATTTTTGAGAACGTCACGCCTCGACCATCTTCTGCGGCTAGATATAAAACCTGATTATCAGGCCATGAGGTTAAAACCTTATCCAATGTAACCACGTCAAAGATCTTGGGAATATCAAAGCGCCTACATTGTTCGGCTGCTTCAATTGCTGTTGCTTGTAAACGCCCAATATTTACTTTTGTGTGATCTGTATAATCCGTTTGAATAAAATGAATATGGGTCGCTCCACATTCAACTGCTTTTTCTATCGCATATGATTGCGCCTGTTTTTTTAACGGTGTCAGATATAAATGCAGCTCTGGAGAATGTTTTGGCTCTCTTAATTTATCAGCTATTAAAACACATGTTTTTTTCTTATGCGGTTTAATGAGAACGGCTTTATATTCACCCTCTTTCTCATTAAATAAACGGATAGCATCATTTTGTTCTAACCGCATGACATTAACCAAATAATGAGAATGCTCTGGTGAAAGTTCTAGCTCATCCCCCATACACAAAGAAGCATTTATATATAATCTGATATTTTTTAAACTATGCATTCAATATCTCTTAAAATAATCTTTTGAATAACGTGCCGTTATATTATACATCTAATAAAATGACACAACAGAATAAAAAATTTACCGATATCAAAGCGAAAAGTTGGTTTCATTTTCTACCAACTTCTTGGCATCCTTTTGCCTATCTGATGCGCCTTGATCGCCCTATTGGCACATGGTTGCTTTTATTCCCTTGCTGGTTTTCTTATAGCTTAACTTTTAATGACCAGGCTCTCTCTTTGAAAAGCCTTATGCCGTATTTTTATTTCGCGATTGGTGCGTTTATCATGCGTAGCTGTGGTTGTGTAATTAATGATTTATGGGACAAAGATCTTGATAAAGCCGTTGAGCGCACCGCCTCTAGACCGTTAGCATCTGGAGCATTAACACGCATACAGGCTTTCATAACAGTCATTATCCTCCTTATATTAGGGTTTTTAGTTTTAATACAATTTAATTTATACACGATCGCTCTTGGTGCTTTAGGACTTGTTCCTGTTATCTTATACCCGCTGGCGAAGCGTGTAACTTATTGGCCTCAACTTGTTTTAGGATTTACATTTAACTGGGGCGCTTTGCTTGGGTGGACCAGTTATTATGAAGCTTTGAGCTGGAAACCATTACTACTCTATCTGGGGTGCTTATTTTGGACAATTGGCTATGATACAATCTATGCCTATCAAGATAAAAAAGATGATGAAAAAATCGGTATTAAATCAACCGCGCTCTTATTTGAACACCATGGAAAACTAGCCGTTGGCGTATGCTATTTACTCTCTCTTTTATGCCTTAATTTAGCTTTCCAGACTTTTCTAATTGCATTGCCATTTCTTCATATGATCTGGCAAATACGCCAATGGGATATGGAGAGCCAAGCATCAAGCTTAGCTATTTTTAAATCCAATATCACCTGTGGTGCTTTAATATTCTCTGCGGCGCTCTTCTCTTTAAGCCCTTTTTAAAAATCACCTAAATGACGAATTTTTTGAGCCGCAATTGTTAGATGTGCTAAATTAATATTGTTTAAACGCTTCATCATCGCCATATGTTCATCAAATTGTAAAACAAATGTTTCATGACCATTCATCCAACGAGCAATAATCTTTTTAGGCTCCTCACCTTTTTTCATCGCTTTTTTCTCATCTTGAATGACTTGTCGAATAATATATGCTTGAGCAGAATAAAGGTCATCAATCATGCCATTAACCGCAATAGCCTGCCAATAATCATCCATTTTCAGTAATTTCCCTTGATCTCTAATCCAATCAAGTGACAACCTATTACCCAGAACAAAATAATGTTTCGCAACTGTTAAAACATCTGCTTTTGACTCTTGTGATAAACGGATCATTTCAAAAGAAGCCCCTAAAACAGGCAACAATGCAAGGCTCTCAGCTAAAGCACTCTCAATCCCAGCTTTTTCGAATTGTCTATTACGTCTTTGGATTGAGCGTTTCGTTTCCCCAATTAAGACAGATGAAATTGATTGCTTCAAAATATCCATCGCAGGCTTATATGTTACAACAATCTTATCAATGCTTTCTGTACCATCATCATTTAACAAGAACCAATTAATTAAACGATCTGCCAAACGTGTTACATCAATTAATAACTCATATTGAATGTTGGTATCTATATGATTATCAAGTGCTTCGATCTTTGCCCAATACTGATTCAAATCACAAATCTCTTTTACAATCACATAAGCACGCGCAATTGCATCTGCACTCATGCCGGTCTTATCCATCTTCATCTTCACAAACGCAAACCCCATACGATTAACAAGTGACCCTGCGAGTTCTGTTGCAATGATTTGGTTTTTCAATCTATGAGAAAGGATCTCTTTTTCATAGCTTTTCTGGATTTCTGTCGGAAAATATGTTTTGAGCCATGACTCATTTAAAGCTTCATTATTAATAAAGTCGCTTTCTAATAAATCATTGAAAAGCTTAATCTTTGAATATGATGTTAAAATCGCAAGCTCAGGACGTGTTAGACCTTTTTTATTCTGCACACGTTCTTGAATTTCTTCTTCAGATGGTAAAAATTCAACTTCTCTATTCAACATGCTTTTCTTTTCCAAGGAGCGAATTAAAGACCCATGTGTTTCTATGTAATTCGCTGCTTTTGCTTCAGAAAGACTAATCGCTTGTGTTTGTTGATAGTTATTCCTAAGAACGAGTGTCGAAACCTCCTCTTCCATTTTTTCAAGCAATTTATTCCGTTGTTCGATCTTCATTTTACCTTTACTCATCACACTTGAGAGGAGAATTTTAATATTCACTTCATGGTCAGAGCAATCAACACCACCTGAATTATCAACGAAATCAGCATTCAAACGTCCGCCTTTTTTAGCAAACTCAATACGCCCTCTTTGAGTAACACCAAGGTTTGCGCCTTCACCAATCACACTTGCTTGAACATCACCCCCGTTAATACGCAACATATCATTTGCTCTATCACCAACATCAAGATGACTTTCTTCTTCGCTTTTAATATAGGTACCAATACCGCCAAACCAAAGTAATTCAACTTTGCTCTTAAGAATAATTTTCATGAGTTCGGTTGGTGTCACTTGTTTTTTCTTAATACCAAAACACTCTTGAATTTCTGGTGTTAATTCCAACGATTTAGCCGAACGATCATAGATCATTCCACCTTTTGACAACTTAGATTGATCGTAATCCATCCATGTTGAACGTGGTAAATTAAACATGCGCTGGCGTTCTTCCCACGAAGAAGCCGCATCTGGGGTGGGATCAACAAATATATGCATATGGTTAAATGCTGCTAGCAATCGAATATGTTTTGACAACAACATCCCATTCCCAAAAACATCACCGCTCATATCACCGACACCAACAACTGAAAAATCTTCTTCTTGGATATTCTTCCCCACTTCTCTGAAATGTCTTTTCACACATTCCCAAGCGCCTTTTGCTGTAATCCCCATCTTCTTATGATCGTAACCAGCAGAACCACCAGATGCAAAAGCATCTTCCAACCAGAATCCATAAGCATCTGATTTTCCATTCGCAATATCAGAAAATGTCGCTGTTCCTTTATCCGCCGCCACAACGAGGTACGGATCAACATCATCATAAGGTATGACATTAGAAGGCTGTACAATCTTATCTTTAACCAAGTTATCTGTTAAATCGAGTAACCCAGAGATAAAAGTTTGATAGCATCTAATCGCTTCACGCTGCATATCATCACGAGAAGCATCTTTGGGCATTTTTTTACAAATAAAACCACCTTTCGACCCAACAGGAACAATTACGGCATTCTTAACCATCTGCGCTTTCATTAAGCCCAAGACTTCTGTTCTATAATCATCAACACGATCAGACCATCGCAAACCACCGCGTGCAATAGCACCTCCACGCAAGTGAACCCCTTCAACATAAGGAGAATACACAAATATTTCTCGATAAGGACGTGGAAGAGGTAGGATATCGATGCTTTCACTTTTTAATTTTACAGATACATAATCCCGCCCTTCGCCTTGATAATAGTTTGTACGAAGCGTATGGGCCATTGTTTGATATATGCCTCGTAAGACATTATCTTCTGCTAATGTTGATACCTGAACAAACCCTTCCTCGATTTGCTGGCAAAGATCACTTAATTTCGTTTCACGGCTTCCCTTAAAAACAGGCTCAAACTTCGTTGAGAAATATTCAACAAACAATTCAGCCATATCAGGGTACGCACATAATGTTTCTTGAACAAAGCCACGGCTAAGCGAAGAGATCGCTTGTTTTAAATAACGCGCATAAACACGCAAGATACCAACTTGATCAACGGATAATCCTTTTTTAATAACGAGCGCATTCAGACCATCATTTGCTTTCGCGCCATGCCAAATATCAATGAATGCTTTTTCAAAATTTTCTTTAATCGCTTTCACATCAATCACATCTTCTTGGCGCGAGCGAATGAGAAAGTTATGCATCCAAATCATACGTTCATCATCCCCTTCACCTAAAACAACTCGGTGCGGTTCTTCCGTAATAATATAAAGCCCCATATTTTCTAATATTGGCAAGATCGCAGAAAGTCCAATAGGAGAGTCTTTATGATAGATCTTCAAACCATAATCATCGCCCTCTTCTTTTGTTTGATACAGTTCTAGTGTAATTGTACCATTTGCCTCAAGCTCTTCAATTTTTCGAATATCACATATCGCACTCTCCGTTAACGTACTTGCTTGATATGCTTTTGGGAAAGCATGCTTATATTTTTTCCCTAATTCTGCGCCATGTTCTTGGCCAAATACGCGGATTAAATCATAGCGAAGACTATCAATCCATGAGCGCGTCATAATCTTGATGTCTGTTTCAATCTTTGTAACATCTAATTTTATATCCTGCGCATTCTCTGTCTTGAAAATATAAATCACACGCGCAAGAGAACTCTCTCCCAATGTGGTGAAGAAATTTTGACATTTTCCGCCTGTTACTTTTTCTAAATAATGTTGAATTCTCAATCTGAGTGACGTTCCAAAGTGATCTCTTGGTACATAAACCATGAAATTAATAAATCTTTGAAAATCATCACATCTATAAAACACAGAAACACGCTGTCTTTCTTTTAATTCCAGAATACGCAGAGATGTTTCAAAAATATGATCTGTTCGTGATTGGAACATTTCATCGCGCGGATATTTTTCCAAAATATCAACAAGGGCTTTATAGTCATGTGTCTGAGGTCTAAATTCAGATTGATCTAAAATCCGTTTTGCTTTGGCCTTAATGAAAGGCACATCCATAACACTTTGTGCATACACAACAGATGTAAATAGTCCAATAAAGGCGTATTCACCAATCACTTCACCTTTATTATCATATTTTTTAATAAAGATAACATCCATAGGAACAGCTCTGTGAACACTTGAACGTTGTGTTGATTTTCGGACCGCAATTGGGTTTTTACTCTGTCTAAATTTAACAACCTCTGGCGGCAAATCTGAGCTATCTCTGAAACCATCAAAGATCACAACCGCATCATCTCTTAAAACACCAAGACCTGATTGTGCTTTTAAAATTGTCTTACCTGATTTATCAAATAAATATTCACGCGCTCCTAAAAGGGTAAAATGATTATCTTTCAAATAATCCAATAAAGAGATTGCCTCAATATATTCATCTTCTGTAAAGCTATCATCATAATCTATTCTTAATTTCGCAGCTAAAAGCTCTCCGTGGATGCGCTCCATCTCAGCCAGCATTAATCGCCAATCACTTGTCGCGGCTAAAACATCTGATAAAATACGATCCAGTGTTTGCTCAAGATCAGAAACAGTGCTCGCAGCAACCTGACGCACAAGTTGAATATGGATAAACGCTTCTGATTGTTCTCGTTGGGAGTCCAAGTTGAATTCAGAAACCTGTTCTAAAACATTTTTCTTGCGTGTCACTTCCATCATTGGATGAACAATAAATTCGATTGCCAATCCTCTGCTATTCAATTCTTCTGTGATTGAGTCAATTAAGAAAGGTACATTCACAGCCATCACTTCGATCACTGTGCAACCTGCATTCCCAGCCTCATGTGGCCATGCTCGATTGATAACGCGTAATTTATAAGGTGTTTCTTTTTTTTGTGAAAATTCGTAAACTGAATGAGCAACCTCAAACATATGGTCACTTGTCCAATCTTGGATATCACCATAGGGCGCATTCCTAAAGAAAAGCTTGAAAAAGCTAGAGAACAATTTCTGGTTCTTAACTTTATGTCGTCCCAATATATCAGTTAAACATTGTTGAATTTTGTCTTTTTTAATTGTTTTATGTGACTCAACAGACATGGTCAAAACCTACCTACTAAATGCTATTTGAACTTTTTTATTTTGATTAAAACAAATATGTGAACACATATTCATTAAGATTGTTTTACATTGTACCAGATAAATACAAATTGTCATTATATAAACATCTTCCTTTTAAAATCAGATTGACATATAGTTTGCTCTTCTCCATAGTGACTAAAAGTTAACGTTTTCAATCCTTAAGGTATTCATAGCATGCTAGATCTAAATAAATTCTTTACGTACGAAACATTAGAACATTTGGATACAATCCAAAAAACAATCACATCCTTGGAAACCCCTTTTACAGAGATTACAAAAGCATGCGTAGAGTGTATTGAAAATGGTGGAAAAATTATCTTTTTTGGAAATGGCGGAAGCGCTGCTGACTGTCAGCATTTAGCAACAGAATGTACAATCAAGTACAATAAAGAACGCAAAGCGATCGCAGCAATCGCCTTAACAACAGATACATCAGCGATCACAGCTGGTGCGAATGATTTTGGTTATGATTATGTGTTTTCTCGTCAAATTGAAGCTTTAGCAAAACCCGGAGATATCGCAATTGGTATTTCAACCTCAGGAAACAGCAAAAACGTCAATCTTGCTTTTGAAGAAGCGCGTAAAATGGGTGTTACAACCATTGGGTTTTCTGGTCGTGATGGAGGTAAGATGCCACCTCTTTGTGATCACATCTTGATCGTGCCATCAAATACAACAGCACGCATTCAAGAAATGCACATCATGCTTGGTCAGATGTTAATTGGCGCCCTAGAAATTGCTCTTGGCTATATTCAAGAACCAAATTTTGAAACCGATTATCAGATTAGTAATGACCTTTTGTTAAAAGCAAGCTAACTATATTTTTTTATGCTGTTCAAGCAGGCTTTTTAACTGTTTATAACTATCTTCTAGTTCCGTTATTTCAGCATGAATTTCTGAAACATCAACCGTCATAATTTTCTTTTCGATTACCTCAGCGATAGAACCAACATGCTTAGCCCCCACTTGTTTAGATGACGATTTTAAAGGGTGCGCCGCCGATCGGATCATTTCACGATCTCTTTCTTTAACACCAACATTAATCGCATTCATATAGTCTTGCGATGCTTTAAGATAGTTATCGATAAAGGTTTCAAATGCTTGCCCTAGTAATTCTTTCATCTCATTCATCATAATAAAATCTATATGATCTGAACTACCATCTTGGATTTTCACAACGCCTTGTTCATCTTCAATAACTTGCACTCTTTTCTCTGGCAAGAACTGAGTCAAAATACGGATATATTCGCGCCTAGAAACAGGTTTTAACACATGCCCACTCATCCCAGAGATTTTATAACGTTCAATATCTTTATGATCAATATTTGCGGTCATTGCGATAATTGGCACATTCAAAATTTCATTTTCATCCATAGCCATTTTTATGACTTGAGAAGCTTGATACCCATTCATAATAGGCATATTTATATCCATAAAAATAATATCAAAATCTTTAATCCGCGCTTCTTCAGCAGCTCTTTTTCCATTTGGTGCGATCACAACATTACATTTCATCATCTCTAACATTGTTTTGATAACTTCTTGATTTGTAACATCATCTTCTGCAACCAATATATTAACATCCGGGAATAAAACTTGATAATCTTCATCTATATCGGATGAAAGAGCTTCTCTCTTTGCTATATTTTCATAGTCCCCTAAAAATTCCTTCATAGAATTGATCAAATATTGACGAGGGCAAGGCTTATCAATAACGATAGAAAATCCCGATTTTTTTAACTTTTCTTTAGATTCGATGTCAATTTTAGAACCATATGCAATAAGCACAAGATCTGCATATTTTTCATCTGATGAGATTGCATGAGCAATAGAAGAAGCCTCTATATCATCAATAGAAGGATCCAGAATAACACAGTTAAAAGGCCGTTTTTCAGCATGCGCTTTCGCAATCATCGATAATGTCATTTCACCTCTCGTTGCCTGCCTAACAATCATTTTCTCTGCAACTAATTGTTCATATAAAACCATACGGCTAACTTCATCTGTATCCACAAGTAGAACTTTTACATCTTCCAAAGATTTGTCTAAAAATTCAGTGCCCGATAGACTTTCATCGCAAAATACTTTTGGCAATTTAACGGTAAACCAAAAACTACTCCCTGCACCTTCAATGCTTGTTACTCCCATATCGCCATGCATCATAGAAACAAGTTTCTTACAAATCGCTAAACCTAGGCCTGTTCCTGTAATATTCTTCTCTGACCCATTATTCGCTTGTTTAAATTGCTCAAAGATCGACGCTTGGTCTTTTTCAGGAATACCAATGCCTGTATCTTTAACAGTGACTTTGATCAAGGCGTTTTCTAAATTATCTTTATCAACTTCTTCAATATCAACGGCAACATAACCTGTTTCCGTAAATTTAATCGCATTCCCGATCAAATTAAACAACACCTGACGGTATCGCATGGCATCACCCATAACTGTATAATGACCATTTTCATCAACGTTACAAATCAAATCGATCCCTTTTTCATTTGCACGGACAATCATTAACCCAACCACATCACGTAAAACAGAAATAACATCAAATGGTTTTTCTTCCATTTCCAGACGGTTCGCTTCTATTTTTGAAATATCCAAAATGTCGTTGATAATATCCAACAATGATTGTGCTGATTTTTTAATTGTTGTAGCAAAATGTCTGGGCTTGCCTCGGACATTCGTATCTAGCAAAAGAGATACCATTCCAATAATACCGCTCATCGGTGTCCTGATTTCATGGCTCATAATCGCCAAGAACTCACTTTTATGATGATTAGCCTCTTCTAGCTTTTTATTTGTTTTCTCTAAATTCTTAATATGATTTTTAATCTGTTTAACCATAGGTCTAAAAATAATAAAACCTTCAAGAAAAAGTACCATTAATATGGTTATCAAAACCATGAGCTCAATGCGTTTTAAAAACTGAATACGTTCTACTGAATCTTGTTCATATGCATGAACAACCATATCTAGCGCTGTTAAAAGTTCATTTTGAGCGAACAGATTGATCCTGTTATAGATATTGATTTCTAATGGCGTAATAGAAGGGCTATCCATAATTGATCTTGCATCTTCAATATATGAATGCATTTTCTCATCTAAATAATAGGGAGCCTCATAATAAACATTATATGCCGCATCTGGTAGAGGGATATGAGAAATAATAGAATCATTTTCTTTCTTCGTTAAGACATCATGCGATTTTTCAAATAACGTAATCGTCTTTTCGATATCATTTTTATAACGCGCTAAATTTTGTAAATAATCATCCATTTCTTTCTCAGAAAAAAATGTTTTGTTATTTTCAAACTGTTCTAATTCTTGGATAAAAGAGCCAACTTGTAACGATACTCTTTGAGACAACATACGCTGGCGCCCAGAAATATTAATTGCGTAAGAATATTCTTCTTGTACTTGGATTAAGTTTGTTAAGAAAATATAAGACGTAACCGCCATAACCGCTGTTAATGATAAAGCTATGATATATTTTAAGGATAAATATCTCATATAAGTTACGCTTCCTAATTTCTTGTGTTATGATTCATTTAAATGTCATTTTTCGTGACCCAATGATAGCAGTAAATTCATCATAAAATGTTAATTTTTTTAGACTTTTTTGGAACAATTATTTTTGCCCTTACTGGCGTCTTAGTCGCTTATAAAAGCGATATGGATATTTTTGGTGCGCTCGTTTTAGCAACAATCACAGCTATTGGAGGAGGCACTGTAAGAGACATTCTGTTGGGATTAGAACCCTTTTGGATGAAAGATGTTATCTATCTTTACGTGATTGCAGGAACTACTATTTTATCATTTATCTTAATCACTTGGATTGAGAAAATACCACCCAAAAGTCTTGAAGTAGCCGACGCTATTGGGCTTGCTACTTTTACTATTACTGGCATTTCAATTGCGCAAACAGTTCATACAAGTGAAACCGTTTGCGTCATGATGGGAATTATAACAGCGGTTGCTGGTGGAGCCGTAAGAGATGTCTTAAGTAACCGCATCCCTATTGTTTTAAATGGCCGTGGCTTTTATGCGACAGCTTCTCTTATTGGCGGAGGGCTAGGGCTTTCTTTACAAGGTTTTTTCTCACTTCCTATTATCTACACGATTATAGGAGGAACAACCTTATTGTTAAGACTGCTTTCAATTCACAATCTTCTTTTTGTACCAACTTTTAGAAAATAATTAAAAATTAGGCAGACATATTTTTTGCTTTGCATAGTGTGGATCTTTGTGAAAATTTGCAAGCGTTGTATCATAACGCATCTGAATTGTTTGATTATCCACACCTTGACTATCCATCATAAAAATTGACGTATAGCCTTTTGTTGAGAAAGCATAAAAATCCTCCATGATTTGCGCTTGAGCTTCTTCATTAAAATCCGAAAAATCTTGGCCAAAAGAAAGGTCATAACTATATCGATCCATCTTACCTGCTAAAATATCAGGGTCTATATCATGTCTTAGAACATGAATACGAAAGTTTAAAATCATGCGGCCAACCCAACTCGTCCCTCTATTAGGGACACAGTTTTGCTGCTGCCATATATGGGTCATCTCATGTAAGAAAAGTAATTTCCCCATTTCTGATGCATTATTTGCGAAAAAATCATCACTGTAGCTGTGAGTCGATACAGCAACTTTATTATTATCCGCAACACCGCCGATCCCAGTTGAAGAAAAAAATGTATCCGCTTCGGGGGAGGCATAAACACGAACAGAGCCATAATCGATTGAATCTTTAAAGCCAAAATTATAGAGAAAGTTGATTTCATTCTCTGTTAAAGGTCTTTGATTATCAACATCTGTTGCTACAGCCTTATTAAAAGCTTGTTGTAATTTATACTCATCAGATTGTGTATATTTATATGTGGAAAACGCTCCAGAGGCTAGAAATGGTAAGATCGTCGCAAGAACAGCCGTAGAAAATACTTTTCTAAAACGACTTTGCGTATCAACATACAAGCTCAGGATCGCTGGCTTTTTCGACTTATTATCATTCTGTTTGGACACAAGGCCCCCTGTACATTTTTTTTATTTATTACAAAAACTATAGAATAAACGATATAAAAATTGAAAGGGTTTTTTATAAAAAACCTAATTTTTGAAATATTATTCTAAAAAAAGGCTTGTAAACCGGTTTGAGCACGCCCCAAAATAAGCGCATGAACATCATGGGTTCCCTCATACGTATTAACAGTTTCCAAATTAATCATATGTCGAATCACTTGATATTCTTCAGAGATCCCATTTCCACCATGCATATCGCGTGCCTGACGCGCAATATCAAGTGCCTTACCACAATTATTACGCTTAATCATCGAAATCATCTCTGGTGCATAGTCGCCACTATCAAGTAATTTTCCCACACGAAGAGCGGCTTGAAGTCCTAATGTAATCTCGGTTTGCATATCTGCTAATTTCTTTTGAACAAGCTGCGTTGCGGCCAAAGGACGACCAAACTGTTCACGCTCGAGTGTATACCTGCGACTTGCATGCCAACAAAACTCTGCAGCCCCCATCACGCCCCAAGCAATCCCATAGCGGGCCCTATTCAAACATCCAAAAGGTCCTTTCAGACCTTGAATATCTGGAAACATCTGTTCTTCAGGCACAAAGAGATCATCCATCACGATCTCTCCCGTAATAGAAGCTCTAAGAGAAAGCTTCCCACCAATCTTAGGAGCCGATAATCCTTTCATACCTTTATCTAAAACAAAACCTCTGATGTGATTATCATGAGCTTCTGATTTAGCCCAAACGACAAAAACATCTGCGATAGGAGAATTAGAAATCCATGTTTTTGACCCATTTAAAATATAGCCGCCATCTACTTTTTTAGCGCGTGTCTTCATCCCACCAGGATCAGATCCAGCGTCTGGTTCTGTCAAACCAAAGCATCCTATAAATTCGCCTGTTGCTAATTTAGGTAAATATTTTTTCTTTTGTTCTTCAGAACCATAAGCTTCGATTGGGTACATAACAAGAGAGCTTTGTACAGACATAGCGGAACGGTACCCAGAATCTACACGTTCAATTTCACGTGCAATTAATCCATAAGCCACATAAGAAACACCTGATCCACCATAATCTGGATCAATCGTAGAACCCAGCAGACCTAAAGCCCCCATTTCTTTTAAAATCTCAGGATCGAAATGTTCTTGTGCGTAAGCTTCAATTGCTCGTGGTTGTAATTTTTCTTGAGCGAATTGATGCGCCGTATCACGGATCGCACGCTCCTCTTCACTTAGCTGTTGATCAAGTAAAAAAGGGTCATCCCATTTAAAATTAAAACTACACATCGATAGACCTCCTATAAATCAAATGAAATTCCCTGAGCCAGCGGTAACTCTGTTGAATAATTAACCGTATTTGTTTGACGGCGCATATAGCCTTTCCAAGCATCAGAACCAGATTCACGTCCACCACCTGTTTCTTTTTCACCGCCAAAAGCACCCCCAATTTCGGCGCCACTTGGGCCAATATTCACATTCGCGATCCCACAGTCAGAGCCCGCCGCCGATAAGAAATATTCAGCCTCACGCACATCATTGGTAAAGATACAAGAAGACAATCCTTGATCGACTTCGTTTTGCAGATCAATCGCATACCCTAGATCAGAATAACGCATAATATACAAGATAGGGGCAAAAGTTTCATGACGGACAATCGCACTTTGCTCTTTCATTTCAACCAAGGCTGGACGCACATAGTAACTATCGCCACTTCCCAAACGTTCGCCAAAATGAACTGTACCGCCTTGCTCTTGTGCTTGGGTCAAAGCAGAAGCAAAAGCATCATAAGAGTCTTTATCAATCAAAGGACCAATCAAATGCTTTTGATCAAGCGGGTCACCGATTGCAATCGTTGCGTAAATGCTTTGTAACTTATCAACGATCACGTCATATAAATCATCATGAACAATCAAACGACGTAATGTTGTACAACGCTGACCACAAGTACCAACAGCTGAGAACGTGATCGCTCGGATGGCCATTTCAATATCGGCGCTCGGTGCTACGATCATCGCATTATTCCCACCAAGCTCTAAAATAGATTTACCGAAGCGAGCAGCCACACGTTCACCTACAATACGCCCCATACGGGTTGAACCTGTCGCACTGATTAATGGGACATCTTTACTATCAACCATCACTTGACCAATATCGCCTTTACCAATCACAACATGGCTAAGGCCTTTTGGCGCATCACCAAATTTTTCAATCGCACGTTCTAAAATACGCTGACAAGCAAGTGCTGTTAATGGTGTTTTCTCAGACGGCTTCCAAATCACAGGGTCACCACACACAAGTGCCAAAGCAGTATTCCACGCCCAAACCGCCACGGGGAAGTTAAAGGCCGAGATCACACCACACACACCTAATGGGTGCCACGTTTCACGCATCGCATGACCAGGACGTTCTGAGGCAATTGTTAAGCCATATAACTGACGAGATAAACCAACAGCAAAGTCGCAAATATCAATCATCTCTTGCACTTCGCCAAGACCTTCTTGATAGATCTTGCCCATTTCTAACGTCACTAGTTTTCCGAGATTTTCTTTTTCTTTTCGCAGTTCCTCACCAAACAGGCGCACCAGCTCTCCGCGTTTCGGGGCAGGGACTTTGCGCCATGTTCTAAAGGCTTCTTTCGCCTCTCGAATAGCTTGCTTCATATCATCGGCGCTATTCATTTGAACTTTGGCAATCTCTTCGCCTGTGATAGGCGTGTGCACTGACAAATCACCAGAAGCAAGTTTTGACAAATCAAATCCATTTGCTTTTAATATTGATTGATACTCCATTAACTCCACTCTCCCTCTTTATAATATATACCAAAACGGTTTTCTTTAAATGTGTCTAGCGATACATCTTCTTGTTTCACAAAACCTTTTTGCGGTAAAACACCTTCGCGCACCATATCAATCATCGCACAAACAGAGCTTGCTGTCGTTACCTGAATAGCCGTTAAATGTTTACCATTTACATCCCTCGCATAGACTTTCGTCACATAGGTTTCTTTCATCAAACGCCCCTTTTGATAGCCCGTCGCATTCACAAAAACAAGCACAGCATCTTGCTTAGTCGCAGGGATCGCATTTTCTAAAATCTCAATCAAAAGATCTGGGCGTTCTCGCAATTTTAGCCCTTGTAGCAACGTTTTCATGATTTCATGGTGTCCTGGGTAACGGATCGATTTATAGGTTAAACTCTTGGCTTTTCCTTTTAATGTTTCCGCTAACGTCCCTAATCCACCAGACGTATTAAAAGCTTCATATTCAACGCCGTCCAATATAAATGTTTCATAGCCATCGAGCGCTGGAATTTTCACCATCTCACCATCAATCAAGGCATTACAGGGGTGAATATATTCATTCACTAAGCCTGCCGTACTCCATGTCAGATTATAACGGATCGCATTGGTTGGATATTTCGCCAACGCCCCAACACGCATCTGTAGAGCCTCAATCGTGTCAAATTTCTTAGACACTTCATGAGCAGCAATAGAAATAAAGCCTGGTGCCAATCCTGATTGAGGGACAAAAGCCGTCTCGGCGTCACATGCCAAATCACGTACAAAATCAGATGTCGCAACATCTTCTGTCAGATCAAAATAATGAAGCTTTTGATTTTTCGCAGCCACCGCAATATTTTTTGTTAGATCAAAAGGAAGCGCACTCAAGACAAAATCATGCCCCGCCATTGCCTCTTCCAAGGCTTTAGCATTTGAGGCATCAACAACCTTTTTACCAACCGTTACACCTTCCAAAGCTTTATCATCAAGATCAACCAATGTGACCTCATAGTCACCTGTGTGATCCATCAAATCAGCCACGGTACGACCAATCTTACCTGCTCCGAAAATTATTAACTTTGAACGACTACTCATAAAAGACCTCCCTTATCTTGTTTTATTATTATATCAGTCTTGTTTAAATATATTCTTATAGATCATATAAAGTGCAGCTTGTTCTGGCCGAACGCCGTGCTCACGCACTAACGATATCATATGCTCGACATTTTTTGTAATGCGCTCTTCTGTTTCTTTCTTAGCCGCTACGACTTTATCACCCTCTTGCACCGTCATTTCTACAAAGGCCGCAATAATACCGCCGGGATTCGCCAATACATCTGGCACAAGGAAACGATCAAGCTCAAACAACCGCTCTTTCGCCTCTGGGCGTGTTGGATTATTAGCCCCCTCCACAACAAAAGGCGCAATGACGCGCTCAACATTATCTAATGTGATCGTGTCTTCTAAAGCACAAGGGAAAACGACATCAACACTTTCATACAGCGCCGTACTATTATCATCTGAGATAAAATCAGCTTCATCTTCTAAACATGCTTTGACCGCTTTTTCATCTTGCGTGAACAATGCTTGAATAGATTTGTCTGAAGCATATGTTTTAAAACGCCACAAACCACCATAGCGAGGATCGGAAAATGCTTTTAGCTTTGCCCCAAATTCACTGAAGTAATGCAGAACAGCGGCGCCCATTGCACCAACACCTTGAACAGCAAAACTTGCCTGAGCAATATCATATCCCTTACACGCCAGAGCCGTACGCGCTGCCACCGCAACGCCATAGCCAGCAATCCCTTGCTTATCGTAATCCGTACCGCCCATATCAACAGGTTTGCCTGTAAAAGACTTGGTCGATTTTAACTCATCACACGCCCAAATCGCATTCAAAGGCGGTCTACCACCGATATCATAACCAAAGCCACCAAAGATGCCGCCATCCTCATACAAGACACCTTCCTCTTGCACAAGTTTTACAAAGCGACGATATTTTGTTTCATAAGAGGGATCATTCGGATCAATGTTTACGCCAGACTTTGCCCCACCAAGAGGTAATCCGGCGGCAGCATTTTTAAGCGCCATATTTTTCGCCAAGCGCTTAACGCCTTCCAAAGATGTGCCTTGCATGACACGTGTGCCACCTTTACCACAGCCCAAACGTCCATTTTGAGCAAACACACCACCTTGACAAATAGCGGTATTCCAAACGACAACAAAGCCCTCGACACCAAGTGCGGGATCTTTCACGCACAGCTCAAGCTCTGCGTCCATGGTATCAAATTTTTCCTGATACTCTTTTAATTGTGATAATAACAGGTCGCGCATAAGCCCTCCCCTTAAAAACTGCTAACTTACTTATATTATACACTTTTTTAAGATAGGCTGACAAATGATTTCATGGATACAGCGCAAAATTCGCACCGCACCAAAAATAAATATTAAGATTTTTTATAAGACGGACAGGTCACCACATGGTCATCCACAAGTCCCACTGCTTGCATATAAGCATAGATAATTGTGCTCCCCACAAAGCTCATCCCACGCTTTTTTAAATCTTTGGAAATCGCATCACTAATCGGCGTTGTAACAGGCACGTCACTAAAGCTTTTAGGATGATTTTTAAGCGGCTTACCCTCAACATAGCGCCATAGATAAGCATCAAAGCTTCCGAACTCTTTTTGAATTTCTATAAAGACACGTGCATTTTTACGTGTTGCATAAATCTTTAACCGATTACGGATGATCTCTGGGTTTTCACGCAAGGCCTCTAGTTCCGCATCACTCATGGAGGCTACTTTTTGAACATCGAAATCATAAAAGGCTTCTTTATAGCCCTGACGCTTTTTTAAAATCGTTTCCCAATTAAGTCCCGCTTGCGCGCCTTCTAGAATTAACATTTCAAAAAGCAAACGATCATCATGTTTTGGAATTCCCCATTCATGATCGTGATAGTCTTCGTAAAAATCCTTACCGTCACCAAAACAACGTGCCATTGATATTCCCTCTTTAATTCTTCAAACGATAGCCTGTTTTAAAAATCACGCCAATCACAGTGATAGAAACAATAAAAAACACAAAAATCATAATCAAACTAATATTAAGGCTGACATCTGAGCTTTCATAAAAACTCCAGCGAAAGCCACTAATCAAATAAACAACAGGATTGAATAATGAAACCGTTTGCCAAAAAGGTGGTAACATATCAATTGAATAAAAACTTCCTCCTAAAAAAGTAAGAGGTGTAATAACTAACAAAGGCACATGTTGAAGTTTTTCAAACCCATCAGCCCAAATCCCTACAATAAAACCAAGCAAACTAAATGTTATACACGTCATAACAAGAAAGAAAATCATCCATAAAGGATGCGCGATTGAGATTGGCACAAAAAAGCCTGAGGTAATCAATACCAACACACCAATGAATAAAGCTTTCGTAGCCGCAGCACCGACATACCCAATCACAATTTCTAAAAAAGAAAGAGGGGCAGACAACACCTCATATATAGAGCCTGTAAAACGAGGGAAATAAATTCCAAATGAAGCATTTGATACACTTTGCGTTAAGACCGTCAACATAATCAGTCCTGGCACAATGAATGCCCCATAAGATACATTATCAATATCAGCCATACGATCACCAATCGCTGAGCCAAAAACAATAAAATATAAAATCGTTGATAAAACAGGTGATACAATCGTTTGACCAACTGTTCGAAACGCACGTGCCATTTCGTGATTATATATTGCTAACATTCCTCTGTAATTCATGGCTTATTCCCCACTAATTGTACGAAAATCTCTTCTAATGAGCTTTGTTTTGTTTTTAAATCTGTGAAATGAATATCATATGGTTTAATAGCATCCAAAAAATGAGCAATCGCGCCGTCCCCTTCTTGTGTGTTATAATGATAGGTCAAAACATTCCCACCACCACTCAACATAACATTGTAAGACGCTAATCCTGTTGGTATTTCTGAGAGAGGAGAAGCCAGTTCAAGAACAAGTTCTTTTTGCCCCATTTTCTTCATCAAGGTTTCTTTATCTTCAATCAAGACAATGCGACCTTTACTAATGACACCAACACGATCCGCCATTTCTTCAGCTTCCTCAATATAATGTGTTGTCAAAATAATCGTCACACCAAGCTCTTGTAACGCACGAACTTGTTCCCACATCGATTTTCTAAGTTCAATATCCACACCTGCTGTTGGCTCATCTAAAAATAAGATATCTGGTTCATGGGCAAGTGCTTTTGCGATCATAACACGGCGTTTCATCCCCCCTGATAAGCGACGCAACTGAACATCTTTTTTATCCCACAGCGCTAATTTTTTTAAAATATCTTCCAAATATGCCGGATTAGGCGCTTTTCCAAAAAGGCCACGACTAAGCACCACACTATTCCAAACAGTTTCAAAAGCATCCGCCGTTAACTCTTGAGGCACAAGACCAATAGCCGATCGTGCTTTGCGATAGTCTTTTGCATGATCATAACCAAAAACTTCTATTGTTCCCCTTGTAGGCGTAACAATACCACAAATTGTGCTAATCAATGTTGTTTTCCCTGCTCCGTTAGGGCCTAACAAAGCAAAAATTTCACCTTTTTTAATCTCTAAATTAATGTGATCGAGAGCTTGGAATTTATTCTCGTAAATCTTATCAACAGATTTTACTGAAATTGCAGCGGTCATCTTGTCCTCTTATATAGAATATATCTAACACTATTTATCTAAGTGACTGTAGTCCCTTTTCAAATAAAAAGAAAGAGATCCTAAAAATAAGCAATAATTAATCGTATTTCATGCAGAAAAAAGCATGAAATATCGCGTAATAATTTGCTATAGTGAACAGATGGAATTACTCGTTTTATTAAAACAATATGCTGGACTTATCGGGATGGGATTAATCGCTGTTGCAACCATTGTTGCGGTGATTATGAATTTGCGCTATTTAAAAAAATCAGAAGGCAAAATTAAACGAGATCGCAATGCAAGTTTTAGCTCTGTGCTCGCCTCAGAACTCATTGACCACAATCATAATCTCATCGAACTTTATTTTGAGATTTCATCGCTCAAGCCTAAAAGTAATAAAATTACGATGACAAAGCAGCTTGATACGTCATCTTATAAAACGCTTCTTGCAGATATTGGGCAACTTGGCCCCGATCTCGCTTTTATTGTTGTAGATGTTTACGGCGATATCACAAAATTAAAAACACAATTATCTACTTATACAAATAGTGAAATAATCGCCAATCGCGATGAACTTTTACCTGAAATTCAAACAATTCTTGTCAAAGTCATTAGCACAGCTGTTATCATGTATAGCTATGCCGATTATATGTCTGGTAAATCTTGGATGAAGGCCGTCACAAAACAGCGCATTATCTGGCTCGAACAAACAATTAATGATTTTTGCCAATATATTGGTGAAACAGACCAAAAGCTTGATTTCACACCTGTTGAAAAACAAGATAATATCTCTTTCAGCAAGCGTTTCCGCAATAAAAAGAAGCGCGCTTACATCGAAGACTTATTATCCACCTATGAAGGGCTTCTTGTTCGTATGAGAAATATGAAATTAGGAGAAGCGCAACGTGCGCTTAGAGCCTTAGAATACAAACTCAACAACACATTCTTAGTCTTCCTAGGCATTGAACCAACAGGCTATGCCCGTATTTACGAAGATGCTTATAAAGAGTTTTTATAAAAGAGATGTTTAATCCGCTTTTAGTCCAAGCAATTTATTAATAACCCTTTTTGCCTTTTCAGGGTTTCTATAACCGACATATACTTTTTGATTAAAGCTTCTCCTTGCTGCTTTGAAATATTCAAAACAAAGGCGTTCGCGATCACGGCTGATCCTTTTAACACCCTTCATACGACTAAAGAAAACTTGGTCTTCTGTTTCTATTTCTTCTAGATCATCACTATCACTGGCAATATGATATGCAATATCACAAATCGCTTTTAGGCTTGCACCGCTTGGTTGATCATGCCCTACTCCCATAATTCTTGTTGATGATGCATCATTAAAAACAATATTCAGCGCATGTCCTGTATCACTATATATATGAGAAATACGCGTTGTATCATGAAGCATAAAACTTGTCGTATCTAAATCTGTCTTAATTAAATCACCATCAATATAAAACATGGGTTTATCAATACTAGCGACAATATATTCCATCATAGCCATCGTCACGTGACTGCTTTTCACCTCTCCATATCCTGCGATATTGATAGCAACTGACAAAGTGTTATCAGATGTTTTTTCAGAAAAGATCACAGATTGAATAGCTCTGGGGTCTATATATAAAGTCATTTGAGGGTCAGCATTGATAGAAGGCGTAAAAATATCTAACTTTAAAAACGGCTTTTCTAAACCAAGATATTCGTTTATTTTACTAACGTAATCTTCATATAGATCTTGTTTTTGATATTGAGCGACTTCACCGCTTTTCTCACTATAAAAGCACACCACATCTGTTTTAGTAGGACAGCCTGCATGAACAGACATTTCTTGTATGACCGATATCGTATCTAGATTTAAGAGCTTGTCTTGCGTTGACTTCGCAGAGAGTGAAAGAAAATTCGTCATATTAAAGAATGCCTGTGATCAAAAAAAGAATATTACCTTGTCTTCCACGCTAAGAAACTCCTCTTCATCTGTCAATGACTATTTACCACCCTTGACCTACCTATTTAGACGACCTACATTGATAGCTATATAAAATATAGGAGCTCTACCATGACCAACATTTTTTCATTTCTAATCACAAGTTTTTTTATCCTTTTCACATCAACAAGCTATGCTTCAATCGGTGAAAAAGCATCAAGTGATTTAATTAATAATCAAGGTGAAGTGATTGGAACAGCTCTCTATACTCAAGGGAATGAAGGGGTTTTAATCGAAATTACGATCGATGATCTCCCTGCTGGTAAACATGGCATGCATTTTCATGAAAAAGGCACGTGCGAAGATCTAGATACTTTTAAAATGGCCAAAGGTCATATCATGCCCACCAACAAACCACATGGCTATTTAAATCCTGAAGGTCCTCATGAAGGCAACCTCCCTAACTTAATTATTAATGAACATGGTAAAGCGCATCTTGAATTATATACAGAACTCGTGTCCCTTAATGGTAGAGATGATAAACCAGCCCTTCTTGATGAAGATGGATCAACATTGATGGTTCATATAAATGAAGATGATCATATGACACAACCCATAGGTGGCGCCGGTGCGCGTATTGCCTGTGGTGTTATCAAAACAGTAGAATAAAATTAATAAAGATGCTTTTATCATCTCATGATAAAACGCTTACAGACAAGTATCCAATATTTAAAAGAGAATAAAGAACGCCTGTTCTGGTATTGGTGCCTTTATCATATTATTAAAGGGACATTGACAACAGCCCTCATTTGGCTGCCTCTACTTTATTCTTATTTAAAAAGTGAAAATTATTTTTGATTTTCTCTTTACAAAACACTCATTGAGTATCATAATACACCTACATACTATAGAACTCTTTCATAAAAACCCTAAAAAAACTCAGTTTTTACGTAAAAAATATAAAATTTTAATCATTCTTTAATGAATTTATAGCATCATAGAAGTAGTACCATAGTACTCACAACTTACACAGAGACATATCGAACATAGAACTTTTTTGAAAGGAACATAACATGACTTATAAAAATAAATTACTTGCTGGAATCGCCGTAGTTGCTGCTCTTACTTTTTCAACACAAGCACATGCAACAGATGCAACAGGAAACGCATCGGCTGAAATTCAAAACCCAATCGTCATTAGTGAAGACAATGCTATGGATTTTGCAACAATCGTAGCAGATCCAACTGGTGATACAATTACACTTTCAACTGCCGGAGCCGTATCTGCAGCAAATGCATCTACATTTTCTGGAACAGCTGCTGCTGGTGCGTTCTCCGTAACAGGAACACCGAGTGCTGCCGTTAATATTTCATTCTCATCAGGAGATGTTTTATCTGGACCTGGTGCAGATATGGCACTTGGATCATTTACAAATGACGCTGGTGGAGCACCTGCTTTTGACGGATCTGGTAACTTAAGTTTCAATGTTGGTGCTGATTTAAGTGTGAACGCATCACAAGTTGGTGGCTCTTATGCTGGTACTTACACAGTAACCGTTGATTATAACTAATTTCTCTGCATTCTAACTGCATTAATAATAATAAGACATGTGTATGTTAGATAGGGTGGCATTTCGAAAGAGGTGTCACCCGATTTTTTTTACTCTAGAATTTTTCTTAATACTCGCTTAGAATACACTTCAAACGTCTTTATAAACTCACTCTTTTACAAAGAATTTATTATGCGCATATTCACTCTCTTTTTTTCATTAACTTTGTTGGCTTTTTGTCTTGTCATTACACAGGATTCACAGGCTCAAACTGTTACAAAAGGACTCATCGTTTCTCCTGAACGTGTTGTTTTTGAAACAGGTCAACGTGTTCAAGAGTTAATCCTTGCTAACAGAGGTAATACATCTGCTAAATACAGAATATCTATTATTAATAGAAAAATGGATGCTTGGGGAAATTTAATGGATGCAACAGAACCCGCAGAGAATGAGTTTTTTGCTGATGAATATATCCGCTATGCCCCTAAACAAATTACGTTAGAGGGAAGAGAAACACAAAAAATCAGACTCATGTCACGCCTCCCCCAAGGTGCGGATGCAGGAGAGTATAGATCTCATATCTTAATTCAAGAACTCCCCAATGCCGCGCCTGCTAAAAGCGTTGATGGAAGCAATGATTCAGAATTGGGCGTCAATGTAACTGCCATTTTTGGTATTAGTTTACCCATTATTTTAAGACGAGGGGAGCTTCAAGCCGAAGCTTCTATTCAAAACCCCAAAATCACAAAAAGAGAGGGTCAAACATTTGTTGATTTTGAACTCCATAGAACAGGTAACAAATCTATTTTTGGTACAGTAAAGGTTTTGACCGATGGTAAGGAAATTGGTATACTCAGAAACGTCGCGACGTATCTGTCAACACCACACCGTAACATTTCTGTTAGAATTGATCCCGAATATGCCAATATTGCCTCAACTAAAGAGCTCCAAATCGTATTTGGTCCCGAAGGCGACAAAGCACAAGGGGCAAAGGCTGAGATTACATTCAATCCTTAATCTTTTTTGTCTGATTTTAGGGGTATTCCTCGCAGTCGGAATAGCTTCGCCAGCTATAGCAGAACCGAAACCAGACATGCCTGTCAGTTCTTCTCTATCTGAGGTCAAATCACGTCCAGATAGTGAGTTACTTGTTTTAAAAATCAATCTTGCACGCCAAACATTGCTTGATGCTATTATTGCTTATCAAGATAGTGAAACAGATCGGTATTATATAGCTCTAGCTGATTTTGTTTATGCGTTAGAATTCCCCATTGAAACAGATCCAATTAACCAAACAGCAAAAGGCTGGTTTCTTAATGAAAGCACCTCATTTGACCTTGATATCAAAGCCGAAACCCTGTCAATTAAAGGACAAACACATCACTTAACTCCTCTTGATTTAGAGATGCATGATGATGGTATTTATATTTCTCTCGAGGCCTTACAAAAATGGTTTCCTATAACTTTAGATGTTAATTTCAATGAACTCGCAATCATCGTAGAGTCTTTAGAACCCCTTCCCATTGAATTACGTATGATGAGAGATGCCAACAGAAGCACGATAAGGTCGTATCTCAATGATCAAATTTATCCTAAAGCAGATATTGATCAGCCGCATTTCTCAATTCCTGTAGTCGACACAAGTACACAGCTTCTCTACACAGATAATGAAACGACAGGTCAAGATACACGCCTCTCCTTTTCAGCAGACAGCAAAAGTATTATTGCCAATCAAGATGTGGATTTTTCTTTCAGTGAAACAACGAATGATAATTTACAGCCAACGATGCGCCTCACAGTTGGACGCAAAGATAATGATAAAACTCTGTTTGAACCCATTGGTTTCACAGAATATAGTATGGGAGATGTTATTACATTGGGGCAACCCCTGATTTCAAAAAGTAATACAGGGCGCGGCGTATACGTATCTAGTTTTCCAATTACCTATAACCGACAATCGAGAGATAATACAACAATCTTACGAGGGACACTTTTATCTGGATATCAAGTCGATTTGTTAAGAAATGGACAAATCATTGACTTTATAGAAGCCCCAAATGATGATGGTGAATATGTTTTTGAAGATGTTGTCTTATATGATGGCTTGAATATTTTCAAACTTGTTTTCTATGGACCACAAGGCCAAAAAGAAACAAAAGAAGAGCGCATCTATGTTTCCAATAGCCGTACAAAAGAGGGTGAATTTAATTTCAGTGGGTCTATCATTGAAGATAATACAAATCTATTAACTAATCGTACAAACACCGATGCCGACACAGGAGAATTACGCTCCACTATGGAAGTCGAATATGGGATCAGTGCAGAAACCTCCCTATATGGATCCTATAGTGCGTATAGCCTTGATGGAGAAAATAGAAGCTATGTCATGACGGGGTATGGAACATCTCTAGCTGGTATCAGTACAAATTTGCGCCTAGCAACATCAAATGATAGTGGACGCGCATATGGCATACAATTGCAAAGTGAGATTGCAAATATTCAATGGCAATTAAATCATAATATCTATACTGACTTTATATCAGAAGAAACAACGGAAAACCTCTTACCTGGTATCATAGAGACAGACACTGAATTTCGTTTTAATAGCTCACTTCCTATCGGTTTCAATAATATTTTACCTTTCTCTGTGAAAATAACACATCAAACGGATGCTTTAGACAACCGTCTAACGGACTCATCTCTTCGTTTAACTCAAAACATCTCAAAAGTTCGCTTAACAGCAGAAGTAAACAACATTGTCCAAACCAATAGAGAAGATGAAACAAGTGTGACTTTTTATGTAAGTTCTCGCTTTGATGATTTCACAGTAAGAGGCGATACAACCTATGAAATGCGCCCTGACAGTCGGCTTGAATCTGCCAGTATCACGACTGATTTTCATGTATCTGAAGATACAAATTTAAGAGCTGGCTATCGTTATAACAAAAGTACTGTTACAACCAACACTCTCTCTTTAGGCGTTAGCCAGAAATATGACACAGCACATGTAAACTTTAACCTGTCACACAGCGATCAAGGAAATACAACGGGCATTATAGGCTTATCAAAAAGCTTTGCCTATGATGCCTTAAATGATCATCTCTTAGAATCTGATAAAAAATTAACACGTAATGCCATTTTAAGCGCACGCGTTTTCTTGGATGAAAATAACAATTCTATTTTTGATGAAGGAGATCATTATCTTGAAAATGTTGGTTTTGAAGGAAATGGAATAAAAAAAGAACAAACAACAGATGAAAATGGGCTTATTTACTTAGCCGGCCTCCGCCCACAAAGTGATAGCCCTCTTCAAATCAACCCGACAACATTAGGAGATCCATTCCTACGCTCGGTTCATGAAAAAGAAAGCTATGACCTCAGAGCCGGGGCTGTCTATCACAAAGAATTCCCTGTTGTCCGCATTGGAGAGATTGATGGAAGTGTTATCACAACACTCAATGGGGCAAAAGAAGGTGCACAATCAATTTATGTAACATTATCAAAACCGCATGCTGATAATTATAGCTTACGGACTAGAACAGAATTTGACGGTTTTGTTCTTTTCCAAGATGTACCAATGGGTGACTATCTGATTAATCTAGACCAAGAGCAAATCACTAAATTAGGCTATTGTCCAACACAAGCGCGCTATATTGCTATTTCCGCAGATGAACCATTTTTAAGCTTAGCCCCTATAATCTTATATCCAGCTACACTACCAGAAGATCGTGCTCAAGCTCTGATTTTAAAAGAACATAGCTCAATTGATGCCTTAGAGGCACGATGGTTTGACCTTCAAAATAAATATAGCAATGCGTTACAAGGAATAGCGCATCATATCTCTCCTACCGAAAGTGGTTCATATCAACTTTATATTGGTCCCTTAAAACAAGAAAAAATTGAAACTCTCTGCCATGAAATAGGAACAGACATTAAAGAATGTTTTGGTTCAACTTGGAACTATTGCCCAGAAGAGATACAAGAAACATATGATTTTATTGATAATTAACAGTAATATTGTAGGTTCCGTTATATAGGCCCGCTTGCTGATTAGCCGCTACATCGAGTGCTGCCCCAATATTGACAATTAAGTCGCCATTCGCATCTAGTTGAGGTGTTGTACCTGCATTATGTGTAAAATCCTTCATTACCATTGTTGATGCCCCATCTTCGATTGATCCTGTTCCAAAACTAATTGAAACAAAAGAATCTTTGGCCCCTGTAATCTTCATCACACCTGGTGTTGAAGCGCCTGAAAATTGATAACTGCCCGTTGTATCTGAAAGACTACCGTCTGAACCTAATGTGACTGTATCGGATTGAGTTGATCTCATAATAGCACCGAAACTCAGTGGCACTAATTCACTTAATGCCACTGGTTCTCGGATCTCTGCACTGCTATTTGCGACAAGATTTGCTGCCTGAGTCGAATAAGACAGCATCAGTATTACTAAAGATACTACAGCCCCCACTGTTCTCGCCTTAATTTTTATATTCATATACACACCAAACACGACGCTTTTTTGACACAACGTCTACTATTAAAGTATATCACTTAAATTATTAACAAATTATTGACACTATATAGCTAAGTCATTGATTTAAAAGGATTGCTAAGTACTATAATACTCAATAATCCTCATATATTATATAATTACATATTACAGTACTCAAAAAATTATATTTATTTTAAACGTTCAAAGATATAATGTTAAATATAGGGAGTCGTTATCAATAACGTATTAAAGGTTTTTTATTGTGGATATCATTAAGTTCTTAGAAACAGCGGAAGCAAGTATTTTCTTAAAAATAAATCCTTTGATGAAAAGAAATGTAACGATTCAGGGCAAAAGAACGAGCCTCACTTTAGAGCCCCTAATCTGGGATATTTTAAACGAAGTCGCTAGCGAGAAAGATTGCTCGGTTCATGATCTCTGCACGATGATCAAAGAACGGAAAGATGATGGTATTTCAATGAGTTCTGCTATTAGAGTCTTTCTAACAGGCTATCTCTTTATCAAATATAAAAAAGCGCAAAGTAAAGAATAGGAAAGAATATTTAATCATGTCAAAAATTCTCGTTGTTGATGATAGTAAAGATATCGCCTTTTTGATTGGAGATTTATTCTCAAACCTAAAACATGATGTCACCATTTGCTTTAATGGGAACGAGGCGATAGACCATATTAAAAACGATCAATTTGATCTGATTATTACAGATATCATTATGCCAGAGCGTGATGGTTTAGATGTCATTAAATTTGTTAAGAATGAAAATGTAAAAACACCGATCGTTGCGATCACGGGTGGAGGCATTGCGTTATCTGCTGACAGTGCTATCCAAGCGCTCAAACATGATGTAGATGCTTTTCTTAAAAAACCTGTCATGCGTAATGAATTGCTCGCTGTTACAGAGCCATACCTCAAATAATGATGGTTACCAGATTAACGCATAAATATCTTTTTTTAGCACTCCTTTTATTGGGAATAACCATACCCCTGCATTCTGCCTATTCTCAGGTTGCTATTGAAATAACCGAAAACACATCTATGCGTTTTGGCACCATACACGCCCTTTCAACAGGTGATACGATCACATTAACCCCCACTGGAACTATAAGCGCTCTTAATGGTTCCCCTCTCACAGGATCTCCTGCCGCTGCAAATTTTCAAATCACAGGCCGAAAGAATAGACGTGTTAGCATTTCATTTTCTGCAGGTGATACACTGACAGGTCCTGGTGGAACACTTGCACTAGGAAGTTTTACAAACGATGCTGGAAACAGACCACGCTTTAACAGAGATGGCATACTAAACCTAAATGTTGGCGCCTCTTTAACAATTCCCCCAAGCCTATTAGGAGGAAGTTATTCAGGAACCTATGCTATAACCGTAAATTATGACTAAATATAGACCAAACAATTGTTTTTAAACAATTTAATTAATAGTTAACACTTTCTATACCCTTGACAAAAACACCAAAAAAGAGTATCATAGCACTCATATGGTTGATAAAAAAAAAGAGAGAAGGTGGCTTTATAATTCATATCACGAGAGCAATATCGTTATTTACTAAGAAAACTTACATAGTCTTTCTATGTATAGGGCTTCTTTTATCCTCATCTTTACAAGCAAAAAACCTCAATGGAAATATCAACGTTAATATTGTCGACCCCACAGATACAGCCATTACTCTGTTTGAAAATGAAGCATTAGATTTTGCCGTTATTCTACCAACACTAACCGGTCCTGAAACAGTCACCGTTACAACGACTGGCACAATATCAACTGATAATGGCGCTATTTTATCGGGCACACCTTCCGCAGCTAACTTTCTCGCTTTTGGCGGTAAAAATGCAGCTGTTACAGCCTCGCTTTCATCTGGGGATATTTTAACAGGGCCTGGCCCTTCACTCTCCCTCCATACACTAAATACCGATCTCAAAAACAATCCTAAATTTGATAAAGATGGAGAGCTTATTTTTAATGTTGGCGGCTCTCTTACTTTGAATGGTGGTCAATTAGGCGGCGTTTATACAGGCACTTATACTGTTACACTTGACTATAACTAGAGATTTATTGTGGTAGTAATTGTTGCTTTAATGCTTCATCCACGGACATAAAGCGCTCAATATCATTATTAAGAGCTCTGCGCCCTTTCCTCTTCTTGCCCCTTAAGTAAATGCCAACAAGAAATTAAACACACAAAGACTGCAACCGTGATATATGAGATCAGCTTCATAGAAGATTACGATAAGCTCACACCCTTTGGCTCTCTAAGAATGTGCTTCAAATTCATAAAAATAGATGTTTAAATATGAAAGACTTAGTTTTTACTAAGCCTTTTTTAGCGCCTACATTTAATGAGGGAAGTAACATGTTCCATAGAAAACCATTTCTTACATATATTGCATGTCTATTTCTATCTTTAAGCGCTAGTTTACAAAGAGCCTATGCAATTGACCTTTCTCCTGAACCAACAACACATAACACCGACACTTACCAATCGTTCTTTAAACATGATGAAGATGAGTCTTTAAGCTCTCTTCCATGGACAAAATCTTTATGGCGTGACTATGGTGACTTCACACAATATGGGTTACCTCTTCTCGCTTTTGCGCTCTCTCATGCACAAAATGATCCTCATGGTGCGAACCATCTCTTAAAATCCTGTACCACAAGCATAGGAACCGTTCATCTGTTAAAACACGCTTTTAATTATACCGTCCTTGGTGCACGTCCAGATGGGGGTGTTTCAAGTTTTCCATCTGGCCATACCATTGGGGCTGTTTGTGGCTCTGCTTATCTACAATCACGCTATGGCGTTGATTATGGCGCACCAAGTTTAATGATGGCTGGCTATGTTGCAGGTAGTCGCGTTTACCGAGATCATAAAGATGACACATCTCCCCATCATGTCCGCGATGTGATGGCGAGTTTTATAATTGGTTATGCTATCGCTGAATGGATGGTCCCTAAACACAGCTCCTACAAAGCGACATCAGGCATAGCCTATGCTTTTAATGCACATACAACACCTCTTTTTGAGTATTCCAGAACATTCAAAGGCTATGGGCCAAGTCATTATGATCCTTTCGATATGACACTTGAAATTACAAAAGAGAATTACGGATCAAAATCGGATACAGCTCTAAAAGTTTCCTTCTCTTATAGCTTCAAATAAGGCATTTTAAGAAATTTTATTGATTAACGTAACAATATATTCCATGATACTGGCAAGAAATTATAAAAAAAACAGGGAGAATATGTATCTTGGATCGGCTGTCCAAAACAATCAGGCGTGCAAACACGCATCTGCAAAAAAGAGACCGTTTAATTTTACGCATCTTATCAAGCAAGAACAGAGTCGCACGTGACTTTGCTGCCATCAGCTATCTCTACAACGAACTTACTTTCAACAAACTCCTCTCTCAAAAATGGCTAACAGAGCTTTTTGAAACAGATTTATCTTCTCTATCAAAGACCGAACATCACCATGTCAAGCGACTTCATCACCATTATATGCATCATGGTATCCTGTCATCAAAAGAGATTCTTGACACAACGCTTGCAATTTCACGGTGTGAGGGCATCTGGCAACAAGCAAAAAAGGAAGGGAATACGTTTCAAGCCCTTAATGAGCTTGATCTCTTATTAAACAAACAACGAGAACAAAATGTCTATAAAATGCGCCATTTTGGATTTAATTCTGCTTACGAAGCCGCTATGAACGCCTATGATCCTGGCATATCTATTGATCAACTTGAAGCCCTTATCAATCAAATATCGCCTCATTGTGGCTTTTACGATCACCCTCAAGAGCAAAAACCTGTTGATACAAATCTTTTTTCTTTAGACGTCGAAATTCAAAAAAAGCTATGCACAAAACTCTTACAACATCTCGCAGTTGATTTAGACAAAACAACCTTCGTTGAAGGCCCTCATCCTGCTTGTTTTGGTCAAAAAGGCGATGTCCTCATCACGATGGATTATGATGAAAAAAATTTCTTATATGCTGTTATTTCAACTATTCACGAAGGAGGACATGCTCTCCTTAGACAAAACGCCCCCTCTGAATTACTGAATGGACCAGCTGCTGAGATAAACAGCCAAGCAACAGATGAAACATTCGCTCTTCTCTTTGAAAACACATTCAGTAAATCAAAAGGGCTCGCGCGGTTTATAATTCACACCTTAGATGATATGGGTGTAAAGCCTGCTCATTTAAGCGAAGAAATCATATATGACCATTTGAACCAAAGCGGTTTCTCTCTTATCCGGACAAAAGCTGAAAGCTCAAACTATTCGCCCCATATTATTTTAAGATATCATATTGCACGTCAATTAATGGATCATCAAATGTCCGCCACAAAAATTCCAAATCTATGGCATGAATATGAACAAACTCTTTTTGCAAACCAAATTGAACGGGATGATCGACGTGTCTTACAAGATATTCATTGGTATGGAGGACGTATCGGATATTTCCCTTGTTATTTAACAGGCATGCTTGCCTCAACACAAATCTATCATCATTTATGTGATGAAAATCCAGATCTTATCAATTCAATTAACGCTTTTGAACCTCATGAACTCATAAGAGCTCTAAAACAAGGGGTTTTTGAGCAGGCATATTACAAGCAAAATAATGATTTTATAAAGCAGGTAACAGGGAAACGATTAAGTGCAGAGGCATTTATTCAAAATTATAAACATGCAAAAAAAGAAAAAGAGAAAAAAATATGCAGCAAACAGGGACTATTCAGAAAAAGAAAGTTATTTTAGCACTCCAAGGAGGAGGCGTTTATGGCGCTTTTACATGGGGTGTTTTAGAAAGACTGCTCGAAGATGAGCGTATTGAAATTGTTGGTGTCACGGGCTCCAGCATAGGCGCTATTAACGCCGCCGCACTTGTTTATGGCTTAGACACAAATGGCCGTGAAGGTGCAAAAAAGACATTAAATGATATTTGGACTGCAATAGAAATGGGGGACTTATGGGATGATGTGTCTTGGGGGAAACCTTTCAAAAAGATTGAGTCTATCGGAAAACGCTATCTCCCTAGTTTAACAAAACTATTTTCAAAAAAATCACGCCTTTCAATTTTAGCTTTATTTAATAATGTCGCCTCAAGAAAATATGCGCAAGAGCTCTATACAAGACGTATGCAAGACAAACTCTCATCTATTATTGATTTTGAGCGTTTAAAAAACCACAAAAAGGGCATTCCTTTCTTTATTAATGCGACAGATATTTTATCTCATGAGCAAGTTATTTTCACAAGAGATACAATTTCCGCAGATGCGATCGCGGCCTCTTGTGCCATCCCTGGTGTCTTTCCATCTGTTTCCCTTCATGGACGCACCTTAATTGATGGTTGCCTATCAGAAAACCCCCCTTTTTCCCCCGTTAAAAAGTGTGATGCATCCGATATTATTATCATACAGAATACAAGCCTCGCTGCGTCACAAGAAACCCCACCTAGAAACAAAGTCAAAATCAGTGACTTTTCCGAGCATTTTTTAAGTGCTTCTATTCGAAAAAATGTTGAAGATATACAAATTGATAATGAACGCATCGCCCTTAACCCAAAAGCCGCTCAACAGCTTGGTTTAAAAAAGCTGAACACTCACTTAATACATGATTGCCACGAATTAAATCATTATGGGTTACTGACAGCTTTAAAATTTGATCAAGATGTCATCGAAGAATATCGAAAAACTGGCTATGAACAAGCAGACCTTTGGCTCAAAAACAATTTTCACGCAATTGGGCAGCAGAGTTCATATAAACCAAAATTCACAAAGAAAATAGCTTAAGCTGATAGTTTTATATCTGCCACAGGTGTGGAAATCGCCTTCACATGATCTTTTAAGTCCATAAGATAAATGCCTGCCATCTCATCTGTGATCTCAACGACTGGGTTCCATGGATTTATGGGATGATTGATCACATGATCTGGAAGCGGTAAAAGACAACGCCCTCTTTTTCCCTGTAGTGCCGCTTGCCATGCATAAGGTGTTTTCCCGTAACGCTTATCACATGTTCCATCTAATTTAAAAGACTGATATAAAGCCAATGTCTTTCTAATTTGTTCTGATGACAGCATAATAAACTGAGCATTGGCTTGTGCTAAAATATCAGCTGCATAGTCGGGACTATCAATCCCAACAGCAATAACCATAGAGTACATATTCCACTGATCAAATGTTGTTAGCGCCGATAATGAAGCTAAATCTTGGTCAGGTGTGGTATCTATCAGTTCTTGAGAGGCTAGATCTGTTCTGTAAAGCGCATCTCCTCCCGTATCAACAGCAACGACGGTATCAACATCTCCAAAATCATTTATCGCCAATTCAATTTGCTGCGCCAAGCGATCATCTTGATAATCAATCACTAAGTAAGAGGGCATATGCTGTGCTGGTAAGTTCTCTAAGAAACGTCCAGATCCTGTTGTATCGGGTGCAATCCTAAACACCCCAGACCCCGCATAACCAACCTCACCACCATGGTTTTCAACATGTCTTTCTGTTTGTTCTGTTTTTACGCCTAAAGATGAGCCTAGCTTTGCTTGGCGAATTGAGATAGCACAGCATTCTTGCTCATTCAACATCCCCATAATAGATGCCTGAACACAATCTGAACCACCGCCAATACCGATATATGCTTGTCTTTTCCCTGAAATCTTCATTCTTACACTCCTTTTTTTATTGTTATTATATAGCTATTTTCTTCTTGTTTGAGTTCCAATTCATTCTCATGAATGATCTTATGTTCTCTTGCATAACGAGCCACTTGATTAATATGAACTGTTAGAAAGTCTTTATTTACGCCTGAGATATCTATTTCAGTACGCGCTTTCTTATAAATTTCTGCAAGCACACATAAAGCATTGCGTAATCCTGCATTAAATTCTTCATGAGCATGAATTGAATTCACAATCAAAGCGGGCGCATAATAAATAAGACACGCTGTTGGTTCATCATGAGAAAGGCCACATAATAATAACTCTTTTATCAATATCTCTTTATATAATTGTGGTAATTCTTGCCAAACAGAGAGAATTTCTTGTCCTTTTTCTACATCAAAAGAGCGTGATAAAGCTGTAATACGCGCCAGAGCAAACCAGTCTGCTCTTGTTGAAGAAATCCCAACGTGATCTAGGCGTTCTTGCATATATGCTTGATATAAGGATAGCACATCTCCATTACCCGCTAACATCAACTGAATAACGTGATTATAAGCTTTATAATTATGATCATTCATCGTCAAAGAAACATGATGATTAATATGACCTGTGACACCTGCAAAGTCATACAATTCGGTCAATAAGCGAATACGCTTAGCTCTATCATCTGTATGATGAAGCATCTTAATAATATTACAGGGGAGGTTTTCGCCCTGGACAAATTGCCCTAAATTCATATCGCTTTCTAGACCTTCAAGATATGCTTTTTGATTATCTGGGGAGAGATCTAAAAACCCTTTAAAAAGCTCAGATTTCTTGCGGGTTAGTTCATGTAAAAGACGGTCGTGATCTTCTGCATAAACACCAAACACATCTTTATATAATTCACTTAAGGCCTTTGTTTTCCCAATATCTTGTGCGATTAAGGCATATAAAATAACGTCCAAATCATCATCACTGGCTACAATTTCTTGCGTCAGATGACTTAGCTTTCGCCAATTTTGATCTGAAAGATGAGGAAATTTTTCACGGTCACCTTGATGGGCTGCTTTAAATAGTTTTAACCCTAAAAATGTTCGATCTGCTTCTATTGCTGTTTCATGAATTCGGATAGACGGTTCAAAGACTTGGTAAGCAAGGGCTGTTTCTTTCAATCGTTGGCTTCCCTCAGGTGAGCTCTCTGCTTCACCTGCTAACAAAACAGCTTCTGGACAATACGCTACAAGCGCTTTTAGAAACTGTGTATCCTCCATCGTGACAAGAGTATCAAGCATCATACTTGTCTGCCTTTTTTTTATAATTATTGGATCTTATCCTACCCTATTTCGTTCCCTCTCACAATCATATAGATGCATATTTCTTGCATCAATTGCTAGATAATGATAGTAAAAAGCACATATATTTAAGAGGGAAAACATCAAAGATGAGTGCATACGAAATTGTCATTATTAATTTGAAAAGAAGCACTGATCGCCGCGCGAAGATGACGGATGAAGTTTCGAAACTAGAAACCCCTTTTCGTTTTTTTGATGCCGTAGATGGCAGCACGCTCTCAGACGCATTCCTCAAAAACAAAACCTCTTTCTTTTCTTCCTTCTTAAGTGGTCGCAAACTTTTAAAAGGTGAAATTGGATGTTACCTTAGCCATTTAGGCGTTGCCGAAGATTTATTAAAAAGCAAGGCTGATTTCTATATTGTCTTAGAAGATGATTGTTCCGTTTCAAAAGATCTAGACTCCGTTTGCTTGGCACTTTCCAACACAGATGATTGGGATATTGTGCGGCTCGAGCATCGTCACGATAAGAATTTTACAATCACAAAACCTTTAACTGCTTTAGACACACATCACTTAAAACGCGTTGATTGGTCTATATATGGCGCTGTTGGATATGCCTTAAGCCGATCTGGTGCAGAAAAGATTGTCAAAGCATCAAAAAAAATCACCTATGCTTTTGATATCTTATTCACGCGCTATTGGGCTTATGATCTAAAATATTACGAGGTGTGCCCACCTGTCATCACTTGGGAAGATGAAATTCAGTCTGATATCGACCCGTCTTTGAAAGACAATGCGCCTAAACGTATCCGTAAAAAGAATAGACTTATCCTTGGTAAAAAACTACGTAACTTATATGATGGCATACGAAAAAGACACGCTAGGAAAAAAATCCGAAAAAGCGGATGAAAAAATATGGAAAAAATGGTCGACATTCTGTAAAGATTATGTTAGAAAAGATCCCACTAAATATAAAAAATTAAGAAGAAAAAAATGAAAACAATTCTAATAACAGGCGGTGCTGGCTTTATTGGCGCGAATTTTGTCATACATATGCTCGCCAAATACCCAAATTACCGCATTGTAAATCTTGACCTTCTTACCTATGCTGCCTCTTACGACGTTATTAAAGGCCTAGAAAGCCATGATAATTATCACTTCGTTAAAGGCGACATCAAAGATAAAGCGCTCATAGAAGAGCTTTTCAAAACATATAATATTACAGATGTGATTCATTTTGCCGCAGAATCTCATGTTGATAATTCAATTGAGAACCCAGCTGTTTTCCTTGAAACAAATATTATGGGGACATTCACACTTTTAAACACAGCTTACCGCCATTGGATGGATGGTCCACACAAGCTTAAAGACGCTTATAAAACCGCACGCTTTCACCATATTTCAACAGATGAAGTATATGGGACACTTGGTGAAACAGGTCTATTCTCGGAAGAAACAGCCTATGCCCCCAATTCTCCTTATTCCGCATCAAAAGCCTCAAGTGACTTTATTGTACGAGCTTACGCGGAAACATATGGACTTAACACTGTTATTACAAATTGTTCAAACAATTACGGTCCTATTCAGCATACAGAGAAATTGATCCCAAAAATCATTCATAATGCTTTATCTGGCAAAGATATTCCAATCTATGGAACGGGAGAAAATATTCGTGACTGGCTCTTTGTCTTAGATCATTGTCGCGGTATCGATCTCGCCTTTCATAAAGGGGAAAATGGTGAAAATTATAATATCGGTGGCCGTAATGAACGCACAAATAACGAAGTTGTCCGTACGATCTGTTCATTATTAGATAAAAAACGCCCCAAAAGTGATGGCACATCTTATAAGGATCAAATTAACTATGTCCAAGACCGTGCTGGCCATGACATGCGCTATGCGATTGATGCTACAAAAATTGAAAATGAGCTCGGGTGGAAAGCGTTAGAAAATTTTGATACAGGTATCGATAAAACAATTGATTGGTATCTAGCTCAAATAGATACAACACAAGAGAATAAGGATGTTACCACTGAGAAAGTGGCTTAATAGATCAATTAAAACACAATAAGGAGCTTTTTAATGAAAGGTATTATTTTAGCAGGAGGAACAGGGTCACGTCTTTATCCAATGACAAGTTCTGTGTGTAAACAGCTTTTACCCGTCTATGATAAACCAATGATTTATTACCCTTTATCAACCTTGATGTTGTTAGGGATCAAAGAATTTTTGATCATCAGCACCCCAACAGATACACCCCTCATTGAAAATCATTTAGGTGATGGTAGTCAGCTTGGGCTTACAATTGACTATAAAGTCCAACAAGAACCAAAAGGGATTGCAGAAGCCTTTATTTTAGGTGAAGAATTTATTGGTGATGATACTGTTGCTCTTATTTTAGGCGATAATATTTTCCACCTAGGTCGCCAAATCCAAACACTATCTGAAAAGGTCAAAGATCACACAGGCGCACGTATTCTTGGTATCCGCGCTCAAGATCCAGAGCGTTTTGGCGTTATTGAATTTGACGAGAATTACCAAGTGGTTTCTTTAGAAGAAAAACCTCAAAATCCAAAATCAGATTATGTTGTCCCTGGTCTTTATTTCTACGATTCAAAAGTCGTTGACTATGCTAAGAACCTCAAACCATCTCTGCGCGGTGAGTTAGAGATTACAGACATCAATAAGATATATCTTAACAACAATGAATTAGAAGCCTCTCCTTTCGGACGCGGAGCTGTTTGGGCTGATGTTGGGACTGTATCCTCTCTTTTAGAAACAGCACATTTTATTTCTCTCATTGAAAATATGCAGAACTTAAAAATCGGATGCATTGAAGAAGTTGCTTATAATATGGGCTTTATCAATGAAGAAGGCTTAAGAAACATTGTTAACACGATCAAAGCAGGTTCTCCTTATCGAGATTATTTAGAACAATTCCTTCCAAAACAACCTACAGTGCCTTTCACAAAAACGGAGATTGAAGATGTCGTTGTTTTCGAACCTCGTATTTTTGAAGATAGTCGTGGCTATTTCTTTGAGTGTTATAACAGCAAAACTTATGAAGAAGCAGGCATTAAAGCTAATTTTGTACAAGATAATCAATCAAAGTCAGAATATGGAACAATTCGCGGCCTTCACTTTCAAACAGGTGATCACGCCCAGGCAAAGCTTGTCCGTGTTATTTCAGGAAAGATTTTAGATGTCGCTGTTGATTTACGCCCCAACTCTCCAACTTTTGGACAACATGTTGCTGTTGAACTCTCATCTATCAATCAAAAGCAACTCTATATTCCAAGAGGCTTTGCGCATGGTTTCTCTGTTTTAAGCGAGACCGCAATTGTTGCTTATAAATGTGATAATTTCTACGCCCCACAAGCTGATGGCGGGTTGATGTATGATGATGAAATCTTAGATATTGATTGGAAAATTGCACCTGAAGATGTGATTATCTCTGAAAAAGATCAAAATCATCCAACATTCAAAGACTATTGCGGCATAAATACGCTTGAAGCGATAAAAGGCACACCAATCACAGTAACAGAAAAAAAACGTGCTTAAGACTTTTTAAGCTCATAAACATGACCTGTTATATAACTTGGTTCTGCGACCTTGCGACCTTGGATCATGCCATCTTTATAAATCTTTTCTGAACATTCTTTTACAAAAGAAAAACCTTTCTTTTTATAAAAGGCAATGGCACGCTCATTATCGTCTATCACTTCTAAATAAAGACGTTTTAAAGACAAGGTTTCAAAGCCATAGTCAATCACATGCGATAGCAACTCTTTTCCAAACCCACGACCATCTAACCCACGCCCTAAAGGAATTAAAACACGCCCAATTTCAGCTTCTTTATTCTCAACAATATTGATCAAAGCAATTGTACCAATCAATACACCACTTTGCTCAAGGACAAAATTTCTTTGGGAAGGATCTGCATTATTCTTTGCCATCCATGCACAATATTCTTCATAAGACACATTGGGGAAAGTATAAAAATAAGGATAATGACGCTCATCAAAACGCCACTCAAACAAGAGGGGCATATCCTTTTCTTCAATAAGCCTTAATGTTGCAGACATACTTACCCTTTGTAAAAATCGTGAATAGTCTTTACGACATAGGCAACATCATCTTCTGTTAAACGCAGATGAATTGGAAGAGATAAAAGCTCATGAGAAAATGATAATGAATTAGGGCAAGTCCCATTTGCGTAACTATACATCTTGTATTCTGTATTATCCGTATAATGAACACCTGGATAGATACCCTGTTCATTCAAATACACCAACAGCTCATCTCTTTTCTCTGCGCGAATTTGACACAGATGTTGAGATGATATGCATTCAGGTGACATAGCAACCACTGTAACCTGATCAAGATCTTTTAAGCCGTCTTGATACCAGCTAGCAATCTGGCGACGATATTCATTATCCTGATCTAAATATTGGAGCTGTACTAATCCAATAGAGGCAATAATAGAGTTCCCATGATATTTATGGCCGACATACTCAACATCATATTTCCATTTATAATTATTCTTCTCAGTTGTTGCACGTGCATAAGTGTCTTTATTAATACCGAGCCATGATTTTTTACGCGCGATCTGGTCAAATTTTTCATCCGCAAAACAAATCATGCCTGAATCAGCCGTTGGCATATTCTTAACCGCTTGAAATGAATAAACTGTAACATCCGCTAACTGCCCTGGCATCGTACCGTCCAAATAGCGTGTGCCAGCCATATGAGCCGCATCTAAAATAATCTTTAAACCATATTCTTTACAAATCTCAACGACCTCCTTAAAGCGCCCTGTATTCCCACCGAAACCAACAAACATAACCGCTTTTGTATTGTCTGTGATACGTGCTTTTACAGATTCTGGGGATAAACATAAAGACTCATCAACATCTGCGAAAACAGCCTTAAGATTGTTATGAAGGATTGCATGATTTGTAGAAATAAATGTCAAAGGGGTTGTGATAATTTCACTTTCATCATCCCATTTATGTTCTGCCTTAAAAATCTCTAATGCTAAATTCAAACCAACAGTCGCTGAGGCGATATAATGCGCATTTTCATGCCCTGTATAGGCTTTCCATTTATCTTCCAACTCAACCGTTTTGAACCCCATACCAGTCCAGCCCATATCAAGACATTCTTTGATATGTTCTAAACATTCATCTGTTCTAAAGGTTGGTTTAAAAAGCTGAATATTCTTCTCTGGTGCAGACATCTGTAATCCTTTTTTATCTCTATTATTTTGATAAAAGCAACTCTATCATGAGACCACTAGAAGTCAATCAGATTAAAAGAATTTCACCCCATAGAGCTTGACATCATCAAACACAAACCATATAACATAATTAATAAATATGATAAAGACAAAGGCAAAAACTATGAGTTTATTTAAATCACTATTTGCAAGAAAAGCAAACGGACATTCCACTACTGAACCCAAAAATAAGCCGAAGAAAGCATCTACGACAGAACAACCAGCTTATGTAGATGGGTTTGATTTTGAAACAGGGGATAATAACTGGATACGTGCTATTGATTTTGTAAATATCACCCTACAGAATCTTAAAAATTACTGCCCTCAACTCTCTCACAAAGATCGTTCAGATTATATTTTCAGGCTTACAAGTGAAATCCCAACATGTGTTGTCAATTCTGAACGTGATTCCTACATTGGTAACGGAGATTTGATCGCACCTGAGCACGTCTATTTCAAACTATCAGATGCGCTTGAGTTATCCATGAAAGCTGGTAGATGGATAGGTGTCATGAGGAATATTGCCCGTATGCGATACTATAATTATGATGTCACTAAAGGGAGAGATGATAAACAGATAGCTGCAAATGAACATATACACGACCATATCAAACCCTCTACATTACTTGCCTTACACGCCTTATTAAAAGATGGCAAAACGCGCACGGCAGAAGAGCTAAGAAAATCAAAAAACTATACTCTCTATAAAAAAGATTCTCCGAAACCGCCACCTTTCTTCTTTAGCACGGATGATGCTATTTCAACATTCCGATTTGCATTAAGAAGAGGAAAGAATGTGCGTGTTAAACGTGGCAGAATAAAGGTTCCTAAACCACCTAGCTTTAAATAATGTGAACCATAAAACATCATTTATCCTTTATATTTGATCTAAAGATCGTGTATGGTACAGATATGATTTAAATAACATTATTTAAGGTATCACATGCGAGTTTTAGAGCTATTAGGATTAAAAAGAAAACGCCATAAAATTATTTCTAATGATTACAAAGAATATACACGACAAAATCGTTTCTTTAGATCTTTAAAAACACAAAATGACGATGATTATTTAGTAATTGTAACAAAGCCCAGCACGCATTATCTAGCCCATGCCCTCCTCTTTAAACTCTTAGACGCTGGTATAAATTGTAAATTAATCGGCGATCTTATTCCTGGAGAAGTTGAAACAGATAGACCTCATCTTATTTTCTGTCCTCAAAGCTTTGATAAAGACGTTTTGCCACCGCACTATATAACATATCAAACAGAGCAAACAACGAATGAGAAATGGTTCCAACCTCATCATCTCGAAATCTTAAAAAACTCGGATCTCATTATTGATTACAGCTCTGAAAACATTGATTTTTTAAAGAAAAACAATATTACATCTAATGAAATTATCTATCTGCCGACAGGTTATATTCATGATTACCATCAACATTTAATCACATACGATATTTTAAAAAAATCTAGCGTCATGCAAGATTATTTATCACGCCCTTACGATGTTGTATTTTATGGTGATCCTAATAATGATCGACGCCGTGCTTATTTAGATGCTTTTGAAAAAGCAGGTATTCATGTCAAAGTTATTTGCGGGCTTTATGGAGATAATTTAACAACAGAGCTATTAAAATCAAAAATCATTCTTAATATTCACTATTTTGAAAATGCTTTATTTGAAACAGGCCGTATATATCAAACGCTTGCAACGGGGTGTCATATCATTAGTGAAAAGAGTATTGACCAAAATGAGCATGGCGTTGTAAACGATATTATTGACCTTTGTGAAACAGATAATATTCAAGAAATGATTGAAAAAACGCGCTATTGCTTAGAAAACCCCAACCATGTAACAACATTATTAGATAAACGCAAAAGCGCACCCTTTGATGATCCCTATACAAAAGCTGTTACATCTATTTCACAGTATCTAGCCAATAAGTAAGTGCAGCATAAACCCTTTAAACTTTGATAGTTTCGATGAAAAAAGTATATCTATATCAAGATTATGTTTTCAATAATGACATCCTTCGCAATCGATTGATTGATGTCTTTGGGTATGGCTCTGTCCACGCTATTGATAGTACAACATTACACCAGAAATTAACAACAACGCCTCCGGATCTCTTTGTTATGCCTGGGGGTGCAGATCTTTATTTATGTGAAAAATTAACGTCTAAAGACCTGAATGCATTAAAAAAATATGTTGCAAGTGGAGGCTCCTATTTAGGTATTTGTTCTGGTGCTTATTTTGCCAGTGGCTCAATTAAATGGGCGGAACATTACCCTGATTTTTCTATAATCGAAAAACGCGCTCTCTGTTTTCACAAAGGATGTGCCACGGGCCCTATCCCGACTTATTGCAAAGAGCCAGACCAGCCTTTATTTGACAGTGCCTGCACCTTATCAAATGAGAATGGGGAAATCTTTAAAGCCCTTTATCGTTCAGGCCCAGTTTTTGAGGAAGGATATGGAGAAAAAGTACTATATCGCTATGAAGATGTTGAAGATAAACCCGCTGCTATTATTCACTTAAATGTTGGCAAAGGAAACGTCATTTTAATGAGTCCTCATTTAGAGTTTAGATCGTCTGACTGGGATAAAATTGTTTATCAACAGAACAATCACTGCTATGAAGACAATCTTAAACTCTCAGAAGAGATAAGCCCCTATGATTGTTTTATTGATACTGTTTGGCGAGATATTCTCTCTCAATTAACATCTTAATTAGGATGCAAAATCACGAACAGCTTGCATTGTGCGACCTACTGCCGTTAACCAACATAAAAGCCCATATATAGATGCGATCAAAATAAAATAATCAGGCAGCAAACACATCAAAATCAAGATCGCAATCGTTTCAGTCCCTTCTGTAATACCACTTAAATAATAAAATGATTTCTTGCCTTGTTTTTCATGATTTATCTCATGTTTTGCAGCAATAATCGCATAAGCAAGAAAAGAACAAGCTGCGCCAAAGAAACTAAAAACTAAAAAAGTAGCTGCCAAAGCAACATGTGGCTGCCCAACAGCAAAGAAGAAAACAGCACCTGCATAAAAAATAAAATCACTCACAATATCTAAATATCCGCCTAGATCTGTTGCCTCTGTTTGTCTAGCAACAGGACCATCTAACCCATCCATTAAACGGCTCAAAATTATTAAGATAATTGCTAAATTATATGCTTGGAAAGCCAGTGCAACAAAACAGAGTAATCCTAAACCGAAACCAATACCTGTCATCATATTCGCAGTAATTCCTTTACGTGCGAGTAAACTGGCGACCTTATTTAACGGTGGATCAATAAGAGGGCGAATATGAGAGTCTAACATGTAACGGTTTCCTTTTTAAAATGGAAGTTTTTGTAACCAAGAAATAATTTTCTTTGTTTTATCACTAAAAAGTGACGGTGTATACCATGCTCCTGCGACACGTTTATTAATCTCACCTAAGGTTGGATAAGGGGCAATCATCTTGGTAAAAGCACCTATCTTTAAGCCATTAGAAATAGCAAGCCCCCACATTGAGATCAGCTCTCCTGCATGTTCGCCAATAATCGAGGCTCCTATAATATATCCTTTTTTATCCGTTATGACTTTGACACGCCCTTGTATTTTACGCTCTGCTATGGCGCGATCATTTTCTTTAAAATCCCATGTCACTACTTTAATTGATGCACCATAGCACTTCCTCGCCTCTGCCTCTGTTAGCCCCACTTGTGCAACTTCTGGAGATGTATAAGTCACCCATGGTAATGCCTTATAATCAACTTTCGACCAAAACATCTTAAAACATATGTGCTTAATCACAATACCCGCATGATAGCCAGCAACATGTGTAAATTGAGGACCACCCACCACATCACCAATTGCAAAAATATGGCTTTGAGATGTTTTTAAATGAGCATCAACATCGATCCCTTTTTGCGAAAAAGCTATTCCTGCCTTCTCAAGATCAAGCTTATCTATATTTGCGACACGTCCTGTCGCGGCTAAAAGATGAGATCCTGACAAGACTATTTCTTGTCCTTTACTCATTATTGTTAGATGTGCTTCATTTTCCAAATGGGCAACAGATAGCACTTCATGTTTTTCATAGAGCTTAATACCTTCTGCTAACAATTGCTGTTTAACAATAGCCACATGTTCTTGATCATCACGCGGGAGTATCTCGCCTAAATCAACGACACTCACCTCACTGCCTAAACGTCTATGCGCTTGAGCCATTTCAAGGCCAATAGGACCGCCCCCTATAATCAATAAATGCTCAGGGTGATCTCGCAAATCAAATATCGTTTCATTCGTTAATATTTTATCCTGTTCAAGTCCTTGAATAGGTGGGACAAAAGCACGTGATCCTGTTGCAATAACAAAATATCTAGCTTTGATTTTATGTACACCTGCTTGTACAGTTTTACGATCAAGAAACCGTGCATGTTCTCTAATAACCTGCACACCAAGACCTTCAAAACGCTCTTGTGAATCGTGCGGTTCTATAGTTTGTATAACCTGTTTTACATGATCTTTGACTGCAGCATAATCTATTTCAACTTTATGCGCCTTTATTCCTGTAATTGTTTCATCTTGATGTGCATAAGCTCTTTTTGCTGCTGCGAGCAATGCTTTTGATGGCACGCACCCTGTATTAAGACAATCACCGCCCATCTCTGCTTTCTCAATTAAAACTGTCTTCATTCCTAACTGTGTAGCAACTGCTGCGACACTCAGCCCCCCAGAACCCGCGCCAATAATACAAATATCTGTTTTAATTAAGCTCACATTTACCTCACTTTATTCAAAGACCAGTTATAGTCTAAAAACCTTATATCCTTTGTTGCCTTTATTTTTTTATAATGAGATATCCATTCTGATATATTTCCTTTTTTGAAATCTTCTTTATACCAATCAAAAATCTTGGAAATATAAATCACATGATCATCCTCATAAAAGCCTTTTTTTGTATTACTTAAAGCACCAGTTATTTGTGCTAAAAACTGTCGATTGAGTGTTTCAACTAAATAAATCTCACGTCTTAAATCTGGACATGATATGGATGCACAATTCAGAGCAAAGTGAATACGTGCATCTTTCATAGGGCGTAAAATCTCATGTTCAATGTGATCCAAGCTATAGTCTTTACCTTGGATCGTCCATGTGTAATATGTCCAGGCAGATGAAAAAAAGCTTCCTAAGTTTTTAATTGAATCTGTTTCTTGTTCTGTAATGATTAAATCTATCGTCAAAAAATTATAGAGATTAATCCAAAATACTTTCTTATGCGTTTGAGAAGGGAAATCAGTTGCGTTCAATAAAGCAATCATTTCCTTTGCTTCCTTATAACGCGCATCTTGTGACCATGCCTCATAATCAACACCATTATAAATAATTTGAGAAGGATGATCTTCTACAATGCGCACATGCTCCTTTAACAACCCATTATATAAACTAGAGAATTGCTCATATGGTGTCGTTGCATTCGCTTGGTAAGGAAATAAAGAAAGTGAAAACATGATTATTAAAGAAAGCGTGCTCTTTTTTGACTTTTTCAAAAACTTTAATAATGTTGGCACTAAAGAGAAAAGCCCTAATAAAGCAAAAGCAATTAATGTTTCAAATGAAACAAGGTCTTTTAAATTTTCAATCTCTCCTAATTGCTGCCCTAAATTCACATACACAAATGTCCCTGGTATAATTCCGAAAAAAGTCGTGACGATATAAATAGAGGTACGAACATTAAAAAGAGCTGGGACAATATTCACAAGAAAGAAAGGGAAAATAGGGACTAAACGCATAAAAAACAAATAACCAATCGCATTCTCTTTCATATTCTTTTCTATCTTTTCATAAAGATTTCCTGCTTTTTCTCGTAATGTTTGACCAAGCGAGCTTCGTGCCACAATAAATATTACAGTCGCACCAATTGTCGCGGCGACCACAACATATAATGTCCCCAACCATGCACCAAATAAAAAGCCGCCGGCCAATGTTAATAATGTTGCCGCAGGAAGAGAGAGTGCAACAAAAACAATATAAAGCCCTATAAATTTTAACGCGCTCGCTACGGGCGATCCCATTACAACTTCTTTTAATATCTCTTTATTCTCTTTTAAAAGTTCCAAAGATATATATTCATGAAAACCCTGTTGATAAGCAGCTCCCATAAATATTAAAATCAAAACAAGTGGAAACCAGCGTTTTAACAATTCCATTTTTTTCATCATCTATAAAAATCATCCCTTATCTGTCAATTATATTCGCACAACAGATCAAGAAGTTACATAGCGTTTTTTTAAGAATTTAAAAGATACAGAAATCAGTCGCTATAAATATGGCGTTCTACGATTTCTATTAAAACAAAGTCTGGATTCTCTTTCTTAATTTGTTCAACTAAATGTACAAAATCAAATGTCCTATATAATGATGTTTCATAAAAAGTTTCAGAAAAGTAATCACCCAGATGCGCTTCCACGAATGAGTCATGTAAAATAATCGCACGCCCTAATCCTTTATGATTTTTATAATGAAGTGTCTCAACACCTTCATGCACACTTGTTTCTTTTTGATATTCTTGTGCGGACTGATTAGAAAAAACAACATGACTATTTGTATCATAAATCTCTCCAGCTTTACCAAGCATTGCTGCTATTCCACCTTCAAATCTGTCATTAATTTCTATCGACGCGATATCTTCTCTAGCAAGAATTGAGATAGTGATATTCTTGTTAATGAAATTCATAATTTCTTTATAAGCGATATAAGCACCCCATCCATTCCAATGCGTGTCGTAATTCATATAGGTTTGCTTTGTAATCGATTCCTGTTTCAAGGATGGTAACAAATCTAAAACGTGAATATTATTGATATCACTTATTTTCTCAATCGTTTGTTTACGTTGGGTACTTCCCTGTACATAGTCTGGTAAGTACTCATCATAGACATATGCTTTATTTGGAACAACTGCCACTAAAACAGGCACTGTTATTTGGTTAGAAAAATGTTCTAGATCTTTTAAGAAGGCATCAATTTTTTCTTCGGAAAATCGGCCTTGATAATGCTCGACACATCCTTCATAAAAAGCCCAGTCCGATTGACCAACAACGGCTCGAAACCTATTCCTTTTATGACCGGAAATACGATCTGAAATTTTTTCTTTTAAATCAATAAACTTATCTCTAAAGGCAAAATGATCATCAAAATACGCATCTAGTTTTAATGTAATATCCTCGATACTGGTCATAGAAAATGACGGAAATGTATTTAAACGTCTATTCTCTCTTAATGAAACCTCTTCATCAGGCGTCATAACACCCATAATCGGCATCAGAGCAATAAATGCTATAAATAAGATGATCAATAAATAATGTGTTAAATATTTCATGCGCATTAAAACCTAAAATATATAAACGGATTATATGTGCCAGCCGCTAAAAATGCGATTGAGATGATAAATGTCGCCATCAAGAATATATCCCTTGCAATCATCACAATTGGCTTCGATGTATTGATAAAATAATCACGGATCAAAGGCGTTGAACCAAGCAAAGCCAAAACAAATGTAACGATCAAAAATCTATCTTGTAAATATTTATACAAAAGCTGTGTAACTTCAAAATTAACCATCCCATTAAGCATCATGAACAACTGTTCTAAATTATCACTTCTAAAAATCAGCCATCCAAACATAACAACGATCGCCATATAAATCCAAGATAAAGCCTTTGGAATCTTTACTAAATAGATCTCCAAGAAAAGGCGCTCCAGAACTAGGAAAAAGCCAAAATAAAGCCCCCATATAATAAAGGTCCATCCTGCACCATGCCACAAACCACATAAGAAAAATACGATCAACAAGTTACGATAGGTTGCGAAAATACCGTCCCTATTCCCCCCTAAAGGAATATACAAATAATCCCTTAAAAAGGTTGATAATGAGATATGCCATCTTCTCCAAAACTCTTTTATGCTTCTTGAGATATAGGGATAATTAAAATTCTCTTTAAGATCAAAACCAAACATCTTTGCAAGTCCAATTGCCATATCCGAATAAGCTGAGAAATCAAAATATATTTGCAATGTATAAGCCAACACTCCAATTAACACGATATATGTTGTCAACTCACTCTCTGGTAACGCAAATATTTCATCTGCCACTTGGGCAAAGGTATTTGCAATTAAAACCTTTTTCCCAAAACCAATTAAAAAACGACGAATACCATCACTAAAGCCTAACCAAGAATGTGTCCGATTATGAATTTGTGTTTCAATATCGGCATAGCGCACAATTGGTCCTGCAATTAATTGAGGAAACAGAGAAATATACAAAGCCAAATCAAACATATTCCTTTGAACTTTTATCTCTTTTTTATTCAAATCCACAAGATAGGTTATAGCCTGAAATGTAAAAAATGATATCCCAAGAGGTAAGGCTACATCTGGGATATTAATAGATAGACTGAAAAATGTTGCTATCGAAGACAGTATAAAACTTAGATATTTAAAATAACACAAAACGGAAAGATTTAAGAAAACACCTGCCATTAAAATATAAGAGCCTGTGTTACGATAGCGATCAATCAAAAGACCAATGCTGTAATTCATCACAATTGAAAGCAGCATAATAAGGACAAAGACAGGTTCACCCCAAGCGTAAAAAACCAGAGATCCTGCTAATAAAACAGCATTTGAAACCTTTATATTTTTATGAACTAAAAAATACCCCAACAAAAGCAAGGGCAGAAAATAAAAAAGAAATGTTATAGAAGTAAATAACAAAAAGCTTGTTTCCTAATAATGTTAAAAAGCCGTAAATGCTTTATAAATCGAGAAACTTTGTTTTTCAATATTTTTAATCATTTCATCGCTAATATAGACTTTTAATGTTTCAAAACAGATCATGCCGGACGACAACAACAAGACCGCTAATAAAGCAAATTAGATCCTTAACCTATATAGATAATCTGGGCATTTGAAACTAAGTTTAACGATGCTGAATAATCGACATAGCCTTCTAATACAGCAAAATCCACATGATCCGAAGACGTAGAAGCATTTCCGTCATAATCAAGAGATAGAATTGTGTTTCCATCTTCAACACGACTAGATAAAAAATCATCAATACTATCTTGTGATGCATTATATTCTGTGTCTGTTAAAAGATCTTGAATATCAATTTTATCGTCGATGCTATTAAAATCACGAATAGCATCAAGTCCCACATCACCAGCTTTAAAGACAAAAATATCAGTACCATCGCCTCCAAATAAACTATCGGAGCCATCACCACCATATATGACATTATCTCCATTACCGCCAAAGATAAAATCATCGCCATCTCCACCATAAAGTGTATCATGCCCTTCTTGACCGAAGATAAAGTCATCACCAGCGCCACCATCAATAAAGTCGCTTCCAACTGCGCGAATAGAATCTTCAGCGGTCACACTCTCAATCATCATTTCTCGCAAATTACTACCAATATAATCAAGAGTATCTGCACGATCCCAATCAGGATTAAGGGCACTCGCACCAGATTCTAACAATTCAAATATATGCCATCCTGCGCCTGGATCTGTACCTAAGTTATGATCTTGAGCTAATATATCGGTAAACAAAGAATCTCCAAAAATGAAGTCATCTCCTTCGCCTCCTAAGATGACATCATCACCAACAGCCTCCAATCGTAATATTGGATTTGTTTGTTGGAAAATAGCTTCTAGATCTTCTCCAGAAGTTGCTCTTAACGCTTCACCTGTTGAATCAATTCTATCCATATTTGTTGGAACAGAAAGAGGGTAATCAATCGCGACAGCTATTAATTCTTCACTTAACTGTTGAAGGGTTGCGACTTCATCACTGCCATCCGCGCCAAAGACAGCTTCCAAAGCCTCACCATTATATTGTCGCACAGAAGCACCCGTAGCATCATTGACCGAATGGCTAGGTGTACCATCACTAATAAAATAAGTATAATTCAATGCACCTTCAATGGCTTCATCACTATTAAACCACGTGATTGTATCCTGCATTCCGGCTTCATAATTTGTACCAATACGAGAAACCAACCCATCTATAAAATCAATAGCATCTTGATATCCTGTTTCCTCATTAACAGTAAATGTGACTTCATGCTCTGTGATCGCACTAAAGGTCGTAAAATGGACTTGAACAACACCATTGGTATAAGTTGACATCTCTGTCATAAAACCTTTTGTCATTTCAATTAAGCGTTGCATTCCTGTTGTTCCATCTGCAAAAGATGTATCCATAGATCCACTAATATCCAAAATCATTGCGATATTAAAATCTTGAGTATTGGCCTCTCCATCATCTCCTGTACCCGTTGAAATATAAGAGCCACTACTATCACCAATTAATAAATCATTATTATTACCACCTTGAATGACACCAAAACCTTCTCCCACATCAAATTCTTTTGTTGATGTAAAATCATCATCCCCTGTACCACCAACGATAAAAACAGCAGGGTCTATTTCTTGAGGTGTAATATCGCCATCATCATTCACAATTTCTTTTGGGATATAAAACGCCTCTACATCCGCTATTAAAAAATTAGCTTCTCCATTCCCTTTACCAAGCTGAGATTGTGCATAAAACTCCATATGAGTAATAAGCGCACCTTCCCCCATTTCTATTGCCTCAAAATCAAATGAAATTAATTCATTCTCGAAACCACCTTCAAGAACAAGTGTATATTGAGTAGGGTCGCTTGAACCTTGCTGATAGACATCAAAGATAAGGATATCATCAACATTCTTGTTCCCATGATCAACAACAGAGATCGTCACTTTATCTGCTGGGTCATCTAAATTAATTGTAACCGTTTCAAGCTCTTTGCCTGAGTTTCCTTTACGACCATTCCCAAAGACACCAATACCTCCAGGTGCTTTTCCTGTATCAATCCAATTCATCGTTCCTTGTGTGGAGGATTTAACAATTTCAATGCCATTGTTATAATAAGATGTCATTTTCCCAGAAAAATCACCTTTTTCAGGAGAAAGGAATAAAGAATATGGCTGTTCCGTTTCTGCAAAAATCACCGTACTCGTATCATCAGACGATGTTATATCCGTGTTTGTATTTGAAAATTGCTGAGCTTTTAACAACTGATGTTCAGCAAAGATTTCTGGCGCATCAACAAAGTTAACTGTTGATGACGTATTAAAAATATCGAAAAAGTTTTCAAGACTATCTTCTCGAAAATCTTTCTCATTTACGTTATTAACAAGATCTTCTAGCGAAGCCTCTTGATTGTTAAATGTTGGAGACATTCTAACCTCCCTAAGACATGTGTGTGTTTCACGTTCTTCATGAACGACTCTCTATTTTAACCAATTACATGTAAATATTTTAATAAATTATGGAAAAATTTTAATAAAAGCCAATACATACAACAGTATACAGTCTTAAAGATATTTATTATTGAAAGATTTTTATTTATAAACGCTTTGCAAGACAGAGAAAAAAGCGTCTATTTCTGCATCTGTTTTATAAGGCGGATTAATAATCGCGACCCCAGACCCCAAAGCTCTCTCTGGTGCATTTTCAAACACCCATTCATGAAAATACAAGGCATTTGGGTCAATTATATATTTTTGTAATTCTGTCTTTAAGGTTTCGTACAAACCATTTTTCAACAATGGATACCAAATTAAGAAAACACCTGTATTCCATTTCTTATAGGCTTTAGCCGTCATGCGTGCGATATCACTATATTCGCTCTTAATTTCATAGCTTGGGTCAATCAAAACCAAACCACGTGCTTGTTTAGGGGGAAGTAATGCTTTTAATGCTTCATAAGCATTTCGTGTGTCTATACGGACTTTTTGAGGGAAATGATGCTTGTTCTCTTTTAAGGCGTCAAGCTCTTGTGGATGTATTTCACATACACTCAACTCATCTTGCTTTCTCATCAGATGACTTAAAAGATAAGGTGAGCCTGGATATAATGAGCTAGTTCCTTGCTTTTTATTCAAAGCATCAACACATGTCTGTAATGTTTGGATCGCTTTTGCATCCGTGTTTCTTAACAATCCATAGCCATGCTCAGCTTCTTTTGTTTTAAGAGCCTCTGGCGCTTTTAAATCGTAAAAGCCACGCCCTGCAAAAGCATCAAGTAAGAATAAAGGTCGCTCTTTTTCTGTAAGAAGCGATAAAAGAACACATACAGTCAAATGCTTGTGTACATCCATCTTGCCACCAGCATGATACATATGTTGATAACTCAGCATGGAGCGACCTTTTAAACTTTCTTATTTCTGAGCAGCGGCCTTCTTAGGTGCTGATTTATGAGGGGCTGCCTTCTTAGGTGCAGACTTATTCACGGCTTTCTTCTTTTTAAAGCTCCATTTTGGCTTTTTACCACGTCTGAAAGGCTTTTTACCATCTCTCCTAGGACCTTTTTCCTCTTCTGAACGCTTTTTATCTGGGTTCAATAAGCAATCAATTTCATGCCATCTACGGCGATCAGCGGGTGTTACAAAACATAACGCATACCCTTTTGCACCAGCACGCGCAGTACGACCAATTCTATGGATATAGTCTTCTGGGCATTGTGGTAAATCATAGTTAATCACATGCTCAACATGAGGAATATCTAAGCCACGCGCTGCAACATCTGTTGCAACAAGAATTGTATATTTCTTATTACGAAAACCTCGAATAACGCTATCTCTTTTGCTTTGTCTTAGGTCACCGTGGATCGCATTTGTTTCAAAGCCTTTTTTACTTAAACGTTCTGCTAGTTTTTCTGTTCCTCTTTTTGTTTTAGCGAAAATAATAACCGACCCATCGCGTTCTTGAAGCTGAGTGATCAAGTTCGTGTATTTATCTCCGTCTTTAACATGAAGGACTTCATGTTCAATTTTTTCGGCTGGTGATGATGGTGCATCAACAACAACTTGAACAGGATTATTCATGTATTTACTTGCGATCTTAATAATTTTATCAGGTAATGTCGCAGAGAATAAAAGCGTCTGACGCGGCTTCAGCATGAATTGTAAAATATTTTCAATCTGTACTGTAAAGCCAATATCCAACATGCGGTCTGTTTCATCCAACACAAGAAAATCTGTATCATGAAGCATTAAGCTACCGCGTTGTAAATGGTCATTAATACGACCAGGTGTTCCAACGATTAGTCTTGGACGACGTCTTAACTGTTGGAATTGTTTCGGCATAGCTTCACCCCCAATTAAAAGGGCTGATTGAATCGATGACTTTTTACCCAACATATCTTTTAATTGTTGAGATACTTGCATCGCAAGCTCTCTTGTTGGTGTCATCACCAAGCACATAGCACGTGGGTTTGATAGTAAATGAGCGACAAGGGGAATACCATAAGCACCTGTTTTCCCTGTTCCTGTTTGCGCAGAACCAAGAATATCTTTTCCTTCCATTGCAATTGGAATAGCTTTGGCTTGAATAGGTGTTGGATTAGTGAATCCCATTTTCTCCAAAGATGTATTTAACGCCTCTGGTAAATTCATAGATTGAAAATTTTGCATGTAATTAAGTCTTTCTGTAACAAATTCCTTATAAAAGGTTTTTTAAATTAAGAGTCATACGCCTAGAAAATGAGCTTTTCTCATTTTCTGCTTATACTCTTATTCAAATGCCTAAAGGAATAACTGTACAGGTGTGACCAATACGTCTTACATCAGGAAAAGCTCTGTTTTAGCTTTATTCTAGCAAGAGTAATCTAAACTCACGCCCCTTATAAAGTATAGGTATTACCAAAGTCAAGTGTTTTATGTAATATAAATATTTTTAATCTATATTAAACTCCTTGCTTTATCTAGGTTTATCCGCTATAAGGGGCGTGAGTTTTGTTGCTCTTGCTAGAATGAAGCTGTTTACATAGCAAGTCTTAAAATGATAAGGCCCCTGAAGATCCTCCCTAAATTGTTGATCCTAAGTGTCTGAATAAGAGTAATATACTAAGAAACATGGTGTTACTTAGCATATATACAAATACTCATTAACACCTAAACGCTAAAGGAAAAATACAAATGGCAAACGGTACAGTAAAATGGTTTAACACAACTAAAGGCTACGGCTTTATCGCACCTGAAGATGGTTCAAAAGATGTTTTTGTTCACATCAGTGCTTTGGAAAAAGTTGGTCTTCGTCAATTAGAAGAAGGTCAAAAAGTTTCATACGAGCTTGTAACAAGTAGAGGTAAGACAGCCGCTGAAAATATTGAAGTTCAAGCAGCTTAATCTTTCTCTCATTTGAAAGTTTTTAAAAACGCTCAGACAGTATAAATTGTCTGGGCGTTTTTTTATTTTGTAAAGGTTTATAAGCCCTATATTACATGCTATTATAAGTCGCGAATATTCGATTCGGCTCTATATTAAGGTTTCATGAAATATAACTATTATACATTGTTAGCATTTTTAGCAGGATTTCTTATTTTTTCTTGTGGCTATGCTTATGCGCAAACACTACCCACACCTGCCGACCCTTCTCGTTTTGATGACCGTTTCAACCGTCCTCTTTCTACACCTGAAACACCAACGATTAAACCAAAAGAAGAAACACCGCTTTCACAAAAAATTCCTTTTGCAATAGAAGGGGAAGGTTTTCTACTGAATAAAATATCCTTAGAAGGAAATACAGTTATCAGTGAGGATGACTTAGCGTTTTTATTTAAAGATTATATTGGACAATCTGCTATTTTTGACACCCTACAACATCTAACTGCAAGCATCACAAAATATTACCGTGAGCGCGGTTATTTCTTAGCCAAAGCACTTTTGCCCGAGCAAGAGATCAATAACGGTGAGCTAAGGATCCGTATTATTGAAGGTTATATTGACTCTGTCATTATAAAAGATCCGGAAAACAGATTAACCGCTCAAGACGATATGACAACAAAGGCGTTGATCAAAAAAATAAAGGATTTAAAGCCTCTTCATGGCCCTTCATTAGAACGCTATATTTTACTTTTCAATCAAAGTTCACACCTCTTTGTGAGCTCTACATTAGCCGCTTCAAAATCTGAGAAAGCTGGTGCAATTGATCTTATTCTTACATTTGATCAAAACCCTTCGAAAATACATTTTGGTATTAACAATCATGGATCAAAATTTGTTGGCCCTGGTCAAATAGAAGCTAGCTATACAACAGGAAATATCTTTTCTCTGTTTGATACATTAACACTCCAAACAACCTTCTCAAGCCCTTTAGAAGAAGTCCAATATGCTCATATCTCTTATGAAACCTTATTAAGTGCAGATGGGTTAAAGTTATTAACGTCTTTTTCTTACTCAAACTCAGAACCTGGTGAAAATTTAAAGCCACTAGAAGTTGAAAGTGATAGCTACACTATCAATGCAGAACTCAGTTATCCTTATATTAAATCAAGACGTACCAATATTGATTTCACAGGCGGTTTCACCATAAGAAACAGTGCTACAGAATTTCTAGATAGTGAACTCATTGATGATAAAGTGCGTAAAATAACAGCTGGTATCTCTTATAACGGACAAGATGACTACAATGGTATTAACACCGTAGATTTTACACTTCACCAAGGATTGAATATTCTAGAAGAGAGTAAAACAGGAGCATCAACGCTCTCAAGAGCTCAAGGACGCAGTGATTTCACGAAAGCAACGCTAACGTCTAGCCGTTTCCAACATCTTCCCTATCATTTATCTTTAATCTCAATATTGAATGCGCAATATTCATCTACACCTCTTTTATCATCTGAAGAGTTTGGTTATGGGGGCGCAGAAATAGGACGTGCTTATGACCCTTCTGAAATTACAGGAGATCATGGTTTTTCAACATCTATTGAGCTCCGTTATAACAACATCCCACCTCTCAATAACAAAATTTCTTTCATTCCACATCTCTTTTATGATTTAGGGAAAGTTTGGAATAGAGATACGAATAGTTCTCCAAGATCTGCCGCCTCAGCGGGATTTGGCTCTTATTATCAAATCGATCAATATGTCAGTGGAAATATCACTATCGCTTACCCCTTAACAAAACAAGTTGCAACACCTGTTCATGGTGGAACAACGGGACCTCGTTTTCTTTTCTCTTTAAACACAGATTTTTAAGAAAATACCGCACATTTTTTTTATGAAAAAAACAAGCGCGAACCCTTGTTATACATAAGTTCGTTTACCTTTTCTTGATACTTTGTAGAGTATAATAATACTCAGGATTGGTGTGATGGATATTAACAAAGAAATGAAAACTATTTTATGCTCGTCAGCGGCTTTGATAACTATGTTATCGATGTCGACAGCTCTTGCCAATCCACAAGGTGGTGCGGTTACTGCTGGCACTGCATCAATTCATAATAATGGTTTAAAAACAGATATTTACCAAAACTCCAACAAAGCCATCATTGATTGGAATAGCTTTGACATCAACACAAATGAACATACCCAATTCCATCAACCATCCGCCTCTTCTATCACATTAAACCGCATTCATGACACTAAAGCCTCTCAAATCAATGGCCAATTAACTGCTAATGGGCATATCATGCTTTTAAACCAAAATGGTGTTGTTTTTGGCAATAATGCACAAGTTGACGTTGGTTCTATCACAGTTACAACAGCAGATATTGATAATGAAGATTTTATGGCTGGTGTTTATGATTTCAAATATGCTGGAGACCTAGAAGCTGCGATCATCAACCATGGATCAATCACAGCGCGTGATGCAGGGCTTGTAAATCTTGTTGCCCCTCAGGTCGAGAATAAAGGCCTTATCTTTGCTAAAATGGGTAAAGTTCAAATGGCTGCTGCCGATACTTTCACACTAGACTTAGCGGGCGATGGCTTTATTCAAGTGGCTCTTTCTGATGAAGATGCAACACGTCTTGTTAAAAACAGCGGACATATTTCAGCTGAGAGTGGTTATGTTGCTTTAACAGCTGTAACAGCACGTAATATTGTTGATAGCCTCGTTGAGAACAGTGGTGTCATCGAAGCTAAAGGATTAGAAACAGAAGGTGGAAAAATCATCTTAAGCGCTACCTCGGGCACAACACGCAACAATGGTACATTAGATGCCTCAGGTGCTAATGGTGGCGGAGAGATCTTGGTTGGTGGTGACTATCAAGGTCAAGGCGACCTTGCTACATCTAGTAATACACTTGTTACAGATAACGCAATCATACGTGCCAATGCCGAAGAAGGCGATGGTGGTAAAATTATTGTTTGGGGTGATGAAACAACTATCTTTGCAGGTCATATTGAAGCCTTTGGTGGGTTCACATCGGGGAATGGCGGTTTTGTTGAAACCTCTGGTAAAATTAATCTTCATATTGAACCTGGTGCCTATGTTAATGCATCAGCGAGGGACGCAAAAGGTCTTGCTGGTAGCTGGCTCTTAGACCCCTCTAACGTGACCATCACAGATGGTGGTACAAATAGTATTTCAAGTAGTGGTGGTACTATTGATCCTGCATCTGACAATTACTCTATTGACGCAGCCAGTATTACAGCCGCCCTTAACAATGGTAATAACGTGACGATCACAACCACAAATGCAGGTGGAACAGAAGATGGCAACATTACAGTTACCAATGCAACAATTGAGAAAACAGTGTCTAATAACGATGTCACTTTAACTTTAGAAGCGCATAACAATATCATAATCACCTCCTCTTCGATCATCTCAACTGCAGATGCATTGAACCTCATCTTGAACGCAGATATCGATCAAGCAACTGATGAAGGTGGGCGTATTACAATCGAAGACAGTACGATCACAACAAATAATGGTTATATTACCGCAGGTGGCGGCAGTGATCCATCAACCATGTATGCAAAAGGTAACGCAACACAAGACGATGGTATTTTAATTAGTAACTCTACCCTCACCACTGGAACCGGTAATATTTCATTAAAAGGGGCAGGATTTGATGATACTGGAACAAGTTACCAATATGGTGTTCATATAACAGATACAGCATTATTAGAGACAACAACTGGAAACATCACTATTGATGGTATAGGTGGTGCTGGTAACGATTATAATATGGGTGTGATCGTCAAGACATCTAGTACTTTACGATCAGCAGATGGAACAATTTCTATTACAGCACAAGGCAACAGTAGCGAAGCTTCTGGTAGCGCTCATAACAGGGGTTTTACTCTTTCAGCCGCCGCTACGCTTGAAACAACAGGGGCTGGTGATATTATTATCGACGCCACAGGTGGTGATGGTGGATCAAATAGGAATTATGGCGCTTATTTTACAGGAGATGGTACAAATGTAACAACCACCGCCGGCTCTATTTCAATCACGGGTGAAGGTGGCACACGAGGTGATAGCTCTGTAAATCTGGGGATCTATATCCAAGAGCAAGCTGTCATTCAATCGACAAGTGGTGATATTACGATTAGCGGAACTGGCGCCAATGGCTATGGACAAAACCACGGTGTGCAAATTTCTGATGAAGGAACATTAATTACATCTAGTACAGGTGCTATTTCCATTACCGGTATTGCTCAAACAGGAGGCGGTACTGAGCAAGAATTCGGACATGGTGTCTATATACATGCTGGGGCCGATATTATTTCAACAGGAACTGGTGTGAATGCCTCGACAATCACGCTTCACGGAACAGCTGCTGATGTTTATTCAAGAAGTCGTGGTGTTATTACAAATAGTGCCGACACTCTTATTTCATCCATTGACGGTGATATCACAATTACAGGGGTTGGTGGATCAAGTATAGAAGCTGGTAGCAATAATAATTATGCTGTCTTCATTAATGCATCATCTGCAATTCAATCAACTGGGACAACAGCAGATGCTGCCAATATCATAATTACAGGGACAGGTGGTTCTTACGAAGACGATACCTATGGTGTTTATGTCGCAAATAGTTCCACAGTCACAACCGCTGCCGGAGATATCAATATTACTGCACGTAGTAATGGAACGGTGGATAATAATCACGGATTTGTTCAAGATGATGGTGCTATTATTTCATCCAGCTTAGGCGGTAATATCACAATTGATGCTGATGGTGGCACTGGTGGCTTTGATATTAATTTCTATGATGCTGGGGCAACTATCGGGGATAGTGATGATACAAATAACATTACATTAAAAGCCGATAACATCTCCCTCGCCGATGGTATTATTGCGGCAAGCAATACAATCACCATCACTCCACAAGATTCCGCAACCACGATTGGGATAGGTGATGGTACAGGAACACTTTCATTAAGTAATGCAGAACTTGCCCTTCTTGATGTTGGGAACACTCTTATTATTGGCGAAGCTGTAACAGGAACAGGTGCGCTTGATTTAGACAATTGGGATTTATCATCAACAAGTTATGATGTTGAATTATTTGGGCGTGGTGTTGATATTGCTACCCTAACATTAGGGGCTGGTGATTTCACAGCTACCTCGCAAGATGGTCCTGACCTATATGTTTCTGGTGCTATTTCTAAACCCGATGGGACAGAAAGCGATTTGATCTTACGATCTGATCGAGATATCTATATAAATGCTAATATCTTAACGAGCAATGGCAGTGTTCTAAATACAGTTTTCAATAGTGATCGCAATTTGAGCCAAACAGGATCTGTTAACTTTGATCATGCTATAGTTGACACCAATGGTGGCTATCTCGTTGCTGGTGGCGGCAACGGTGAACTCGGTGGCGCTAATGGCATTTTAGGCGATGGCGATGGTACAGGCGCCGATGATGTTTTCGCCTATGGTAGTTTTAACACGACAAAATCAGGTGTCCTTGTTAAAGCATCAACCCTTAGAACAGATGAAGGCGATGTCTTTATAAATGGGCATGGGAGAATTGCTGGTGGCAACAACTTCTCTACAGGGGTAAGCGTACATAACGGATCTAGGATTATTGCTTCATCCGGTAATATAAACATTGTGGGTGAGGCCTATATCAATAAAACAGGGACTGGCCAAATGGGGTTAAATATGAATAATGGCTCCATTATACAAACAACAACAGACGGTGATATTTATATTACAGTTACAGGCAGTGCAAGTGGAGATGATTCAAGTGCTGGTATAAGGCTTGTTCACGATGATACTCAAATCACAACACATGATGGTAGCGTTTATATTGATACAGAATCACGCGCGACGAGCGTCTTTAGCTCAAATGCCGCTTTCTATATTAGCTCTAATGTCAATGAACCTATCAAAGTAACTGGTGCTGGTAATATTGAAATTACGGCGCAATCAGATGCCGCGAATACAAGCTTCTTCTTAGAAGGTATTTTAGGTGGTTCAGCCATGACTGGTGATATAACACTCATTGGGGATAGCTTTTACGACACTTTAAATTACGGTGTTGAAACACTTGGCGATATTTATATCAAGCCTCTAACAACATCACAAAACATCAACTTAAATAGCGTTGATAGTGGCTTATATTTAGACAATACAGATATTAGTTACTTTAACCCAGGTGGTACACTCTACATTGGTGACTCTGTGAATGGGACAGGAACAATTGATATTGATAATCTCGACCTCTCTTCTCTGGGTTTTGATGTTTCTTTATTTGGAGGTGCGATTGACATTGGTGGTTTAACGCTTGGCTCTGGTGATTTCACAGCCCATGCCCTAAACAATCAAGATTTAGTGATCTCAAGCGATATTGTTAAAACAGTTGCTGGCTCAAGCCTATTAGATTTACGCGCTGACAAAAATGTTGTCCTAGAAAATAATGATATCACTGTTTCCAATGGCTCTCTTAATATTATTTTCAATTCTGATCGTGATGCCAACCAAGATGGTAGTATTGTAATTGATACCGCCTCCATTACAAGTAATGGTGGCTATTTCATTGCTGGTGGTGGCGCAGACCCTGAAAATATCTCGGCTTGGGGGAATGCTGATTACTATAGTAACGGTATTACAATGCAGACCGTATCCGTTACAACAAATGAAGGGCGTATTGTTCTTTCAGGAAATGGATATGATGCGGGAGGCAGTGGCAATAACAATGGGATTGTCTTGAATTCAGCCTCAACATTAATCACAACATCAGGTGATATCACACTTACTGGTACAGGTGGTGACCGTACGGATGATAATAGAGGTGTTATTATTGGCAACAGTGGAACACTCATCACATCAGCAACAGGTGATATTTTAATTACAGGTACGGGCGGTTCGAATGGCGCTGCAGGAAGCGATTCTAATTTTGGTATCTATATGCTCGATGGTGCACAAATTATTTCTACAGGAACGGACACAGATGCTTCAACAATTACTTTAATTGGAACGGGAGGCGCTGGTGGTGGTGGATCAAATATTGGAATTGATTACAGAGATAGTGGCACACTTATCTCTTCGATCAATGGTGATGTTTTATTAGACGGGACAGGTGGATCAAATGGTGCAAGCGCCGATGGTGCTGACCATGGTATTAGGTTTGTACAAGGTGCTGACATCACCTCAACAGGTACATCAGATGACGCTGCAACAATTACAATTAATGGTACAAGTGCTGTATCTTCATCGGCCAATTATGGTGTTATATTTAAACATAACAATACGACAGTATCATCTCTTGGCGGTGACATTATCATCACAGGAGAAAGTCAAGGACGCACAGGCAATAACTATGGCGTATTAATACAAGGTGGTGCTGATCTTGACGTAAATAACGGTGCCGACCTCTTTTTAACAGGGATCACAACAAGTAATGGAACAACCAATAATGATGGTTTGCGCATTGAAGGAAGCGGTACAACAATTACGATGGAAGATGGAAATGCAACATTATCAGGAACAGCTTTAGGCAATGATAGTACAGATGACGCCCTCCTCATTTATGATAGTGCACAAATCATAGCCTCTGGTTCTGGTACACTTAGATTTGAAGGAACATCAGATACAAACAGCCGTGATCTCAATATTGATGGAGCAACAGTTACCCATTCTGGTACTGGCGACATCATTCTCAATGTAAATAAAGCACAACTTAATTCAGCTATTACTACCAATAGTGGTGACATTATTATTCTCCCTGAAGATAGTGCAACAACAATTGGGCTGGGCGATGGTCTAGGCACCCTATCTTTAACAGATGCTGAGTTATCTCTCTTCAATGCTGGTGGAAATTTGATTATTGGAGATAGCATCAATGGAACAGGTGCAATTGATGTTGATAACTGGGATTTATCTTCTAAATCCTATGATGTAAACCTCTATGGTGGTGCGATTGATATTGCTGGATTAACACTTGGGTCAGGTGATTTTACAGCCCATGCGCTGAATGATCAAGACCTCACGATTTCGGGCAATATTTCAAAGACAATTGCTGGCTCGAGCACATTAAACCTTAGATCAAACACGAATATTCTATTCGAAGTTGGCAATAGTATCACAGCGTCAGACGGTCCTTTAAATGTCATTTTCAACGCCGACAGAGATGCCAACCAAACAGGCTATATTTCTGTTGAAGATGCGGACATCACAACATTAGGCGGTGATATCATTATGGGTGGTGGCCTAGATCCTGTTTCCACATTTGCTTATGGAATTTCTGGGTCTGGAACGGTTGACAATGGTATCTCTATTTTTAGCACAAGTGTATTAGATGCTGGTGGTGGCGACATTACAATAAGAGGCCATGGAACGGATGCTTCTGGTACTGGTAATATTGGTGTCTATATCGAAGGCGATATTATAACAACAGGCACAGGAACAATCACTCTTGTTGGTGATAGCGGCAATGGTACCTCGACTAATTCTGGGGTTTATGTCTTTGGTACAGCATCAGATATCTCAGCCGAAAATGGTGATATAACAATAACAGGCACAGGATACGGAACAGGTGCAAACAATCATGGTATACATATCTTAAATGGCGCTGATATTCACTTAACAGGTGACGGTTCACTTCATATGACGGGAACGGGATCTGCTAATTCAACAGGGGATTCAGATGGTATCAAAATCAAAGACAGCGGAACAATTATTGAATCCCAAGATGGAGATCTCAATCTAACAGGATATGTTCTTGGAACGCGCTTTAATGACGATGCTGTTATTGTACATGCATCAGCACAAGTAGTCACAAGAGGAAGTGGTGATATTATCCTCAATGCAACCGCCGACCCGAACTCATATGGCGTGCGTATAGTTAATGATGGTGTTTTAAGGACAACGGGCACTGGCTCGATCGACATTCATACCTCTGGCAGTACTGATGATAATTTTGAGATGAGTGGTTCAGGGATCATTGATACATCACTTGCAACAAATGGGAATGTCAATATCCATACAGATACATTTGCCCTGCTTTCAAGCTCAACAATCACAACGTCTGGTGATTTAATGATTACCCCAAATGATGATGCTGCAACAATTGGTTTAGGAAGTGGCAGTGGCACACTGTCATTCGATAATTCAGAGCTTGCACTTTTAACCATTGGCTCATCTTTCATTATTGGCGACTCTGTTAATGGAACAGGCCTCATTTCAATCGACAATGCAGATGCGAGTGCAACCGGCTTAGATATTGAAATTTATGGAGGCGATATTACTGTTGATACTCTCTTTAGCGCTGATGAGTCCTTACTACTCCATTCAAAAGAAACCATTACACTAAACGGTGATGTGAGTATTAATGGCGCTGATAATTCTCTTATTCTCGTAGCTCAAAATAATTTTGTTAATAATGCTGGTGCTGATGCACTAGATGCGCGCGCAGGACGTTACTTAGTCTATGCAAATACTTTAAATAATGTTTCTAAAGGAGGCCTAACTGCAGGCCATTTATATAACAGAACTTACAGTTCAAGCGATCCATCAGCAATTAGCGCAGGGCTTGGTGATCGTTTTGTCTATACATATCAGCCAACATTAACATTTACCGCCGATGACATTTTTGTTGAGCGAAATGCCCAAAGCTTTAATGCTTTCACCTCTTCTTATGATGGTCTATTAGATGGAGATCTCGTCAATGAAGCTTTCTCTGGAACACCATCCTTTAGCAAAACTCCTGTTTCACAACGCCTTTATAATATTTTAATTGGCCAAGGCTCACTTACCAGTGAGATTGGATACGATTTCTCCTTTGTTCATGGCGAACTCACAGAATCTCTTGCTTCTGGCCTTACAAACAGCGTTGAGCAACAAATGACGTTCTTACCGGATCTAACGAAAACAACGCCATTACAAGAATATAGCTTAAGTGTTAGCTATAATGAAACCAATACAGATGGTACACAACCCCCTAAAAAATCATCTTTTACTAAAAATATAGCAACCAGTAATGAGAAAGATGCAGGTGTTCGTTTAATTCAAACTGAGCTTGTCAATATTGAAGATTCTATCACGAGCTTTTTTGACTTATGTACTTATAACGGTAGTTTTTGTAATCAATAAAAGTCAGCTTTCATCCAATAGAAACTATTTGCATTTTTTTTGCATCGCGGTATAGTCGGTTCACATAAGAACATAATAAAAAACCAACCTCTATTTAATAGTTTCATGCAATTTTCTTTAAACGCTCTTTCAAAAGAATGGTTTCACAATACACGTAACGATATCTTGGCTGGTATTGTTGTTGCTCTTGCCCTTATCCCAGAGGCAATTGCCTTTTCTATCATTGCTGGTGTTGACCCTAAAGTTGGATTATATGCCTCTTTTTCAATCGCAATCGTAATTGCTTTTGTCGGAGGTCGACCAGGTATGATTTCTGCAGCAACAGGCGCTATGGCCCTTGTCATGATCACCTTGGTCAAGGAACATGGCTTAGACTATCTTTTTGCCGCAACCATTTTAACCGGTATCTTACAAATATGTGCTGGTATATTTAAGCTCGGATCACTCATGCGTTTTGTATCACGCTCCGTTGTCATTGGATTTGTGAATGCTCTTGCTATTTTGATCTTCATGGCGCAGCTGCCTGAGTTTCATAATGTCGGTTGGGAAATGTATGCAATGGTCGCTGGTGGTTTAGGGATCATTTACATTCTGCCGCGCTTCACAACCGCTGTCCCCTCACCTCTTATTTGTATTATTGTTTTAACAGCGATCAGCCTTCTCTTTGATATAAATTTAAGAACGGTAGGTGATATGGGTGAACTGCCCTCAACACTGCCCTCTTTCTTTATGCCAGACATTCCTTTTTCATTAGAAACCTTAATGATTATCTTCCCCTACTCTCTGACATTAGCGGCTGTTGGGCTTTTAGAGTCATTAATGACAGCAACAATTGTTGATGATTTAACAGACACGGAGAGTAACAAAAACAAAGAATGTACAGGTCAAGGAATTGCCAATATCGTCACAGGTTTCTTTGGTGGTATGGCTGGCTGTGCGATGATTGGGCAATCTATGATTAATGTGAAATCAGGAGGACGCGGCCGTCTTTCCACATTATCCGCAGGCCTTGTTTTACTCTTTCTTTTACTTGTAATCAATGAATGGGTTGCCAAGATCCCCATGGCGGCGCTCGTCGCGGTCATGATCATGGTCTCAATTGGAACTTTCAGCTGGAGCTCTATCAGAGATATGAAGAAAAACCCTAAAAGCTCAAGCCTCGTTATGGTGACAACTGTTGCAATTGTTGTCGCAACTCATAACCTTGCCTTAGGTGTTTTTGTTGGTGTTTTGATGAGTTCTCTTTTCTTTGCAAGCAAGGTTGCTCAGATCTTTTCAATTCAAACACATATGGTTGAAGGCGAGAACACACATCGTTGTTACACTGTTTATGGCCAAGTATTTTTTGCCTCCGCAGATCAATTCATCGCCTCATTTGATATCAAAGAAGTCATAAGCACCGTCACTATTGATGTTAGTCATGCGCATTTTTGGGATATTTCAGCGATCAATGCTTTAGATACAGTAATTTTAAAATTCCGCAGAGAAGGAACAAATGTTAAGATCATTGGTATGAACCAAGCAAGTACAACACTTGTTGACCGCCTTGCTATTCATGATAAACCAGATGCGCTAGATTTATTAAAAAATCATTAGAGGGAGTGGCTAAATGACAAAAATTTTAACCTGTATTGATGGCTCTGCTTATGCCGATAATATTTGTGAAAACACAGCCTGGATTGCGAATAAATTAAAGGCTGAGATTAGTCTTTTACACGTTCTGCGTCGTCATTCTGATTATGAAGCTTTAAGCGACCATACAGGGACGATCGGTTTAGGTGCGCGTTCGCGCTTGCTTGAAAAACTATCTAATGTTGATGAAGAACGCGCACGCCTTGATCAACAAAAAGGTAATCTGATTTTAGATCATGGTGAAGAATTATTAACATCAAAAACAGAGCATAAAATCACACGCCTCCATCGTCGTGGCAGCTTAGAAAAGACAATTCAAGAGCTTGAGCCAGAACATGATATTATTGTGATTGGAAAACGCGGCGAGCATGCAGCCCTTGAGTCTGATTATTTAGGGTCTAATTTAGAAAAAGTTGCAAGAAGTGTCACAAAACCTATTTTCTTAGTCTCATCTGTTTTACGTCCCATTAAACAATTTATGATTGCTTATGATGGTAAAGCGAGTAAAAAAGTTGTGGACCATGTCTGTTCGTCCCCTCTTTTAAAAGGCTTAGAATGTCACTTTGTAACAATCGAAAAAACAGCTGGTGAAACAGACACAAAAGAAGCTCTGACTGACTTAAGAAACGCTGGCTTTGAAGTCACACAAAAAAGCATTCAACATGAGCATCCTGATGATGCTCTCAGTAGTTATGCGTTAGAAAATGATATCGATCTATTAGCAATCGGTGCGTACAGTCATTCACGCATACGCTCTATCTTTTTAGGTAGCACAACGGCATCCTTGATTAAAAAATGTAAGATTCCATTACTCCTCATACGCTAATTTAGTGTTGAGGCCGATAGCGATCTTGTAAATAGCGCTCTTTATAATTAGGGTCTAAATGAAATAGCCCATATGTATCAAAATACTGCTGCAAAATTGGGTGTTCTAATGTATTTACTTTTAACAAGTCATTATTCAATACATCATTTATCCTCTTTTGTTCCTCACTCGCTGTAATCGTTAACGGCTTTGGCAGAGGGTGTTTTGATGCAAAAAATACAATTTCATGAAAATGATGAGATCGCATACTCACATAAGGGAAAACAGATTTAATTGTATTATAAAGCACCTTACTAAAATCTGGGCTCCCATAAAAAGACCAAAAAGAAAAGACGCCCTCTTCTTCTAAATGATCAAAATAAAATTGCATATATTCTTTTGTATACATAGGGGAAGAATAAATAATACTCACCTCCTCAATATCAATAACAATTGCATCATAGATGTCATCTGTTCTACGAATAAATTCTGCGCCATTCTCAATTATTAACTTTAATTTTGGATCAGTAACAACATGGTTATTCTCTTTTCCAAAATAATCTCGTGATGCTTCTACAATAACGGGATTGATTTCTAATTGAGTGACATAGTCTACATTTGACGAAGACACCAACCCTCTAGCCGTATATCCACACCCCAAACCAATTGCTAAAACATGGCTATCTTGACGTAAATACGATGCTGTTTTCTCCCCTAAATAACTTTCTGCACCAGCACTTTTATGACCTTGTGAACCGCCACACATTCCACGGCCATTAATCTTTAAAAATTTCTGATCCGGTTCACTTAAAACCGTAATAACACCATAGGGAGAGTTTTTTTGAAATTGAATTTCTCCAACTTCTGTTCCTGTCATAAAAGAATATCCTTTATGATAAATCATTATTTCTTTTACTGATATACAGCCAAGAAATATAACTATTAAAAGTTTTAACATCCTATTTTCAATCATCAATAAAAGGACAATCACATTAAAACTAATAGCCACTATAATAGTGATACTTAACCCCCAATTTGGAATTAAGAAAAACCCTGTCAGTAAGCATCCAATGATACACCCTAAAATATCATAAAAATAAACAATCCCTGTATCTGTGGTAACTGTTCCTTTTTGCTTTATATACAACCCATTAATTATAGGGAAACAGCCTCCAATCAAAAATGCTGGTGTAAATAAATACCACCACATAAACATCAAATTCATAAAATGATGCCAACCACTTTCCTCAAAAGTGGCTTCAATAAAATTCAATATTTGTGGAATATAGTCATAGTTTTTTAAAACCAAATAGGCATAAGCGATTAAAGCAAATTGCATATAAATTAATAATTGATGAGCGATCTGTTTACGATTTTGTGAGAGCCAAGAAAAAAACAAACTTGAAAAACCAAGCCCCGCCAAAAATGCAGCGATCGCGATCGCAATAATATCTGATGCTTTTAAATAATAGAAAAAGAGAACATGAATACTATAGGTTTCATAAATGAGAGAAGCGGCTCCCACAAAAAAAATTGTTATCAATAAGATGAATTGCTCTTTTTTCATAGTAAAACACAACCCTCTACACAAAGTTTAAAAGATGTTATTTAATATACTTTACATGTATTTATTAAACCTTAAAATATTCGGCTATAGTCTGGCACTGTAGTTAATAGCACTGAACAACTCTATAACCGTTACCAATCTCAGCTACTCTCGAGCTAAAGCTCGAAGGACAAGAACAATTTGATGTTATATGATTAGAGAGTTTACAAGAGGTATTAAATGTACGACGGTGTTTATATGTGATATACATGCCACCATAAGAGTCTGTTTCTTGCTCTACACATATTTTATTCCCCTCAGAATCAATCCCTTGCAAAACTTGCCCTGATGAACAAACGAGATCCAGTACAACACTGTCACATGTATTAGCCTTCACGTCAGATGTCGGGCTTAGGATAAAAGCCAATGCCATCAAAACAAATAATTTCGTATATATTTTTTTCATTACAGGTTTTCCTTCCATTTTCTTACACTTTACCGATCAAATATTAAAAATTGTTAAAGTTATACTCTATTCACACATATACCATATCCGAGTATCAGGATCTTGCCAAGGACATATTCTTTCACACTGTTCAGCAGACCATGATGACCAAGAACCATACCCCGATCCAGAAGCATTACAGGTTCTCGAACGGCTCTCAGACCCCCAAAAACCTTCTGGGCAAGATCCATTGTTACGTGTCTCTGTTTGCACTGAGTTGGGAGTACAAACAGGGAAACCACAAATTTCTATAACACCGGAACCTGAGCCATCAAAACCTGGCATAGTATAACTTGTATTCTGTATATAATAATATGTTTTACCGCCACCATACATAACATTCCCAGATAGGTCCCTGTTATGCATATGAGAGAACCCTGCTCCTAACCCACTAGAGTACTTTATACTATCAATTTGACTACGAACATCACCTTCTATTTGAATTGTGACATCGTTCGCAATTCCTGTAGCTTGGTAATCGGAAGTGGCATACTCTGTATCTTTAACAGCAGAAATTGAATACCCTCTAAAATCACTTGTAGGAGAAATACTTCCTTTGCCTCTATTACTCATATAACCAGCACCAAGTGAGCCATCATAGTAGTTGTCATAATTTTCGGGGTATGTAAATGTATAACTTGTACAAAGTGATGTCTCACTTTCTTCCACACAATTAGACGTATCCCAAGCTGACCACGAACTATAACCCGTACCCATTGTATTACATGTTCTTGTACGTGATTTATTTCCAGTATAACCACTGCCACACGATGCTGACTGTGTTTCAACTTCATTTGGTGTACATGTTTCTCGAATAAAACTAATCATGCTTGTACTTCTGAAACGAGAACATTCGTCATCATCACGCCCTTCATATTCCCAGATTGTGTAGCCATTATTATAGCTATGGCTAAAGCGAGGATCTGTCCTATAGTAATCAATTGCTCCATCACTATCAAAATCTATACCTAACCAGCCCGAATTATCCGCTATACCATCTACAACGATAAATAAGTGACATGAATCATCGTCATTATCACAACGACCATCATCCCTATCTACACCACTTTCCTGTTCATTAAACATAGCGATGACAGAATGTCCATTAAACAGATCAGGATAAGATAATGGTGTAATTGTTGATCCAGTTAAATGATCTGCTACATTACTTTCTGAGTAATTTGGTATATCATAACTACCATTATAATAACCAGAACCTCTGTAACCAGCTTCACAAGCATTACCCCCATGATTCAGAGACTTATCTTTTGGTAAATAATAATAATTATTACCACCTACCTCAAAAGTCCAGTCACCTGCAACATTTGCTGTACAGCTTGATCTATTCCATGATGACCATGCCCCCCATGCAGAGCCATCGCCATTACAAGTTCTTGTACGGGTTTGATCACCAGAATAACCACTACCACAAGCAGATGTTCCCGATTCTACCGCATTTGGTGTACAAACGGGCTCTGATTGATCACCGTAAAGAAGTTCTATTAACTTATCACGCTTAGAACATCCTGCTTCCTCACAAATTTCATAATAATAAGTCATCGTTTGGTTCTTATAGGCACCATTTGATATTGTTTGCTGATGCGTACCTGCACTATAGCCACCAGTTTCTGCTGCACCAGGGAACGATGATTGTGGCATGCCACAATTAATCGTAGCTGTATATACTCTGCCTTGGCCGCTCTTTCTATATATGATTTCACATTCATCATCGACCATAGGATCACCGTTTTGATCTGTAACTTGTTCAGTGACAGAAACAGAATCTACATTTTGACTATATGTACAAACCATAGATCCATCTGATGTACAGCTTGAGTTATCCCAAGCAGACCATGCACCGTATCCTGTGCCTGTTGCGTTACAGGTTCTTGTGCGGGTGGCTTGACCATTATAGCCTGATGGACAAGATTGTGATTGCGAATCTGTTGCACCTGGCGAACAGATAATCGCCTGACAGCTTGATGTATTCCACGCTGACCAGTCACCATATTCTGTACCATCCTCATTACACATTCTTGTACGGGTCTTGTTACCATAGTAACCGCTATCACAAGCTGCTTGTTCTTGATCTAATGTCTCCGGCTCACAGATTTGTTCGCGACAGATTTCGTAATATGCTTCAGAGTCGCAACCATTAGAACCAGTCCTTCTGTGTTCTACTAACTCACCAACATAATAACCACCATTTTCTTCCGCTGATGTAACCATACGATTTTCTGCTTCATAAACAAGAACAGAATCCCAGAAGTAGCTAATTCCAAAGTCAGTTTCAAAAGTACATGATTGATCAAAATCGAAATGTCTACTCACAAAATCATTTGGACCATTTCTATTATAACGACACACTAAATTCTCACCTGGATCACAGTCTGCTGTTTCATGGTCACCCCATGCTGTCCAACCACCATTACAAAGATATTGACGACGTTGGGTCTTATT
>CATLOR010000003.1 GCA_950054255.1 uncultured Rickettsiales bacterium | reverse complement strand
GGCTGTTCGCCATTTAAAGAGGTACGCGAGCTGGGTTCAGAACGTCGTGAGACAGTTCGGTCCCTATCTGCCGTGGGTGTAGGAATATTGAGAGGAGCTGTCCTTAGTACGAGAGGACCGGGATGGACGTATCCCTAGTGGACCTGTTATCGCGCCAGCGGTAGTGCAGGGTAGCTACATACGGACGGGATAAACGCTGAAAGCATCTAAGCGTGAAGCCCCCCTCAAAACTAGTATTCCCCTTAGAACCGTGGAAGACCACCACGTTGATAGGCTGGATGTGGAAGTATGGTAACATATGAAGCTAACCAGTACTAATAGTTCGAGAGGCTTGAACGATATTGCTGATTTATCAGGAACAGTTGTTAAGATACTTAACTTCTGAATCTGAGCAAAACAGAAGTGTTGTGGTTTTGGTTTTTATTACATGTTTTAGCGATTTTTGATGAGCTGGTGGTTATGGCAAAGTGGAAACACCCGATCCCATTCCGAACTCGGCCGTGAAACGCTTTAGCGCCGATGGTACTTTGTCTTAAGGCACGGGAGAGTAGGTCGCTGCCAGCTCTTCAAAAATCGTTGAAACATAAAGAAATTGACTTATTACACAAGAATTTATAAAAACACCCAAGATTAATTTCTTGGGTGTTTTTTTATTTTGAGGTATTTTGTATGCGACATATATCACTTGCTTTGATTTCCAGAGAAAGGGTTCGTGGAAAAAGTTTTCTTTTAGAAAAGGGCTATGATTCTGTTAAGGATGAGTATTTCTATCGTCCACTTGGTGGCGGTGTTGAATGCAATGAAAAGGCAAATGAGGCGCTGGTAAGAGAGTTTAAAGAAGAACTTAATATCGATATTCTTGTTATGAGTTTTTTAGGTAATATAGAAAGTATCTTTGAATATGAAGGACAAAAAGGACATGAATTTGTTTCATTATATAATGCTTGTTTAGTCAGAAGGAATTTATATAAACAAGATTACTTTAAGCGTTGTGATAATGATATCGGGCAAGCTGTTTGGAAGAGTTTACTTGAAGTAGACGCAGAAGAATGCAAGCTTTATCCAATAGGTATAAGAGAATATATGTGCTCATAACCATTTAAAAACTTAAACATTTGTTGTTTTATATAAACTCTGATACAAGTAATCCATCATGAGTGAAGCGTTGAAACAAGATGATAATAAACTTTCAGAAATCGATCATTGGTCTGAAAGATGGGAAGGGCAGACAATCCCTGAAAAGGATGTTGCCTTCGATTTAAACTATATTGGGTTTAAAGAAGCACATCAAATTTTGACTTCTATTTTAGAAAAAGACTCTTCGAAAACAGTATTAGAAGTAGGTTCCTTTCCTGGCAGTTATATGTGGTATTTCAATCATGTCTTTGGGTATAAACCTTATGGGGTTGAGTATGTTGACTGGTGTTGTGAGGCATCGCGTCATTATATGAAAGCCAAAGAAATTGATGCGACTATTTATCATGCCGATTTTTTTGAGTTTTCTGATAGCGATAAAATTAAAGAAAAGTATGACGTTGTTTCAAGCTTTGGCTTTGTGGAGCATTTTGATGATACAGCTGATGTTGTTTTACGCCACGCACGTTTAACAAAAAAAGACGGCCATGTTGTTATTATGATCCCTAATCATTCAGGTTTTTATGGGCGCCTATTAAAATGGATTAGTCCCGAAAAACATAAAATTCACAATTTGATGGATTATGAAAGGTTGGTTCAGCCAGTACTTGATGATGATCGTTTGGATTTAGTTTATGGAGGTTATATCGGTCATTTAGGACTTTGGAATGTGTCTTTATATTCTTCTTTGGAAAAGAAGTCACCATTACTGCGTAAGATCGTGAGGGTGCCTATGTGGTGCTTGGAACAGCTTGCTCATTATAGTGTTCCCAATAATAAAGTGACATCGCCTATGGCTTGTATTGTTGTTAAAGTAAATGAAGATATTAATTAAATGATCGCCTTTTAGGTCTATGTTGTTTTCTAGATCCTTTATGACTGTCCTTTTTGCTTATTTCATGTTCTTTTGTTTTTTCTTCAACCGCTCGAATAATAGTCTTTAATTCATCTACTGTATAAGGAACCGGTGTTTTTTCTAAATGTGCACACAGAATTTGAATGTTGATTGCATCATATAGGTTTCTCATAGGAGATGTGAAACGAGCGTAAAATTGTGCCTTTGTTGTTGTGCTTTCAATTGGAAAAGGCTTTGTTCTTTTCTTTTTTTCAAAGAAATAATGAACATCCCTTTGAAATTGAGAAGGATGATCGATTATCCCAGATTTGAGAGCAGCTTGTTGTGCTCGTTCAAAACAATAAAAAGTATCTTTAGATCCATTCAATTTGAGACGATGGGATTGATATAAAATAGGCAAATGCCGAGCATGGCAATAGGCCGTTAATTGACCATTTACAAGTGTTGATAACGCTTGTATGGGGGAATTAATATCTTTTACATTCGTCATATAATTATTAGATATTTTTGAGGTGCATTCATCTTGAAGGGCTGCTTCTTCTGGGTTTTTACGTCTAAAGGCTTTATAAGTTTCATCCGTCATTTGATGGATATTTTCAAATAAAACACGCTTGATAGATTTTGAAACAATAAAGGCATTCTCATCTAAAACAAAAGCGATGCGAATAGCAGGTTTAGGAGTGTCATTTGTTAAGGAGCAATGACTTCTAAAATCATTCACATCAATTTCTTCATGCTTTCCATCGCGTTTTGCTATATGGGGTTTTTCACCAAGGGATTGAAAGAAAAGAGCCGTATCGGCAATATAATATTCTATTAAATAGCCACCATTTTTATGGCGAGAGATTTTAAAACCATCATCTAGAATACGGGCATTTTTGCTGTCGATTGTATAGCCACGATAAATATCGCGTTCGCTTTGTTCCTGATTATAAAGCCCGTGAGGGTTGAAAGCTGTACGGTAACTCATATTATCTTATTTTTCTTTTTATTTTTTATGTAATATATACTATTTTTTCATAAAAATAAAGAAATATTCATATTGCTTTTAAGAAAAATTGATAGCCTTAGGAAGGGCGGAGTTGTTTACTTTGGATTGTAGGAGTTTTTTACTTTTCTTTGACCATTCAATATCCGTTTTATGAGCGAGGCAGAGTGTTTGATCGGCAACAGCATTAATAAGCTCTTTAAAAGAACGCGCGACAGCTAATTGATGGTCAAGCTTATGTGTGTCATAAGGCGCAATCCTCGGTGTTGAATAACGTTCACCATCTTTTATAAGGATAGGTTGATACACTGTTTGGGCGCCAACAGTTCTCTTTTCTATAAAGAAAGCTTCGAAATCGCCAGCTTGTTCAACTGAGAGGCGAATAGCTTCTTCTGAAAGGCCTTGATCGAAGATCTTTTTGCGTGCTACTTGGGCGAGCTCTTGCTGTGCCTCTGTTTTTTGAGGGTTATTAATTAGCGCAATTTTCAAAAGATAAGCGGGGTTGTGCTTGAATTTTTCAATTCGAGCGATACAAGCATGAGTGAGCTCTGGGCGACCTTCTCCTGTTTGTTCATTATGTTCGAAAATACGTTTTAAGACATAGCCAATATGAGGGAGGCTTGCATCATATCTTAGATGGTCTGCATCATTATTATCAAATGTTTTTCTTACATCATTTTCGCGTTCTAAAGATTTAACAGCAGCTTCTTTTAATTGGTGAGAAACTTTGATCGCTGTTGTCGCCTCTGCAATATGCCCCATATCATTTTGATCAAAGGGACATGTATTGGTATCTTCTGTTTTTATAAAATGAGCAACATTCATTAAATTAGAGCAATCCATCAGGCTTTGCATAGGAGAAGAAAAACGAGCAAAATGATGAAACCCTTTTTGGATATTACCAGCAGATTGATTGCTATAGCGGTGATCGTCGAGTTTTGCGTAGCAAGAGGCTTGAATTTTTTCACAGTCATCACACTCAAATAAAATATCAAGTGCGGTATAAGCTTCTTCTCTCGTACTGATTGATGTATTTAAGGCCTCAATATGAGCTTTTCTATTTTGGTACACTAAAGGAATATTATTTTCACGCGCGTAATGTGTGATTGCTGCATTGGCAATATTTGAAAAAGTTGTTTGTATGAAAGAACCTGGTGCAGAAGAATTAATTTTTTCTAAGCGTCTGTGACCACAATGATAGTCGATACGTTGTGCTAGTTCATGGGCAACGCGCATTTCCTCATCACCATTACGAACGAGATCCGTTGCATCGTTTTCTGTTAGTTGGCGTTTGTTTTCAAATTCAACAGCTTCTAACTTGATTGTATCTTTTAATAAGACGCCCTTTTTATCAAAATCAATGCTGACACAAATAGCTGGTTGAGTACGAAATGATTTATTTAGGCTAAGATGAACACGTTTATATCCTTGATCAATATCTGGTAAATCACCAAGTTTTTGTGGGTCTATTAAGCCTGGGCGAACAGTTTTATTCGCTCTGCGGCTTTTTTCAGCATAATATTCGCTTGTATCAGCGATAAAGAATTTGAGATTGAATGCTCCATTTTTCTTTTGAGAAACGCGGAAACCATCATCAAGAATTTGAGCATTCTCACTATCAATTGTCCATCCACGTAATAATCGTCTTGTATTCTTCGCCATAAGGCCTCGTGCTCTCGCCTGTTCGTTATTATTTTTTATTATTATTAGAAGCTATATTACAATATTATTTTGGATTATGAAATAAAAAAATGAATATTTTATGAAGATAGATGAGTTTTGCTTTGGTTTATAATAATGATACTGATAATATGAGGGCGTTGAACATATCAGGAAGGTTTAGAAATGGTTTTATCGGTCATTAAGAAAATATTCAAAGGCGGCTCTAAAGAAACAAACCCAATGATTGCGCGTGAAGAAAAATATATGGCGCAAAATTATAAGCCCATTCCGGTTATCTTATCACGAGGGGCTGGGTCGAAGCTTTGGGATACTGAGGGAAATGAGTATTTGGATTTCTTAAGTGCCTATAGCGCTGTGAGTGCTGGGCATTCAAATCAACGCCTTGTTCAAGTTGTCAAAGATCAATTAGACCGTTTAGATGTTCCTTCTCGTGCTTTTTATAATGATAGACTAGGCGTATTTGCAGAGAAGTTATGCGAGTTTTCTGGCATGGATATGATGCTTCCAATGAATACTGGTGCTGAGGCTGTTGAAACAGCGATTAAAGCGGCGCGCCGTTGGGGGTATCGTGTTAAAAAAATTGCGGATAATAAAGCAAAGATTTTGGTTAGCTCAGGAAATTTTCATGGGCGTACAACAACGATTGTTGGTTTTTCTTCTGATGCTGAATATAAGCAAGATTTTGGTCCATTTGATACAGGGTTTGAGATTGTTCCCTTTGGAGATATACAAACATTAGAAACAGCTTTAAGTGATCCGAATGTCTGTGCGTATTTAACAGAACCAATGCAAGGTGAAGCAGGAATTATTATTCCCGAAAAAGGCTGGTTAAAAGAGGTTCAAAAATTATGTAAGAAACATAATGTTCTTTTGATTTTAGATGAAATTCAAGCTGGTTTAGGGCGTACAGGAAAAGACTTTGCTTTCCAACATGAGATTGAGAAGCCAGATGGCTTAATTTTAGGGAAAGCTCTTGGTGGCGGTATTTATCCTGTTTCTGCCTTCTTAGCACGTAGAGATGTTTTGGAGTTGTTTGAGCCTGGTTCACACGGGTCAACTTTTGGCGGAAATCCAATTGCTGCCGCAGTGGGGATTGAGGCGATTGATATTTTGAAAGAAGAAAAATTATCAGAAAAAAGCAAAAAACAAGGTGATTATTTAATCGCTGAACTTGGAAAAATTGAAACACCAATGATTAAAGAGGTTCGCGGAGCGGGCTTATGGGTCGGTGTTGACTTTGATCCAAGTAAAGCATCTGCGCGTGTTATCTGTGAGATGTTAAAAGAAAAAGGAGTCTTAGTTAAGGAAACGCATGAAACAGTTGTTCGCTTTGCACCGCCTTTAACAATCACACGAGAAGAAATAGACTTTGCTCTTGAAAAATTCAAGGAAGCTATAGAGGAATATGAGCATAAAGCTGTTTAATCACGTTTGGAAATGTGTGCCGCACGCTCACCGGCAGGTGCAGACATTTCTTTAATACGTTTGTATTGGCTTGAGTTTGAGTATCCATCAACGAGAGGAATAATAACGACCTCACCACCGTTTTTGCGCACTGTTGGTGTTTCAGGCATTGTTTCTGGATCGTAATCACCACCTTTTACGTGGATAGAGGGCTTTAAAAGGTCAATAATCTGCTCTGGTGTGTCTTCTTCAAAGATAGTGACATAGTCAATACATCTAAGGCTTGCAAGAATGAACGCACGATCTCTCTCTGCATTGATCGGGCGCTCTGGTCCTTTGACACGCTTTGTTGAGGTGTCGCTATTAATAGCAATGACCATCATATCACCAAGGGCGCGTGCTTTTTCAAGATATGTGACATGTCCTTTATGGACAAAATCAAAAATACCATTTGTGAAGACAACACGTTTTCCATTTTCTTTTTGTTCTTTGATCAGAGCGGCTAATTCTAGAGGTGAGAGAATACGGTCTTGTGAAAACATCGCGTTGAAATCTTTCTTTATCGTAAGTTTTTCTTTTAAGATCTTTTTTATATCAGTATAACAAAGGTATGACAATGATTATAGATCCTTCAAGTAAAACACCGAAATCGACTATTTTCGACGATATCTATTTTTCGAAAGAGGATGGGCTTGGAGAAAGCCTTTATAACTTCTTTGAAGGAAATAATTTGCCCCAAGCATGGCAAGATAAAGAGCGTTTTACTATTTGCGAATTAGGTCTTGGTACGGGGTTGAATATAGTCTTGGCGATTGATTTGTTTTTAAAATCAAAAGGTAAATGTAAAAAGTTAAACTTAATTTCAATTGAAAAATATCCTTTAACGCAAAAACAAGTTGAGCAGGCGTTATCGCCATGGAAAGAGCATTTTTCAAACGCTTTATCTCTTTTTTTTAAAAACTACCCGTTACCAGTTCCAGCCGTGCATGCTTTTGATGTGATGCCAGAGATTTCTGTGACATTTATATATGATGATGTTATTAGTGCTTTGGAGGCAATGGATCACTCGGTGGATTGTTGGTTTTTAGACGGTTTTGACCCTTCTAAAAATCCAGAAATGTGGTCTGATGCCGTGATGGATCATATGGCTCGTTTAAGTGTAAAAGGGACAAATTTTGCGACATTCACTGCCGCTGGTTTTGTAAGGCGTGGTCTTGAGAATAAAGGGTTTAATATTGAAAAAGAAAAAGGATTTGGTCGTAAGCGTGAACGTATAAAAGGGGTTTATGTAGGTGATGTATGTGCTACCCCCAATATTTTAAAGCGTCCTAAAAAAGTTGCCGTTATAGGAGCAGGTCTGGCAGGGGCGTCTATGGCGTATCATTTAAAACAATATGCAATTGATGTGGATGTTTTTGAAAAAGAATCTGAGGTGGCATCTCATGCTTCAGGAAACTTATTAGGGCTTCTTAATCCGGCATTAACACCGACACAGCAATGGAAAAATAAATTTTATGCTGGAGCGCTCTCTTATGCGAGAAATCTTTTTAGAGAGCTTCAAGCAGAACATGATATTGGCTATGACCCATGTGGCAGTATTCATATTCTATCTGATGAGAAGAAGAGAAACAGATTTGAAAAAATAGTTCTAAATGCAGGTTGGCCCGATGTGTTACTTAGAATAATATCATCAGAAGAGGCAACGGACATTGCTGGCGTCGATGTTCCATATGAAAGCGTGTATATGCCATGCGCGGCAAAGATAAGTCCTCAAAAGCTGGTTCAAGCAATGTTGTTAAATATAAAATGTTATATGAATACAACAATTGATATGTGGGAAAAAGTAGAGGGGGAATACAGGTTACACGCAAGGAATGGTGATGTATTTGTAGGCTATGACCACCTTGTTCTTGCATCAGGCATTGATGGTGTGAAAGTAGCAGAGCTAGATATCCCTACTTTAAAACCGATTAGAGGACAGGTCACTTATTTGAAATCACCAAAGATTGCACAAGCCTTAAATGTTAATTTATGTTTTGGTGGATATTTAAGCGTTTTGGATACAGAAACTCTTGTGACGGGAGCAACCTATGATAGAGGAAGTAAGGATAATCAGCACCGAATTGAGGATGATCAATCTAATCTAGATTTTTTAGCTCAACATTTTCCTAAACTAGCGAGTAATTTAGAAATTACTGGTGGGCGTGCTGGGGTAAGAGTGACAACAGAAGACTATATGCCTTACTATGGTTTCTCAAAAAAAGACCCTACTTTATATTATAGTTTGGCACATCGCTCTCACGGTGTTTTATCATCGCAAGTAAGTGCTTATAATTTTGTTAAGCAATGTCTAAAACATTAACCATAACTTAAGTGCTTTTATTTAGAATACAGATATAAATATATATTCTATGAGGGGGCTATGGTCGAAAACGTCTTTGTCTTTTTATATCCTGTTGTTGTGTTCATGACATTGATTGGGTATGTTCCTCAAGTAATCTCGATCATCAAGAACCCAGAAAAGTCAGAAAGGGTTTCTCTTTTCTCATGGTATTTGTGGTCTTTTTCTAACTTTTTAGCAACGGGCTATACATGGTTCCATGTGGGAGATTTGTTTTTGATTGTTTCATCTGCGACCAATTTATTTTTCTGTACACTAATTTCTATTCTATTACTTTTGTGCCGACATAAAGCGCACTTAATGGCGCGCGCGCAAACAGTTATTGTTGAAGTAGAGCCATATAATTAAACTTTATACTTGAGTTTCAATTTGAAAGACGCTATAACTACCTCTCTTCGATGATGTTTTATCGAATATTATCTTATCGCGGGGTGGAGCAGCCCGGTAGCTCGTCAGGCTCATAACCTGAAGGTCGTAGGTTCAAATCCTACCCCCGCAACCAATTTACTAATTACGAACCGTTCTAACGCAAGTTATGAGCGGTTTTTTAATGCCTAAAACCCCAGTTTCTGGGCCGTTTTCGGGCGTGACCTGTTCACAAGCAGAAGCCATCATTTTCATGAAAACAGGCTTTATACCCTCAAAACACCCCCATCCGTCTAAAAACCTGTCGGCTACTTTGCAAACGACCAACAGGTCATGAAGTGAGGTTTTTCAAGGCTTTCAGCGCATCAGAATTTTTTGCAGTTCGAAAGAATAATTGCCCATCAAAAAAACTTTCGAAAAGTTTTATTTTTTATCGTCGTTTTTCAAATCCTTTGCAGACCTGAAGAAACAGAGAGTTTTCGCTGGACTAAGTGCCGAAGCGAAGCATTCATGTCTAAAAACGAAGGGAAAAATAATGCAAAACAACATCTTAGAACGAGATATTGCCGAGTTGAATTATATGCCGATGGCACATCTCAAAGAGCTCTGGCAAAGCTATTATAACACGCCCGCCCCACATTTTAATAAGCTCACGCTGGTCAATAAACTCGCCTACCGCATGCAAGAATTAGAATATGGCGGCCTGACGCAAGAGGTCATCAATTTGCTGATGGATTACGGTAATGGCGTAAAAAAGAAGCGTAAACGCAAAGCCATGAAACCCGTGGTTGGCACACGCCTGATGCGGGAATATGACGGTGAAGAGCATTATGTCACTGTTCTTTCAAAAGGCTATGAGTATCAGGGCAAAACCTATAAAAGCCTCAGCGCCATCGCCAAACGCATCACTGGCACAAATTGGAATGGCAATTTGTTCTTTGGCCTGATTGCACGGGGGCATGCATGATGGAAAAGAAAAAGGTTATTCGCTGCGCGGTTTATACGCGTAAATCCACCGAAGAAGGACTTGAGCAGCAATATAACACGCTGGATGCCCAACGTGATGCGGGTGAAAGTTATATCCAGTCCCAGCGCCATGAAGGCTGGGAGGTACTCCCAACGCGATATGATGACGGCGGTTTCACGGGTGGGAATATGGACCGCCCCGCCTTAAAGCGATTGATTGAGGATATTAAGGCTAAAAAAATCGACGTGGTGGTGGTTTATAAGATTGACCGCCTTTCACGCTCATTGGCGGACTTTGCACAGATGGTGCAGATTTTTGATGAGCATGATGTGAGCTTTGTATCCGTCACTCAGCACTTTAACACCAAAGATTCCATGGGACGATTAACGCTGAACATTTTGTTCAGCTTTGCCCAGTTTGAGCGTGAAGTTATTGGCGAACGCATTCGCGATAAGTTTGCCGCCTCCAAACAAAAAGGTATCTTCATGGGCGGTGCATTACCGCTGGGCTATAACTCGGTGGATCGCAAGCTGGTTATTGTGCCGGAAGAAGCAGCGCTGGTGGAGCATATTTTCAAACGCTATGTACAGATCAAATCAATCGGGCAAATTATCAAAGAGCTCGACCTTAAAGGCTATCGCACGAAGATGTATGAAAGCGGTACGGGCAATTTACGCGGTGGTCGTAAGTTTAACCGGCAGTATCTCTATCGGATTTTGAATAATCCACTCTATCTCGGCCAGATTGTCCATAAGGATAAAATCTATCCAGGGCAGCATGATGCGATTATTTCTCAAGAACTATGGGACGAAGCCCACGCCATTTTGTCACAGGATCGTGTGAAACGAGGCAATCACAACAAGAACACAAATCCCTCTCTTTTGCGCGGCATGGTGCGATGTGGCTGTTGTGACAGTGCGATGACACCAACCTTTACCAAAAAAGATCGCCGCATCTACCGTTATTATACCCCCACCAGCGCCATACACAGGGGCTATGAGGCCTGCAAGGTTGGCCCTGTTCCAGCCGCAGAGATTGATGCGCTGGTGGTTGGGCATGTCCGCAAATTTATAGAAAGCCCTGAGGTTATCACTCAAACACATGCCAAACTTCAATCCAGTGATGAATGTCCGCATGATTTTGGCTTGCGGGAGCTTCGTGAGCATATCGGCGATTTTGATGGCTTTTGGAAATCATTAAAACCAAGAGAACGAAATAGGATTGCAGAGATTTTGGTGAAGAATGTCACCATCACCAATGACGAAGTGGCCATTGATATGCGTCTGGATGGTTTCACCACAATTACCAACACATTTACGAAAGGAGATTTTTTATAATGACAACCATATCTGTAAATGCTGCGCTGGACACGCTGCATATTCGTATCCCGATGCAATTTAGCCGTCGCAGCTCCCGCAAGATGATCGTAGGGCCAGACGGCAAAACAATCAGCGAAATGATCGACGCAGAAGCAGATAATACGGATTACACGTTTATATCAGCGCTGGGGAAAGCCTTCTCGTGGCAACGCATGCTTGATGAAGGAAAATACCAGACGCCTAAGGAGCTGGCTGAAAAGGAAAAGGTTGAAGTCACCCATATGTATCGTGTGATGCGCCTAACACTTCTCGCCCCTGACATCATTGAGGCTGTTTTAAATGGCAAGCAACCACGCACACTTACTCTGCAAAATGTGGTGCGTGGTTTCCCGATTTCTTGGCAGGAGCAAAGAACAGTTTTCGGGTTTTTAACGGACACATAAAAACTTTCGTCACTTTCTAAAACTTTTGCAGACCTACCCATCAGGACAAACCAAATTGGAGAAACCTGATGGAAACAAACATAAAAACAGACAACCATAGTCATATTTCTGAAATTGCCGAAATATTAGCAGTGGCAATCATTCGCCAAGTAAAAAGCCCTTCGATTCGCTTGGAAAACACATCTTTGTATGATGATAAAGATCATACAACCGCAACCAAAAAATGTGAATGATTTGAGCTACTTCCTTGGTAATAAGGCTTTCTCATACATCCTGCATAATATGATTGTATTTTTATAAGATTAACAGCTTCTAATTGAACCATTTTTTGCTTTTTTTCTTTCTGAGTTCCACAACTTGGAGAAGAAAAAATGCCAAAGAACCGTTACGGCGGCGTGGATACCCACGCCGCTTTTTTTGTGTCTATAAAAGCTAAAAGCATGATCAAGACTGGGCTTTTCAGGCCAGAAGACAAAGAGGACATCGAGCAAGAGTTAATGATGGCCTACTTGAAGGACGAAGGAAATTTTAAAGGTGACCGGGCTGAGAAAGATGTCTTTACACGCATGGTGATTAATCATCGCAGCATTCAAATGATCCGTGAGATCACGACTGATAAACGGAAGGTCAGAATAAAAGAAGTTTCATTGGATCAGCCTGCTTTTGATGATGAAGAGACACTATTCATCGATCAGCTTGATGACACGGGTGGCTTGTGGGGTGACAAACCTTTTGAGAGCTTTGCTGATCTATCGATCCAGCGCATCGATATTTTGAAAATCAGAGAGTCATTGCCAGAAGAGCTTCAGCAAACATTCGATCTTGTTATGGAGCATTCCATCAGTGAAGCCGCTGAAATCTTAAAGATACCGCGCACCACATTTTCATCGCGCGTCAAAAAACTGAAGGAGTATCTGATGCAAAGTCAGTTCAAAAATTATTTTTGATTATTTTTCGTCGTTTTTAGGCGTTATCGCAGACCTGCCTTTTAGGACCAACAAAATCTAGAAGGAGCAGATATGACTATGTCCGTACAAGAAAAAATAAACCTTGGTGATGCCGTTTTTAAATCGGTGCAACACACACCCGTAGGGCATCTCAAAGATTTAAGCGATGACGATCTGGAAATGATCCGCCAGCAACTGATTAAGGAAGTCCGTGAGGTTGGCAGAGCCTTGCACTGGATTGATGGGATTATCAAACTCAAATCCATTGAGCGTGATCAGCAACCGTCCAATCCTGTTGTGGAGGTGCGCTCATGAAACAAGCCAAGACCGTCACTGTAAAGCAGAAATACGTAGAAGACCGCATTCATGATGCGGCGCGCACGCTGCGCAGATTGCCCGAAGAGCGTGTGCAGGGCTATTTCAGCACATGGCCTAAAATCAAACGCGACGAAATGGAAATCCTGCAGATGGAGAAAGAGCCGATGCGGATCAGGCCAAGCATGAATGACATAACAGAAATGGAGGAAGTGCTATTTGTATGGCTGCGCTGGTTAGAGGTGGACGAGCGTAAGCTCGTCTGGCAACGGGCCGAACGTGTGCGCTGGAAGCTGATCTGCGCGCAGTTTGGTGTCGGGCGGACAAAAGCCTGGGAGATGTACAAATGCGCGCTGGGTAAGATTGCCGCCCGCATATGAGCCAACTGACCTTTGCCCCGATTCCGAATGAGATACTGCGCCGGACAGATTTAAGTCACGGCGCAAAGCTCTGTTGTGCGCGTCTTATTCAGTATGCGGGCAAGGATGGACAGGCTTTTCCAAAACTAGCGACGCTGGGCGAAGAGCTGGGCATGTCGCCCCGTGCGGTGCAAAGATTCCTGACAGAATTGGAAAGCCACAAGCTGGTGACAACCCAACAACGGGGGCGTGGGCAATCTAATATTTACCATGTGGATAAGTCGATACTTATCCACAGCCCCAAACTTACCACGCCAGAAGTGTCGTGCTTAGACACGCCGAAACTGTCCACTCTAGACACGACAGAAGTGTCCACACCATATAAAGGAAGAAAAGATAACTTTAAAAAAGAAATAGAAAAGATAACAGCAGGCCTTGTGCATAACATGCGAATGCCGCGCTGATCCCAAAAAAACAATAAGCAAAAACTGATGCTAATTGACTTGATAACCCTCGGAAATGAAGCGTTACTGGTGTTAACAAAGGAGCAAAAACGATGACAAACACACAAGAAAAAAGAACGGCGCTGGAAGCCTTTATCGAACACAAAGCCCGCATTGACGTGATGCTGGAGCGCTTACAGACGGCAAGCGCAGATCACTTTGAAAGCAACCCCGAGGAGATACGCTGGGGCGACGCAGGGTTCTTGGCGGATATTGCCAACGACCTGCAACACATCACCGACCGTGTTTTCAAGGAGGGTGAATATGCCTAAAGCCACCCAACAGCAAATCGACCAGCTTCTAACCGAAATTGCCAAGAAGCATTTGAACCTTGAAACGCTGGAAACCCGAAACAGCGACAGCCTTGATTTTCACGATGTGGCCGTCTGGGCAATCAAAGATGCTTTGCAAGAAGCGTATGAGGCAGGAAAACAGGGCTAAAAACAATTCTTGCAAATATAAAAGTTTGTTTTATAATTTATGAAAGATAGATTTATACGAACAAATAAAAAAGGTATAACAATGGCGCATATTAACCGGCATATGAGGAGCAAGCTTCTCAAGGCTCTAGAAGTTAGTCCAGTTGTTTTCCTCAATGGACCACGCCAAGCCGGTAAAAGCACGCTGGTTCAAGCGATTGCTCAAAAAGAATACCCTGCCGAATATGTAACATTTGATAGTACAACGCAAATGGCTGCTGCTGCCAATGCACCAGAGAGTTATCTCAGAGAACGTAAGGGCGCATTGATTATCGATGAGGTGCAGCTGGTGCCTGAGATTTTTAGGGCTTTGAAAGTTGTTGTTGATGAGTTGCGCCAAGCGCAAGGTCCCAAACTTAAAGGTCGTTTCTTGCTTACAGGATCAGCCAATATCATGGCTTTGCCAAAACTCTCAGATCCGCTAGTGGGGCGCATGAATGTACTTACGCTCTATCCTGTCTCAGGCGCCGAAGCGCTGGGCGGTAATGGTGATTTTATAGAACGATTATTCAATAAAGACTTTGAAGCAGATAAAAACAAACAAAACCTCTCTGACATTATTCGAACTGCAACATTCCCTGAAATATCGGGGGCAGATATCCACGAGCGCACAACTTGGTTTGATGGCTATCTCACAACGATCTTGCAGAGAGATGTCCGTGCGCTAGCTGAAATTGAGAAACTCAGCACACTTCCTAACTTGCTTCGTATTCTGGCTAATCGTGCAGGTGGCTTGGTCAATGATGCGGATATTGCTCGAGATGCGGGCCTTAACCCTGTGACCTCACGTAATTACAAAACATTGCTTAAAATGCTGTTCCTGACTTTTGAGTTAGCACCATGGTATCGCAACATTGGCAAACGGCTGGTGAAATCTCCCAAAGGGTATATGACGGATACGTTGTTGCTCTGTCACCTAATGCAATATGAATTAAGTGATCTTGAGAAAAACAGACCAGAGCTATTTGGTCATGTACTTGAAAATTTTGTGGCGACAGAACTCCTTAAATTGATGACATTTTGTGATGATAAAATGGACTTATTTCATTTCAGAACAAGCGATAACAAAGAAGTTGATTTTGTTGTAGAAAAGCCAAATGGGCAATTGGTCGCCATTGAGGTGAAACAACGTGATAGTGTTTCGAAATCTGATTTCAAAGGATTAGAAGAACTGCAAAACATTACAAGCGATGATTTCGTTTGTGGTGTTGTGCTGTATCGTGGCAAAGATGTCGTGCCTTTTGGGCAGAATTTATGGGCTATCCCGATAAGCAATTTATGGGGATAATTTCTCTTGTTATTTTTTTGAATACAAGTTATGATTAGAAGAATGAAAAAGTTTATGCACATATTTGTACTGGCTACTTTTTTGCTGGGTGGGTTTTTATCCTCTCCGGCTGTGCATGCTTTTGACGACGCTGGGTCTTTGAGTTGCATTACGGCGGATTGTGAACAATCGCAATCAGCTGATAACCAAAGTACAGATGATAACTTTCCCAACGAACGGCCTGCGGATAACCATTTGTGCGGCCACTGTGGGCATGGTTGTCATCACACTCATTTTTATGGGAACGCATCTGACTTAGGTCATAGCTTAAATGCTAATAAAAACAAGCAATTCAGCCTGAACGCCTCTATGGTTTCTTCCCAACTTATTTACGGTCTCAAGCGCCCACCTCGTATCTTTGCCTAAGGGCAAAGTGCGTCTAGATTTATCCTTATTATCATAGACTTTTGCCCGATCTAGGCCAGCGGCTTTGCTGGTATTAATTCCTATCAATCGAGCAAAAGAGATAAACTATGAATAAAAAAATACTTACTTTATTAACCTGTACGGCGCTGTTTTCTATGCCGTTACAGAGTAAGGCGCAGAGTTTGGAAGCAGATCTGCATCCTGTATTCCAAATTGTTTTAGAAAACAATCCCGATATAAAAACGAACCTTGCTTCTATCATGTCTGCTGAAGGACAGGCTCTTCAGGCAGGTCTTCGTCCCAACCCTCAAGCAATTATGGAGTTTGAAAACTTTGGGGGCGATGATAATTTTTCCGGCGTTGATGGCGCTGAATTAACCTTAGGGGTGGAACAGGAAATCGAGATCGCAGGGAAGCGTACATATAGAAAAGATGTTGCAAACTATGCTCTCGCAGCTGCTAAGCAAGAAGCTGTTTCTCAAATTTTGGCGACATTGGCAAGCACGCATCAATCATATGCAGGTTATGTCATCGCTCAAGAAAGACTGAGGTTCGCCGAAAGACGTCTGGCATTGGCTGATAAAACCCATGAAGCCGTTAAGAAGCGTGTGAGTGCAGCAGCTGCTTCTGATATTCAACACACCAAGGTAGATATCGAGCAAAAAGCCGCTGCGATTGAAAAAGCGCAAGCCATAGAAGAATTAGCCTCTGCAAAAGCGCAACTAGAGCGTATTTTAGCCAGTGGCGTTGATCAAATCAATGAAGGGAGTGGTTTTCTTCAGACGGCTTTTGATGTGCCTGAAAAAGAGCAACTGATTAAGGCGCTAGAAAACCTGCCACAAGCTGAAATGATGAAGCTGAAAGAACTGCAGGCGCAAAGCAATATAGAACTGGCCAAGGCTTATGGTGTGCCAAATCCTACAATAGGCTTAGGTATTCGCCGTTTTAACGAAACCGACAGCAATGCATTTATGGCGACACTTTCTATACCAATTCCTATTTCTGATCGTAATCAGGGGAATATAGCTCAGGCGCGCGCCGAACGGATAGTGGCTGAGAGTGAAAACAGGTCAACTTTACTGTCGCTGCAAGAAGCTTCAGAAAAAGTGTATCAACAGCTTCTTGCAGCATCTCAGGAAGTTAAATCCTATAAAAATGACATTATTCCAAGTGCTCAGAAAGCGTATGAACAGGCCTCCGAAGGTTATAATTCTGGTCGATTCTCCTTTCTAGAGTTATTGGATGCGCAACGAACACTCTATGAGATGCAGGAAGCTCAGCTTGATAGCCTGTTGAAGTTACATCAGGCAAAAGCACAAGCTGATTTTCTTATGAATGCCCATGCGCATTTAATTCAACAAACAATTTCTCTAAAAACAGGAGACCAAAAATGAAACATTACTTTTTAATAGCAGCTTTGCTGAGCTGGTTTATATCCCCGATTGCAATCATCCCAGCCCACGCTCAGGATGTGGATGGACACGCGCATGAAGAATCCCATGAAACGCATGATGAGGCCGAAGGCCATGCGCATGATGATGGAGATGAGCATAACGACCATGGCGAAGAAGCGGACAATCACGATGACCACGGCCATGAAAGTCATGAGCAAAAAGATGAGCATGATAATCACGGTCACGACACCCAAAAATCTGAGGAAGGTCATGAAGAAGGTGAAGATGGACATGGAGAACATGAGGAAGGTAAAGCTGAGATAGCGCCTGAATCTGTTCAGCGCATGGGCATTGTTATTGACAAAGTTTCTCCAGCAAAAGTGGACCAGACAATTCCTCTTACAGGTCGTATTACAATCAATCAAAATACAAAAGCCGATGTAAGAGCGCGTTTTGAGGGGATTGTACGGAGTGTTAAGGTCAATTTGGGGGAACGTGTTGAAAAAGGGCAGGTTCTGGCAGTTATTGAATCGAATGAAAGTCTCCAAGACTATAATGTAACAGCGCCGATTAACGGTGTTATTCTGGAACGTAATACAAATATCGGAGATGTCGCAAATGGTGACGCACTTTTTGTAATTGCAGACCTTTCAGACGTATGGGCAAAATTTCATGTATTTCCCCGTGATGCTGATTATGTACAAAGCGGACAACGTGTTTCTATCCATACGCTCGAAGGCGATAAAACCGCAATGGGCAAAATCGACATGTTGTTTCCTACGGCTGATGAATTAACCCAAACGCAAATTGCCATTATTGTCCTGCCTAATCCAGAACGTATATGGAAGCCAGGTATGACCATAGAGGGAGATGTTAGCATTGCTGTGGCCGAAGCACAGCTTGCCGTTAAGGAAAGTGCTTTACAGAAAATGGAAGAACTTGGGGATGTTGTCTTTATTAAGGAAGGGGATTCATACATTCCTCGTCCTGTAAAAACAGGCCGTAAAAGCGATGGTTATGTTGAAATCATTAGAGGGTTAAAAGCTGGAGAAGCTTATGTTTCCGATGGAAGTTTTATTGTCAAATCAGACATCTTAAAAGCCACTGCGGCTCACTCACATTAAAAATATAATAAGTAATGAAAAGAGAATTCTCATGTTAGAAAATATTGTTTCCCTATCTATACGTCACCGCTGGCTGGTGATGATTGTTGTGCTTTGCTTTTGCGCTCTTGGTATCTACAATTTTAATCGTCTTCCGATTGATGCTGTTCCTGATATCACGAACGTGCAAGTTCAAATTAATACTGAGGCCGCAGGATACTCCCCATTAGAGGTTGAGCAACGTATAACATTTCCGATTGAGACAGTATTGGCAGGCATTCCTAATCTTGACCACACACGCTCATTATCCCGCTATGGCCTTTCACAAGTAACGGTTATTTTTGAAGATGGCACAGATATTTATTTTGCCCGCCAGTTAATCAGTGAAAAGCTTCAGCAAATAAAAAGTGAAGTGCCAGAGGGAATAGAGCCAATTATGGGGCCTGTTTCAACAGGACTTGGAGAGATCTTTTTCTATACCGTTGAAGCTGAAGAAGGTGCGAAGAAAGAAGATGGTTCAGCTTACACCCCGATGGATTTATTAACCATACAGGAATGGATCATTGTGCCGCAGCTCCGTAATTTAAAAGGTGTGGTTGAGGTCAATACGATTGGTGGGTATGAGCAACAATTCCACGTCACACCGTATCCAGAACGCCTGCTTAGCTATGATTTGACGATCCATGATGTTTTAGAATCTCTTGAAAAGAATAATGACAATGTCGGTGCGGGTTATATTGAACGTAACGGGGAGCAATATCTTGTTCGTATTCCGGGCCAAGTTGAGAGCATTGAAGATATAAATAATATTATTCTTGCAAAGCGCGATGAGGTCACCATCCGTATTGGTGATGTTGCCGATGTTAAACTAGGTTCACCTTTGCGTACAGGTGCTGCAACTGAGAACGGACGTGAAGTTGTGCTTGGTACGGCCATGATGTTGATGGGAGAAAACTCGCAGGATGTGGCACAGCGTGTTGGGAAAAAACTGGAAGAGATTGCTTCTAGTTTGCCTGAAGGCGTTGTCACGAATGCAGTTTATGACAGAACAACATTGGTAGAGCGTACAATTAAAACAGTCGAGAAGAACCTTGTTGAAGGCGCTTTGCTTGTCATTGTTATTCTTTTCCTGCTTTTAGGTAATCTAAGAGCTGCTTTGATTACAGCGGCTGTTATTCCAATCTCTATGTTGATGACAATTACAGGCATGGTAGAAAACAAGGTGTCTGGTAATTTGATGAGCCTTGGCGCGCTGGATTTCGGCCTGATTGTTGATGGTGCAGTGATTATCATGGAAAACTGTATTCGGCGGTTTGGTATGGCACAGCATCAACTAGGACGCTTGCTTACCAAAGAAGAACGTTTTGATCTGGCTGCAAAAGCTACAGCAGAAGTCATTAAGCCAAGTATTTTCGGGGTGATTATTATTACGGTTGTTTATTTACCAATTTTTGCCCTAACGGGTGTTGAAGGCAAGATGTTCCATCCTATGGCTTTAACGGTTGTGATGGCATTACTTTCTGCTTTGGTGCTATCGCTTACTTTTGTACCCGCCGCAGTTGCAACATTTATCACAGGCAAGGTTGATGAAAAGGAGGGTCGCATTATCGGAGGCGCTAAAAAGGGTTATGAGCCTTTGTTAAGATTTACGCTACGTCGGCCTTTGCCTATTATTAGTTTTGCGATTGTACTAGTTGTCATCAGCTTATTTGGGGCAACAAGGATGGGAGCAGAGTTTATTCCTTCTCTTGATGAAGGAGATATTGCTATACAGGCTCTTCGCGCGCCAGGAACATCATTGACGCAATCTGTGGAAATGCAGTTTAAACTCGAAGAAGAAGTCATGAAATTTCCTGAAGTGCGAACAATTATAGCACGTATCGGTACGGCGGAAGTTGCAACGGATGCGATGCCACCCAATATTGCTGATATATATGTTTTGCTTAAGCCTCGTGATGAATGGCCAAATCCTGATAAGTTAAAAGCCAATTTGATTGAGGAAATGGAAATTGCGCTTGAGAAGGTGCCAGGTAGTGCCTATGAATTTTCTCAACCCATCGAACTCCGCTTTAATGAACTGATTTCCGGCGTACGAAGCGATCTAGCTGTAAAGATTTATGGCGATGATATGGATCAGCTTTTAGCTTCCGCTCAAGAGATTGAAAAAGTCTTACGTTCAGTTTCTGGAGCAGCAGACGTCAAGGTTGAACAAGTTACAGGACTTCCTACGCTCAGTGTAGTTCCAGACCGTAAACGTCTAGAGCGTTATGGATTAAACGTAGCCGATGTCCAAGAGGTGGTGGAAGTTGCCATGGGCGGTCGTGAAGCCGGTGTTCTTTATGAGGGGGATCGACGCTTTGACATTGTAGTGCGCTTGCCAGAACATTTACGCAGCAATATCGAAAGCTTGGAAAGGTTGCCTGTACCGCTACCCCTTGCAGAAATGGAAGGAGCTGATAGCAGGCCTGATTATGTTCCTCTTAAAGAGGTCGCAGATCTTAACATTGCTTTTGGTCCAGCACAGATTAGCCGTGAAAATGCCAAACGTCGTATTACTGTAACAGCTAATGTTAGAGAGCGAGATCTTGGTAGCTTTGTAGCTGAACTTCAAGAGGCGGTAAAAACTCAAGTAAGCCTCCCTTCTGGATATTGGGTTGAATATGGCGGTACGTTTGAGCAACTTATCTCTGCCAAAACAAGACTGATGATTGTTGTTCCTATAGCGCTAGCTCTGATTTTTGGATTGCTATTTATGGCGTTTAATTCTGCCCGTGCCGCTTTGGTTATTTTCTCAGGTGTCCCGCTGGCATTAACGGGAGGAATTGCTGCTTTGATGCTTCGTGATATACCTCTATCTATTTCAGCAGGGGTTGGTTTTATTGCCCTGTCTGGTGTTGCAGTCTTGAACGGTGTTGTGATGATCTCCTTCATTCGTGATTTGCAAGCTAGCGGCAAAGCTCTCGATGAGGCAATTATTGAAGGGGCTTTGACTCGTCTGAGACCTGTTCTGATGACAGCACTTGTGGCCTCTCTTGGATTCGTTCCGATGGCCTTTAATGTGGGCGCTGGGTCTGAAGTGCAAAGGCCATTAGCAACGGTTGTTATTGGTGGAATTATATCCTCTACCATCTTGACGTTGTTAGTTTTGCCAGCTTTATATAAATTCTTTCCTGGTAAGAATTTCTTGAAAAACCGCAGAAGAAGAAAGAGTGTTCAACATGGGGCATAGTCACCACCATGGCGACCCTTCTCAAATAGGCGAACGCCGTCTTTGGTGGGCCGTTTCCGCCAATATATTGCTGACGGTTGCACAGGTGATTGGGGGAATCCTATCCGGTTCCCTCTCACTTGTCGCCGATGCACTGCATAATTTCAGTGATGCTGCTTCACTCCTTATAGCATTGGTGGCAATCCGAATTGGTCGAAAACCACCTGATCAGTTCAAAACATTCGGCTATAAACGCGCGGAAACCGTGGCGGCGCTCATCAATTTGACCACGCTTATCATTATTGGCCTTTATCTGTGTTATGAGGCGATAAAGCGTTTCATTACGCCGGAACCGGTGGCAGGCTGGACGGTGGTTATCGTCGCTGGAATTGCATTAGCCGTTGATGTTTTTACCGCATTGCTTACTTACAGGCAGTCTAAAACCAGCATGAATATTAAGGCTGCTTTTCTTCATAATGTAACGGATGCGATGGCCTCAGTCGGTGTGATTATCACCGGAACGCTTATTTTGCTGTATGGCTGGGTCTGGACTGATGCGGCCATGACGCTCATTATTTCCGGCTATGTGCTGTGGCAGGGTTTTACCCAAATCCCGAAAGTTATTCATCTTTTGATGGAGGGCGCACCCGATGGTTTAAGCCTAGAGGATATAAGATCATCGATGGAAAAAGTTGATGGCGTAAATAATGTTCATCATGTGCATGTTTGGCAACTGGACGAACACCGCAACGCATTAGAGGCTCATGTTGTATTGGAAGAGAGTATTGACATGGATACGCTCAAAATCCGTCTTAAAAAGTTACTACACGATCAATTTGAAATAGAACATTCTACTCTTGAGTTTGAGTATAAAAAGTGTTCGCGAACATTTTAGGAGCGGACAGGACGAACAAAATCGCCTAGTCTAATCAATACAATCGCCGGAATTGTACCGCAAAGCCACGCAACCATTGACCATGGGCGTGGCTTTTGCTTTTTCCCTTCCCTGTTATAGCAAAAAGGTACTTCCGGAGATTGAACCCTATGCGGCGGGCTTAGGCGCAGTGTTTCTTTAGTCACACCTCAAAAATTTGGGTCCGCAGTCCGCACTTAAAAATACTTATTAACCCAGCAGAAAACCTCGCTTTCGAGGTTTTTATTTTAGTGCGTACCCAAAATATGGGGTGCGTACTCGCATTCTGCTGACTTGAAAACCAAAGGAAGTTGTTTTGTGGATAGTCGTTCCCTCTCAGTTTTGTCGCTGTGCGCCGGCGTTGGCGGACTCGACCTTGGCATTAGAATGGCGCAGCCAAATGCTCGAACAGTCTGTTTTGTCGAGATCGAAGCATTTGCGTGCGAAATCTTGGCAACGCGCATGGAAGACAAAACCATGGATGAAGCGCCTATTTGGACGGATTTACGCACCTTCGATGGCAAGCCATGGCGTGGCCTCGTGGATTGCATCACTGCGGGTTATCCGTGCCAACCCTTCAGCGTCGCTGGAAAACAAAAAGGAAAAGACGACCCAAGACATCTCTGGCCAGATGTGTTTCGCGTGGTTCAAGAAATCTCTCCAAGACTCTGTTTCTTTGAAAACGTACCCGGACATCTACGACTGGGGTTTGAACAAGTCCACGATGACTTATCCAGCTTGGGTTACTGCGTTAAGGCAGGCTTGTTCTCAGCGTCGGAAGTCGGTGCATCTCATAAACGGGAGCGATTGTTCATTTTGGCGTACCGTGAAAGCGACAGAGCCGATGGGTGGTTGTCTCACTTACAAGAAATTCAAAGAACGATTGGATGCGGGCATGCCATTGAGCCTTCGGGATCAAGTGAAGCATATGTGGCCAACAGTGAGGGTGTCCTCGGCGAATGGCCCATGCAAAAAGGAAATAGAGGCGAACAACCCCAAATGCCGTCTGGAAGTCTCGATTGTGAATTGGGCAACGCCGAACACATTGGATCATCTGCCATCACGCAGTCCCGAAGCAATGAAGAAACTGATGGGGCCGAACGGCCAGAGAGCAGGAAGAACGCGCCCCAGCAATCTGAGAGAGCAGATCAACTGGCCAACACCGATAGCGTCGGAACAGAAATACCGCCTGAAGGGAAATTCGCAACAAAGCAAGGGTTTAACGTCGACAGTTATCAAATCGCACCATTCCCACCCGGGTCAAACGGAGATTGGGACGAAATCCCAACCAGTCTTAAACCCGCAATTTGTCGAATGGCTGATGGGCTGGCCAATCGGGTGGACAGAATTCGAGCCTGTGGAAACGGTGTCGTCCCATTGGCTGCCGCTTATGCGTGGGCAACTCTTACAACTACAAGAAATGGAGAATAACTTTCATGACAGATAATCAAAATCTTGAGCTTAAAATCGAGCATATTTCTGTGAACGAGCTTACGCCCTATATCGGCAATGCTCGGACGCATTCAGAGCAGCAAGTGGCGCAAATCGCCAACTCCATGACCGAATTTGGCTTTGTGAATCCTATTCTGCTGGGCAAAGATAATATCATTATTGCGGGGCATGGTCGTTTAATGGCGGCAAAAATGCTGGGTGTAAAAACTGTGCCTGTTATTCATCTCAAGCATTTAAATGAGACACAACGCCGCGCCTTGGTAATTGCCGATAATAAGATCGCGGAGAATGCTGGTTGGGATGAAACACTTCTGCGCCAAGAGTTAACGGCGCTGGATGATCTTGATTTTGATCTCGATATTTTGGGCTTTGATACATCTGAATTGGAAGAGTTTTTATTGGATGATAATGACGCTGGCTTAACGGATGAAGATGCCGCGCCAGAAGTACCAGAAAAACCAGTCAGTGTTGTAGGTGATATTTGGATTTGCGGAGATCATAAAGTTTTGTGCGGCGATTCAACGCAAATTAATAGCTACAATAACCTGCTTGGTGATGAGCTGGCTGATATGGTTTTCACAGACCCACCTTATAATGTGAATTACGCCAACTCCGCCAAAGATAAAATGCGCGGTACAAATCGTCCAATTAAGAATGATAATCTCGGCGATGACTTTGGTGGTTTTTTATATGACGTCTGCACCAATTTGATGATGACCTGCAAAGGCGCAATGTATATTTGCATGAGTTCTTCCGAGCTACATACGCTTTATGATGCTTTTGTTGGTGCTGGCGGAAAATGGTCGACTTTTATCATCTGGGCAAAAAATACATTTACGCTGGGGCGTGCTGATTATCAGCGCCAATACGAACCTATTTTATATGGATGGAAAGATACGAATAAACATTTCTGGTGCGGTGATCGTTCCCAAAGCGATGTGTGGTTTGTAAATAAGCCAGTTAAAAATGATCTGCACCCCACGATGAAGCCTATTGAGTTGGTTGAGCGTGCCATTCAAAATTCGAGCAAAACCAAAGATATTGTATTGGACGCTTTTGGTGGCTCTGGCTCAACCATGATCGCCAGTGAAAAAACAGGCAGGCGTTCTCGTCTTATTGAGCTTGATCCGAAATATGTCGATGTGATTGTGAAGCGTTGGGAGGAATTTACAGGGAAGAAAGCGATTCATGCGGACACTGGCGAGGAATTTTGTATAATGGAAGAAAAATAGAAAGTACACATGTTTAGATCTCCAATATTTTATACAGTTTTAGCGTTTATAACATCTAATATTGTTATAGGCTTTTTACTTCCAGAGTTAGCCTGTATGGATGGCTGGAGTTCTCCTTCCATTGGAAAATCAGGTGCCTGCTCTCATCATGGTGGAGTAAATCGGATTCCTGTGACCATTGGGCTAATTTGTAGCTTTGTATTTTCTTTTTGGGTCTGGAAAAAATTCAAGAAAAACGAAGAAAAGTTAGCCAGCCCTGAAAATAAAATTATCAATCAGGCAGAAAAAACTTCTGCTGGCATTCTAAAAAATTTAAATAAAGGTGCCTGTTCTATATGGAATTTTTTTATAAAAGCCCTCATTCGTGTTGGCATTACAAAAGCATTTGATAAATGGCCAATAGTAACTGTCATTGCATCTTTCTTTGCCATTGCCATTTTCCCGCCAGTTATGGCGACATTATTCGTATTAGGTATAATAGCCTTTATGAATGGTGCTAGTGCTGAAACAAACTATTTTGTACCTAAAGAAAAATAACGCCTGACCCCGTCAATCCGCTCACTAATAATATCAGCACCATTCTTCTTCATCGTTGATAAATGCCCGCGCACGGTATGATTTTGCCATCCTGTTTGTTTGGCAATCTCTTCGATGGTAGTGCCTTTCTCGGATTCTAAGAGGTTTTGCACCAATGCTTTCTTGGTGATTTTGGGTGCTTCCACCTCAGTCTCGGGGGCTTTTTGGTTTGGTTTTTGTGTTTGTGGTGTTTTCATGGTTTTTGCTCCTTTTGTTAAAAATTAACCTTAATCAACAGGACCATGAACGCTTCAAAAAACGACGAAGTAAAGTTGAATAGATCAAAAAAAGCGAGGAATTATGGGGCTTTCAATTAGAGCATATGCACGCCATCGCGGTGTTACCGATAAGGCGGTTAGAAAGGCCATCACGGCTGGGCGTATTACACCGAATAAGGATGGCACAATTAACGCAAAAAAGGCTGATAAGGAATGGAAAGATAACACCGATAAATCAAAACAGCGCCCCATTATTAAAGATCCCAATTACGACCCAGAACAGGCCGCGCAGAATGTGAATCAAGTCCTCAAAGAGTCAGGGAAAGATATAGATGATGGCAGCTCGCAAGGGCATCCGTCCTTTATTAAAATCAAAACAGCACATGAGCTTTACAAAGCTCAGCTTACACAGCTCGCCCTGCAGGAAAGAAAAGGACATTTGATCAATAAGGAAATGGTGAAAGCGCAAATCTTTAAATTAGGGAGGCAAGTACGAGATAGCTGGGTGAACTGGCCTGCACGAATTTCACCATTAATGGCAAAGGAGTTGGAGGTTGATGAACACGCTCTCCATACAATTTTGGAAAAGTATGTGCGGGAGCATCTAAATGACATTGGGGAGGGAAAACTTAAACTCGATTAAATCAGGTCTTATAAAACATGACGGCGCGTTTGTTCAAAACACGTATCTGAAGAGTTTTGTTCCTGAAGAATATTACTTGGTATCTGAATGGGCTGATAAATATCGCTTACTCTCTGGTAAATCATCAGCTGAACCCGGGCTTTGGAAAACGTCGCGCACACCATATTTGAAAGAGATCATGGATCAGCTTTCAACCAGCAATCCTGCGCAGCGCATTGTCTTTATGAAAGGTGCGCAGATCGGCGGCACTGAGGCTGGCAATAACTGGATTGGGTACATCATTCATATCGCCCCGGGACCGATGATGGCGGTCTCCCCTACGGTGGATTTGGCAAAGCGTAATTCAAAGCAACGGATTGATCCTCTATTGCTCGATGTTCCTGAATTGTTGGAACGTGTGAGACCCGCCCGCGAGCGCGATAGTGGCAACACTATTTTGAGCAAAGATTTTCAAGGCGGTGTCTTGATTATGACGGGTGCGAATTCGGCAGCGGGGTTACGATCCATGCCCGCACGGTATTTGTTTATGGATGAGATTGATGCTTATCCCGGCGATGTTGGCAATGAAGGAGATCCAATTTTATTGGCAGAGCGACGCTCCGCAACATTTAGGCATCGCCGAAAGATTTTTATGGTGAGTACGCCAACGATTAAAGGAATATCGCGGGTGCAACGTGAGTTTGAAAAAAGCGATCAGCGGTACTTCTTTGTACCATGCACCAAATGTGACCATTTCCAGCCGTTGCAATTCACGCAACTGCGTTGGCCAGAAGGATCACCGCATGAGGCGCAATATGCCTGCGCTGAGTGTGGTCATCTCATGCATAATTCGGATAAGACACACATGTTGTCTAAAGGTGAATGGCGGGCCACTGCCGAAAGCGCCGATGGTACGGTCGGTTTTCACCTATCATCATTGTACAGCCCAGTTGGCTGGTTTTCTTGGTCTGACGCTGCGGTGTTGTTTGAGGAGGCAAAACGTAACCCTGATCTCATGAAAGGGTTTGTAAATACGGTCTTAGGAGAGCCTTACGAGGAATCCTCCGAAGCGCCAGAATGGCAACGATTATACGAGCGCCGAGAGAGTTTTTCTCAAAGCATTGTGCCGAAAGAAGGCTTGTTTTTAACCGCTGGCGTTGATGTACAAAAAGACCGCCTTGAATGTGAGGTTGTGGCATGGGGTCGCGGTAAAGAAAGCTGGTCTGTTGATTATATCATCATCGATGGTGATACAGCGCGACCAGAAACATGGCAACGCCTTGATAGTGAAGTTTTGCAAAAGGATTGGCCACATGCCAGTGGTCATAGCATGCCGATCCGCGTTATGGCGGTGGATTCTGGGTATGCGACGCAAGATGTTTATGCCTTTGTCAAAAATCATCCGCAGGCAGTCTGGGGCGGGTCTGGCGCACGTGCTAGCCAAACACGCACTGCGGTGGCTGTTAAAGGGCAAGCGCGGGATACAGCGTTGATCTTGAGCGTTTCAAAAGCAGACGCTGGCGGTAAACGCCGGGGTTTGCGTGTTTGGAATGTATCGGGGCCAGTGGCAAAGATGGAGCTTTATCGCTGGTTAAAATTGGAATGGCCAACACAAGAAGCGCAGGCTGATGGTGTAGCGTTTCCACCGGGAAGTTGTCACTTCCCGCAATATGGCGAAGAGTATTTTAAACAACTTACGGCAGAGCGCCGCGTTATTCGGATTCACAAAGGCTTTCCAAAAGCTACGTGGGAGAAAGATCCAAGTCGCAACAACGAGGCTTTGGATTGCCGTGTTTACGCACGCGCGGCGGCAAGCATCTATGGCTTGGATAGAATGTCTGATTATCGCTGGAGACGATTGGAAGAAGCGCTGGGTATGAAAGCAAATATCCCAGCACGCGGCGTTGAGATGCCAGTGACAACTGAAACAAGGAGCGCACCACGCGAGCCTGAAAAACCTAAATCGCGGTTTACGCAACGCAAAGCCGTTAAATCTGACGATCCATATTTATAAGGAAACATAACATGTCTGAAACATTGCTAGAGCTTGAAGCCCGATTGCTTCAGGCAAAAGAGGCTCGCCATAAATTACTGACTGGTACGCAAGAAATAACAGTGAGCCTACATGGTTATGGCGCAACAACATACAGCCAAGCCAATATTGCTGGACTTGAGCGTTACATCAATGAGCTGAAGCAGGACATTGCCAAGAAAAGTGGTAAATCACGCCGTGGCATTATCCGCACCAGCTTTTAAGGGTTATAAAATATGGTTCAATTATTAGATAGTTCGGGCAATCCTTTGAAGGCGAGTGATACGGCGCATCGCGCGGCATCACATCGTTCTCGGGAGCTTTCCAGTTGGTTGCCACCACTTGGATCTGCCGATAGTGATTTGCTGGGTGAGTTGCCAACGCTTGTATCGCGCTCACGTGATCTCACCCGAAACCACGGCGTTGCGGCTGGAGCTATGCAAACACTTAGCGATAATGTCGTTGGTACTGGCTTAAGACTTTCTGCAACGCCAGATTATAAGGCGCTGGGAAAAGATAAAGCATGGGCAGATGATTGGGCGCGAGATGTTGAATCGCAGTGGCGTGCATGGGCAGAAAGCACGGCCTGTGATGCTGCCAATAGTTTGAACTTTGCTGGGTTAACAAGCCTCGTTTTTCGCTCAAGCCTGATTAACGGTGAAGCGCTGGCATTGCCGCTATGGCTGGATAGGCGCGGGAATGATTTTGCAACCACCATCCAGCTTGTAGAAGCGGATCGTTTAAGCAATCCCATTGGAAAGCAAGACGACAAAACGCTTAGAGCTGGTATTGAAATTGATGCTTATGGCGCACCGCGTGCCTATCATATTCGCAAAAACCATCCCGGTGATGCGTATCTGGGCGCTGGTGGTGGGAGTGAGCAAGATTGGCAACGCATTCCTGTCAGAACAGCTTTTGGTCGCAAACGCGTTCTGCACATCCATGACAAAGAACGCACTGGCCAACATCGCGGCAAACCACTGCTCAGCAGTATCATGCCCATGTTTAAGATGCTGGATCATTATGAACGCTCTGAACTACAGGCGGCGGTGGTCAATGCGATGATCGCAGCCTTTATTGAAACACCACTGGATGGTGAATCTATTGGTGAAATGTTTGGTGGCTCGACTGATGATTATATTGCCGCGCGTAATGAATGGGATGTGAAGCTACAAGGCGGATCAATAATCCCGATCTTCCCGGGTGATAAGGTCGCGCCATTTACGCCCAGCCGTCCCAATAATGGATATGGCCAGTTTGTTGAAAATATCCTGCGTCATATTGGTGCGGGGCTAAATATTCCTTTTGAATTATTGATGAAGGATTTTTCAAAAACCAATTATTCAAGCGCACGCGCCGCATTGTTAGAGGCATGGCGCTATTTCAACGCTCAACGGCAGTGGCTCTCCACCTATTGGGCAAGGCCTGTTTATGAGTTGTGGCTTGAAGAAGCCATCAACAAAGGCCGCATTGATGCGCCTGATTTTTATGAACGCAAGGCGGCATGGACACGTTGTAAATGGATTGGTCCCGGTCGCGGGTGGGTTGATCCTGTCAAAGAAGCCAAAGCAGCGCATCTTCGTATGCAAATTGGGCTTTCAACGCTGGAAGATGAATGTGCCTCTCAAGGATTGGATTGGGAGGAAGTTCTCGAACAGCTTGCACGTGAGAAAGCGAAAATCACCGAGCTTGGCTTAACAATTAATGATGCAAACAGCATTTTGAACACTTTAGACGACAACACGAAGGAGGAAAACGATGAGAATCTGGAACAAGATAACAGGTGACCCATGGGCCATCACTGAAACGGCTCTGCACACAATTTTGGAAGTTGCCGCGCGTGAGAATGAAAGTCCCGAAGCTGTGGCGGCAAAATTAGGGCGCGATTTACAAAACAGCTATAACGCCACTGAGCGCGATGGTGTTGCTATTATCCCAGTTACTGGCCCTCTATTTCGCTATGCCAATATCTTTACCTCGATTAGCGGCGCTTCAAGTTATGAGCTGATTGCCAAGGATTTTATAGCCTCGCTTGAAAACCCGCATATCAAAGCGATCATACTGAATATTGACTCTCCCGGCGGCGAAGTGAACGGCGTTGCCGAGCTTGCCAGCATGATATTTGATGCGCGTGGCACAAAACCAATTATTGCTTATGCATCAGGTGATGCTGCATCTGGCGCATATTGGGTGGCTTCTGCTGCTGATGAAATCGTCGTATCAGAAACATCTGCGCTGGGGTCTATCGGCGTAGTGGGTATTTATCGCGGTAAATTAGATAAAGAATCTGCTGGAGCTGTTGAGATCGTATCTTCACAAAGTCCTCATAAGCGTCTTGATCCAGCCACTGATGAAGGCAAAGCCAGATTACAAACGCGCATTGATAGCATGGCCGATGTGTTCATCAGCTCAGTTGCACGTAACAGAAATATTACTGCCACCGATGTGCAGGCCAATTTTGGCGGCGGTGATGTCATGATTGGAGGGCTGGCTGTTAATGCTGGCCTTGCTGATCGCATAGGAAGTTTGGAAAGGCTCATCGCTGAGCTTTCTCAAAAAGAAGAAACAAGCCCTCCCGACCATAAGTCGAGCGAGGGCTTTTTAGTATCCGAAACCCATCAACCTCAAAAGGAGAAACCACCCATGACAACAGAAACCTTAACGCTTGAATCGTTCAGTAAAGATCACCCTGATCTGCTCGCGACAATCCAAAGCAATAGTGCAAAGAAAGAACGTGAGCGCTTGAAAGATATTTTGAGCTGTGAGCATGCCGAAGGCCGTGAGCAGTTGGCTCAAGAAATAGCGCTCTCAACGGAAATCAGCGCTGTTGATGCAAGTCATCTGCTTGCCAATGCACCAAAAGAAGAAACAACGGCCACCACCTCGTTTGAGCGTGTAATGGCGGGCGTTCCTAACCCTGAAATCACCCCCGATACAGATGAGAGTACCGGTGACATTGAAACCGTCGCCAGCCGCATCGCTTCCGCAACTTAAACCCAAAAGGAGAAACCAACCATGACACATGCAGAAGGATTAAAAGATCAAGGCAGTTACAAGCCTTGCAACTTGGTCGCGGGAGAATATCCCCGCATCGAGCGTATTGTAACAATCGCCGCTGGCGCAGACTTAACCAAGGGCGCTGTCCTTGGGCGGATCACAGCAAGTGGTAAGTTCGCTTTAAGTGCTTCGGCAAGCTCTGATGGCACTGAATTGCCTGATGCTATTTTGGCGGAAGATGTCTTTGCCAGCAGTAACGATGTTCAAGCCGTTGTCTATTTCTCAGGAGAGTTCAATGAACACGCTCTTGAGTTAGGCGCAGGACATACGCTGGATAGTATCCGCATGCCGCTTCGCGCCAAAAGCATATTTTTAGCCAAAAACCAATCAGCCTAAAGGAGGTAAAAGCCATGTCTATCGACATTTTTAATACACATATTCTCACGCGAGTGGTCGAACATTTGGATCGCCCTGCATCATTCTTGCTCGATTCATTTTTCGGACAAGTTCAAACCGAAGAGTCTGAAGAAATTCACTTCGATATCGACAAATCTAAACCACGCCTGACACCTTTCGTGTCGCCGCTGGTTGCTGGTAAAGTTGTCGATGATGAAGGCTTTAGTACAAAGAGCTTTAGACCTGCCTACGCAAAAGATAAGCGCCGCTTTGATCCATCACGCCCTTTAAAACGTGCCATTGGTGAAAAGATTGGTGGAACGCTTAGCGCGGGACAACGCTTGGAAGCCAATCTAAACCGTACGCTCAACAAGCAGCTTGAAAACCTCACGCGCCGTGAAGAAGTTATGGCCGCCGAAGCCTTGCGCACAGGTAAAATCACAGTGACTGGTGAAGAGTACCCAACGGTTGTTGTTGATTTTGGACGCGATCCTGAATTAACAGTGGCTTTGGCTGGAAGTTCGCGCTGGGGTGAAAGCAATGTCAGTCCCCTTGATAATCTTGAAGATTGGGTTGCCAAAATTCAGGAAAAATCTGGGGCGGCAGGTCGCACAGTCATCATGGATACCTTGGCATGGCGCGTTTTCAAAACTGATCCAAAAGTTGAGAAGCTTTTAGATATTCGACGTTTGCGTGATAGCGCCAATATCAGTCTTGGTCCCATTGCTTTTGGTCAGGGGAACGAGCTGGCACGTTATGTCGGTACAATCGGTGATCTTGATTTCTGGGTTTATAATGATCGCTATGTCGATGATAACGACCAGATGCAAAAACTTCTGCCTGATTACACGGTTCTTATTGGATCGCCTCGTCAATTGGAAGGCACGCGTTGTTATGGCGTTATTCAAGATGAAAAAGCTGGTTATCGTGCGCAACGATACTTCTCTAAGTCTTGGTTAGAAGAAGATCCTGCTGTGCGCTGGTTGTTGTTGCAATCTGCACCGCTGATTGTGCCTTACCGTCCGAATGCATCATTTTGTGCAACAGTAAGATAAGGGAGATTAATCATGAAAATTAAAGCTCTTATTACATTACATGTGGATGGCAAATCAGTCTTACCTGGCAAGTTTGTGGATGTTGAAACAGAGGAAGCCAAAAGCCTTATAAAGCGTGGTTTTGCTTCTAATGACAAAGTATCAACTGAGGCGAAAACCGCGCCAGCAAAACCACCTGTGCCAGCCAAGCCTGTCCCAACTTTGGAAGATATTGTTGATGTCATTCATGACCTTGATCCATCTCAAGATTACGGCAAAAGCGGAAAGCCCAATGTTGATGCACTGGAAGTATTGCTCGACGCTAATATTTCTGCTCAGCAACGTGATGCCGCGTGGGAGGTTTTCTTGAAAGAACAAGAAGCTGATCAGAATGCTGGCGCCGGGGATGCTGACAATGAAACTGATGAGGATAGTGGCGATGACGTTCAAAGCTAATGCCCTAAAAGCTGTGGATGCGCTGTTTGCTAAATTCGGGCAAGCGGCGCATTTCACTTTTAAGGATAATACAACTGGCGAAGGATTGGTTATTCATCGTTTCCCCGACAAAGTCATTGATGTCATGGACACACATGTTCATACGGAAACGGATTTATTTGAAGTGAAAGCGTTAGATATTGAGGTTGGAAAAGCGATCTATCAGATCAAAATTGATGAGAAAATCTATACAGTGCAAGGCGAGCCTATGCTTGATCAGCAAGGTATTATTCTAAGGATGGAAGCATATGCGTCTTAAAGCAGCTATCGAAGGTAACCTTAAAAAACATATGAAGGCAGAGTTTGCGACAGCAGAAAAAGCTGTCACCATGGGCATCAAAGAAACAACGACAGGCTTAAAACTTGCTATGCGCAGGCAGGTTCATTCATCTGGCTTGGGGCAAAGAATGGCGAATACATGGCGCGGTGACATATATCCGCGCTCACAAAATTCTATCCGCGCTGCAGGGCTTGTTTACACCAAGGCCAGCAAGATCATGGCAGGTTTTGATGAAGGCACAGTTATTCGTTCAAAAGATGGCTGGTGGCTTGCGATACCAACGCCAAATGCGCCAAAACGCGGTGTGGGTGGTAAACGGATTAATCCGAGTAACTTTCCTGAGCATCGTTTTGGAAAACTTCGTTTTGTTTACAGGCGCAATGGGCCGTCTTTGTTGGTCGCGGAAAATGTGCAGGCTTCTTATGCGCGTAAAACAGGTGAGCTTCGTGGATTTAGAAAAGCTGGTAAGCGTAACCTGAAAACTGGCAATAAGCTCTCAACTGTTGTGATGTTTTGGCTTGTGCCTCAAGTAAAACTGCCAAAACTGATTAAGTTCGATTCGGAAGCCAAACGCTGGTTCGATAAACTGCCTCGATTGATCTTAAAGAACTGGCCAGATTAGGATTGATAAAATGACAACAACAAGAGAACAGGCCTTAGCGGGCCTTTTTTTATGCCTGAAAGATAATGTGCCAGATGCGGAAGTTTTGCGGAATGCTCCATTACCCACAAAAGTACCTGATGCGGGTTTGATTATCGTGCGTGATGGTGATGTCGGCGAGCCAGAGGTAACGCTCTCCCCCACACGGTATCATTACATGCATCAGGCAGAGATTGAGGCATTGGTACAAGAAGCTGATCAGCAGGCGCGAGATGAAGCTTTGGACAGCTTGCTACAATCTATCGGAGAAACGCTTGCGCTTAATCTGAATTTAAATGGCGCAGTTGATTACCTGCATATCGGATCGCCTGAATTTTTAAGCGAAACAACCTCGGGCGCACCAACCATTAAAGCGGCGGTCGTGCCTGTTTATTTAGAATACACAACAACCAACCCACTAATATAAAGGAGAAATGCTATGTCACGTGCTTATGGGTGGAATGCCCGCATGCTTATTGGTTTTGAAACCACTTACGGAACGCCCCCAGCCTCGGGGGCTTTTCATTTAGTGCCGTTTGTGTCCAGTGATTTGGACTCTGCACAAGGGCTTATTGAATCAAATATCTTGGGCCTTGGACGCGATCCAACCCAGCCATATCAAGATGTCATTAATGTTGATGGTGATATCGTTGTACCAGTTGATCTGCGTAATATGGGGCATTGGCTCAAAGCTGTTTTTGGTGCGCCGACAACAACTGGCGCTGGGCCATATAGTCACGAGTTTAAATCGGGCGGGCTTAGCCTGCCGAGCTTGGCCGTCGAACTTGGTCTTCCTGAAATTCCTGACTTCCCATTATTTGCTGGCGTGCGTGCCAACTCTCTTGCGCTTAATTTTGCACGATCAGGTGAAGCGCAGGCAACAATTGGTCTTATTGGTCAGGGCGAAACAGCGCAAAATGTAACCATCGCTGGGACGCCACAAGAAGTTGATTACACGCGGTTTTCACAATTCCAAGGCTCGGTCAAACAAGGTGGTCAAGCGCTGGGGAATGTTAGTTCTGCTGCGTTTAATTACACAAACAATCTGGAGCGTATCGAAACAATTCGTAATGACGGCAAGATTGATGGGGTTGATCCCGGCGTTGCCGCGTTAAGCGGAAATATCTCCGTTCGTTATGCAGATACAACGCTAATGGATGCGGCGCGTTCTGGTACGCCCATTGACTTGGAATTGGCTTATACGATTGATGCGGATCATCAGCTGGTTATTGAATGCCATGAAGTGTATTTGCCAAAACCAAAACGATCCATTTCAGGCCCCGGTGGCATTGAAGCGTCTTATGATTATCAAGGCGCAAAAGATGCTCTGCTGGGCAACATGGTCACGATCACCTTAATCAACGATGTGGAGAGCTATTAATGTTAAAACTCAATATTCAAACAGAATGTTATTGGCTGGATTTGGGGCTTGGGGTCAGAGTTAAGGTGCGCCCCTGCACAAGTCCTATCTTTTATGCAGCGCGAGCCTTTATGAACAAGCGCCTCACCGATATTGGTGAGGAATACCGCAAGCGAAAAGAAATCGGCGCATCACTTGATGATTTACCAGATGTTGAAAACCCTGAAATCCGTGAAGCGCTTGCCGAAGAATACTTGGCACGTGGTCTTGCGCGGTCTGCCATTGTTGATTGGGAGGGAGTTCTCGAAGCTGATGGCAATGATCCTGCGCCTGTAACGCCTGAAAAAATTGACGAGCTTATGACTGGGTTTTGGTCTATTGCCGCTACATTTTCTCAACAATATACAGGCGTGCGGGAGCTGATTGATGCTGAAAAAAAAGACTTGAGCGCCGCACTGAATGGCACTTCGGCGACGGCGCAGAATACTGCAAAAACTGCCCCCAAACCTGCAAAGACTGCCCGTTCGAAGAAAACGCCCCGCAAACGATAGATGGTTGGCAGGCATGGGATATTGCCTGCCAGATTAGCCCTCAAATCAGAGGGGCTTTTCCTCTGCAAGAGGCTTTTATTCTCGCGCAAGCCCTCGGCTACGCAACACATGCGATGGCAGAACTTCTGCCAGCCATTAGCGCGGGTCTAACCAAAGCAATAATAAAAAACAAGGAATAGTAAATGCGTTCATCGCAAAAAAACATGAGCATCCGCTTAGCGGTTGTCGATGGCAAGAAGGTTGAGCAAACCTTTCAGCGTATTGGCAATAGTGGTGGCAAGGCTTTTGAGCGGATTGAGCGTTCCACTAAACCTGCGAGCGCTGGGTTAAAGGCTGTTGATACAACGGCGCGTGCGCTTAACTCTGTCTTTCGCCAAGCTGCTGGACTGGTGGCCGTTTATGCTGGTGTTGGCGGCATAATCAGATCGGCTCGCTCTGTCAATGAAACAGGTGTTGCTTTTCAGGGGTTAAGCACTGCGCTGGAGGCTATTACTGGATCAAGCCAAGGCGCGGCATCGGAAATGGCCTTTTTGGAAGCGGAATCCGAACGGTTGGGATTAAATTTACTGGAAACAGCAAAGTCCTACATGCAGATTGCCGCTGCCTCTAAAGACACCAATTTAGAAGGTCAGCCCACACGCGATATCTTCACAGCGATTGCGGAGGCCTCAACAGTCTTGCAATTATCCGTCGACCAAACCAGTGGTTCGTTACGAGCAATTGGGCAAATCATGTCCAAGGGTAAAGTGCAGGCAGAAGAATTGCGTGGGCAATTAGGGGATCGGTTATATGGCGCGTTTCAATTGGCGGCGCGTGGTATGGGCATCACGACGGCTGAGCTGGATAAAATGCTGGAGCAAGGCAAGCTCGTGTCCGATGAGTTTTTGCCGCGCTTTGCCGCTGAAATTCGTCGTACCTTTTCTGATGGTGTGCCGGAGGCATCACAAAATGCCCGCGCTGAAATGAATCGCTTTAATAATGCGATTTTAGAAATTGAACGTTCTGTTGCGATGGGCGGGTTTTTATCTGGCGTGACCGATGGATATCGCACTTTAACGGAAACGCTATCTAATCCGGCTGTTCAAGATTCAGCCAGAGAATTAGGTGCAACATTAGGCAATGCCATTGCTACAGCAGCAGATGGACTTGCTTTTTTAATTGAGAATGCAGATTTGGCTGTGACTGCTATTGGCGGGCTTGTGATTGCTCGCACTGCGGCAGGTGCAGTTACCATGTTAAATGCTGCCATCATTGGCAATGCGGGCATGATATTTGGGCTTCGGATGGCGGCAAGTCTGTCTACAGCATTTGCTCTTCGACTTGTGGCGGTAGAAGCCGCGACAAAGCTGGCAACATTGGCGATGGTTGGTTTTCGAACAGCCCTCATGCTGGTGGGCGGTCCTGTGGGTTTGGCTGTTTTGACGGGTATCGCCATTTTAAAATTGGCATCAGGGCATGATGCGGCGGCAAAAGCAGCAAAAGATCATGCGGTTGAGCTAAAAGAGATTAAGGAGGAATTGGGTAAGACAACCAAGGCGGCGGAAGATATGACCGAGGCTTTGAGTGAGAGCGAAGGTGTTTATCGTTTTACCAAACAATTAGAAACGGCACGCGAAAACATTATCGATCTGCAGAAAGAATTAAAGTTCGGTGGCATCGGTGGATTTTGGGATCAATTCTCACGTTTTGGTAAACCTTTGCAACATGAGTTGCGCGGCATTCGCAATCAATTCAATGCTGGAAAGATATCGGCGCAGGAATACTCCGAAGCCTTATTTAAGCTGGCAACAAAATATCCCAGCTTTGGTGAGCAAGCAGAAGAAATACAAGAACAGGTCTTTGCTTTGCTCGCTGCCGAACGTGCAGCTAAGAAAGCAGGCATTGCGCTGGATGAGCTTCGCAACCCTAAAGCCAAAGCACAGAATGCACCTGCATCGCCCGAAACACCTGTTACCCCAAAAGCAACTATTCCTGAATTATCTGATACGGAGAGAAAGCGTATTGCAGATCGGATTAAAGAACTGCAGGCGGAGGAACAGGCATTAAGCCGTTTGAACGATGCACATGCGCAAGGTGAAACAGCCGTGCGTCGAGCGATGATTGTCAATGAGCAGGATCAAGCACTACGCCGTCTTGGACTGGAAGTCACGCAAGGACAAAGCGCGGAACAAGCTGAATATGCAGCGCAGATTAAATCGCTGGTATCAGAAGTTTTCACCTTACAAGAAACTGAGAAAAACTATCAAAATTCAGTTCGTGAAAGCAATAAACTGCAACAAGAGCGTGAGCGGAAGATCGACGATGTTCGCCAAAAATATAATGCGCTGGACACCACACTTGCCGGAGCCATAAAACGTGCGCAGGAATGGCGCAGTGAGGCGATGCTTGGCTTGAATGAAACGGCGGCTGGGTATGAAGAATTCAGTGCGCAGGTTGAGGCTGTTTATAAGGATATGATCGCTAAAGCCCGCGATGAGGATTTGCAAAATTCTAAGCGCTGGGAAGATGGCATCAAACGCGGTTTACAAAGCGTTATTGATGAAGCTGATGATATGGCGAGCAAGGCAGAACGTGGCGTGACCTCAATGTTTAAAAGCATGGAAGATGCGCTGGTGAGTTTTGCAACAACAGGCAAAATAGATTTTAAATCTTTTGCTGACTCTATCATCGCCGATATGGTGCGGATGCAAATCCAATCCAGCATCACAAAACCACTCGCCGGTGCGCTGGGTGGTTTCTTAGGCGATGTTGCAGGCTCAATCTTTGGCGCTCCGTCAGGTGCAGAAACAGCCTCCACAGCCTCGGCGCATACTGGCGGTGTCATTGGTAGTGATCATTTGAGCATGCGTGCAGTCAACCCAGCAGTCTTTGCTGGTGCGCCGCGTTTTCACACGGGTGGCATCGTTGGTAATGAAGTGCCGATTATCGCCAAACAAGGGGAAGCTGTCTTTACGCCCGGGCAAATGAAAATGCTCGGTGGGGCTTTGCATTCTAAATCTGCGGTCAAAGTATCCGTGAATGTCACGAACAATGCCTCAAATGCTCAAGCCAGTGCAGATGTCAGCCGAGATGGTGCCGGCAATATGGATTTGAATATTATCATTGAAGAGATTGAAAATAAAATGTCGCGCAATGTTTCAAGAGGTGAAGGTCTAGCGCCAACGATGGAGCGTCGTTATGGCCTTAATCCTGCGGCAGGGAGCTATCGATAATGTCTGATATTACATGGCCAGATACGCTGCCTTTGCCAACGGTACAGGGATATAATATCCAACCTGGCGATACCATTTTACGCACTGAAATGGAGGCTGGTCTTGCACGCCAACGCAGGCGTTTTACAAATGCGCCCACAAAAGTATCTGTGCGTTGGATCATGCGCCGTGATCAATACGCTATTTTTGAAGGTTGGTATCGCTGGCATGCAAAAGAAGGTGCAAATTGGTTTTCTATTACTTTGCTGGGCGGCTTAGGGCTTTTAGATCAAGAAGCCAGATTTACACGGCAATTTGCATCGCGATTGCTCGCGGGTGGAACGCTTTGGGAGATTACATCAGAGTTAGAAATTCGGGAGCGCCCTGTTCTTGATGAAGGTTTGCTCAATCTTCTGCTTAGTGAAGACCCACAAGGGATAATATTTGCGGTGAACAGCCTTCATACGTTGGTGCATCAAACACTGCCCATTCAAATGAATTAAACAAACAAAGGAGAGATTAAAATGACCTTGCAGACTGATCTGCAGGATGCTGTTGCACGCGTGGAGAGTGACAGTCAAATTCTGCATAATATTATTCACGGTGATGACCAAACAGAAGTGCCTACCGAGGGTGGCAATGTTAAAACGCCTGCCAAAGCCATCAAAGATATTGAAGCTACCATTCAAGCAGGTTTAACAGACCTTGAAGCGACGGCGGATCAACTGGCAGATGCCGTCGATACCGTTTCGCAAAAAGCCGATGAAGCTGAAACACATGCGCAAACAGCGCAAACTGTAGCAAATAGCTTAAACCTTCCCACGGATTTAAATGGCCGTGCAGGCCAATTATTAGCCATTAACGAAACAGAAGATGGTTATGAGCCGATTGAGTCTAAGGCCGTGTTTTACGGCTTGAGAAAAGATGGTGCGAAGCTGATCGCCGTATCTGGTGAAGGCACATTTGATGCCAGTGAATTCCCAGTATGGATGATTGGATTACCCGGAATGAATTACGCCGTTAACGAAAACGGCCATTTACTTATTAACATTTAAAAGGAGAACATTATGGCTGTTATTGATCTTGGAAATATTCGTATTAATTGGCGCGGTGCGTATGATGCAGGCACAACCTACGTCAAAGACGATGCCGTATCTTATCAAGGCTCGAGCTTTATAGCGTTACAGGAAGTTTTGAATTCAATTCCCGTTGAAGGAAACGACTGGGGAGTTCTTGCCGCTGGCACGGATCAGCTAAGCCAAGAAGGTGATTTATTGATTCATGATGGTGCTATTCCTGCGCGGTTAGCTAGAGGTAGCAATGCACAAGTTTTGCAGATGGTTGGCAATCAACCGGCATGGCGCGATCAATCTTTAAATCCGTCACGCCGTGTTTGGAAAATCGCCAAAGTCAATGGCATGGGCGGTTGGTACACACGTGTTTACCTCATGGCCGATGGTACGATTAAGGCTTGCGGATATGGCGGCAACTATTCAAATGGTGATCCTAATGGATCGCATATTTATCTGCCAAATCGCGTGGCGACGGAAGATCCTGATGTGCGTTTTGTCGATGTGTTTTCAGGCGGGATGCAGCATTACGGTTTAACCGCTAATGGTGAGGTCTGGTCATGGGGATATAATAATTATGGCCAGCTCGGTCATGGTGATACTGCCAATCGCGCTGTTGCCAAACGGATAGAATTTTTTGTTCAAAATAATATTCAGATTGCAAAGATTATCCCGGGTCGTCCTAATTATTATGATCATGCGTGTGCGTATTTCTTAACGACCGACGGAAAGGTTTATGCTTGCGGTATAAATTCAAACGGTAACTTGGGCAACGGTACATCAGCCAATCAATACACACCTGTGCGATGTGGGTCTTTAATTGATATTGTTGATGTTTCAGTCTCTGGGCTTCCCCATACGGTTTATGCCATTCAAGATAATGGCGCATTATGGGTCTGGGGATATAATGCTCAAGGTCAATTAGGACTTGGTGATACCACCAATCGTCAAACACCTATTTTACACTCATCCATTAATACTGCTGTGAAAGCTGTCGCATCATGTGGCTACAACACGGCAGGAGCTGGCCCAACTGGGCATGGCTTAGTTCTTCTTTCCGACGGTTCAATATGGAGCGCTGGGTATAATGGCTATGGCCAACTGGGGCATGGCGATACCACCAACCGCACGAGCTTTTCACAAATAAGCCATAGCGAGAGCTTTATTGACATTTTTGCAGGTGATGGTCGCTATCCCGTATCAGGTGGAATTACTGATCAGGATGAAGTCTACCTATGGGGTAATAATGGCTATGGGCAGCTTGGCACCGGCAATACGACGAACCAGCTCTCACCCTTTAAACCTAACGGCTCTTTTCAAGGCAATGTTTCCCGCGTGCGTATAGGCGGCGGGGCCAGTTATGACGGGTGCATTATCCAATCTGGTGATGAACTGTGGGCCGCTGGTTATTCAGGCAATGGCAATCTTGGCATAGACTCAACAGCAGGCACGAATAACACGTTCAAATGTGTGTTAGGTCAATCAGGTGTTATCGAAGATTGGAATTGTTATGGGCATGGCACAGCCTCTTGGGGGTTGGGTGTTTTATATGACGATGGACGCGTCGATGCCTCTGGAGATAATAACTCCTACGGAGAAACCGGTACACAAACGGGCAATTTGCACGACGTTAAAACCCTCAAAAATGTAATCTTTTAAGGAGAAAATCATGAAAATTAAATCATATTTAATCAGCAAAGCACCCAGCTTTGCTGAAAGCGAAGTCGCGCCTATTCACTTAGGTGATTTAGATGATCGGCACTATTACGCTTTTGCTAAAGGGGTGAAGCCCGCCAAAGGTAGCAAGAATGTTGAAGACAGTGAGCTGGAAGACGTTATTAAATCCAGCCTGCTTATTCAGCAAATCAAGGAAGAAGCTGGTCGCCGTATTAATGCCGTTGCACCTTCATGGAAACAACAAAATGCGCTGGCAGATTTGTATCTTTTGGATGGCAGAGATGATCTAGGCGATGATGAAAAACAAGACCTTATCGAAGCCCAAGACCTGCTTGCTCGTGTGAAAGAGATCCGCAAGCGTTCTGATGAGATTGAAAATTCATTCATTGATGGTGTGGCGCTAGATTATCTGAATGACAAAGCGTGGGAGGATGCCAAAGATGCCGAATAACGCATTATCAGAAGCCCTGCGGGAAGCCTATGCTTCTGCGCCGAGTGATGTTGTTATTTTGCACACGCTAGAATTACGCCATCCATCTTTTATCGATGATGATGGGAAATCCATTGCCATTCGGGTGGTGCGCGATAACCAAGAGCTAACAGCACGGCTTGAATCTTCTGCGCCTTTAGATGGCGGTGCGATGGTTGATTTTATCGCGATGGGTTTTGATTTGGAATTACCGCCTGTTGATACTGCGCCTGTGCCTGAAATCAGCATTACGCTGGATAATGTTAGCCGTGAGATTGTCACGCATCTGGATCGCGCTGCTGAAAGTCAGGATAAAATTGAGATCACCTATCGCCCATATTTATCAGATGATTTTGAAGGGCCTCAAATGGACCCACCATTTACGCTGGTATTAACGGAAGTCAGCGCGGATGCATCACGCGTGACCGGCAAAGCCCGCATGCTTGATGTCGGGAATAAAGCCTTTCCGTCAGAAACTTACAATGCATTACGTTTTGCGGGCTTAACAAGATAAGGAGGCGAGATGACACATTGGGCAACAGATTATATTGGCAAGCCTTGGAAGGTGGCATCAGATGGTCCTGAAGACTTTGATTGCTGGGGACTGGTTGTTGATATTCATCGCCGATTTTATGGCCTTGAGCTTGAGATTATCCCCGTTGAGGAAAGCAATCTGCGTCAGCTGATCAAAACCTTTGATGCGCATCCTGAAAAGCAAAACTGGGATACTGTTAAAAATCCGATAGAGGGTGATATTGCCCTCATGCGTCAAAGCCGACATCCCATTCACGTTGGCGTGTGGCTCGATGTTGATGGCGGTGGGCTACTTCACTGCATGCAAGGCGCTGGCGTGGTGTTTCAAAACCTCCAAAGCCTCAGCCTAACAGGTTGGAAAATTGAAAATTATTATCGTTACAAAGGAGAAATGAGCGATGGCTCAAATTGCCATTCATCATAACCCATTTCATCTGCATCTAAACGTTGATTTGTTCACCCCGAAACTCGGGCAAACAATACGTGGCTGGCTTGATGAACGCGGCATCGTAGAATTCACAAAGCCAACATTGTGTCTTGTTGATGGTGAACCTGTGCTTAAAAAAAACTGGGCACTGGTGGTTATTGCCAAAGATACGGTGATCAGTTTCATCACGCTTCCTCAAGGCGGCGGTGGTGGCGGTAAAATCCTGCGGACGGTTTTAACCATTGCCGTCATGGTGGCTGCGCCTTATGCGGGTGCGGCGCTTGCAGGCACGCTGGGCGTAACGAGCGCTATTGGTACATCGCTTATTACCGCTGGGATTGCTTTGGCTGGCTCAGCGCTGGTTAATGCGCTTATTCCGCCGCCAATGCCAAGCTCTGCGATCAGTAATTATAACGCCACTAGCCCCAGTCCAACATATTCCCTGCAGGCGCAAGGCAACCAAGCCCGCCTTGGTGAGCCAATACCTGTTGTGTACGGTCGGCACGTTGTGTATCCCGATTTTGGTGCAACGCCTTATGCAGAATTTGAGGGCAATGATCAATTCCTTTTCCAGCTCCATGTGATTGGTCAAGGTGAATATGATATTGAGCAAATCCGCATCGAGGATACGCCGATCAGCTCCTTTGAGGAGATTGTGTATGAAGTCATTCAGCCCAATGGCGCAGTCAGCTTGTTTGATACGGATGTCGTCACTGCGCCAGAGGTTGCAGGGCAAGAGCTTCTAAATATTGCCGATGGTGGGGATTGGATTGGACCGTTTGTTGTAAACCCTGCTGAGACAACAACGGATCTGATCAGCCTTGATATTATTATGCCCAAGGGGCTGTATTACGCGAATGACAGCGGCTCTTTAAACAATCGAACGGTTACATGGGAAGTGCAAGCACGCCTTATCGATGATGATGGCGCGGCTTTAGGCTCATGGATCACGCTGGGAACAGAAACACATACGGCAAACACCAATACAGCCATTCGCAATACCTATAAATATTCTGTGGCGGCGGGGCGGTATGAGGTTCAAGCGATCCGCACCAATGCCAAAGATAATTCTGCCAGAGCTGGCAATGATTTAAATTGGAACGCGCTGAAAGCCCATTTAATTCATACCCCTAATTTTGGGAATGTAACATTGCTGGCCATGAAAATGCGGGCAACGGATAATTTATCTCAGCGCTCATCGCGGATGGTGAATTGTATCGTAACGCGCAAATTATCAATTTGGGATGATCAAAATGGCTGGAGCAGTGTTCAAGTCACACAATCTATCGCGTGGGCGATGGCTGATATTTTAAAGGCAAGCTATGGCGCGGATTTAGAAGATAGCCGGATTGATCTGCAGGCGCTGGTGGCGCTGGATATGATTTGGCAAACGCGCGGCGATACATTTAACGGTGTTTTTGATAGTAAGCGCACAGTCTGGGACGCTTTAACGCAAGTGGCGCGGTGTGGTCGCGCTATTCCGTTTTTACAAGGTGGACTGGTTCGATTTGTGCGGGATGAGCCGAAGACGCTACCTGTTGCCTTGTTCTCCCCGCGCAATATCGTAAAGAGCAGTTTTAAAATCGACTATGTGATGCCAGGCGAAGATACGGCAGATAGCGTCACCGTTGAGTTTTTTAATCAAAAGACATGGAAGCCAGATGAAGTGACCGCCAGCCTTCCAGATAGCAATGCAGAGCAACCAGCCACTGTTTCGCTTTTCGGCTGTACGAATAAAGATCATGCTATGCGTGAAGGTCTGTATATGGCGGCGGCTAATCGTTATCGTCGGCGCATGGTTAATTTTAGAACAGAGCTGGAGGGCTTGATCCCGACCTATGGTGATCTGATCGCCATCTCTCATGATATGCCGCGCTGGGGTGAAGCTGGCGACGTGGTCGCGTATGAGCATCCTATCCTGATTTTGTCTGAGCCAGTGACATTTAAAGATGGCAATAGCCATTACATCGCCTTGCGCAAGCGTGATGGTTCGATCAGTGGTCCGTGGGAAGTCGTCACTACTGGAAGGGAAACGCAAGTCGAACTGCTCGATGAAATTGATTTTGCGCCCTACACAGGCAGTGCAGAAGAACGCACGCACTTTTCCTTTGGTATTGGAGAGGATTGGGCTGTGCTGGCGCGTGTCACAGCCATCAAGCCACGTGGCGATCTTATTGAGATTGCCTCTGTCGTTGAAAATCCGCTGGTGCATACCGCCGATATCTAAAAAACAAAACTAACTAAGGAGAAAAAGCATGACCCCTGCAGAATGGGGCTTGGCTGTGGGCATTATCGCTCACAGTTTGGCCATACTTGTTGCGCTCGTAAAGCTGACCTCATGGATCAGCTCACGCCTAGCCATTTTAAATGCTCGTCTAAACACCGTCGAAACCCTCGTCAATAACGATATCACGGGACGCAAAGTTGTCGGTGAAATGCGCGAAGATCTTGCCGCCATAAAAGTGCAGATCATTGATATCCGCGACGATCTCAAATTTTTACGTACCCCTAAATAATCAATTTCAACAACTCAAAAAGGAGAAAATACTATGCTTACATTACTTGGAAGCCTGATCGGCTTTATTTCATCTGCGTTCCCAGACTTTCTGAATATTTGGCAGGATCGCAGCGACAAAAAACATGAGCTTGCCATTCTTGATCGGCAGATGGAGGCACAAAAGCAAGGGCATAATCAACGCTCGGAAGAAATCCATGTGCAGGCTGATATTTCAGAAAGCCAAGCTCTTTACAAACACGCAAGCCAGCCTAGTGGTGTGCGCTGGGTTGAAGCCTTAAGAGCATCTGTCCGCCCGATTTTGACATACGCATTCTTCGCTTTATTTGCGACCGTCAAAATATCAGCATTGCTCAATCTACTCGATAGTGGCGCACCCATCACCGACAGCTTAATTGCCATTTGGGATATTGAAACACAGGCTCTTTTTGCTGCGGTTATGTCGTTTTGGTTTGGTCAGAGAGCGCTTTCAAAGTTTCGTTCAAATAGCTGAATAATAACATCTTATTCAGTTGATTAAGTTCCGAAACGAAGCGTTACTGATAGAACAAAAGAAAGGATGAACAATGTCAAAAATTTACTACAAAGCCATGATTGAGGACATGACGAGCGATCAATGTTCGGATCGTGAAATTGAATGTTTGCTGGATCATTATCAAGCGGTGGTGAAGCAAGTTGGATTGGCCAGAACAGCATTTTATGATCTGGCCGACTTCCCCTTAGCCCTAAAATATAAGGTCGATAAATTTAAGCTGAAAATTGACCGCAAAATGGTCTTAGACCAAGAGCAATTTTGGGGCGTATTTACGAGCGGCGATAAAAAACTAACGGTCATTGCAACGCTGGAGAAACATTAATATTTAACGGAGGCTAATATGCGTCATATTACACAAGAAGGTATAGATTTAATCAAACGGTTCGAGGGCTTCTCTCCAACCGTTTATTTTTGCCCTGCAGGATACCCAACAATCGGCTACGGCCACGTCGTTAAAAAGGGTGAGGATTTCTCTGGCGGGATCACTCAAGGTGAGGCTGAAGAGTTACTGCGCTTAGATGCTCAAATAGCAGAACGTGCCGTCCTGCGCTTAATTACAGTGCCATTAACGGACGGGCAGTTTGATGCACTGGTGTCATTTACCTACAATTTAGGATCAGGCGCACTACAACGCTCAACCCTACGCCGCGTCATTAATCGTAAGAACCACCAGAATGTTCCGGCTCAGCTTATGCGCTGGGTCTGGGCTGGTGGCCGTAAGTTAAGAGGGCTTGTAAGGCGCAGGGAGGCAGAGACTAAGGTTTACACTTTATAAGTAGTATTTTTAGATTATGCCTTAAAAAATAGAGAAGAAGATCGGAAACATTTAGGCACCACTCTCCAGTGGTGCCAATGTTATACTAACTTTTTCAGAAAGACTAACGTGCGCATGTGTGTGTTAATAATTTGAGTGAAGCGCATATTTAATATACTTCTTGGCTACGCTTTGCGTCAAGCTCTTTACTAAAATTGAAGCCTTCCCAAGTTGTGAACCATAATTGTTTGGGAGTGTTAGCCACTTGAAAATTAATCAGGTCATTCTGCAGATTTGCATCGTTTATATTATATGCCTGCAGAATTTTTTTCTTAGTCTCAGTTTTTATAAAAGGGCACGAAAGCATATCAAAAAACAACATCGTATGCTCGGAGCTCTTTCTTCGAATCTTTTCATCACACTGAAACTTTTCAATCACCATTTTTTCAACTAAATTCCGCAAATTACGGTATTTGGCTTTTTCTCTCATATAATATAAAAGTACCGTTAAGGAGAAATAATTTAGGCAGCTATTCTTTCTTGGATTTTCACTCTCCAAGTCCTCTATACCAAAGTATTCCGCTAAAATATCTTCATCCAACCAATATTCTTTTCCTAACTCTGCCAGTGCAATCAACAAATATAAAGTTTCAACTTGCGTTGCATCGCTACATTTATTCTTCTTCATAACAAGAGTAATATTGTCGTAGATGCATTTAAAAACTCTGTGCTTGTTCTCAGAATTCTTGATATTAGAAGTTTGTGTATTTTTCTCAGGACAGAATTTTGAGCCCTTCAAATAGGACAGGAATGTCTTTAAGATTATACAAAGCTTTATTGTGGTATTGACCCTTGGGGATACTGAATAAATAAAAAATATAAACTGCAGAAGGGCAACGATCGCTTTTATAAAACCTTCTTCTGATCGATGATCTGGGTGGGCTTTTGTGAAATCATTGATGATTTGATGACACTTCCTTTCAATAATTGAAAAGGAGTAATTAAGCATATCTTTGTATTCGACCTGGCACTCCTTGATAATAGTCTTGAAGTCTATAATTAGCTTCTTGCTGTTAACGTAGATGCTGCCCTTTTCGTATTCAATAGGCCCTTCGTCGCTTTCCTCCTCTACTGTCTCTAATCTATATTTTAGTTCGTTTTCTAAGAGTTTGGATATTCGTTCTTTGGCGATAGACATTTCTGTTATGAGAGGCTTCTCATATTCAACTTCTTTGGCCGAATTAAGGTGTAACTTATACTCTTTAAGAACATGCTGGGCGGTTTCTACAATTGTACTTTTATCATCTTCCTCATTGTAAAAGATAAAATAATCATCCACATAACGAAGCATCTCGAAATCTACTTTGTTTTTAAGGCCATGCTCTGTTTTCAGAAGAAATTCGACCTTTTTGTCTGCAGCCTGCAAAATAATCTCAGCAAAGATTCTGGATAGTTCTGGACCTATTATGATGCCATTCGTTTCCCCATAGTTAATATTCTGCATTAACCTATCAAATTGGCCTGCAAAAGTATTATCCACGGTTTTAAGGTTTTCTTTGACCTCTTGCTTTCCGAGAAGAGCCCATGCAATTGAATGTGTGTAGATGCTATCAAAGCATTTGGAGATATCTAGCTTCAGGAGTTTGTTATATTTTTTCTCGCAACGGTGGTATCGTGGAGACTCATAGAATTTATGGATATTGCTGTAGTCTTTGTATGAAAAGAAAGATTTCTGGTTCTTGTACTCCTTATCATTTTCTTCAATGATTGAAGCATCATCAGATAATTTTGATTTGTGCAAATTGTCCTTGTAGAACTTATGTGTGGCTATTTTTCGAGGTGCGCGTATTGAAAAAGAGCTTTGCGAACAATAATAGATAATGCTTTCTTTATACTGTTCATAAAAGTTGGCTACGAGTAGCTGACTACGGGTATGAGGAACATTGAGTTCACGAAACTCCTTTTGCTTGTGACTTATTTTATAGCCAAATGGTATTAATGGGTACTCTGGCCTAGGTTGGCCACCGTTATTGAAATCATAAGACTTAATGCCGCCATTTTGGGTGGACAGACGACTTGGGTTCTCTGGCAATGCAAATAAGATATGAATGATTTTATCTAATGCATCATTGTTATTTGACTTCCATGATAGCGTGTCATCACTAATGGTAACCTTAAACTTTTCTATAAAGTCATAAACATGACGATTCGTAAAAGTCACTGGGGTTTCATAAGGTAAGACATCCGCTAAGATGGCACGCTCTTTTTTATATCTGATTTTAAGACGCTTAGGCATATTTCCAAGCCTCCATAATGTTTTCTAAATCTGCCTTTGAAAATTTATAAAAGGTTTTCTCGACGAACCCTTTTTGAAAGGACAGCTTACTAAGTCTGTTTTTTGCTCGCTCATTTTGCAATGAAGATACTTTGTGAGTTAGATAACAGTCCATCCCCTTTAAATAAGAATGATCGGTGAGAATCTTATTAGAAAAGTATATCCCCACTCGAATATTTTTCTTATTGCCAATTAAGCGTGTATTTCCAGTTAGAAACTTAATTCGCTTTATTAGCAGTCGTCGAGCTTTTTTCTCATTATATTTTAATTTTTTTTCATAATCATAAAAAGATAGATCAATCTTACTTTTATACCGATCAACTTTGGATTTTGTTATGTTTACTTTAACGTCACCGGTGCCGAATCTAAAACTATAGCCTAGATAATCAATGGTGTGCGGTGTACTTCCATTCGCCTTTATAAGAGAGGTTTTTTGACGGTTTCTTTTCAGCCCCTTTTCAATAATGTTTCTACAGAATGCTCGCAATGATTTCACGCTAGGGTTGGCGTTAGTGTATATGATTATTATGTCGTCGACATACCTTGCGTAATATAAAACATTTGGTGCGTTTCGCATCTCTTCATCCAATTCGCGCATGTGTAATTCTGAGAGGTACGCGCTTATTCCAACACCTCTTGGGATGCCCTTGAAACTCCCCCCAGGGAGTGTTCCATATTTATATAGGATCTGTTTTATTGTTTTCTTAGAATTATAAGTTAGAAGATTGTCCTCATTGATTTTTTTTATTAATTCAACCCTTGGAATGCTCTCATAAAAGCTCGAAATATCGGTTCTAATAATATATTTAGGAAAACGACCTCTTAGAGCCTCTCTCAATTGGCAAACTATATTATAACGATCCGCTTGCTTAACTTTATATAATTTACTGATATTTTTCTGTGTCTGTTTTAATGCAAAAAATTGGGCTGCTAAATTTAGTCGTTTCTCTTTAGCGAGCCCCGAATAGTCTCCAGATGAATTCGCTGCAACATAAACTTTCTTGCCGTTGATATCTCTATCTTCGAGATCTAAAGAAAAGTTTTTTTGAGTTGCTGTATCGCTAACCTTCTTAAAAGCATCTTCGAGTATTTGTTCTTTTTCCTGCTCTAAATTTGTCTTCTTTTCAACCAACTCCTGTTTCTTTTGAGTATATGCATCAACTTTATCTTCATCAGAGGGTTTCTTGAGCTCCTTTAACTCATCATTACATCGTTTGATTTTTCTTGATTTTTCATTCGCGTCTGGAAAGAAACTCCCGGCAAGATAATTACCTTTCCTGTTTTCGTAGTCAAAAATTTTACGGAAATTTTCAGCAGAGAAGGATTGATCAAGCATTCTTTACCTCCCCACAATTTCTTGTTTATCTGAATCATAACGATAATTCACAATGTCGCCGTTCAGCACGAAATGTATCGTTTGTTCAATTATATCTAATGGTGCAATGAACCATTCACGAGGTGTGTGGCGTTGGCCATTACCATCGAAAATATCAATATTCAAACAGGATGACCCAAAGAATGTGTGAAGCAACTGTTCCAATTTTTGTGGGTTCATATTGTAGCACTGGTAAGCCTCCACAATATGAACCGGTGCCATTAAATATGTTGGTTCGTTTTCCGCATTCTTAATGCGTTGTTCTACAGGAACAGTTGAGAAACCAATTTTATAGAGGTTGTTAAGTTCCTGAATATCAGTCTTTGTGCTTAACGAGCGCAAGACGTAGATATAACCTGTTGCTTCGTCTTCTTCGTTAATATTGCTAAAGCCATCCAGCAACTGATCTTCGTGCTCAGTTACGCGACGGCCATCCTTATAAAGCTCGGCTGCCAATGAACGTAACAACATGTCGGATTCTGTTCCATTCTCAAAAATACAGCGTAACCTAGCATTCTTTTTACCGTTACTTTTCTCAACTTCACCAACATCAGCCACATAAAGTAGAACACCTTTAAGAACAAAGAAATAACCCTTTTGGATTTGTTGTTCGTTCTTAAACGGCCATAGCTTTCTTTTTCCAGCTGTCAGGTCTGCCTGGCATTGAGTGAATTTAGCCTCGAATATTTCAAAATCTTTACACGGCTTACGACTGGCAACATAATCAGGCATCGTTGTTTCTTTTGAGATGTGCTTCAGCGTAAAGATGCTCTCCGCTTCGTTACCCAAAATACCCAAATCATCATCGTCAAAAATATCTTCAATAGAGCTTATTTCTGTGCGTTGGACATTGAGTAAGCCATGTCCATCAAGGCTTGCAAGCGCTTCCATCTTCTCAGCACTCTCACGAATACCGTTAAGACGAGCATAGAGTTGGTGTTCCTGAATGCCTTTACCACTTTCAGGTTCTCGTCCATTGTCTGCAACAAACTGATTGATTTGAGTAAAGGATGCAATAAGGCGCTCATCTGCAGTGACAATAGCAGATTGCTTAGGCTTAACATTTAATAGCCCTAAATCATCATCGTTTATCAGTTTTAATAAATCGTCCTTATCCACTCAATCACACCTTATAAATTTTGTTGTCTGCGCTGGTTTTGAATATATATCAGAGCCTCAGCTAATCGTTGTTCCAATGGGTCAACGGCATTGATATTTGGTTGCTGACCATTATTGTTTTGAACAAAGCTCTTAATCTTTGGCCATAGCAGCATGGCTTCTTCATCCGTCATTTGAATACGGGTGGCTTCAATTGCCTCCTGAATTACTCGGAAGACCTGTGCTGTTACAGATTTAGATAGGATTTCAAAGGCGGCTTGGAACGGATTAACGCTATCAATCAGATCGACGTGCAGGTCATCAATATTGACAAATTTACCTGCCATCCGAATAAAGCGTTTATCACCAGTTTCCTTGATTTCTCCATTCTTGATGACGGAATCAACGACCACATGTTGGCGTACTTCTTCCACTTCTGCATCTGATAGCTCTGGATATTTGATCTTGATAATCTTCGGAATCATCACCTTGTTAATCACTTCTGGATCAACATTACCCGGCAGCGCCTTAATCATTTTATCATCCTGAAGAATTCTTGCCTTTAGATCATTTAAATCAGATTCAACAATCTCTTTTACTCTTTTCGATGAAGGCTCTTTGAAACCACGAATTTTGAATTCTCCGGGTTTTGCTTCATCGTCATCTGAGAGCTTTGTTTTGAATTTGAAATTAGGTGCTAACACTTGCTCCATCAGAAGTGAGCATGTAATGGCCTTGAGCATATTATTAACGGATAATGTAACTAAGCCATCTTCCGCATCGGGTTGCGCAATCAGATTAGTAAATTGCGCGTGGGTTTTGTTATCGCTATCACGCGTACAACGCCCTATAATTTGAATAACCTCAGTCAAAGACCCTCTGTAACCGACCGTTAAGGCATGCTCACAATACGGCCAGTCAAAGCCTTCCTTTGCCATGCCAAGAGCGATAATTAAATCAATATCATCAGCTGATTTAATATTACGCAGGTATTCCTGCACGCGATCTCTTTGATATTCCTCTACCAAGTTTGCAATTTTTAGTGTTTTCCCATCTGTATGACGTTTTAGGTATATAATACCTGTTTCAGCATCCTGATAATCAACCTCGCCAAGAATGCCTAATACTGTGTCAACTTCGTCATATTTCTCTTTTGTTGACTCACCTGAATTCACGCTGGGAATATGTAGAATTGTTTTTTTATCAGTATCTAGAACCTCGGCAATTGCTGTAGTGTAGCGACCTTGATAAAAGTGATATCCAATCCCCAAGGATTTCAGGTGCGTATAGCCATTCAACTGCTCATAGTAATTATAGGTAACTGGTATAAATTTCTTTTCGTCTTCTGGTGTAAGTACTGGAACGCCATCGCCACGGAAATATGAACCTGTCATCGCTACCACGTGAGCGCTGGATTTAGTCATTATCGAATGTAGCAATCCACCCAAGCGACTGTTTTCTTTATCTGCGGATACATGGTGAAATTCATCAATCGCAAGTAGGCAATTATCAAACTTGCTCTCATCGATCTGCTCAAAGGCAAAGCGTAATGTTGCATGCGTACAAATTAGAATTTTTTCGTCACCTTCCATAAAGCGCATAAAGGCATCCACTTTGCTTTTATCGCCTCCCGGAGTGCAGAGGTTGTATTTCTCATTAGGTTCCCAGTTTGCATAGAAGCCGTATTCTTTAAGATCAGTATTTCCAAATGAACCACCGATAGATTTTTCAGGGACGGCCACAATCACTTTTTTCAAGCCTTGGTTAATCAGCTTATCCAAGGCAATAAACATCAACGCACGAGATTTACCTGAAGCAGGAGGTGCTTTCAGAAGAAGATATTGAGCGTCACGTGCAGAGTAAGCACGCTCTTGCATTTCACGCATACCCATTGAGTTGGTTTTGGTGCTTTCCCCTGTTTGGGCATATGTGACGTCTACTATATTTGGCATTATTTATTCCTTTATTTCCTTTGGCTTTGTAGATATTCATTCACCACATCTTTGACCTTATTAAGTCTACCAGTAAGGTCTAAAGGGTAGGCTTCTAAAACTTTGTCTTTTGTAGCTTCAGTGAATTTATGCCATTTGTTTTTTCCATGCTGGCCAGACAAATGATATTTCGGGTTATTTAACAGCCCCAACTTCCATAAAACTGCATCAAGATGATTTCCTGATAAAGAAATAGCTTGTCTTAATGCTGTCTGTGTAAGGGTATGCGTTAAACCTGGGTCTGTGGGCACTGGGTTGGAAATTTCAACGCCATGCCTAACTTCAATTTCACGAGTCACATAATATGCTTTTTCTGACTGGTCTTCTGTTTCAGAAAAACGCCCTTTTTGAATCCAATTAATATTTTTTGCTGTTTCTGTTGTTATATAGACGGATGTGCTTTTATCGTTTCCACTCAACTCGCTGGCATCTACAACAGCGGCACGATCATAGCCAACTTTATTGAGAAGGGTTATGTTATCGACCATAGAATGAAAGACTTTCTGCACTTTCTCCTCTAAAATTTTTGTAAGCTCCGGATATTTAATTTCTTCTGTTGAAGATGAATAACGATAATAAATAGCGCCTTCGCGAAGTAGCTCCTTATCCGTTTTCCCAGATTCTTTATTTTTGGATACTTTTCGTTTTTTACAAATGACTGGTTTATTTGGAGAAGCCTCGATTAGAACATAAAGAAGGTCTTTTCCCGCTATTTTAAGCGTATCGAGAGTGAAGCGTATCTCTGGTTCAAAATATTCTTTTAAAAAATGAGCAAAAACAAGCTCATCGGGGTTATTGCCCGTTAATCCTACCAATTCTCTGGGGCGATCCTTTACGCCAAAAAATATCACCCCGCCATCCCTGTTTGCGAATGAAACCATAGTTTTTGCGTACTTCCAGAGAGCATTGTTGTCGAATAGAGCTTTGAACTCTCTTCGATCACCTTCGCGATTACTAACTCGCAAAGACTTTGTATCAACGGTTAAATCAAGCAGGTCACTCAAAGCAGACCTCCTGATTTTTCTTTGGCGGTCATGTCTTCGTAGAGTTTGAAAAGGTATTCAAGGCGTTCTTCATCGCTGGTGAATGGTTTTGAGCGATAGCAACGCTCAACGGCGAGGTCGAGGTGGTGGTGTGCCTCTCTTAACCCGTCCGGCATTTTGTCGGGGTCATACAGCTCCGCCATTGTTTTTTCGGAATGTTTTTCACGCTCTTCCAGCACATTGTAAACATGCGTGGTAATCGTTTCTTTTTGCTTTTCTGTGAGATCTGGCACAGGGAATGTGTTGTAACATAGGGCAGACGAATATCTGATTCGAGTTTCTAGCTGCCCTGAAACGCTTTTAACCCACGCAAGGTGAATTTTTGATGAAAGAATACCAAACAAATACGGTTCAGCATCATAAATAACAAAGGCAAGATTACTAACGATAGTATCATCATTCACAAAGCCCATCGGGATATATTTTCTACGCTCCGATGTTGCAGATGGAACTACAATAGAGCTTGTTTTTGTCTGATTTATCTCTCTAAATTGATGCGCTCTTTCTGCCAATCTGTTTGCAGCAGTATCAGAACTATCCAAACGCATTTTTTTAACTTTCTCAATACGTTCTTTTATGGGGCTTATTGCAAGTGCTTCATTTAAAGAATTATCTTCAATCCAAAGACAGTAACGTTTTAATGAATGTATAAATTCTTTTGCCCCAACCAACTTTTTTATAAACTTTTTAGCAGTAGGATAGTTGGATATTAGATCATTTTTTTCTGTTTCATCTAAAATTAAATGCCCACCATCGTACGGCATATTACCTTTTGGCATATGATTTAGGTTGCTAGACAATGGCTTGTTGCGTCTTCCAACAATAGTCTGGTTTCCTTCTGTGAGGTAAGCATTGATTGATTTAACTTTTTTGCAAATACCATCGGAATATATTTCCTTCAGTTTCTCTTTTTGGCTTTGCAAACCAACGATCACGCAAGTTACTCCTGCGTTGTTTCTTGCGTTATTTGTCCACTTAAAAGATTGGTGACAAAACCCAATTTCAACCTCTTTATTAAATATAAAAGGCCACAACAAAGAAACCTGTTCCCCCTGACATATTGAGTTGGTACTTACTAAGCCGATTTTACTGTTATTTCCTTGAATGTACTCCGCACCAAGCCAAAACCAGCAGGATATATAATCAAGGTTTTTGTATGTTTTAAACTCTGAAAACACATGCGACAAATCAGCCTTTTGCTGCTCATCTTGCCTTCTTGCTCCTTGGTAAGGCGGATTGCCTAAGATATAAATTTCAGCATTTTTATCTTTTGGACATACGTCTTCCCATGAAATGCGGGTAGCGTTGTCACAAACGATGTTTCCACCTTCTTTCAATGGCAACGTTGGGTTTGTCTGACCAAAGACTTCCTCAAATTTCACATTCATTTGGTGTTCGGTTAGCCACAAGGAAAGAATGGCAACTTCATGCGCGAAATCATCCAGCTCAATCCCGTAAAATTGTGAAAGCTGAATACGGGAGAACGGCAGTGATGGGTTGGTTGTTACCTCCTGAATGCGCTGGAATATCTCCATCTCCAGTTCGCGGATTTCCTTATAGGCAATAATTAGAAAATTACCCGATCCACAAGCCGGGTCAAAGATGCGGAGTTTTTCAAGGCGAGCAAGAAGCTGTTCCAGTTTTTTCTGATTCTCGTAATATTTATCAAACTCTTCACGCAGCTCGTTTAGGAAAAGTGGCTCAATCACTTTCATGATATTCGGTACGGAGGTGTAATGCTGCCCCATGCTACTGCGCTGGTCTGTATGAACCACAGCTTGGAACATTGACCCGAAAATATCAGGGTTGATGGTTGCCCAGTCCAGCTCACCACATTCGATAATCATGCGGCGTGCTTTACGCGAGAATTTTGGTGCGAAATATCGATCACCAAATAATCCGCCATTTACGTACGGGAATTTTGAGAGGTAATCGGGATAAGCGGAATGATCGGCAGTGTTTAAGACCTCGAACAGTTTGTTCAAGTAATCATCAAGATCGCTACCGTCTTCTTGAGAAGTGCTGACATAGTTTGTGAAAACATTCTCGCCTCTAAAAATACCTGTATCTTCAGCAAAGAAACAGAATAACAGGCGCGAGAGGAAAATATTAAGGCCATGTAGATCTTCTTTTGTTTCAAATGCGTTATCTTTTAAAATCTCATCATAGATCTTCGCCATCTTCTCGGCGGCTTTAACATCGGCTTCTTGCTCGTTGTAATGGGTGTTTTTCTCAATTTTTGCCCACGGCCCGAAAAAGAACGGGTGTTTGTTAATCTCGTTAACTTTTATATCGAGCGTGTCATCCGTTTTTGTATCAATGGCTAGTAAGGTTTTATAATCCGTTACCACAATAAAGCGTGGGTCATGGCGGTGGGTGGCATCATCATTTTTTAAGCTGTCAATCAGACCGTGCAGATCTTGCTCTTGTGTTTCTTGAAAGAATAATTTGCGCTTAAGGATGATTTGTCCGTCTTTTTTGGAAAGGTTTCGATTACCCTTTTTAAGCAACGTGACAGTCGTTTTTGGCGTGCCGTAAGCCAGCAAGAGATCGTAAACAAATTCATCTGGTGAAATGCTTTTCACCAGTTCTGAAAGATTTTTTTCGATCTGCGCTATTCTCATGGTCTATTTATCCTGCTGGTTCTGCATATTGCTTTGCTTTTTTGTCCATTCGTCAATCTCTGATTTACGAAAACGCCAGCTACCGCCAACTTTAAATGCTGGAAGCTTACCGTCTGAGGTTAAACGATAGGCTGTCTTTTCATTTAATTTGAGGTACTCAGCGACCTCTTTCATTGTCATTATGTCGTTATCCATGACTTTCCTGATCTTTGGTGTAAATGGGTAGTAATGAGAAAATAGTGGAAAATTTAAGAATAATCAAGTAACTTTCTATTCATGGATAAGCATACAATCTCAAAATCTCAGTACGTAAAGGGTCTTCAATGCCCGAAGGCTTTGTGGTTGTATCGCCATCGTAAAGACCTTGCCCCAGAGATTGATGCGCAGACGCAAGCGCGGTTTGATGCGGGGAATGAGATTGGTGCGCTGGCTATGTCCTATTTTGACGGTGGGGCTGAGGTCAAAAATGCCTATTGGGATGTGAAAGGCGCGATTGAATCTACACAGCAATTTATCAAAGACGGTCATGATATTATTTTTGAAGCTACAGCAATGCACCCGATTGATGGTGGCTATTCCCGCATTGACATTTTAAAGCGCGTCAGCGGGAGTAATGAATGGGATTTGATCGAGGTTAAAAGCTCTACCAGTGTCAAAGATTATCACCTCGATGACATGGCGTTTCAATATCATGTCTTTAACGGCGCTGGGTACAAAATCCGCAAGTGCTTTATGATGGTGTTGGATAATAGCTATATCCGCGCTGGGGATATTGATCCAAAGCTTTTGTTTAAACTTGAAGATATATCTGGTGACGTCTTTTCTAGGCAAGCTGAAGTTGAGGCTGTCGCTGGACAGCTTGGCTATGTTCTCGAGCGCAAAAAAGAGCCAGACGTATCAATCGGTGCGCGGTGTTTCGCACCGTTTGAGTGTGATTACCGTGATCATTGCTGGAAGCATGTACCGGATTATTCTGTGTATGATGTCTTTCAAAAGAAGAAAGCCGAAGATCTGTCGCGTCAGCACGGTGTAGCTATTGAAAAACTACCTGATCATATTCGCCCGGGCGGTGTAAAGAGTTTGGATGTCGAAAGCTATTTAAGCGGGGAGACCATCATTGATCGCGCCAACGTAAAAGGCTTTCTAGACCATCTACAATATCCGCTGTATTTTTTGGATTATGAGACGATTAATCCAGCCATTCCTCTTTTTGATGGAACGAGGCCATATCAACAGATACCGTTTCAATTCTCCGTTCATATACAAGAAAGTCCAGACGCAGAATTGGTGCATCATGAATATTTGCATAAAGAGCAGACCGACCCGCGCCGACTTTTTGCTGAGAAACTTATCGAGCTATGTGGCGTGGACGGTCACGTCATAGTTTATAACCAGTCTTTTGAGATTGCCCGCAACAATGATCTGGCCAGTGATTTTCCTGAATATGCACCTGCCTTAAACGCCATTAATTCTAGGGTAATTGATTTGCTCGAGCCATTTAGAAAACGCTGGCTCTATAATCCAAACCAAAAAAGCTCAGCATCGATTAAAGCCGTATTACCTGCTTTTACTGATCTCAGCTATGATGATCTAGAAATATCTCACGGTGGTGATGCTATGCTGCAATACAATGCGTTCATAAATGGAATCTTGCCAGAAACTGAACAACCAGCCTTATGGGACAACCTTATCGAATATTGTAAGCAGGATACTTATGCGATGGTTTTACTATTGGATGTACTAAGAAAATATGGAGCAACGTAATATGGATAGAAAAATTAAAGTCGGCAGCATATCGGCAGGGCTGGCATTGGTAGCACTGCCTTTAGGTGGATGGGTACCGGCATTACTAGCAGCTGGAGCTGGCTATTTAATCGGTGACAAACAATTCCCAAAAGGAGAAAAGCCATGGCGTGACATTCAAGAACTTCTAAACGAGAAGGAGCATGGCCGATTAGAATTTAAAGAAACGCTTAGTGAGGACAGCAAAAGAAAATCCCCTTACGATGGTCTGGTTAAGACCATTGTCGCTTTTGCAAACTCTGACGGCGGTGAAATTATATTGGGAGTTGCCGATAACTCCACTGTAGTTGGAATAGAGACCCTAATTAAACGTGAGCGTAACAAAGATAAGTTTGAGTTAGCCCTAAGGAGCGCAATCCGAAGCAATATAGATGGCGCAGTTGATCGACTGTACCGCATAAAGTTTGAGCGGGTGGATGATAAAGAAGTCCTAAGAATTGAGATTGAGAAATCAGCAAAGCATGTATTCACAAACCAGAGGGGCGATTTTTATATTAGGGATGGAAACGCCACAAGATCTCTCACAACAAAAGAGTACAATAATTTTAAAACAGACGATGAGTAAGCTATGAATTCAAAAACAGAACAAAAAATGGCAGGTAGATTTGCTAAAACGCTAACAGCGATGTGTGTACGTCATACTGAACTTGAAAATATTCATGCTGGCACAACACCTGTGACAAAAGTTGGTGATTATTCAGATGTTAAAATCATTGACGCCGAAGGGAACGAGATTCCTTGGAACGAAGCCTTTAGAATTACAAACCCTGAGATGAAGTCTCTAATGAAGAAAATAGTAAATCGTCTTTATACTTATTTCATTCAAGGTGAAGATCCGCGCTTCCAAAAGCATGTTGATTATTACGAACAATGCACTGGATCGTGGGATGATCCTGATCCAGAAATTGACGAAAATCTCGATATTCGTTAGGTCATATTTCTGTTCGCGAAGGGCAATAGTTCAAGAGTTCGTTTCGGGGTATCGCTTACACACATAATCAGATACATAGATACATTTAATAAGGCAGAAGACTAGAACAACAGCCAAACCAATTAAATGTCAGATACAAAAAGCGTCCTCTTCGGGGGCGCTTTCTGTTTATTTTGGTCGCTCTAAGGGGACTAATACTACCTAAATCTGGTTCATTTTAAACAAAATCAAATTTTTTCACATTCCATCGGTTTTTTGCGAGCAAACCCCGTACCAGAAAAATAACGACAAGAAAGTTGCAATTTACGTCGTCGTTTTTGGAGAGGTTTGCAGACCTATTCAATACAGGCAAAACCGAAAGGAAATTATGAAATGTCGAAAGAGAAGAAATACAGAGAAAACAACTTGATAAAGAACGGTTCTGAAGCGTGTATGCCTTCAGGAGGTAGTTTTATGAAAGAAGATCAAACATGGCAATTTTTATCGCATTTACTGGCTGATAGCCAGCCGCAGAGCTTGGATTTGTATCTGGTACGGCAATATGCGCGGCTGCGTCTGTGCGATGTGGATTTGCTGCGCGCAGAATATAAGCACATCTTTAAGAAGTCCTGTCCGCACAATATTTACCGAGAAGCCATAATCAGCCGATTAATGGATCATTATACCAAGGGCGAACCAAACAATCCTTTGGAAAAGGCATCCCAAGGCTCAAACACAAAGTTCCCAGATGGCACGATCATCACGAAAAGATACAAAGGCGAGGATCACATCATTGAATGTATCAACGGTGGGTTTTCTTACAGGAATATCAAGTTCAAGAATATCACTGCCGTGGCGCGGCATATTTCTCAAACGAATTGTTCTGGCGTCCGGTTTTTCAAATCAAAGACCACCATTACGTATGGAGGCGCTGATGAGTAACGACAGATTAAGATTTAATTTGAGCCAATGGCTGGAAACGCTTCAAGGGTTTCAAGAACCACGCTCGGAAGGTCAAGATGAAGATGATTTGTATCTGATCAAGCAATATGCGCGACTGAGATTGTCCAGCATGAAACAGGTGCGCCATGATTATAAAATGGAATTCGGTGAGGATTGTTCCATCAACTTTACCTTTGACCAAATCGTGATGAAAATCATGGAAAAATATCATGAGGAATCGAAGAAGCCGATTAATCCTGATATGCATTTGCCGCGACACATCCATCCTATCGACTTTAATAGTGATGCATTAAAAAATAGCTCGAGAGGCGCGATTACAAAACTTATCCCTGGAACCGTTCTTGAGCGGGAATATCATGGAGAGGTATATGTGGTTTATTGCCGTCAAGGATATTACGAGTACAGCAGGCGCAAATATAGAACCCTGACAACCATCGCACGTGAGATTAGCGGTACATATTGTTCGGGGCCAAATTTTTTCAGTGTTAAAACGCGGATGTATATGCTGCCATCCAAGGATCTTTATCCTGAAAAGATGGAGTTTGTTGCGGACGAATAGAGAGAAAATTTTTTCTCTTTTGACCTCTTTATTTTGACGCTATGAAATAGAGGTATGCATCATTTTTTTGGCAGGGAAAATATCACACATACACAACCAATTTTTTTAAGTGTTTTTGTATAGTTTTAAGGTTGGTTACAAGCTTAGAGGGTTTCGAGAGCTTTTGTTATCTCTTCTATTTTTTGAATGATGAGGGGTTTTTCTATATAGCCTTTTACACATCCATAGGAGCGTGCTGTTTCTTTATCCTTTTCTTGGTTTGAAGAGGTGAGCATGACAACGATCGATGTGCGATCTTCTTTCGTGCTATATTCAGCAAGAAATTCAAAACCATTTAAACGAGGCATATTGATATCTAGGAATATGAGATCGGGCTGTTTTTCGAGCGTGTCTAACAATTCCAAGGCCTCCTGTCCGTCAAAAGCTTGGAGAATTTCTATTTGAAGGTCGAATTCTTCAATCGCTTCTGCGGCCATAAATTGATCAGCATCAGAATCATCAATGATTAAAACTTGTTTAATGTTCATGCGTTACTTTCCTCCTGTTTAAAGGTAACTTTAATTCGAATATACACCCATTTCCTGAGTCTTTAAATGTTAATTCAGCATCAATAATATCTGCACTTTTTTTCACCATATATAAGCCTAGCCCAGAGCCAAATGCGACTTTCGTGTGGAACCGTTTGAACATAGAAAAAAGTTGTTTGTGATGTTTTTCGGGAATACCTAATCCATTATCTTCAATGCTTAGAATAAAAAATTGGTTATCGTCATGTGTGGTGATTTTGATAAAAGAATGCTCTTTTTCAGTGTCTTGATACTTTATGGCATTTGATATTAAGTTCTCGATAATTAACCTAAAGCGACTTACTTTAACATTTAATGGGTCTGTGAATTGTAGGTTCTTTTGAATGTCTAGACGATCAAAATCTGTCATATGAGAGAACTTTTTCAGAGATTCTTCTATGAAATTAGAAACATCAATTTCTTTTCGGTCTTCTTGCATATTCTTTGTCTGTGTTAAAAGAAGAATATCTTGCACGAGAGCCTCTAGTTTAACTAAAGAATTTTGGGTTAGATTAATACTTTTAAGAGTTTTTTCTATTTTATTGGTCTCTAAAGATTTTTTAGCAATATCTAGAAGCGTGATTGATGACACAAGAGGGGATCTTAAATCATGAGATGTCCTGTAAGAAAATTCTTCTAATTCCGCATTAGCTGTTTGTAATTTCTCTTGTGTTTTTTTAACCGTGGTAATGTCGTGAATTTGTGAGATGAAATGGCGAGGCGTCCCATCATCATTACGTATAATTGCAACAGATAATAACGCCCATATAATTTTTTTATCTTTGCGAAAATAGCGTTTTTCCATTTGATACGTATCCATATCGCCATTGAGTAATTTATTCACCAATTGCAAATCTTTATCAATGTCATCTGGGTGTGTGATTGTTTGGAAGTCCATATTCAATAATTCTTTAGGTGAGTATTTTAATATGCGACAAAGAGCAGAATTGACTTTAAGCCAGCTTCCATCCGTTCCAACAATCGCCATACCAATGCTGGAGGCTTCCATAGCGGTTCTAAAATAGGCTTCACTTCTTAAGAGGCCTGCTGTCTTTTCAAAAGCGATTAATTCAGCATTGACCTTTGACCTGCGTAAGATGATAAGATTTAAAAAGCTAAAAATAGATAAGACAAATCCCCCAATAATTATAAAAATTGGTAACGCTCTATTTTGTTCTTTTAAAAAAGTTAGCCCTGGTTTTAAGGCTATTGTTTTTACTTCATTGTTTTTTGACGTGAAAGTTTTGATGTAAGACAAGTTTGTCGGATAATTAGAGAACTCTGTCGCAATCTCATTATTTATATTTGAAACGATCAATGTGTCTGGAGTAAGAGACTCTCCTTTATAAAGGCTGATATGAAGATCATGATATGAATGATTTGTGATTAAATTTGTAAGAGCCTTCAGATTTTTGTTTGTAAGACTATTATCAAGAAAATTTTGAGTTTGAGTTTGGAAAAGTTTTGAAAGCCATATATTTTGTTCCTTATCAATGTAGTAGGCTAGAAAAATAGCGCTTAATAAAAAGCAACCGACGGCAATCCAAAGCCAGCGGAAGCTATCTGTATTTTTATCTTCTATCATAGTCAAATTTATAGCTTACCTTGTTTCGTTGTGCTAATAATTAATCAGTAATTATTATTTAAAGAGTTAATTGTATCAATAAAAGTATAAAAGGTAAGTAAAAGATGGATAGTTTTTTTAAATGGTTTACAGGTGGCGAACATTATAACTATCATAACTTGATTCATTGTATGGATCATGACTTGGTGAGTATAACGATTGCTATTTTATTGTGTCTGGGCGTTTTTACTGGCTATTTAATCATTGCTTATCGCTGGTACAAGGCGGCAGCCTCTGCACCTGAAAGTCAGGCAAAGCAAGCGCTTAATGATTTGAAATGGATCTTTATCTTCTGTGCGTGTTGTGGTTACTTGTGGGTTATTCTTGAATCAATTTGGCCTGCATGGAGGCTGTATATGGTGTTTTTAGCGGGATTAAATTTTTATACATGGCGCTATGTATTACGTATCGAAGCTTTAGAGAGTGTTTATAATTACTTGAAAGATCGTGATGATTTGATCCGTGAGCTTGAAAAGAAAGAAGAAGAAATTGAGAGGCTGCGTCGCTTAACAAGTTAACCTTTGTATCGGGATAGGCTTATTTTAAAAGACAACAATATTGCCATTTGCAAGAAGGGTTGTTTCATCCAGCATGTCTGCCTGTCCACGTAGTTCTGCGATATTAACAAAGTTAGCACCGCCAACTGTTCCATCGACATCAACAGACATAATTGTATGTTCATTGCCAGAATTTGTGAAATTCACAAAGTCATTGATATCCGAAGATCCTGTATATCCGATAAGAATATCAGAGATATCAAGGACATCGCCATCTTGGGCATTATAATTATGAATGACATCTGTATTATTTATATTGTCGAAGATAAAAGTATCCATACCACCATCAGCATAGATTGTATCTAGGCCAGTACCCGCATTGATAATGCTATCACCTGAATCACCTTCATGAATTATAATATTTTTCCATGAGCTGTTACCATCTGTGCTAAAAATGCCATCATCATCATTGACGATAAATAATCTAGAATATGTGCCTGTGTAATATGCACCTACATTGATTTCGTAATGAGTCCAATTCCCAGAGCCGTCATAGGCAAACTCATCGGCATAGGCTCTGTCCTCAGTACCATATATATTAAACATTTGCCCATAATTGTTGCCATCATCATCGGCAAACCCAATTGCGGAGATTTCAGATTGAAGGGTGCTTCTAAAATCAAACTCAATGACAGTATTCGCGGTGATTGTGTAATCAAAAAGAGATCTCGTCCATAAGTTCCCATCAATCGTGATCCCGATATCATCTCCTAATTCAATAATGGTTCCGTTACCACCTTGGAAGAAACCGAAATCTTCTGTAAATGTTGTTGCGTTTACAACAGGTACTGTTTGTGTACCAACGGTAATTGTATCATTGCCAGCCCCACTGGTGATCGTATCATCGCCATTTCCTGTAACAATTGTATCATTGCCACTACCAGATGTTATAATATCTGTGCCAGATCCTGTTGTGATGATATTTGTTCCGTTTCCAGCAACGATTGTGTTATCTCCATCACCGGCTGTGATTGTATCATTTCCGTTTCCAGTGGTAATGTCGTCATTACCGCTACCTGATGTAATGTTATTCGTGCCGTTACCTGCAGCGATTGTGTTATTTCCATCACCTGCGTCGATAATATCATTTGCATTACCAGAAGTGATGTCATCATTGCCAGAGCCAGAAGTAATGTTATTCGCGCCAGAGCCCGCTTCGATTGTATTATTTCCATCCCCCGCGACGATTGTATCACCACCACTTCCAGAAGTGATGTTATCATTGCCTGAGCCAGATGTTATATTATTTGTGCCATTGCCAGCTTCGATTGTGTTATCACCATCACCAGCATTAATGGTATCTGAATTATTTCCAGTATTAATAAAGTCATCTCCTGTACCAGAAATCACATTATTTGTCCCTGATCCACCATAAATTGTATTATTTCCATTGCCCGCATTAATTGTATCGTCACCGTCAAGTCCATAGATAATATTAGCAACGGCTGTTCCAGTTAAAATGTCATTATAAATTGAGCCAATAATATTTTCGAAGCCACTAATGGTGTCTTGTCCATACCCACCTGTGTTTTGCATCGTTGTGACATTTAAATCGACAGTTACCGCAGAGCTTGCATTTTCATAGGTGATTGTGTCATTTCCTGCTCCCGCAGCAACGGTATCATTGCCAAAGCCAGCATCGACAAAATCATCACCATCACCAGTTTCAATCGTATCGTTTCCTAAGCCACTTGTAATTGTGTCTGATCCGCTTCCTGTATAGATTTGGTTCTGTCCATTGCCTGCATTAATAGTGTCACCACCATTGCCAGATTCAATGTAATCATTCCCATCACCTGTATCGATTGTGTCACTTCCAGAACCGGAATAAATCTCGTTTTGACCCGCACCGGCATTTATTTGATTATCACCATCACCAGCCTCAATCGTATCATTACCTGACCCGGTATTAATAATGTCATTACCTGAGCCTGATGTAATATCATTTAGTCCATCACCAGCATTAATTGTGTTATTCCCGTTCCCAGCATCAATCGTGTCATTATTGTTTCCTGTATCAATCGTGTCATTACCAGCACCAGAATAAATCTCGTTTGTACCACCACCAGCACTAATATCATTGTCACCATCACCAGCTTCGATATAGTCATTATTGTCTTCAGTGTAGATATTGTCATTGCCAACACCCGAATAGATAAAGTTCGTGCCAGCTCCAGCGATGATTGTATTATTTCCATCACCGGCATTGATGGTGTCATTGCCATCACCCGTATCAATGTCATCATTGCCTGAGCCTGTTGTAATTATATTTGTGCCAGCTCCAGCTTCAATCTCGTTGTCGCCATCGCCAGCGTCGATAATATCATTGCTGTTTCCTGTTGTGATAATGTCTAAGCCTGAACCTGAGTAAATCTCATTTTCTCCAGCCCCAGCGGTAATCGTGTTGTTTCCGTTTCCAGCTTCAATATAATCATTTGAGTCACCAGTCGTGATGAGGTCATTACCTTCGCCACTGTAAATTTCATTTTCGCCAGTGCCTGCATTAATTGTGTTATTCCCATCGCCAGCTTCGATATAGTCACTTCCATTACCGGCTGTGATGTTATCATGTCCTGAACCGCTATAGATTTCATTTTGACCGCTGCTCGCATTAATGGTGTTGTCGCCATCACCAGCCTCGATATAGTCATCACCTGTGCCAGCATCAATTGTATCATCGCCAGAGCCTGAATAGATGTCATTATTGCCATTTCCAGCATCAATTGTATTTGTTCCATCTGCAGCTTCGATATAATCAATACCATCACCGGTCGTAATGTCGTTGATACCTGTTCCTGCGTAAATTGTATTATTCCCCGTGCCGGCATTAATTGTGTGGTCACCGTCACCAACATCTATATAATCTATACCAGTGCCTGTAGTAATAGTGCTATCTCCATTACCCGAGTAAATTGTGTTGTCACCATCTCCGGCATTGATATTATTATTCCCGTCACCAGCCTCAATATAATCAATACCGTTTCCTGTAGTAATTGTACTGCTCCCAGTACCTGTATAAATTGTATTATTTCCAGTGCTCGCATCAATGATGTTATTACCGCCACCTGCACTTATATAATCATCACCATTGCCAGTATCGATTGTGTCTGCGCCATCACCAGAATAAATAACATTGTTACCAGAATTAGCATCAATTGTATTTGTCCCTGTCCCTACATAAATAAAATCGGCTTGGGTACTTGTGACGATCGTGTTATTACCATCACCAGCTGAGATAACGCTTACACCAAAGCCACCATCGATATCGTTATTGCCATCACCCGCACTAATAAAGTCATCACCAGCGCCGCCCGTTATTGTGTCATTGCCGCCATAACTATATATAATGTCATTTCCATTACCGCCATCGATCACGTCTGCCCCTAAATCATCAGACATAGCCCCAGCTTCCCATTCAATGAAATAGCCTGTTACGCCTGAAGCACTTGCTCCGCGATCAGCCCAAACAGAACCGCCACTATTAAGCATATAAATTTGATTTTCTGAAGCACCGCCATCAGGCTGACCTGATTGCCAGTTTTCATACATATTGAAAAGAGAGCTGCCCGAGCTGTTACTGAAATAGATTCCTGTTTCAATCCCTGTGTCCCAAGCCCATGTGCCTTCGATTGCGCTATCTGATCCAGCAATCCAAGCATTTGCATTATCCCATATGCCGTCAAGGAAGTCTTGTTCTGACTGCGACGTGATTACGGTTAAATGTCCATTCATACCATTTAATGTCGCACTCTCAGCAGCAGTCTGTGCGGCGTCATGTGTTATAAAGCCACCTGTATTCACATATTGATAAAAACTGCCTGTTTCGAGAGAATAAGAAACATTAGGATTAGCCGCGAGAAGAGAGAAAATGCCGTCATAGTCTAATCCGTGACCATGTATAATATCATTGCCTTCACCGCCATAAATTGTGTCTGATCCGCCGCCACCATGAATGATATCAACGCCATCTTCGCCATAAATGACATCATTGCCATCTTCGCCATAAACGGTATCGTCATCATCGCCAGAATAGATTTCATCATTACCGCTTCCAGCAAAGATGATATCTTCCCCAGTACCAGAAGCAATTGTGTCATTTCCAGCGCCGCCAAGAATTTGGTCATCGCCCGCACCAGTGTCAATTAAGTCATTGCCATCATCGCCCAATACTTGATCATTGCCATCACCACCTGAAATAGCATCATCACCTGAACCACCAATAAGAAGATCATCACCAATACCACCGATTAAAATATCGTCGCCTGTATCTCCAATGAGCATATCATTGCCTTCATCACCAAATAGAATGTCATTTCCAGCATTCCCTAGGATAAAATCTGTGCCATTCCCACCGACCAGAATATCATCACCATCACCTCCAATGAGGTTGTCATTCCCGTCTTCACCATAGAGGATATCATCGTTATTATTACCAAACAGCGTATCATTCCCATCACCACCAAGAATGGTGTCATCGCCATCTTCTCCGAAAATTAAATCATTTCCATCACCGCCAGTGATTTCATCTGAGCCAGCGCGTCCACGAATGCGGTCATCACCAGCCATCCCATCAATAATATCGGCGAGTTTACCCCCATTGAGGGTTTCATCATCACTTGCTGTTCCTGAAATAGTCGCAGCCCCTAATGTGGGAGGCGTAGAATAAAAATCAGAAGATGTGAGTGTTAAAAGGGCGCTTTGTCCAACAGAGATAGAAGAAGAGCTTAGTTCAGTGCTCGTATTTAGGTCATTTCGATTGATCTCAACATCGGTAAATGTAACGCTATCACCGCTATTTCCTGATCCAGAGGCAAATCGGAAAGAAACAGATGAGGGCTGAAGACCTGAATAATCTAAAAGAAGTTCGAAATTGTTAGAACCATCAAGAGGGGATACGGTTGCCAAGACGACACCGTTGACTACAACTTCAAGACTGATTGGGTTGGACCCATTGACATCTGCTAACGCCGCAAATGACAAATGAAAAGCTCCTGCCATTATTTATAATCTTTCCTCTGTATTCTCCCGCAATTCGGGTGTATGTAGATACACTTCTACATATAATAGATAATACTATATTCAGGTTAAGTTAGAATTAATATTTTTGACTTTTGTCAAATATTATTCGTAGTTGGCGGATATGGTAAAAGTCCCAGAATAGTTACCTGCACCTTGAGATGAGGAAAGTGTAACCGTTGCACCAATTGGCACTTCTGTATTTGTTGAATTTGTCACAAAAGTTGGGCCGTTGCCGTTTGAAACAATATTAAAATCATCCACAGTCATATTGTCAGAGCCATTTGAAATAGAAACGCTCGTTGTATCAACGCTTATCACGATATTTTGCAACCCTAAAAACTGTGTTACGACACATAAGGCCTCTGTTGGTGGGAAAACAACATCAACACACGAGGATGTGTATGTCCCATCAGGGTGGATCGTTACCGTTCCTGTACTGCCACAGCGGGCAATCTCTCCAAAAAGGAGCGGCTGGACGCAGTTTAAGTTTTGCGCCATAGACTGCACGCTCAACACTGTTGTCGAAAGTGTTAAGGTGAGTGCGAATAAGAGTGTTTTTAATTTGTTTTTAAACAAAATAACGTCTGCCTTAAAAGGTTGATTATTTTCATCATAACATCATTTACTTTAGATTTAAATAATACTTTATCAAAATAATAAATGAAAAGAAATGCTCTTATCTTTCGTGGAAAGCGTTATCAAATGTCTTTTTAAATGGCTTTAATAAGTAGCTCATAATGGTTTTCTTACCTGTTAAGATATCAATTTGCGCAACCATACCAGGGATGATTTCTAGGCGTTTGCCTTCGTAAGTGAGAGCTTGTTCATTACTTTTGACTTTGACGCGATAGAAGGAAGCTCCATCATGATTTTTCAATGTATCAGCGCTGATTTCGATGACTTCGCCATCGAGGCTTCCATAAATTGTATAATCATAGGCTGTGAGCTTTATTTTGGCGGTCATGTTAGGCTTTAAGAAGGCGATATCAGAAGGGGACACAGAGGCTTCAACAATGAGTTGATCTTCTAAAGGAACGACTTCTATCAAAGGCTCACCAGGCTGGACGACGCCACCAATGGTTTTGATTTTAATGTCTTTTACAATACCATGAACAGGGGATCTGACTTCAGTTCTTCTTTCTCTGTCACGATAAGCGGTAAGTGCTTTTTTAAGGCTTTCAACCTCGCTTGAAACACTGTTTAATTCTTCTCGTGTTTGCGCCGTGTAAGAGTTGGTTAATTCGAAAAGCTTTTGTTGAGCCTCATGAACCGCTGCTTTTGTTCTTTCTTTTTCAATTTTAAGGTTATTATAAGATGTTTGATGCTCTGTTACTTTACCTTCTAAGGCAATTAAATCGCGTCTTGAAACAGAACCCGTTTCAAAGAGAGGCTGCATCATTGCAAGCTCTTCTTTGCTGAGCGCCAACAGTTTTGTTAATCCTCTTAAACGTTCGTCGACTTCTTTAACTTGCTGTTGTTTTTGCTCAAGTTGTTTTTCTAGAACAGTTTTTCGTCCTATAAAACTGGCGACATTTGATTTGAATGCCTCAATTTCACGTTGAACGATATCAGGGGCAAGACGCAATAGATCTTCTGGGAAGAGCGGTTCTTTTCTCTCTGCTTCTGCTTTTAAACGTACTAATTTTGCCTGAAGGTTTAAATACAGAGAGAGCTGTGACTGGTATTCAGCGCTATATTGAATGTTGCTCATTTTTAAAAGCAATTGATTTTGTTCAACAACGTCATTTTCATTGACCAGAAATTCTTCTACGATCCCACCTTCAAGGTTTTGAACAATTTGAATTTCAGAAGAAGGGATGACTTGACCCTCTCCTCTAATGAGTTCGTCAACCGTTGTGAAATTAGCCCAAATAATAAAGAAGAGGAGAACAACACCAGATGTGTATAAGAGAAGACGATCAGTCCAGCGCGCATGACCATCATGAATGATTTCTTCATCATTCTTCCGTGTTAAATCTAGGGTTCCTAGATTAAAATTACGCCAATCAAATTTGATCATTCTTTTTTCTCTTTGGATTTAAATTGTTGTCCTTGTAGCTTTTTTATGACGTCATCTTTATCCCCAAAAGCAATGACATGTCCTTGATCTAGAAGGAGGACTTTATCAACAAGATCAAGTAATGTGCCTTTATGAGTAATTAAAATCGTCGTTTTTGTTTTTAAAATAGATTTTAAACGTGTAATCAAGCGACGCTCAGAACCAGGATCCATCGCGGTTGTTGGTTCATCTAAAATCATAATAGGTGGATCATATAAAAGTGCACGTGCAATTGAGATCGCTTGCTTTTGCCCTCCTGATAGGCGTTCAGCACGTTCTCCGATTTGAGTGTCTAATCCGTGAGGTGAATGTTTCATAAAATCCATCACACCAGACAAGGCCGCGGCTCTTAAGACAGCTTCATCAGAAACGAATTCATAGCCAAATTTAATATTGTCTTTAACCGATCCATAAAAGAAATAAGAATCTTGTTGTGTCACACCAATATTGCGTCTTAAGTCGGCATATTCGATTTGGCGTACATCAAGGCCATCAATTTCAACAGAGCCATCACTTGGCTGATAGATGTTTAAAAGCAAGCGTTGCAAGGTGGTTTTTCCTGAGCCAACAGCCCCAATCACGGCAATACTTTCTCCAGCTTTGATCGAAAAAGAAACATTTTTTAACAGGTCAGATTGTTGTTCAGGGTAGCGGAAAGACACATTTCTAAAAGAAATATCTCCTTTGAATACCATTTTTGAAATCAGGGTTTCACCCACTTCTTTCTCAACGGGCGCAGACATCAGCTCTTCTAATTGTTCCAAGGCTGTTTTTGATTGATTATATTTAGTTAAAAGAGCTGCAATCTGGGTTAAAGGCCCCATAATACGGCTGGAGAGAATAATACAAGCAATTAAAGCACCTGTTGATAACGATCCATCAGCAATAAGATAAGCACCTAGAATAACAATCCCAACAGAAGAGATGTTGGCTGCGAAGGTTGATAGATTGACGCTTAAGGCGGAAATAGCACGAGCTTTAATACCTGTTAAAGACGTTTGTTCAACAGCTTCTTCCCATTTACGTTGTTTGTGACCTTCTGCAGCTTGTGCTTTGATTGTTTCCAAGCCACTCACAGCTTCAATGAAGAGGCTGTTTTTGTATGAATTCTCATAAATATTTTCATGAATAACTTTTGATAACGGCTTTTGTAATAGATAGCCTGCTAAGATAACGAGAGCCACAATTACCAAAGGAACAAAAGCAAGAGAACCACCGATGATCCAAATAATAGCAATGAAAAGTAGAATAAAAGGGAAGTCAATGATGCTCACAAGTGTTGCAGAGGTAAAGAAATCACGTAGCGTTTCAAATTCTCGAACATGAGAAGCAAGTGCCCCTGCACTTGGGGGGCGTGCAATCATTTTCATTCCCAAGATACGCTCAAAAATAGAGGATGAAATTTGAATATCAGCTTTACGCCCTGCGACATCCAAGAAATGAGATTTCAGATTTTTGAGTAAGAAATCAAAAAAGAAAGCGACAAAAACACCAATCGATAACCCCCAAAGTGTATCAAAAGCATTATTGGGAAGAACACGATCATAAACATTCATGATGAAGATCGGGTTTGCTAAGGCAAGGATATTCGTAATAAAAGCAGCGATAAAAACATCATAATAGATGCGTTTATGTTTTTTTATAGCACCCCAAAACCAGTTTTGTTTCTCTAAAATAGGCGGTGGGCCTGTTCTTTTATCAAGCTCCATTTGACCTTTTACAAAAAAGCTGTAACCAATATAGAGTTTTTCGAGTTCCTCTACAGTCATGTTTGTAGGCGCGTTCGGTGTTTCAGGGAAAACTGTTTCCAAGACACCATTTTTACAAGATTTTAAAATACAAGCTTGTTGATCTTTTAACACCAGAATACAAGGGAGAGCAGGGGATCGAGCAAGTGTATTAAGCGGTCTTTTTATAATACGCGCTGATAAGTTTAATCTTTGCGCGGCGCGCATAAAAAGATCAGGACCAATTGATCCATCTTGAGGAAGAGGGAAACCTGCAAGCAGGGCTGATGTTGAGATGGTGCGTCCTTGCTCTTGTGCAAGCAAAATTAAGCATTCTATAAGAGGATCTTTCATAGCGAGTTTTTGTCGCTCAAGATCAGATACGTCCTTAATGGATATCTTTATATTATTCTCCTGATCGATTGGCATCATAAACCCCTATGTCATGTAGCAAAGAGCCACGAAACTGTAATAATCTTAAAGATGAGAAGAGTGCAGAATAGACAGCATCTACGTAATTGATTTTGGAAACAAAAAGCTCGTTTTGTGCGTCTAAAACATCAATGAGTGTTCGTCTTGATAATTTGAATTGATCTTGATAAGCCTGTACGACCTTGTCATTGGCATCGATTTGAGCAAGGAGTTCTTCGGCTCTGTATCCTGCACTTACACGTGTTGCCCATGTGCTGCGGATATCATTTTCTAAAGCACGTACTCCAGCTTCTAGGCGATCTTGCGCTTCGTAATATTGATATGTTTTCTCTTTTACACGCGCGGTATCTGAGCCACCAGTATAAAGATCCCAATTCATTGTTATGAGCGCTGAATCTCTTTTCTCACTGCCTTCAATACCATTTAGGTTCTTGCCTTGACTGCGTTGAAGTTGAAGATCGACAGTCGGATAATACTTTCCTGATGAAGCATCCATTGAAAATTTAGACGCATCGCGATCAGCCATAAGGCTTTTAATATTTGGGTTGTTTTGAACAGAGTCATCAATAAATGTATTCAAATCTTCAGTTAAGATGGAGGCAGCTAATTCAGGTTTTTCTAAGACACCCTGTGCGTCAAACCCAGCTAGTCGTTTAAAGGTTGCTTGAGCATCAATTAAATCACGGCGGATATTTTCTCGCGTTGATTTAGCGCGACTTAAACGCGCCTCAACTTGGTACAGATCAGCTTTTGTAAGAGCGCCAGCATCTACATTGCGTTTGATTTTCTCATAGATATCATAATGAACTTTAACATTTTCATTTACCTTCTCCATGAAATCTTTAAAACGCAAAATATTGATATAGTTAAAAGCAACCTCGACACCAAGCGTTTCTTGAACATTTTCAACTTGTCTTTCTGATGAGGTGTTTAACGCTTTTTGTTCATCTATTAGATTGCTTGATTCAAAGCCATCAAAAAGTCTTTGTGTCATTGTGACAGCAATATTTTGACTGTCTGTTGTTTCTTCTTCGATTAAGGGGGTATCAACATTTGAGTAGCCACTCGATGCTTGTAGGCTTACAGAAGGAAGGTAAAATGATTTTGCTTGTGTGACGCGGGCATCAGATGCCTTTTCTTGGTTGAGTGTTTGGCTGTAATTAGGGTTATTTTCAAGCGCAATCCTAATAGCTTCTTGTAATGTTAAAGTACCATTTTCTGCAAAAGAAAATGTGTAAGCCTGAACCATCAGGGTGAATGCGCATATAAAAACAAAAAACTTCATATTTTAAATCATTTTAGGACGTTAAGTGCGTGAATTTCTTGAAAGAGAGAGCACTTAATGAGTTGCGTGTAAAGATACACTTTCTCACTATAGCAATTTTTAAGCCAAAGTGAAAATAAAAAAGCTTTTTTAACAAAGAAGAGTGCAGGTTATTCTTGGAATTCTTCTCTTTCAGGGACACGACTAAAGGCAATTTTTGTACCGACAAAACCTGTTTGTGTTTGTGTGGTTGTCCCAATGCTAATTGTACCGCGTCCATAACGGGCATTTAGAGCATCTAAAAGGGGAGATAAAGTCGTTGTTTTTAGGTGTTTTTCTGGGGTGGCTTGTTCAAATAAATCATATGTTATGTGTTCCTTTCTATATAGGTCTGATAAAGAAATAGATACTTTTATGAGTGTGTCAGGCGTAAAATGCTGGATCATATTTTTCCACATATTGTCGAGATGGGCTAATAATACGAAATTATCATCAGTTGCGGGGAATGAGCATTCTGTTTTCCATTTTGAATGATATGTTCGTGGGTGTCTGACTGAGAGAGATAATCGTTTTGTATAGAGGTCATATCGTCTTAAGCGGCTAGCGGCTTTCGTGAGCAATTGGCGTGTTATGAGATAAGCTTTTTCTGGTGTGCGTAGATTAGGGGCAAGGACACGGCTGTGTCCTATGACGCTTTTCTGAGTTTGTGTGTCTGGAACTGTGTAGCCATGTAAAGAATACCAATAGCGTTCTCCTGCAACGTTATTCCATATACGGCGAGCATGTTTAGGGGCTATGTTGTAAAGCTGTTCGACGGTATAAATGCGCGCCTTGAATAGGCGTCGTTTCATATTGATATTAATGCCTGGAAGGTCAGGAAGGTCTAATTCAAATAACTGTTTTGTATATGTTTTTGGTGAGAAAAGCGTCAACCCATCAGGTTTGTTCATTTCGGCGGCTATTTTTGCCAAAAGAGGTGTCTGAGCAATACCGATGGAGCAGGTTAACGAGGCGCCAATTTTTTCACGAATGATGGATTTTAAATGATGGGCGAACTCATAAGCAGTGATTTCATTTGTCTTTGGTTTGTCTAGACGGCAAGCAATCTCATCAATAGAGCATATTTTATCAATATGAATATGGTTTTCTATTTCATCAAAAATACGATGATGGTAATCGACATAGAGGTTATGGCGCGCAGGAACACAAATGAGGTCTGAGCATAGTTTTTTTGCATCAAAAATTTTTGTGCCTGTGTGTATGCCGTAAGCTTTGGCTTCATAGCTTGTGGCAATGGCGCAAGTCCTGTCTGTTAAAGAAGGGAGCACAGCAAGTGGCTTGCCTCTGTAGGCTGGATTTTCTTGTTGTTCAACACTGGCGAAGAAACTATTTAAATCTAAATAGAGCCATCTTACAGTTGGTTCTGGTTGAAATATTTGTGACATGAGAGCAATATGTCACAAATCCTCTCAAAAATAAAGAACAAAAAGTGAACAAATGATGTGTATTAAAGGGGGGGTATCTTGATTATCTTTATTACTCATCGTCAGCTAATGAAAAATCCAAAACAATCCGCGGGTTCTTTGGTCCTTTTTCGGGGATGTCAAAGACCCAAACACCCATCTCAATACCTGCTGTATAAATATTTAAATAGGTTGTTTCCTTATCTGTGTGCGCCTCAAGGCGTTTTATAAGAGGGTTATCTTTAAGGGTAATCTCCGTTTTGGCATCCCATGCAGTTTTGGGCAGCTCTAAGATCATGAGCTCATCTGTTTCTGCGTAAGCGCTATAAAGTAAATTACTTCCTTTTGATAAATCGAGCACAAGACGTGTTTTTTCATCATGTTGTCCTATTCTCATTTCCTGAACGACGTTAAGTCCGGGGGTATATGTCTTTTGATCTGTTTCAGGAGGTTGAGGAGTTGGTTTCGGCTCATCTTCTTTGGCCATAGGGGCTTTAGTAACGGCCTCAACAGGTGCAGCGGCAGCGTCTTCAGCTGGTTTTGGTGGTGTGGATGGTATGTTCTCCTTTTCTGGTTGAGGGGTTGGTTGTGGGGTGGATACGGGTTTGTTCCATTTCTTCGTTGTGGTTCTTTTTGAGAGCACTTTACTGAGGCTTCCAAGCTGTTGCTGCATAGCGACAACGCGGTCATTCACCTCGGTTAGGCGTTCATTTAGGATTTTGATTTTCGTTTCATTTCGGGTGATTAGGGTCTTCATTGAGACCATTTGGTCGCTCTGGGCAGAGAGCTCTTTATCCATTTCTGTTTGGGCACAGGCGGACAAGGTCAGTGCAAGCACTAACAACGGCGCAAAAAGAGATAAAAATTTATAAAGTTTCATTAGAACTAACGAATCAAAAGAATTTGTACAAATACCCAACTCTATATTAAACAGGGTTTTGTGATTCTGGCAATAAATAATCTCATTTTAATTTGGGGAAAAGCGCAACAACCTCAAGGATATGCCATAAGAGTAGGAGGAAATCACTTGTGGATAACCTTCTTGATAACTTTATTTGGAGATCAAATGAAGCATTAAATTTTTGTAATAAGGCGACTTTTCTTATAAATCGAGCAAATCTTTGGCTTTTCCTTTGCTTAAGCCGTCAATGAGAGGTGATAATTCGCTCTCATATTTTTGCCATGATTTCACAGAGCTTTTGTAAACGGGCTTAATAACCTGCATTTTAGAGGCTGTTAGAATAGCTCGTTTTTGTTTGTGAGGTGTTAAGCAAGCCTCATCCCACTCTAAGCCGATAAAATCAATCATCCGACGCGCTTGAGTTTCAAGGTCTGATACGGTTTCTTCGTAATCAACCTCTATGAAACGGTCACCAATTTGTTCGCGCCAATACTCCATCATTTCTAGATACATATTGTAGTAATCGGCAAGTTCTTCGAGGTTGTAAGACCAATATTGTCCGCGGGCGAAATTTTGTTTAAAGCAAGAAAGGCACGTATCAATAGGATTTCTGCGACAATGGATGATTTTTGCATTTGGTAAAATAGATAAAATCTTACCAAGATGAGAAAAGTTTCCAGGCATTTTGTCACTGACATGAAGAGCGTTTGGTGTGCTTTTGGCGAGTTTTTCAACGCGGTCCACATACCATTGGCCTTGGTCTTTTGCATTTTGATCATTGATAGGGCCAAATTGGAAATCAAGCATGCTGAGTTCCATTAATTCACCGGCTCCATGAATTTGAGGATGCGATGAAATGATTTGCTCTGTTAAAGTTGTTCCTGAACGTGGCATTCCAACGATAAAGATAGGCGTTTTGGATTGGCATCCTTTGTCTTTAAAGCTATCGATGACAGATGTTGTGTATTTTTTTCTGATATTGGCAAAGTTTTTACTTTGCTGTTCCGCATCATAAGGGACTGAGCGTCTTTTATATTCATTTCCTTTGGCGAGATGTTCAAAGGCTTTAGCGTTATCTCCGATATTTTCGTAAGCATCGAAAAGAGCATAGTGCAAGACACTTGCTTGATCGATACCGCTGCGTTCAATATGGGCTTCCATCTCAAGCATTTTTTGGAAATCAGGATCATCAATGGATGTGTATTTTTTTGTTTTACCAATAATATAGAAGAGCGCAGGTGTTTCATGGTTAGGAACTTGTCTAACTTTCTCGATATAGTCTTTCGCTTCTTCGATCTCACCAATTGATAGATGAAGGTCGGCTAACGCCATAAGGGCAGGGAGAGAGTCTGGTTTTCTCTCGAGTGCTTTTGCAAAATGCTCTTTAGCTTCAGGGATTCTGTTGGAAATGTGACAGATAGAGCCTTTTCTTAAATAGGCCTCCATCATTTCAGGGTTAAGTTCAACCGCTTTGTCAATGGCCTCTAAGGCTTGTTCAATTTTATTGCCGCGCTCATATGTGTTGGCGAGGCGAATGTAAACACGAGGAGAGTCTGGTTTGAGTTCTTTTGCTTTTTCTAATTCCACCTCAGCTTCGGCGTATCGATCTTGCATGAAGAGTGTGTCAGCAAGTTCAATATGGATTTCTGGTGAATCAGGGGTGACTAAGGCAGCTTTAGCCACAGCTTTCTCGGCTTCTTCAATTTGACCAAGAGAACGATAGCAGATACTTAAGTTTAAAAGTGCTTGGCTGTGATTTGGGTTGTATGAAAGAGCAATACGTGCTTCTTTAATCCCTTCATCAAAGCGACTTTGGTAAATGTGGCAAATAGCCAAGTTGTTGTGGGCTTCGACATAGTCGGGCTTTAAGTCAATAGCGCGTTTATAGGTGGCTTCAGCTTCGTCAGTATCCCCAAGGTCAAACATAGCATTGGCAAGGTTACTTAAAGCTTCTGCGTAATTAGGGTTTAAGTCGAGTGCTTTGCGACATTTTTCAATAGCGGCTTCTAATTGCCCCATATCACGTAATAAATTCCCCATATTATTCCAAATCTCTGGCATATCAGGAGCAAGAGTTAAGGCTTTTTCCCAGGCCTCTAAGGCTTCTTGATTGCGATCATCTTGTTTAACAAGGGCTGTTCCTAAATTGATCCAAGCCTCCGGCACACTGTCATCGACTTTGATCCCTTGGCGTGCCGCTTCTTCGGCCTCTTGATAGCGTTCTTCTAGCCACAGGATGTGGGATTTGTTCCAATAGCTGTTCGCATAGCTTGGATCAGCTTTTATCCCTTGGTCAAAAGCATCAATAGAAACAGAAGGATGTCCAGCTTGATGGCTGATAATGCCGTAATTGCAATACCATTCAGCAGGCGTTTCTTGGCCGTTTTTGATCGCGGTTGCTAAATGTGTATAGGCTTTATTGAGGTCACCAATGAAATAATAAGCAAGCCCAAGCATGTAATGCGCGTTTTCTTCATCTGGATATGCTTTTAAAATATCGGTCAGCACGAGCTCTGCGACACGATAATTTTGTTGGTTCATATGCACAGAGGCAATGTTAAGAGCTTTTTCGAGGGTGACTTCTGTTTCTTGAGATGTGGACATGATATATAAAGTAGGTTGTATGTTGGGTGTGGACGTATTATATTGATCTATAATCATATATAAATTTATATATTGATCAATCATTTCATGTAAAAATCACACATAACAGTATCAATAAGCTCAAAAAACACAGATCTTCATGTTTGAAATACAAACAAACAATACATATATAGAAACAAAATTGAATGAGTTGGTTTCTCTTTTAAAAGAGAGAGGGGCTTACTTTGATCCGTCTTTGGTTTTAAAAGAAGAGGGTGGTAATTTTTCTGTGACAGCAAAGCAGAAGGCTGAGAAGCCTTTTTGGATGAAGATCCCTCATAATGCGCTAACGCCGTTTAAGGAAATTGCGTTTGATTTGCAGGGAGATGATCTAGTTCTTGATGACTTTAAAGGGAATTATGATCATCAAAATTATAAAATCATAGAGCTTTTACTGTCTTTATATAATGAAACAGGAAAGATCGCCGCTCATAAAAAGGATATGGTCTGGTGTCAATTGAAAGGTGATGCGGATAGACCGTTGGTTGAGCATTTATTGAAAGCGCGCGATTATGAGAACCAAGCCTTTATTCAAAAAGTTTGGGGCGATGAAGAGCTTTATGATGAAATGGTGCTGATTACGTTTTTTATGTCCCGCCTGATTGATTGTAAATTAAATAGGCGTATTGGTACGAAACCCGTTAAATGCATTGTTCCTTTTATTGAATTCTTGAACCATGATGCTTATGGCAGTGGGTATGATAATTTATACAATAAAAAAGGAGGCGCTCATATGGGGGTTCGTATGTTGCCTTCTTTTGAGCCTATGGATGAGATCTGTACAAACTATGGCTATTTTGATGGTCTGGATTTATTGATGCAATATGGGTTTTTATACCAAGAAGCTCCTTTTCTATGTTCGGTTCCTATGGAGTTTGATTTGGGAGATGTCGGTCGGGTTTCTTTAAAGGCGCATCATGTCGCAGTCCCTTTGGGTGAGATACCAGAAGGCTATCGAGATTTAGGACGCTATTTCCCAGCTATGTATATTGACCATGTTAAAAAGAATGCAACATTAAGTCATTTGTTTATACCGAGTGAAGTGGCGCCGCTCTCTTTGCGTCGAATATTGGGATTCGTTATCACACAAATGGATTCGACGCTTAGTGAGGAGAGGTGTTTGGCTTATATATATGACATCGAGTCGAAAATTATAGAGACAAATCTGTTGTATTTTCGCCACTTTGATCGCCTCTGCGAGGGGGCACAGAGTGGAATTGCATGTGAAACGATAAAAAAATTAAAAAAGAATGTTTTAAATAAAATCAATAACTATCAAGAGATTGTAAAAATTATTTAAAGTACATAATCTATTGATTTTTATTATTTTTGACATAAGCTGTTAACGTTTCTTTTACCTGCTTGCGCTATTATTAGATACTGTGGTATAGTCTTTATACAAATAGTCTTTATACAATTCGTAATTCAGAAGATGCCATTTAAGTTAATAGATAACATTCGTTTATTGTTTTAGTAAGGAGATACAGAGATGGAAAATAAAACAATTAAAAAAGTACTACTAGGGTCGGCTGCGATTCTAGCTATGTGCGCCACGGGACACAGTGTAGAAGCTGCGACAACAGGCGTACCGATTCAAGCGATTGTCTTGGATCCAGTTCAAATTACACAAACACGTACATTAAACTTCGGTTCATTAACTGAATCAGGTGCAGGTGGTACATTAGCGGTTGATAATGCTGATTCACCAACACCAGGTGGTGCGGTAACATCAATTGGCGGTACAATCCAAGCGGGTGGTTTCACTCTTAAAGGAAGTACAGGTCGTGCGATTGACGTAACAGCTCCGGCTACTGTGGCTCTATCAAATGGTACAGCAACAATGGCGGTTGGTTCATTTACAGTTGATGGAAATGCCGGTACGATTAACGCGACAGCATTTACAACATCGTTGACAGCTGCGACTGTTACAGGGTTCCGCCTCGGTGGTACATTGACAGTTGGTGCAGGTCAGGCTGCTGGTACATATACTGGTTCAGTAACAGTAACTGCAAACTATCAGTAATAAGATATAACTAATTTTAAAAAGATGCATACTTTGTATGTGATCTGATTGGCGGGGCTTAAGTATGGCTTTTAACGCTAGCTCCCGCTTGTATCAAAAATTTTAGTTAAGGAGAGTGTGAACGTATATGACGGTTAAGTCTGTACATAATGATGGTTGTGAGCAAAATAAAAACAAAGATAACCGTATGGTTAAGCTTGTTTGCTCGGGCCTCTTACCACTCTTATTAGCTAGTTTGGGAGGAATAAAAGCTGGTGGCGCAAGCACAGCAACACTCCCCATCTCTGTAAGAATCATTAAGGCCGTTGACATAACCGTCGCGGCCTCTCTTGATTTCGGAACAATCGCTATCACAGATGATGCCTATGGCGATGTTTATTTCGATTATGAACGTAATAGTCTTATTATTGAAGGAAACGGCTCGATCTCTCCTGCGAGTGGTACACCTCAATTAGGGCGTATTTCTGTTCGCAGCGGTGATTTCCCTTTTAATATCAGTTTGGAATCAACTGTTGCTCAATTAACAAACGGGGTGAGTTCAATTACAATCCGCGATTTTAACTTAATGGTTGATGGCGGTGGCGCACCATACGCAACAATTGTCCCAGGAGCAGGTGAAAGGACTTCTTTTATTCCATTGGGAGCATCATTATCCATAAAACCAGGTCAATTAGAGGGCACATATACGGGAAGTGTACGTGTATTTGCTAATTTTCAGTAAAAAAATGCATATTTTATTGAAAAGATTGAATTTCTTGTTTGTCAAACGCAAAAATATCTTATACTATTACCAAAGATATATTTATTCTATCAATCTATTCTAGGTTATTTCATACATGATCACACGATTTAAAAAGTTTTTCTTACTTGCGCTTGTTAGTTGTGCGTTTGTTTTAGTAACAGCACACGAAGCTGGTGCGGTTCGTGTTAGCTTGAAGCGTATTGTGTTTGAAGGGAATAAGCGTTTTGAAGTTTTAACCATCATTAATAATACGGCAAAGCCACAAACATATCGTTTAGGCTGGCGCAAATATCGTATGGATGAGGATAAGTCTTTACAAGCAATCGCTGAAGATGAAACATCTGATGATATTTTATGGGCGGATGATATGGTTCGTTTTGCACCACGTCGTGTATCAATTCCCGCTGGAGGATCTCAGCAAGTACGTCTTTTATTTAAAAGATCTGCGGATTTGAAAGAAGCTGAGTATCGTTCTCACTTATGGATCGTTTCTGAAGCGAAGCCTGATCAGTTTGTTTTAAAACAAGATAATGACCAGCAATCAATTCGTCTTTCTATCCAACCTGCTTTATCACTTCCTGTTTTTGTTAGAAACGGAAATTTAACAGCGGAAGCTAACCTTACAAATGCACGTCTTTATACAAAAGAAGGTGTGATGCATACTTCTTTTACTCTGAATAGAGAAGGGACAAAAAGTTTGTATGGTGATTTAGATCTTGTCTGTGTTGATGGTGGTCAAGATGTTGTATTGAAGCAAGTTAAAGGTCTTGCTGTTTATACAGAGATTAATAAGCGTAATTTTGATTACGAAGTTCCTTTTGATGCTGTTGAAATCAATAGCTGTCAGAATGTAAAAATTCTATTTAAGGCAGATGTTGAGGATCCTCAGTTAAAAGGTGCGGTAATGGCAGAAACAACTGCCTCTTTCTAAGGTCGAAGAATAAATTGGCATATATTTTGCCTATTATATATAGAGTGGTTCATGTCGTTCCACTGTGTTTATAATAGACTTTTGGAGAGGAGGGGTCATGCTAAAAAAAACTGCATTTGTCTTATGTGCTTTATCTCTTGTATTCTCTTATTTGATCTATCCTTCTAAGCCTTCTTATGCTGAAGAAGCCATTCCCAATGAATATATTTTTGAAGTGTTTTTGTTGCCGGGTTGGCGTATTTCACCGGGACTTTTTGCCTATGAAAGCCAAGGACGGTATTATTTACCTATTGAAGCTTTAGCTCAAGGGTTTGAATTTGCTGTTACGGATATTGATAAATCCAGTTCTTATATCCAAGGTTATGCTTCACGAGAAGAAAATAGTTTTACAATTGATGGTGCTCGTAATGAAATTATTGTAAAAGGGGAACGTCGAGAATTAGATGCAAATGCCATCTTGAAATCGGATTACTTAATTGATGATGATATTTATGTGCAATTAGAGATTTTAAATGAGATATGGCCAATTAGTATGCGTGTGGAATTGGCTTCTTTGAAAATATTTTCTGAAGCAGAAGAAGATCTTTCTTTCATGAGAAATAAAGAACGTCGAGATCGTTATGATATGATTGAGAAAAGGCGTGAGTTGAAAGAGTTAGAAGAAAAGATCCTGCCGCGTTTAGACCAGAAATATAAAGCAGCGACAAAACCGATTTTTGATTTACAAGGCGTTTTAGCCTATGACACAGAAGACAGTGCTTTAGATGCGCGTTCTTCTGTTTCTGCTGTACAAGGTTTTGATAAAGTCGTTGCAGATTATTCTTTGAATTTTCGAATGGAAGACAGTGATATTAAATCACCGGATAATGCGCGTCTAAAATTCACAAGACAGGCTGAAAAAGGAACAGAGCTTGGTTTTATACCTGGTTTTAAACGCATTGAGGCGGGTGATATTGTTATTAGACAGAAAGATAATGTTGCAAGCTCATCATTCGGGCGCGGTATTTCCATTTCAAGCAGTGAAGCCGGTTCACGTGGTGAATTTGATAGAATTACTCTAGATGGAACAGGCCCTGTTGGCTGGGAAATTGAGGTGTATAATAATGATCAACTTGTTGATTTCGGAGAAGTTTCTGAAGATGGACGTTATTTGTTCGAGGATATAGCTCTTTCTTTTGGTAATAACGAAATTAAAATTTTATTTTTTGGTCCTCAAGGGGAGGTTCGCGAAGAAAGTAGAAGTTATACAGCTGGATCATCTATGTTAAAAGACGGTGATTTTGAATATGAGTTTGCTTTTTTAGAGAATGAAGAACGTCTGATTGAATTACCAGGAAATGATGATAATACAACAACACCAGAAGGTTTAATTGTCGATGGTATGTTCTCATATGGTATAAATGAGGAATTAACATTATTTAGTTCATATAGGCAAAATGCGAATTCCGATAAGGTTCGAAAATATGTTTCTGGTGGAGCGGCGATGTCTACACCACTTGGTTTGGTAGAAACGGAGCTTTATAAGCAAATAGATGGTGGACGAGCGCTGAGCTTGAATCATTTAGGTCGTTTTTGGGGGATTAGAGAAAATACAAGACTTGCTTGGTATGATGATTTTGAAAGTGAAATCTCAGGATTATCAACATCTAAGAAATTATTTGAAGCTGAAACAGAATTGAATAGTAATGTGAGTGTTTTTGGACTTCCTTTGGATCTGCGCTTTAAAGGAACTTATGTGAAGAGAGAAAATGGCTTAACGTCGACAGATTATCTTTTTGCACAAAACTATAGTTATTCAGGTCTGAGATTGTCCAATGTCTTGAGAACAAGAATTAGTAATGGTGATCAACAACAAACGACTGGAAATATGACAGCAACGTACCGTAATGGTGATTGGCAATATAGAGGGAATTTAAACTATCAATATTATCCAATTTCGAAATTATCCTCATTTTCGTCAGAAGTGCGTTATAAACCTCAAAACACTTTCCAAGCAGCGGTTAATTTATCAAACAGTTTTGAAACAGGTGTCTATACGCTTGGAACGCAAATGGGGTATGATTTTGATTATTTCTTAGGAACGTTCCAAACAAGTTATACAAAAGATGCGGGTGTTAATATCACGCTTAGATATTCTGCGTCATTGCATCCTCAAACTGAAGATGAGGGGTATGAAATTGATAGTACATTAAGGGCGCGTGGTAATACAGGCGCTGTAAAAGCAAAAGTTTTTGTTGATAAGGATTATGATACTGTTTTCTCAGAAGGTGATATTCCTTTACCGGGAGCAAGATTGCGTTTCGGCGGATCTCGGTCTGCGGTTGAAAGTAATGACAATGGTTTGATTCTGGCGACAGGGAAAACAAATGAAGTCGTTAATATTTCTGTTGATAGATCATCTCTGGTTGATCCTTATTATGTACCAACAACAGAAGGTGTGAGTGCTGTTTTATCAAGAGGACAAATGATTGATGTGTCGTTTCCAATTATGGAGACAGGCTCAATTGAAGGTACATTATATAGAAGCTTTGATACAAAATCGCCAGCAGAAGGTGTGACATTGGAATTGGTGAACCATGAGGGGGTTGTTTTGCAAACAACGGAAACAGGATATGATGGCTATTATTTATTTGAATTTGTACCGCCCGGTTTTTATGAAATAAAAGCAGATAAAATTCATAATGTTGAATTAGTAAAAAACTACATTACAGTGAATGAAGATAATATCTATGTATTCGGTCAAAATCTGTATCTTGATATTGGTAATGAGTTTGATGAAATCGATTTTGAAAGCTTGGAACTATATGAATCAAAGATAGAGATTCATATGGGGGATGGGCCGGGGTAAGTGCTTGTTTTCATAAGAAAAATAAAGGGCTTTTTTTCAAATAAACGCTGTTATTTTCTTAACGAAATGATAATATTGTCTTGTTATTCTTTTCACATTGGTCATCACCAGTGTATGTTTCAACTCTTTTAGGAAGGTTTTTTCGTTATGTCCGTTACAAAACTATTTAAGTTAGGAAAAGATAGTGCTTTAAATGCTGCTGTAGAAGCGCAGATTCAGGCCTTAGATCAAAGTTCAGTTAATACAATGATTGCAGATGCTGATTACAACATTATTTATATGAATAAATCTTTGGTTAAATTCCTATCTGGCTTTGAAGCAGAATTGAAAAAAGAACTTCCTGCATTTGATATGAGTAACTTAATTGGTCAAAATATCGATATTTTCCACAAAAAGCCTGAATATCAAAGAGGTATGTTAGATAAGCTAACGTCTGAATTTAAAACAAGTATTAAAGTTGGGCCAAATGTCTTTGGCTTATTAGCAAGGCCATTAAGAAGTGCAGATGGCGTACGTGTTGGAACAATGGTTGAATGGTCTGATACAGAGATTTTGGATAATGCGGGACAAGTTGCTGCGATGAATAAATCTCAAGCGGTTATTCATTTCAATATGGATGGCACAATTATTTCTGCGAATGAAAACTTTTTATCGGTGATGGGCTACAGCCTTGATGAGATTAAAGGAAGACATCACAGCATGTTTGCTGATAAAGAATATGCGGATAGCCAAGAATATAAAGATTTCTGGGCAATCCTTAATACGGGTGAATTCCAATCAGGACAATATAAGCGTTATGGCAAAAATGGCAAAGAAGTATGGATTGAAGCTTCTTATAACCCTATCTTTGATATGAAGGGGAACCCATTTAAAGTAACTAAATTTGCGATTGATTTGACACCTCGTAAAGAAGAGAACAGAGCTTTGGCGGATGATTTCGAAGCGAATGTTAAGTCTGTTGTACAAACAGTTGCATCTTCTTCAACGGAAATGGAGGCGACAGCTCAAACACTCTCTGCTGCGGCTGAAGAAACAAGTTCTCAAGCAAATACTGTTGCGGCTGCTGCTGAGGAACTATCGGCATCAGTGGATGAGATTACAAGACAAGTTACGACATCAAGCAAAATTGTAAATGAAGCTGTTGTTGAAGCGCAAAAATCAGAGCAACTTGTCGCTGGATTGATTGAAGCGGCGACTAAGATTGGTGAGGTTACAGCGCTTATTTCTGATATTGCGGATCAAACAAACCTACTTGCATTGAATGCAACGATTGAAGCAGCACGCGCTGGTGAAGCTGGTAAAGGCTTTGCTGTTGTTGCGAGTGAAGTTAAATCATTGGCGGCTGAGACAGCAAATGCGACAGAGGAAATCGGTCTTCAAATTAAAGATATTCAAGAAGTGTCGCGCTCAACAGCCGATGCTATTAATAATATCACAAATGTGATTTCACAAGTGAGTGAGATTTCTACATCGATTTCTACGGCAATTGAACAACAAGCGTCTGCAACAAGCGAAGTTTCATCAAATATTTTAGGTGTTCAAACAGCTGCAAATGAAACAGGTCAATCATCATCTTCTGTTCTAGAAGTTGCGAAAGATCTATCTCAGCGTTCTGAAGATCTTGAGTCACGTGTTGATGCTTTCTTACAAAGTGTTCGTGATATGTAAGAATGAAATAGATTTTATCTTAAAAAAAAGAGCGGAAGAAATTCCGCTCTTTTTTTTTGTTGAGTGAGAAACTTAAATGGCATTTGAATGTTTTTTTTCTGTGCCTGACTTGGCTTTGTGCTTATCAAAAACAGAAGCGACTAATCGTGCGAAAATATATGGTTTTTCAGTAATTTCAATAAAAGGAGCCTCCGGGGCACCTGATAGTCGAATAACGCCTTGTTCATGATATTCTTCTAAAGCATCTAAATAAGGGATAAAATAATCTTGTTGAAGGGCGTATTTTTCTGAAATTAAAGAGAGATCAGTTTGAAAGTGACACATAAGATCTTCGATAATATCAGCATGTGAGTAATCGGTACTATTAAATGAATAAATCTTTTTGCTTGGTAATTCGTCTTTATCTAGGGATTCTGTGTATATAGGGATATCATGCGCATTTTGCGTATAGCCTTCTTTGAATTGACTTATAGCAGAGGTTCCAAGCCCTATTAAAGTGTCATATTGATCTGTGGTATAGCCTTGAAAGTTACGGCGGAGCGTTCCATATTGTTTTGCGATTATTAAACGATCTTGTTCTTTTGCGAAATGGTCAATACCAATCATTTTATAACCATGAGTGTGTAATCTGTTTTTTCCTTGTTCAAATAGGTTGAGGCGTTCTTCTGTATTTGGTAGGAATTCTTCTTCTATAAGTTTCATGTGCTTTTTCATCCATGGAACATGTGCATAGCTAAAGAAAGAAATTCTATCAGGAGCAAGATCACAAGCTTTATCAATTGTTTCCAACATTGTTTCAACTTTTTGATGAGGTAACCCACATAAGAGATCAAAGCTGATATGAGGGATATGATTCCATCGACATAATTCTACCGTTTTACGGGTGAGTTCATAGGGCTGCGCTCTATTCACGCTATTTAAAACATCTTGATTAAAATCTTGAACACCAATACTCACGCGATTAACACCTGCGTTAGCGTAAGCTTCAATTCGATCTTGTGTAACAAGACGGGGGTCTAGTTCAATTGAAAATTCTGCAATTAAAGAGAGTTTAAAATGCTTTTTTATCACATTTACAATTCTTGTGAAATCGTCAGCTGTTAGGTAACCTGGTGATCCTCCACCAAAATGAAGGTTATAAATCTCAAGGTTCGCTTCGAGGTTCTTAGAGAGAACCTCTATCTCTTGAATTAAATGTTCTACGTATTTTTCAACGGGTCGATAGGAATGGGTTGCTTTTGTATTACATCCACAATACCAGCACATTTCTTTACAAAAAGGAATATGAATATAGAGGGAAATCTTATTCTCAGAAGAAAGGGACTTTAACCATTTTAAATGTAGATCATTACTCTCTGGGCTCATTTGTTGAAAATGAGGTGTAGTAGGGTAACTCGTATAACGAGGCACAGCCTGATTGTTGTCGAGTATATGGTCTAACTTTGAACAGGGCATCTTATCTATAAGTATAGACATTTATGAATTATGGTGTATTGATCTATATCAAGGATGTATTAAAAACGTTGAAAAACAAGGCATGAAGTATATATAGTTAACTATGGTTACATGCTCTTAAAAGAAAAGAGAATATAGTATGCGTATAGCTTTTTTTATTACGCTTTTTTGTATCGGTTTTTTGTGGTGTGTTGAAACAGTAATGGCACGCCCTGTTTCATATCCAGGGGGATGGACTGGAATGATCATGAATACACCAGATACAAATTCATTTCATGCGCATTATTCTCCAACAGCTCGATATTCTGTTGGATATAAGATAGAGCATTGGCGAGATGATGATTATACGCTTCATATGGCACAAATGAATAATTTGCTTAATCGTTGGAATGGACGTGATTATCAAGCTAATATCTATTTAAAATCAGGCTTAGGTATATCGGACAATACTGAAAATGATGGTTTAGCAGGATTTTCTGGTGTTGCTTTAGATTGGGAAAATCGCCGTTTCTTTACCTCTTATGAGAATAGGTATACGAAGGTCAGTGATGTCGATGATTTTTATATGCAGTCTGCAAGAGTAGGGGTGGCGCCTTATATTGGGGATTATGGAGATCTTCACACATGGTTTATGCTACAAGTAGATCATCAACCTGAAAATCAACATGCTGTTACGGTTATGCCGATGGTGCGTTTTTTTAAAGACGTCCACTTAGTCGAGGCCGGTATAAACAATCAAGGCTCAGTTCTGTTTAATTGGGTTATTCGTTATTAAAAAAGGAGAATTTAAAATGAGAAAAATTATATATGCACTTGGAATGGTTGGGTTTTTATTCTTTTCAGCTCCAGCCTCTGCCGTGGAAACGGCTTATGTTGATGTAAATGGCTTGGTTTGTGATTTTTGTGCGCGCGCTTTAGAGGCAGTGTTTGGTGAGGAAGAAGCTGTAGAAAATGTAAACGTTAATTTAGATACAAAAGTTATTACAGTTAATTTTAAAGATGATATGCGCTTGAAAAATGAAAAGATCACGCAATTGATTGAAGATTCAGGCTATAATGTCGTCGCAATTAGAGATACTGAGGCCTCGTCAAATGAGTGATATGTGGAAACAAATTATTGTGCCGACACTTAGTTTGTTCACAAGCTTTGGGACTTTGATTTGTTGCGCTTTACCCGCGTTGTTTGTTTCCTTAGGTATGGGGGCTGTTTTAGCTGGACTTGTATCCGATTTACCTTGGCTTATTGTTTTGTCAGAACATAAGAAAGAAGTGTTTGGTATCGCTATATTTATGTTGAGTATCGCGACGTTTTTGCATTGGAAAATGAGGCACGCTCCATGTCCAGCAGACCCCCAAAAGGCACGTGCATGTCAAAGAATGCGTCATTTGAGTAAATGGGTTCTCGCGCTGTCATGGGTTCTCTTTGCCGTTGGATTTTTCTTTGCCTTTTTAGCAGCAAGTTAGTATAAAGGTCAAAACAAACAGCTAAAAAGGATACATAAAAAGCCATGAAATTTTCACAACTTTATAGCAAAACGCTTAAAGATGCCAAAGATAGTGATGTCAGCTTGAATGCACAATTATTGATTAGAGCCGGTTATGTGCATAAATTAATGGCGGGGGTTTATTCTTATCTGCCTCTTGGCTTGCGTGTTTTAACAAAGATTGAAAATATTGTTCGTGAAGAGATGAATGCTCTAGGCGCGACAGAAATGTTAATGCCAGCTATTCAGCCGCGTGATATTTGGGACAAGACAGGACGTTGGGATGCTGTTGATGTTTTGTTCAAATTAAAAGGAGCAGGGGATCGTGACTTGGCACTTGGGGCGACACATGAAGAGGTGGTAACGCCTGTTGTAACAAGCTTTGTTCAATCATACAGAGATTTACCGACGGCAACCTATCAGGTTCAGACAAAATTTAGAAATGAAGCGCGTGCGAAATCAGGGTTATTGCGTGGGCGTGAATTTCGTATGAAGGATATGTATTCTTTTCACATCGATCAATCGGATTTAGATGCGTTTTATGATCGTTCAATTGAGGCGTATAAGAACTTTTACCGTCGTTGTGGCTTGGGTGATTTGACGTTGGTTACGTTTGCTTCAGGTGGCGTTTTCTCAAAATATTCACATGAGTTTCAGGCAATTACAGAATATGGCGAAGATCTTGTTTATAAAGTTCCTAATACAGACATTGCGATCAACGAAGAAGTGATTGATGATGAGGAGGCGCTAAAAGAGATTGTCCCTAATTATACATCTGGCATGCAATATGAGTTTGAAAAGGTCAAGTCAATTGAGGTTGGCAATATCTTTAAGTTAGGCACTAAATATAGTGATGCCTTTGATGCTTCTTTTTCGGGTTCTGATGGGAAGCCACATTCTATTTTGATGGGATGTTACGGTATTGGTATGAGCCGTGTTATGGGGGCTGTTGCGGAATGTTTATGTGATGATAAAGGCCTTGTTTGGCCAGAAGAGACCACGCCTTATAAAGTGCATTTGATTACACTTGCGCGTGATGAAGCAGAGCGTAAGGATGCGGATGATCTATATCAAGAATTAACAGCCGCAGGCATTGAGGTTTTTTATGATGATCGTCTTGATATCCGTGCAGGCCAAAAATTTGGGGATGCCGATTTAATGGGGATGCCGATTAGATTGGTTATGAGCCATAAGACATTAAAAGAAAATAGTGTCGAATGGAAAAACCGTACAAGTGAAGACGCTCACCTTGTTCCTTTATCGGATTTAAAAGCAAAATTATTGGGTTAAGCCTAGTTTTTTCGCATGGTTCTTAATATTTTGAACACGTATTTCCTTTGTAGGATGTGTTTCAAGAGCGTTTAGAATCGTTGTGGTCATCATATCTTTAATTGATTTGTCTGTCTTATTTGATATGGGGATTAATCTTTCCATCCAAGATATAGCTGGTTGAAGATCTCTTGTAGCTTCTAATGAATGGCGATCGGCTCTTTTTTCAACGGATCTTGAATATTTACGATTAATAAGAACATCAAATAATGATCCAGCTAAGGCAAGACCAACAAGACCAAAATTTAGACTAAATACGCCCATTAGATAAGCAGATCTATAGGCTGTACGTGTTGCACGTATATGTCCCTCTCTTGCTAAATCATCATTTTTGATATGGCTTAATTCATGAGCATAAATAGATCTCTTTTCCGCATCCGATACGTTTAAAAGAAGCATCTTCTTTTCATCTATATGAACAGATCTAAAGCGTGCTGAAGCAACAGCTTTTTCATTTGGGAATGTTGTATGTAGGGTAATATGATCTAATTCCATAGCTTTTGCGCACTCATTGAAAATTGGGCAATGAATTTGTGCCACTTCTTTATGTATTTGATTGAAATCTGATTTTGGAGAGTGCTTTTGCTGTAAAAAGAAAAGTGCAGAGGCAGCGTAAATAAAAGCCGGCACAGCAAAGGGCGTTGCTCCAGAAATCAAAGCAATAGGAATAGCCGTCGCCGAGATATAAAGCACATCTTTTGTGAAGGCGTGTATAACATCAGAATTCATCATTTATATAAAGTAATATGTTTTTCATAATATGTAAAGGGGTTTTAATAATTGCTTGCTTGTCTTGACATTGTGCTTGTGTTATGTATAATTTAGGGATGGATATTATCAATCAAACACAAATAAAAATTTTCAAATCTTTATTGGATAGATTTTCCGACTTTTCAGCGGATGAACATATGCCGTTAATGTTAAAAAACGAGATTGTTGGCTGGGTTCCTAAAGAGCATTTAGATTTCTATGCTAATTTTTCACACAATGGAAAGGAAGCATTTGAATGTCATGACGTGAGTGTTCATTTTAAAGATACATATAAAGAAAATGCAAACGCTAGACGCATGATGCTTGATCGTTTTACGCATTACATGATTGATCAAAAAGTGTTTCCTGAACAAAAATATAAATCAGAATACAGGTCTGTTGGAACATTGCGTGAATTTTCTAGACATATGGGGGTTGCTACGGATGCTGTTTACGGTTTGGTTTTTTGTAAGGAAACCAAAACTGTTTTATTACAAAAACGTTCGAAAAAAGCGAGTGGAAATGGTAAGCAACTCTATGATTTAACATGGGGTGGGGCTCATTTATTTTCAGACAACCATGAACCAATATCGGTTATGACGAGCATGAAAAAAGAAGCGATGGAAGAAGCTGAAATTGATCTGGATTCTCTTGATGCAGATAATTTACATGTACTGCCAGCGGTGCGATTTTGCTTTAACGCAGATGCAACAACAAACCCAACGTTAAATTTAAATACAACAAGTGTTGCAAATGAAGTGCATCATATTGCGTTAGTAGAGATTGAAAAAGAAGAGGATCTGCCTTTTTTTCCAGATTATGACGAAGTGGATTCTTTTGATTGGGTGGAAGCAGAAGAATTAGCACGCTATGTTGCTGATGGGCAAATTACTAAAAACTCACTTTGTGTTTTAGCCTCAGTAATGGGAGAGCTTTCAGAAAGGTATGATGTCTCTTATCAGCCAGAAATCATGGAAATTTTAGATAATGTTGCGAGCAAACATTTGGTTGTTACATCAAATATGGATGATGTTTATACAGGTCTTTTTTCAGATCAATCATTGATTACAAAAGGATATGAGAAACCAGTGCCACGTATATCTTTAGGGGTGGAAGCCTCAAAATTAAATATCTAAATAAAGAGGCTTTCCTGTTGCAAGTTCGAATTCATTGATATCTTCTGGTGTTCTAATCCCTAAGATAATTAACAAAGCACGCAGACTGTTGCCATGAGCGGCAATTAAAATAGTTTTTCCCTCTTTGAGTAAAGGCTCGATTTGAGATCTGTAATAAGGCTCAACACGTTCAACAACGTCTTTTAAACATTCTCCACCAGGAGGTGGGACATCGTACGAGCGACGCCAGATGTGCACTTGATCTTTGCCGTATTTCTCAGCTGTTTCTGCCTTATTTAAGCCAGTTAAATCACCGTAGTCACGCTCGCGTAGATCATCATGCTTAATCATTTTTGTAACAAGATCAGTGTTGATCTCAGATTCTTTAAGAAGGAGTTCAGCCGTTGTGTAGGCGCGTTTAAGAGTTGAGGTGAAAACGGCATCAAAGCGAATATTCTTTTCTTTGATTTCAAGGCCTGCTTGCTTTGCTTCAAGAATACCTTGCTCGGTTAACTCGACATCTTTAAATCCTGTGAATAGATTTTGTTTATTCCAAACGCTTTCGCCGTGGCGTGTTAATACAAGATTTGTCATGTATTTCTCCTTGTGTGTTAATCAATTTCAAACATAATTGGTGTCGCATTTTCAATTTTTAAGGCCATGGCTTCTTCGATTGTTTTTTGCTTTAAAGCAACGAGTAGACCTTGTGTTGTAATAGCGTGAGAAGCAATAAAAATGGAACAACGATCTTTTAAAGGTGTAATATAAAGCTCAACAAATTCTTGGGCTCTGTTTAAAACATCTAAAAAACATTCTCCCTCAGGGAAGGCGAGATCAGGTGTGTGATAGATCGTGTTTAGGATGTGAGCATCACTTGAAGCAGCAACATCAGCATGAAGGGCGTGTGTTAAACGACCCGCGCAACGCTCATTGAGTAAAGGTGTGCAACGAAGTTTTGTATTTAGTCCATTTAGGGCTAGGCGTGCTGTTTGTTCTGCGCGCTGTAAGGCAGATGAGAACGCATGGTCAAATACCATGTCTTTGTCTTTTATGTATCGATTAAGTTTTTTTGCTTGGTCAATACCAATATCGGTTAAGGCAATATCAGCTTGCCCAGCAAGGCGTTTTTCTGCGTTATAAAGGCTTTGTCCATGACGCGCCAAAGTTATTTTTTTCATTACGCAATCTTTAATGTGATAGGGGTTGCATTATCAATTCTATGATTTAAGGCTTCTTCAACACTCATTTCACCTAAGGCAACAAGGAGCGCTCTTGTCGTGACAGCGTGAGAAACAATTAAGATATTCTTTTTATTTCTATCCAATGATTTTAGATCTTCATTTATAAATTTCTTTGCACGTTCGACAACGCATAAAAAAGATTCTCCACGAGGAAGCTTATACTCAGGCGTGTTACGATGTTTTCCTAATTCGATGGCACTGATAAGATCCGCTTTTCTTTTCCCATCATAAATACCACAGGTTTTTTCACGGAGAAGCTTACTCATTTGAAAAGCAACAAAGTCTTGATGTTCAACGGCGCTTAAAGCTGTTTCATAAGCGCGTCTTAGATCTGAACTGTAAACGTAATCAAAAGTGATCGCTTTTTCATTAAAATGTTGAGATAAGGCTTTGGCTTGTTCTCGACCTGTCTGGTTTAAAGACGGATTGTGCTGGCCTGTGATGATTTTACTACGATTATACGCCGTTTCACCATGTCTAACTAATGTAACTGTTCTCATGGATTTTATCATAAAAAAAATACGAGATGAATCAAGCTTTTCTTTGACTTCTGGGTAAAAAAATGTAAAAAGGGAGGCGTAACCAAAAGGTGAAAATAACAAGAAGTTACAATTCGGTGGCTTCGGCATGTTAACGAAAGGAAATGTACATGTTTAATATTACGACAAAAACAATTGAGTGGGCTGGTAGAGAGCTTACTTTTGAAACAGGCCACATGGCACGTCAAGCAGATGGTGCGGTACGTGTAACATATGGCGACACAATGGTTCTAGCCACAGCCTGTGGTGCGAAAAGCATGAAAGAAGGCCAAGATTTCTTCCCATTAGGTGTTCACTACCAAGAAAAAACATATGCAGCAGGTAAAATTCCTGGTGGTTTTTTCAAGCGTGAAGCACGCCCTTCTGAAAAAGAGACATTGACATCACGTTTGATTGACCGTCCAATCCGTCCTCTTTTCCCGAAAGAATTTAAAAATGAAGTACAAGTGATTACAACAGTTCTAACACATGACTTTACAAATAACCCTGATATCGTTGCGCTTGTTGGTGCATCTGCGGCTTTGACAATTTCTGGTATGCCTTTTATGGGGCCAGTTGGTGCGGCGCGTGTTGGTTATATTGATGGTGAATTCGTATTAAACCCAACAGAAGAAGAGATGACTGAATCAAGTCTAGACTTAATTGTTGCGGGTACGAAAGAAGGCGTTTTGATGGTTGAATCAGAAGCTAAAGAGCTTCCTGAAGATAAAATGCTTGAAGCTGTTATGTTTGGTTGGGAAGGGTTCCAGCCAGTTATTGATGCAATCATTGATATGGCTGAAGACTGTGCGAAAGATGCATGGGAACTCCCAGAAGAGCATGCACGTTACAAGGAAGTAAAAGAAAAAGTAATTGCGACAGCTGAAAAAGCAATTCGTGATGCTTATGCAATTACTGAAAAGCAAGCACGCAGCAATGCGTTGAAAGCGGCTAAAGAAGCTGTTGCTGAGCTTTATGCTGAAGATGATGAAATCCACCCATTAATGGTTGCTGATATTTTCAAAGGTCTTGAAGCGGACATCGTTCGTGGCGATATTTTGAAAACAGGCAAGCGTATTGATGCACGTGATACAAAAACAGTTCGTCAGATTACAGCTGAAGTTGGTATTTTACCACGTACACACGGCTCTGCTTTGTTTACACGTGGTGAAACACAAGGCTTAGTTGTTACAACACTTGGTACTGGTGAAGATGAGCAGATTATTGATGCTTTAGATGGTGAGTATAAAGAAAACTTTCTTCTGCATTATAACTTCCCTCCATTCTCAGTTGGTGAATGTGGTCGTATGGGCTCGCCAGGACGTCGTGAAATTGGTCACGGTAAATTAGCATGGCGTGCGATCCATCCAATCTTACCAACAAAAGAAGAATTCCCATACACATTACGTGTTGTGTCTGAGATCTTAGAATCTAATGGTTCTTCTTCGATGGCAACTGTCTGTGGTACATCAATGGCCTTGATGGATGCTGGTGTTCCTTTGAAAAAGCCTGTAGCTGGTATTGCGATGGGTCTTATTAAGGAAGGCGATGACTTCGCTGTTTTAACAGATATCTTAGGTGATGAAGATCATTTAGGGGATATGGACTTTAAAGTTGCTGGTACAAAAGAAGGTATCACAGCGCTTCAAATGGACATTAAAATCACATCAATCACAAAAGAAATTATGGAAGTGGCTCTTGATCAAGCGAAAGATGGCCGTATTCATATCTTGGGTGAGATGGCAAAAGCAATTGACACATCGCGTGATGGCGTAAGTGATTTTGCACCAACAATGCAACAATTGATGATCCCAACAGATAAAATCCGCGAAGTTATTGGTACTGGCGGTAAAGTTATCCGTGAAATCATTGAAACAACAGGTGCGAAGATTGACATCGAAGATGATGGCTCTGTTCGTGTTTCTGCTGTTGATAAAGCAGCTGTTCAAGCGGCTGTTGATTGGGTGAAAAGCATTGCTGATGATCCAGAAGTTGGCACAGTTTACGAAGGTAAAGTTGTGAAAATTATGGACTTTGGTGCGTTTGTAAACTTCATGGGTAAAAATGATGGTCTTGTGCATGTTTCTGAAATTGTGAATGAACGTGTTCAAGATGTGAATGATTACCTAAAAGAAGGCGATATGGTTAAAGTTCTTCTTATGGAAGTTGACCAGCGTGGTAAATTCAAACTAACAATGCGTTTAGTTGACCAAGATACAGGTGAGATCTTGGAAGATGAGCGTAAAAAGAACAAAGCAGAAAAAGAATCTGCTTAAAACATTAACAAGGAAATAAACCAATGACAGATCACTCTGATAATTCTGGGGATCACGATCATGGTTCTTGCGGTGGTGGCCATTCTCATGAGGATGGCCATTCGCATGAGAATCAAGATCAATCGATTAACTATCCTTTTCATTATCACTATGAAAAGCAAAATCTAGAAGGTGCAGCAGAACCTCAATATATTGAGTTACCAGAATTTATTCTGGATGCGTCCCTTGACGGCGTAGAACCGGCACATAGTCCTGCTTTGTTTAATGCTTTTAAAGATTTTGATGATGTTCCATGGTGTTATGTGACGGCTTCACTGGATATTGATGGTGAAATGGTTTTAGGTAATGAAGGTATTGCTGATGCGGAAGATGACGCGATGCCTGCTCGTTTACCTTTTGAAGGTTTCCTTGATTTCGTGCTCGAAACAAATAAGGGACTTATCATACGTATAGAGAGCGAAAGTGATGGTGAAACAGAAACGGTCGGCACGATCTTGGATGAGCTATCTCGTATTTGGGATGAGGATTGTCCGCCACTGGTAGTTGCAAGCTCATCACCTGTGGTCTTAGCAACGGCAACAGAGATCATGAATACGGTTCAAAAAGCTTATGTGTTAACCGAAATTCATGCAGAGCAGAAGTTCCAAGATATGGAAGAAGTTATCACATCAATTAATGTGGGAGCGTTGATTATCGAAGACCGTCTTTTATCAGAAGAAACAGCGAATACGCTCGTTGACTATGAGAAGCCGTTGGCTGTTATTACAAGCGATTCACAGCTTCATGCTAAACGTTTACAACAATGGGGTGCTGATTGTCTAATCTCAAGCCATGCTCATATCTTAGCGGAAAACTTGTAAGTTTAGTTGTTTGTGGCTAATAACACGATGATGGCGGCAATCGACATAAAGAGGCCAGCGACTGGACTTGAATCATCAGGAATGTTTTTCAATTTATAGTAAATCATAAACCATATTGGTGCTAAACCTGTAATAACAGCAACATATGCGGGGTTTGGAGTTAATATGATTGCGATACAACATAAAATCCAAGAAACAGTGTGGAAAAAAGAAATGTAAAAAGAACCTATGTATAAGGTTTTCTTATTTAAAATTGCTTCTTTTTTCTTTTGATATACAGGTAAAGAGAGTAAAAACATGAATAAATTGCACAAAAAGACAAAATTTAATGAGATTTGTAATAATGATTCTCCGTGCTCTAGGGCTATTTTACTAATGACAGACATAATTGAATATAAAACAGCAATTGGTAGTACGCTTAATAAAGCACTCCATCCAGCATCATTCTTGCGCATAAATTGAATGCTTACAATGAAGACAAGAAACCCAATTAATATAGCGCCTAAATTGTCTTTGTTATTCATCAGAAAAGTCAGTTGACTATTATCCCAGCCAAGCCATAAGATAAAAGTAACCACAATTGCGATTGGCTGATGTAGGCATGCGATGCGACCATTTCTCTTCGCTGCTAGATTGTATTGAGCCATCATACAGACAACGCTTATAGAAGCTTCCAATAATACAGCAATGTAATACTCATAGTAAGAGGGCCATTCCATAAAAGGGATAAGTGGTATCAAAAAAAGAAAAGCAAATAGAGATCTTACAGTATTTAATTGAAAACCACATAATTTGTAATGTTTATTAATCTCAGCTTGTCCACAATAAGTAAGGCCAGCGGCTAATGCAAATAATCCCCACAGCATAATTATTCACTTACATGAGCGATGAGTTCTTGCAAGACAATTAAATCTTGAGGACGTGATAGGCGGTGGTCACCATCATCAATATAAGTGATATGTGTATCCGTTTTTATAAGCGCTTTTTTGATTTTTTCGGCCCATTCATGAGGGACGTCAGGATCATTCTTTCCTTGTAATAGGTGGACTTGAGCTGTGATTTCACATTCTTTATCAAGTAAGAGATGCTCTGCGCCATCTTCAATTAATTTTTTTGTGATAATATAAGGCTCGTCACTATATTCTGTTGGCTCTTCGATATAGCCTTGCTCTTCAAGTGTTTTTTTCTGTTCCTCATTCATTTTTGCATACATGAGTTTATCTGTGAAATCAGGTGCCGCGGCGATACCGATTAAGCCATGAATGCGCTCAGGGCGTTCTAATGTTGCGAGCAGGGCAAGCCATCCTCCCATAGAGGACCCAATAATCACATGTTGCCTATCTGGATCTGCTAGGTGATCAATCATGTGAAGGACATCTTTTTTCCAATGAGAAATTGTGCCATTTAAGAAATCACCTTCGCTATCACCGTGTGCGAAGTAATCAAAGCGAATAAAAGCACGGCCTTGGGTATGTGCAAGCTCTCTTAAATACATTGCTTTTGATCCGTTCATATCTGAACGATAACCGCATAAAAAGATAATGCCTGGTTGCGTATTACCTTCTACCGCTTCAAGCTTCTCGTAAGCAAGTTTTGTTCCGTCATGACTTGTGAAAAAATCTGGCATTTTGATGTCTTTTCTTCTATGTTTGTGACTGTTACTTTATAAAAAGCTAGGGCGTCACTCAGGTTAAGTCAATGAAAAAAAATAATATCCCAACCATATTACAAGTTATTCCGGAGTTAGGGGCTGGAGGTGCGGAACAAAGCTGTATTGATGTCGCTCATGCAATTATTGATGCAGGCTGGCAGTCTATTTTGGTTTCTAATGGAGGGAACCGTGTTCATGAAGTTACACGACGTGGCACGCATCATATCTCATTGCCGGTACATTCTAAGAATCCACTGACGTTATGGCGTAATGTTGCGCGTCTGCGTAAAATTATTCGTGATCATCGAGTTGATATTATTCATGCACGCTCTCGTGCACCAGCGTGGAGTTGTTATTTTGCAGCAAAGGCAGAAGGAATTCCTTTTGTAACGACATGTCATGCGGCTTATAAGTATGATAATGCGTGGAAAAAGCGCTATAACGCTATCATGGCTAAAGGCGAGCGTGTGATCTCGATCTCGAATTTTATTTCAGGTTATTTAAAAGAGAATTACGGCCTTCATGAGTCGCGTATTCGATTGGCGTTTCGTGGCATTGATTTAAATAAATTCCATCCCAATCTTGTAACGCCTGAGCGCATGATTGGTTTGGCTCAAGAATGGCGTATTCCTGATGGAGCAAGCGTTATCTTAATGCCAGCTAGAATATCTCGTATTAAAGGACATCATTTTTTAATAGACGCAATGGCCAAATTAAAAAGAGAAGATGTTATTTGTGTCTTTGTTGGTTCAGACCAAGGGCGCAAAGCGTATGTTGAAGAGCTCTATCAAACAATTGAGGAAAAAGGTCTGACAGGGCGTGTGCGCATTGTTAATCACTGTAAGGATATGCCAACGGCTTATATGCTATCAACGGTGACTGTATGTGCGAGTATGGTGCCAGAAGGCTTTGGGCGTGTTCCTGTTGAGGCGCAAGCAATGGGGCGTGCAACAATCGCAACAAGCCATGGGGCAACAGGTGAAACAATTAAACCTGGTGAAACTGGCTGGCTGGTTGAAGCTGGCAATGTTGATGAATTGGTTTTGGCTCTTGAACAAGCGCTTTCTTTGACAAATGCGGAACGCGCTTATTTAGCGACAGCATCAATGTCACATGTTGCCAATAACTTCACAGTTGAACACATGTGTCACGTTGTTTTAAGTACATATCAGGAGTTGTTGTAATGAAGAAGATTGGTGTTATTAAGTTGAGTGCTTTTGGTGACTTTATGATGGCTATGGGCTATTTTAAAGCGATCAGAGAGCACCATAAAGAGGATCATATTACTTTAATTACAACGAAAAGCTTTAAAGACTTAGCTGAAACATCGGGGTATTTTGATGCGATCATTATTGATGAACGTCCAAAATTAAAAGACTTAAAAGCTGTGTTGTCTTGGCGTGATATTTTAAAAGAGCAAGCATTTGACCGTGTCTATGATTTACAAGCTAATACAAGGACGGCGCTATATTATTATGTGATGTGGGCAATCCCTTGTATTTTTAAAGGAAGGGGTGTTCCAGAATGGGCAGGGACTGCGCGCTTTTGCGATTTTTATACCCCTGATGAGCGCAAAAAAGATATTCACGCCTATGAACGTGGTAAGAAAATCTTGCGCGTAGCAGGTATCGAAGATGTTGGCTTGCCAGATATTCATTGGATGAAAGGTGCGATAGAGCTTTTTGATTTGCCACAACATTATGCCGTTTTGGTGCCAGGTTGTGCGCCAACACGTCCTTTAAAAAAATGGCCCGCAGAACATTATGCTGGCTTGGCCAAATATTTGTTAAAGAAAGGGATTACGCCTGTTTTAGTTGGTGGCCCCGCAGAGCTTGTTATTGGAGAGAAGTTACAAGAGGCTGTTCCTGAGGTGATTAATTTGATTGGGCAAACAAGTTTTTATGATTTGGCAACATTGGGACGTCATTCAGCCTTTGCTGTTGGAAATGATACGGGGCCAACACATGTCTTGGCGCTTTCTGGATGTCCAACATTGACGCTTTTTTCGATTGATTCAGACCCTATTAAATCACGACCAATTGGAGCACATGCGAAACATATTAGGCGTGATGACTTGGAAGAGCTATCAGTCGATGAAGTTGTTGAAACTTTAGAAATTCAATTTAAAGATCAGCATGTTATCTAACTTTTCTAAACCAAAACTTTTGATAGATGTAAAAGGCTTTTTATGTCCTATACCCGCACTTCGTGCCCGTAAAGCTTTAAATGAAATTGCTGTTGGTGATGTTTTGGCGGTTGAGGCAACAGATCCAAAAACGAAAAAAGATATTCCTCTGTTATGTACAGAGCAAAATGTAACCTATTTGGAATGCATAGAGCATGATCATATTATTATCCATTTGATACAAAAATGAGTGCAGAGCTTTTTCTTGATTTGTGAAAGAATAAAATTTATAACATTTGAAACAATATAGAGGGTTTTCTTATGGATTTTAAATCACTTAATAGACGCGGATTTATGCTTATTTTATCATCTCCATCGGGGGCTGGTAAAACAACAATATGTCGAAGTGTTTTAAGTAAGGATCCTCGTATTTCTTTATCGATTTCTGCAACAACACGTCCTATGCGCCCTGGCGAAGAAGAAGGTGTTGATTATTTCTTTAAAACAGAAGAAGAATTTAAAGCCATGATCGAAGCCGATGAATTTTTAGAATGGGCTCATGTCTTTGGTAATTATTACGGAACGTTGAAAAAAACTGTCTATGAGGCAATGGAAGAAGGGAAAGACATCTTGTTTGATATTGATTGGCAAGGTGCTCAACAATTAAAGGAAGTGGCCTCAGAAGATGTGGTGACGATCTTTATTCTACCGCCATCACGTGATGAGTTGGAGAGCCGTTTGAGAAACCGCGCCCAAGATGAGGAATGCGTTATTAAAGAACGTATGGAAAAAGCTAATAGCGAGATCTCACATTATACGGAATATAAATACATTATTATTAATCAAGAACTTGATTCAAGCATTGATAAAGTTGAAAGCATTGTAAAATCAGAGCGCCTAACACGCCGCCGCTTAACAGGCTTAAACGCCTTTGTTCGTGAATTGATGGATCATAATTAAGCTTGCTTTAGTAAGCGTGCTTTTTCGCGTTTCCAGTCACGATCTTTTTCAGTTTGGCGTTTATCGTGTAGTTTTTTACCTTTGCCAAGCCCAATTTCTAATTTGATACGCCCTTCGGCATTGAAATAGAGTTTGAGTGCGACAAGAGTATAGCCTTTTTGCTGAATAAGACCGATGAGTTTTTTGATCTCTCTGTTATGTAGGAGTAGTTTTCTAGGACGTCTAGGGTCATGTTGGAGATGTGTACCTGCATTACTATATTCAGGAATATGGGCATTGAATAAAAAGAGTTCTCCTTTTTTTAAGGCAGCGTGAGATTCTTTGATGCTGCCACCATTTAGACGCAAAGATTTAACCTCGGTGCCTGTTAAAACGATACCGGCTTCAAATGTTTCTTCTATGTGATAATCGTGGCGTGCCTTTTTATTTTGAGCTATAACGGCATAATTATCAGTCTTTTTATTTTTATTTGCCATTTTCTTGTAAACAGTCTTTACACATTTATAATTGGTTATAAAATAGAAATTATTATTAACCTAAAGGAATTTGCAACGAAAACAATGTTTTTCCGTCAAAAAACCGTTATAGCAACAATGTGCGTGTCTTTACTTGTCGTATTGGCATTGGTTCTTAGTACATCCTATATTCGTGCAGCAGATGAAGGGTATAAATCAACGCTTTTATCACAAGTAAAGAATGAGAGATATTCTTTGGCTTACAACCGTTCTAAAAATCTAGATGATCCCACATTTAAGCGTCTAATAGAGTGGTTTTATTTGAATAATGTTCAAGAGCCAACGCATGATTTTGATGCGCTAAAAGAGTTTTTACAAGCAACAAAAGGATGGCCTAGGCGTGGGCGTGCTGTGTTATTGGCTGAAAAAAAATTGGATGAAATTAAAGATCCTAAAAAAATTAAAGAGTGGTTTAGTCTATATAAACCAACAACACAAGATGCGCTCTATCTCTATGTTGAGTCGTTAAAACAAGAGGGAAAGCAAGAGGAGGCAGAGGCCTATATTAGAGATTATTGGGTTAAGGCAACCTTGTCTAAAAAGGATAGGCAAGATTTTTACAAAAGATATAAATCAGATCTACGGATTGAAGATCATCAAGCAAGGCTCGATCGTTTGTTATGGGATCGTCATTTTGATTCTGCAGAGGTTTTATATCCGCTTGTCGGGAAGTCTTTAGCAAATTTAGCGCGTGCTAGGATAGGCTTGGCTAAAGGGCAACCTGGTGTTGATTTGATGATACAGGCGGTTGCACCGCAATATATGGATGATGAAGGGTTGTTATATGAGCGCGTTCGCTGGCGTCGTGATCGTGACAAGAATGAGGGTGTTGCTGAGTTATTGAAAGAAGCTCCTAAACAATTAAAACACGCCTCATCATGGTGGCGTGAACGTCATATTGTAGCGCGCCGATTTATGTCGCAGAAAGAATTTCAAAAAGCCTATGATCTTGTTTCTCAGCACAATCAAACAGGAGGGTTTAGTTTCGCACAAGCTGAATGGCTGTCTGGGTGGCTTGCTTTACGTTTTTTAAACAACCCAACTGTGGCATTTGAGCATTTCAGAAATATGGCTGAAAAAGTAAGTTCACCAGTAAGTCGATCGAGGGCTTATTATTGGAAAGGCTTAGCCGCTCTTTCATTGGGGCGTAAGATTGAAGCCTATAAACTATTTTCACAAGCATCACAATTTTCAACGCGCTTTTATGGTCAATTGGCTTACTCTAAATTGATGGAGGTCGCTCCTAATTATCCAACCCCTCCTTTAACGGCTTTAGGTAAAACACCTACGAAAGATTTGACTTTACCAAAAGATATATTAGAAATCTGTGGTTATTTATATTCAGTCAATTTGAAGCATGAGAAAGATTTATTCTTTGATAAGCTTGTTCGTTACGGAGAAGATGAAGACTCCTTTATTGAATTATTTAGATTAGCAAAAGAATTTGAAGCGTATCATGCTCAAGTTACCTTATCTAAGAAAGCTATGCGTGCAGGATTTGTTGCTTTGGATGAAGGGTATCCAGTTTTTCAAGATGTACCTTTTGATTATTTTAACGAGGTGGAACCGTCTTTGGTGTATGGAATTATTCGTCAAGAAAGTGCTTTTGACCCAAAAGCTCGTAGTTCTGCTGGGGCACGTGGCTTGATGCAGTTGATGCCAGGAACGGCCAAAGAAACAGCTAGGAAACTAGGGGTGTCTTACCGTGTCAGTAAATTAGACACACCAGACTATAATATTCGTTTGGGGAGTGCTTATATCTCTCGGTTAATTAATCGCTTTGAGGGGTATTATGTTTTGGCTGTTGCTTCTTATAATGCGGGACCTTATAGAGTTGAAAAAATTATGGAAGAGATCGGAGATCCAAGAACTGGCGAAGTTGATATCGTTGATTGGATTGAAATGATCCCTATTTATGAAACAAGAAATTATGTACAGCGCGTATTAGAAGCGATGCATATTTATAGAAGTAAATTACAACATGTAGAAAAACAAGATATGCGTGTTGCAAAAGAAGGGGTCTATGAGCAATGAGTAACAATGAATTTATCGAGAAGTATATCTCTGCTATGGATGGCAAGAAGATATATACACGTCACTATGGTGATCCGATTAAAACAGATAAACCACCAATGATTTGCTTAAGTGGTCTTGTACGTACCGCTGATGATTTTAATGAATTCGCGCTCACGAGTGCAGCTCAGGGATATTATGTGATCACAATGGATTATAGAGGACGAGGACGCTCTGATTATGATGAGCAATGGGAGCATTATCGTGCTCAATATATTATCAATGATATTATCGCGGTTTTAAATGCGAGCCATGTTAAGGATGCTATTTTTGTTGGGACGTCTTTTGGTGGTATTTTATCCATGGTAATGAATATGGTACAGCCCTTGCGCGTAAGAGCTGTTGTTTCGAATGATATTGGTCCTGCTTTTGGAACATCAGGTTTATCACGCATTAAAAATTATGTGGGCACAGATAATCCTCAAAGCAGTTGGGAGCAAGCTGTTGTGACTCTCAAAGAGATGTTTTCGACCCTTCGATTAAAAGATGATAAAGCATGGATGGATATGGCTAAGGGAACCTATCAAGAATGGGATGATGGTTTGTTGCATATTAGATGGGATACAAATATTGCAAAAACGTTGGGGCTTAGAAAAAGTGACCCTGATTTATGGCGTATTTTTAAAACGTTAAAGAATACACCGATGTTGGCAATCAGAGGGAGCCTTTCTGATGTTTTAACAGAAGAAACGTTTGATCAAATGAAGCACGTTAAACCAGATATGGTATCTGTACTCGTTGATGGCGTTGGCCATTGCCCAATGTATGATGAACCCGCTGTGTTAGAAGAGCTTATCCCTTTTTTGAGAAATGTATCTTAAAATGAGGAAATGAGCGAGGTTAAAAGCGAAGACTTTACAAAAGGTGTTACATTTTTATTGGCTGTGGATGTTATATGTATTTCAAAGAAACTAAGTTTCGTAAAAACATACTTGTGCATGAAGTTTCTAAATAAGATTTCTCCTTTATCTTATTGATATACAAAAATAATAAAATAAGTTTATAAGTCTATTAAGAATTTGAAAGCAGTTTGCGCTTACACTCTTTTTAAAAGAGTTAGGGAGTGACCAAAGTGAGCAATCAAATATCTCAAAAACACATAAATACTCAAAAGAAGGATTTGGATGCGTTTTTATTGGCGCAATCAGTCTTTGATGAGATTAATGGCGACTTGCCGCGGAAAGCACGTGAAGAGCTTGCTCATGTGTTTGATAAACTCTCTTTAAAGAAAACGGAGTTTAATTGGCTTATGCTTTCTCTTGCAGAGCTGATCAGTAATCTTATCAAACATCCTGAAAACAAGCCCTCTCTTGTTAAGGTGTCTTTTTATGCCTTATCAACTAAAGAAATCGTTTTAGATATTTCAGATGATGCTTCTTCTTTTTATGATTTTGAAAAGTGTAAAGCGCAATCGTTAGAATTGGTGGAAACAAAAAAGCTAACAGAGAGTGGTCGTGGACTCGCATTGATTGATAAAGCACATCCTGATCATGAGTATGAAACGAAAGAAGAGTCTTATGATGGGTTTAATCATTTTAGAATTTGGTACCCAAAAAGAGCAGATGAAACGCATGATGTAGAGCTAAAAGCTATCTCACGTGACTTTCATAAAGAAGAAAAAGAGAAAGCAAATTTGGTGCTCGTTGATGATGATAGTGTTATCTGCTTTTTCTTAGAAAATATTTTAAAAGAAACCTATAATGTTAAAACTTTCTTAGATCCACATGAAGCGCTGGCTTATATAAAAGAAACGCCGCCTGATATGATTATATCTGATTTATATATGCCTAATATGACTGGCGCTGAATTGCGCCAAGCTTTGAACGAAGTCCCTTATGGTGAAATGATTCCTTTTGTGTTTTTAAGTGCTGATGAAAAATCGGCTACGCGTAACTATATTAATAGCTTAGGAATAGATGATTTCTTGTTAAAGCCCGTTAATAAAGAAAAATTAGTTAGTGTTATTGAGCGTCTATTATTAAGGTCTGAACAAATCAAACAAAGCATTGGCTGTAAAGTATCCCATAATATCAGCGATATCCTAAGTCCATCGTTACCAGAGCATGTTTCAAATTGGCAATGCGCAGTTAGGCATACAACAGCCTCGACAGGAGGTGGTGATTTCTTATTACATAAAGAGGATGTGGATAATAGTTGTATTGTTTTAGCGGATGTTATGGGGCACGGTCTGGAAGCAAAGTTTTTTGCTTATGCTTTTGCGGGCTATCTACGAAGTGTTTTTCACATGATTGATGACAAGACAAGGCCTGATGTGGTTTTAAATGCTTTTTCAAAAGCGGTTAATAAAGACCCTTTATTTGAAAGCACGATCATTACATGTGTTTGCCTAGATGTGCGTCAAGATGGACGTTTTCTCGCATCCGTTGCAGCACATCCAAGTCCATATGTGATTAAAACAGATGGTTCATTTTATCGTTTAAATATTCAAGGTGCGTTGCCTGGATTAATGGGGGATAACAAGTATAACTCTGTTAAAGATCATTTAAACGCAGGGGATCGATTGATCTTTTTCACAGATGGCCTGATTGATGGTCCTATGAAGAGTGAATTAAAAAAGGACTATGCTTTAACTTTAATAAAAAGAGCTGTGTTGTTAAGGGAGTATCCATTAAATGAGGCGATGGATCATCTTTGGTCATTCTATCAATCTGATATTAGAAGTAAGCAAATTTTAGACGATGCAACTGTGATCATGTTAGAATATGGAGGAAGCGTATCATGATAAAAAGAGATTTTGTCGTAATTAACAAAAAGAATAATACTTATATTTTGCATTTTCGGGGGAATTTAGACTCTGTTGCGATTGGGCAGTTGAAAATTGTTTTAGATACGCATTTATCAGATGATTATCAAAATGTTATTATGGATCTAGGTGATGTTGAGTTTTTAGATAGCACGGGTGTTAGTTTGCTCGCTTCTTTATTGAAAAAAACCCATGCTCGTGGTGGAAAGGTAATTGTCGCCCGCGCAGATGGTCAGCCACGCGCTGTTCTAGAGATGGTTGGTTTTGATTCTCTGGTCGCCTATACTCGGGATCAAGAAGAGGCACTTTCTATGACATTATAACAAAAAGCCCTTTATTTTTAGGGCGAGGCCATTTAGTCTTCTTAAGGAATGATTTGCAGAATTAATGGAGGGGAAGATATGCCGCAGACTGTTATATATTCAGAAAAAAGAGCTGACCAAATGGAGCATTTTTTAACAAAAAATGATGTTGTGCTTGATCTTGCTGGAGAACTTCCAAAAGATGCGTCTTCTCGTACATATTATCGCCTTAACCATCATGATAAAAAAGTCATTTTAATGGATGCACCGGCTGAAGCAGACCGTGTAGAGCCGTTTATTATTGTGGCCAATCATTTAAATGCATTGGGGCTTAATGCACCTGATATTTATGCGCAAGATGTTGAAGATAATTTTCTTCTGTTAGAAGATTACGGGAATAATACATTTTCTAAAATGATGAATGACGGTCATGATCCCGAAGATCTTTATGAACTAGCGGTTGATGCTTTAGCGCATATGCATATGCATCCTCAAGCGACAGACATTCATCTCCCTGCTTTTGGACGCGATGAATTGCAAATAGAGGCAGGCTTACTTCCGAATTGGTACTATGCTGCGAAAACAGGGAAAGAACCAACAGATGTATTTAAAAAAGAATGGGTTGAGGCTTGGGATAAGGTGATAGAAGCTCTTCCTGAGATAGAACAAACAATGGTTCTTCGTGATTTCCATTGTGATAATTTAATGTTTGTGCCTGGTTATTCGGGGATTAGACGCTGTGGCATGCTCGACTTTCAAAGTGCAGTTATTGGCGCATTGCCTTATGATTTGGTGTCGTTGCTTGAAAATGATCGTCGCGCTGTGCCTGAAGCGATGCAAGAACGTCTATTAGAGCGTTATTTTTCTAAGACAGAGATAAAAGATAAAGATGCCTTTATGACTTGGTATAGGTTTATGAGTGGGCAAAGACAGTCAAAAGTTCTGGGTATTTTTTATCGCCTTTATATTCGTGATCATAAGTCAGGCTATATGAAATTCATCCCTCAAGTAATTAAGTTATTGGAACATTCTTTTAAAGATCCAATGTTTGCGCCTGTTGTTGATGTGATTTCAAAGCATATTGGGACACTGACATTTGTTGAAGACTTTGATTTAGAGGCCGTTAGAGCCTTAAAACTCAATAACGAATTACCATTATAACGAGATCTTTTTTAGGGGGAAGTATGTCTATATTATCAGATCGTGTGAAAGCAATTAAACCATCACCAACATTTGCTGTTGGTGATATGGCGAAGAAATTAAAAGCGGAAGGACGCGATATTATTGGTTTGTCTTTGGGAGAACCTGATTTTGATACTCCAGACCATGTGAGGGAAGCTGCTATTCAAGCTTTAAGAGATGGTAAGACAGGCTATACGCCAGTTCCAGGTATTCCTGAGCTTAAAAAGGCAATTTGTGCGAAATTTAAGCGTGACAATGATCTTGACTATACAGAAGATCAAGTCCTTGTTGGTGTTGGTGGAAAGCAAATTTTATTCAATGCATTTCAAGCGAGCCTAAATGAAGGGGATGAGGTTGTTATACCTGCACCTTATTGGGTGTCATATCCTGATATGGTGTCATTGGCATTAGGTGTACCTGTAATTGTTGAATGTGGCGCGGAGAGTAATTTTAAAATTACGCCAGAACGTTTAAGAGACGTGATTACACAAAAAACCAAATGGGTACTATTAAATTCACCTAGTAATCCTACTGGTTTTGCTTATACAAAAGATGAATTGCGTGCGATAGCGGATGTTTTACTTGAATTCCCTCATGTGTGGGTGTTAACCGATGATATTTATGAGCATCTTGTTTACGATGATTTTGAGTTTGCGACAATCGCTCAGATTGAACCTCGTTTAAAAGAGCGTGCATTAACGGTGAATGGTGTATCAAAAGCATATGCAATGACGGGATGGCGTATTGGTTTTTGCGGTGGCCCAGAAGAGCTTGTAAAGGCGATGGGGAAGCTTCAAGGGCAATCGACATCAAATGCTACTTCTTTCGCTCAATATGGAGCTGTAGCAGCTTTAAACGGCGATCATTCCTTTTTAAAAGAACGTAACGATGCTTTTAAGGCACGTCGTGATATGGTGGTTGAACGCATTAATCAAATTGAGGGCTTGGAATGTATGACTCCAGAGGGTGCTTTTTATGTGTATCCAAGTTGTGCGGGCTGTATTGGTAAAACAACACCAGATGGGACTGTTATCGAAACGGATTTAGATTTTGTGACATATCTGCTTGAGAGCGTTGGTGTGGCGTGTGTGCATGGATCTGCTTTTGGTTTGGGGCCTTATTTTCGTATTTCGTATGCAGCAGCACCCGAAGTTCTGGAAGATGCATGTAACCGTATAGAAAAGGCTTGTATAGCTCTAAAAGGAGAAGCCAAAGCTGCTTAATTCTGATTGGATCATAAAAAAGGCCCTCAATAATGAGGGCTTTTTTTTATGCTGGACGGGGGTCTTTTTTCTTTTTTACAGGCGATTTTTGAGTGTTATTATCATTGCTCGCTGAATGACCAAAGAATGACTTTATAGAAGACCAGCGAGATTCTGTACGTGGCTTTCTTAATGGTTTGTAATTCTTTTTAAGACGTTTTTTAGCAATGTCTTCAATGCCTTCTCCTCGCATTGATCTTTCAATTACTTCAATAAATGTATCTAACTCTTCTTGGTTGGCTTCAATAACATCTTTATGAGCGAAATCAACGAGCTTATTTAAGTTCTTTCTAGAGGCGTTGGTAAAACTTTGGTCAGGGTGATTGGGATTCTCTTTATCAATTGGGGCATCAAATTTAAAGAGAAGGTCACCATTTCGCCACATGCTTGTACGTAGTTCTGCTGCGCGTGCTCTAAATTGTAGGGTAAGAGCTAGATCAGCCGAAGTCGCTAATGCGTTAAATTGAGCAAGTCCTTTGAATGTACGTTTCCAAAAACCTACTTCACCATTCAGTTCTGCTGTAGTGTGGCTGATAGCTTGTTGCCCTGTTCCTAAACTTAGGACAACAAGTCTATATTCATCTTCTTCATATCCTTCTGCGGCAAGAAGTGTTTTTGCGTAATGATAAGCATAGGCTTCAGGAGAGCCTGCAAAATATGACCCGTCCGTTGGAATGATTGTCTTTGTATGATTTTTTGTATCGCCATTATCGTCAAGTGTTTGATATTCAATTTCCATTTCTCTGTATTTGAAAAAGAAATTAGGGCGGACACAGGCTTCAATAATATCAGCCATTTTCATCTCTGGGACATAATAAGCATCTTCATTGGCTTTAGATAGTTCATAACTGTTTGTAAGCCAAATCGTTTCGCCTTTTTTAAAATCTGTTGTTGGGAAGATAAAAGGCTTAATGCACTCTTTGGCTTTCATATTGCCAAAGCGTTTGCGTAACACAGCACTTAGATTTCTGTCATCATAAACAGAGCCTTTTAACAAGAAATGAAAGAGCGAGTTCTTTGTTGGTTTTAAATCATCATCTAATATGAATCTTTTTTGATTTTCTGTCCAATTAAACTGGTTGCTGGGAAAGATGATCGGACCATCTTGGAAATAAAAGCCACGCACATTGTTTTCTGAGAAAGCTGGCTTGTCTTTATCTTTGTCATCAGGGACGATAAGACCACTCGTTCCAATTGTGCTGGTTGAGCATCCGACAAATAAATAAGCATAGTCTGATGCATGATGTTTTGTTCTTTTTGCTATTTCTGAAAGGATCGTGAGAGGGATGATTCCTTTCATGCCACCACCGTCTCCAGAAATGACAATAATTGTCTTTTTCTTTTTCTGAGACAGATTTTCTTGATTGTCCACGAGCTTTGTTTTTTCCCTATTCTTATTATTTTTATTATTTTTGATTCTTTTTTTGTTGCTATATCTCAACTCTAGCAATTTTTTTTGAGAAAGAAAAGAGAAACCGCATAACAAGATGATTTCATATGGGGGTTTTATTGAAATTTAATTTTAATATTTCGGAAAATATTACTTCAGAAATGCATATAGGCGTGTTTTTGTCACAACAAAGAGAAGGGCTGATGGTGCGGCGCACAATATAAGTGGTTTGTTTTGAAAAAGGCAAAAAAAAACCGGACGAAAACGTCCGGTTAAGTTGAACAGGGAGGCTTTACGTCATGGTATGACGAAGGACGATAATATGAGATCGCCCTGGTAAGCATCGCTAGATGCTTGATCGGGAATATAGGTGTTTTTTTTGCGAATGTAAAAGGTTTTTTTTAAAAAAGTGCTATGCATAAAGTGCATAGCAAGAAAAATTAGAAATTGGTCTGTTTAGAGCGCTCAATAATGTATTTTGTAAAGGCTTTCACTCGTTGGTGACCCTTGATTTCTTCGGGGTAACATAAATAACAGTCTACAGCGGGACGTTGTATTGTAGGTAAAAGCTGAATGAGGTCAGGATGAGGTGCTGCAAGATAGTCAGGCAGGCAAGTTACCCCTACATCTTGAAGCGCTAATTTAAACGAAGCCGTAAGATTCGTTGTTTTGGTGAGCCTTAAATGTGTGTCCGGATCGATTTGTGAGAGCCTTAAAATCCAATTGTCATCTTGGAAAGGACCCAGAAAGTCTTCTGTGTAGGCAATGATGTGATGTTTTTTTAGATCATCAATTGTTTCCAAAGGCGCATTTTTGGCAAGATAGTTCTTACTTGCATAAAGATGAAAGTTAAATTGTACGAAATGGCGTTGAATAACATCCATTTGCGTTGGCTGGTACATGCGAATGGCAATATCTGCTTCACGCATGGATAAATCCAATTCTTCATTATCAAATTTTAAATTTACTTGAATTTGTGGGTTTTCTTTTATGAAATCACTGACAGATTCTGCAAGCCATGAAGACCCGAAAAAATGAGTTGCGGTTACTGTTAAAGGACCCGCAAGGCCTTCTTGCATATGAGTGAGATGCGTCTGAGCTGCGGAGAGTTTAGTGACGACATCACGTGTTGTTCTATAAAGATATTCTCCCTGTTCAGTGAGGGCTAGCCCACGTGAATGACGATGAAAAAGGGTGGTATGTAAGCTTTCTTCTAGAGAGGTAATATGACGACTAATAGAGGATTGTGATAACCCTAGGTTTTTTCCAGCAAGCGTTAGGCTTCCTGTTTCTGATACAACATGAAAAATACGTAGTTTATCCCAATCCATTTTTTACTCGACAATCTCTAGGGCCATAGCCGTTGCTTCGCCACCACCAATACATAAAGAGGCAACCCCTTTTTTCTTTCCAAGGCGTTTTAAGGCATAGATCAGTGTTGTTATGATGCGGGCGCCTGTTGCGCCAACAGGGTGTCCTAATGCACAAGCGCCACCATGGATATTCACTTTTCCTTCAGGAATGTTTAATTGTTTAATCGCAGCCAATGTAACCATTGCAAAAGCTTCATTGATTTCAAATAAATCAACATCATCATAGCCCCAACCTACTTTTTCTTTTAATTTTTCCATAGCACCAATAGGGGCAAGGCAAAATTCAGATGGTTTGCGTGCGAATGAACTATGCCCATGAATAATAGCTAAGATAGGCATGCCAAGTGTTTCTGCAATTGATTTTCTGGCTAAGATAATACTGCTTGCTCCATCAGAGATAGAACTTGCGTTTGCCGCTGTGACACTCCCATCTTCCGTGAAGGCAGGCTTTAATTGTGGTATTTTTTCTGCTTTGACCTTCGTTGGTGTTTCATCATCGATAACGCGAATTGTTTCTTTGCGTGTTTTGATCTCAACAGGGGCTATTTCTTCGGTAAAGTAGCCGTTTTGAGTAGCGGCAACCGCGCGTTCTAAGGATTGAAGTGCAAAGGCATCCTGTTCTTCACGGCTAATCGATTCTTGAGACGCTATTTGATCTGCAAAATAGCCCATAAGCTTTCCTTTGTCATAAGCATCTTCTAAACCATCATGGAACATATGGTCTTTAATGCTTCCATGTCCCATGCGGTAGCCTTGGCGTGCTTTCTCTAATATGTATGGCGCATTTGTCATGCTTTCAATACCGCCAGCTAAAACAATGTTATTTGTCCCCGCGGCGATAGAATCATAAGCCATCATGACAGCTTTCATACCCGAGCCACACATTTTGTTTAATGTTGTACAGGGAACACTTTCAGGTACGCCACCTTTAATGGCTGCTTGGCGCGCAGGTGCTTGACCTTGACCTGCAGGGAGAACACATCCCATATAACATTCATCGATAGCGCTTGGGTCGATTTTAGCACGGTTGACTGTTTCTTTTACAGTCACTGCGCCCAAATCACTTGCGCTAAGAGGGGAGAAAACGCCCTGGAAAGCACCAATCGGTGTGCGTGTTGCTGAACAAATTACAATAGGGTCTTTTTCCATTTTATATCCTTATATTAAAGGGTTATGCTGTTTCTTTAAAAAGTTCGCGGCCTATAAGCATACGCCTGATTTCTGATGTGCCCGCACCAATTTCATAGAGTTTAGCATCTCGTAATAAACGGCCTGTTGGATATTCATTTATATAACCGTTACCACCAAGTGTTTGGATTGCTTGCAAGGCCATTTGTGTTGCTTGCTCTGCTGCATATAAAATTGCACCAGCGGCATCTTTTCTGGTGACTTCGCCTCTATCACAAGCTTGTGCCACATTATAGATATAGGATTTTGTTGTTGAGTAGGCAACATACATATCCGCAACTTTTCCCTGCATAAGCTGAAACTCCCCAATAGCAGTATCAAATTGTTTGCGTTCATGTATATAAGGAAGTACGACGTCTAAACAGGCGCGCATAATCCCTAAAGGTCCCGCAGAGAGTACACAACGCTCATAATCAAGCCCGCTCATTAGGACATTCACGCCTTTGTTGAGGGCTCCTAGAATTTGACTTTCATGAACTCTACAATCTTGAAAAACGAGTTCGCAGGTGTTTGAGCCACGCATCCCTAGTTTATCTAGTTTTTGCGCTGTCGAAAAACCGTCCATGCCTTTTTCAATGATAAAGGCTGTAATGCCTTTTGATTTCGCTGCCATATCTGTTTTCGCATAAACAACAAGTGTGTCGGCATCAGGACCATTTGTGATCCACATTTTATTCCCATTTAAAATATAGTGATCACCATCTTTGACGGCGCGTAATGTCATGGAGACAACATCAGAGCCAGACCCCGCTTCAGACATAGCAAGCGCACCGACATGTTCGCCAGAACAAAGTTTAGGAAGATATTTTTGTTTTTGTTCTTCTGTTCCATTCAATTTAATTTGGTTCACACATAAATTTGAGTGTGCGCCATAGCTTAAGCCAACACTTGCGCTAGCGCGGCTTATTTCTTCCATTGCAATCATATGTTCTGTATAGCCCATACCAGAGCCACCATATGTTTCTTCAACAGTAATCCCTAATAATCCTAAATCCCCCATTTTTTTCCACAGGTCATTTGGAAAGGTATTGTTTTCATCAATTTCTGTTGCGCGTGGCGCGATTTCATTCTCTGAAAATTGGCGAACGCTATCTCTCAAAAGTTCAGCCGTTTCGCCCAGATTAAGATTGAGTTGAGGGAATTCCATGCCTATATAGCCTCTATTTTGTTGTATTTATTGAAATAATGCGTTTTTAATTTAGCAGAAAAAAAGAGGGGTTTCTATCTTAACTTTAAAGAAGAATAATGGATGCAAGCCCTAGGAATGAGAAAAAACCAATCACATCTGTGACGGTTGTTAAGAAAACACCAGAGGCGAGGGCGGGGTCAATGCTTGTTTTATCCAGTAAGACAGGGATTGAAATTCCAAAAATTCCAGCAACAAGCATATTAACGATCATGGCAAGGGCAATCACAAGGCCTAGGATAGAAGAGCTAAACCAGAACCATGTCACAAGACCGACAAGAATAGCGAATAAAACACCGTTTAAAAATCCCACAGCTGTTTCTTTCATAATGAAACGCCACACATTTGCATTACTCATTTCTTTAGTGGCCAAAGCACGCACGGCAATTGTAAGTGTTTGTGTGCCAGCATTTCCTCCCATTGAGGCAACGATGGGCATTAAAACAGCGAGGGCAACAATTTGTTCTATTGTGGCTTGGAACATATTAATGACAACGGAGGCTAAAATAGCTGTTAAGAGATTAATAGCAAGCCATGAGAAACGTGATTTTGTTTTACTTATAATATCTTTGTAAATATCAGACGCGCCAGAAACCCCACCAAGTTTTAAGATATCTTCTTCTGCCTCTTCTTCGATAACATGCATAATATCATCGGCTGTAATAACACCAATGAGGCGCTTATTTTCGTCGATTACAGGCGTGCTAAATAAGTGTTCTTTATTAAAGAGGCGTGCAACGTCTTCTTGGTCTGTTTCGGCTTCAATTTTAAAAATATCTTCATTTTGAAGCGACTGGATAACAGTGTCTCTTTTTTCTGAAAGGAGTTGACTTAATATAACCTCTCCACGGATATGATGTCTTGGATCAACTGTGTAGACAGAATGAAATGTTTCAGGTAGATGGTCTGATGCTGTTTTTAAGTAATCAAGTGCTTGTCCAACGCTCCAAAATTCTGGGATAGCAACGATCTCACGTTGCATTAAGCGACCCGCACTTTCCTCTGGGAAAGAGAGTGATTCTTCAACGGCCGCACGCATTGTAGATGATAACTGTCTTAAGATGGCTTGTTGAAACTCTGGATCCAATGTTTCAATAAGATCTAAGGCATCGTCACTTTCAAGATCTGATAAAATCTCAGCAATTTGCTGAGGCGTTAATTGAACAAGAAGGAGATCTTTAACATCGCTACTTAATTCAGAAAAGACAGCCGAGCTCAAATCATCATAACATTGCTCAATAATAAGCGTACGACGTTCGGCATCTAATTTCTCAATAACATCTGCTTGGTCAGTAGCACTTAGACCTAGGAATGTTGCCTTAAGCGCAGAAAGATCTTCTTCTTCAACATGAACAAGGAGTTGTGAAACAATATCATCGAGCGTAAAGGCTAGCTCTTCTTGTCTTTCGTCTTCAACTCTTTGTTCGTTCATGAGATTATCCCATCTTTATTTTTTGCTTTGTTTTTGAGCCTCGATCACGGTTAAGGCGGCAACGTTAATAAGACCACGTGCTGTCACAGAAGGGGTAACAATATTGGCAGGAAGTGTTGTTCCCATCAATATAGGACCTAAAGGTAAGCCGTCGCTTAACATTTTCAATAGGTTAAATGAAATATTAGCACTATCACCATCGGGCATCATTAAAATGTTTGCAGGCTCTTTTAAACGAGAATTCGGAACAAGATTTTCTCTAATCTCGTTACACAGTGCCGCATCTGCATGCATCTCACCATCAACTTCAAAGTCAGGGTTTTTTGCAAGGATGAGCTTCAATGCCTCTTGCATTAAAAATGTCTTTGGTCCTGGACGGCTTCCAAAGTTTGAGCGTGAAAGCAAAGCAACGCGCGGGATAATTCCAAAATCACGAACAATATCAGCCGCCATAAAGGTTGCTTCACAAATTTGTTGCGCTGTTGGGGTGCCATTTGCGTAGGCATCACTAATAAAATAAGTGCCTTTGTTGGTAATCATACCGCTAATTGATGAGATATGAGAAACATCATCACGCAAGCCATAGATGCTTACAATGTCGTTGCGATGGTCTTGGTATTGGCCAACTGTTCCACAAATAAGGCCATCAGCCTCACCACGTTTCACCATGATTGCCCCAATGACTGTTGGGTTTGTTCTGAGTGTGTTTTTGGCAATTGACTTGGTCACGCCCTTACGCTCCATGATGTCCCAATAGGTTGACCAATATTCATGGTAACGAGGATCAGATTGTGGGTCGACAAGTGTGAAGTCTTCGTCTTTTTGCAAGCGAAGCCCTAGTTTTTCAATGCGTGACATGATGACTTTTTCACGGCCAATTAACACAGGGTGCGTCAATTTTTCATCAACAAGTACTTGTGCAGCGCGTAACACATTTGTTTCTTCACCTTCTGCAAAACAGATTTTCTTTGGATCTTTCTTCGCTTGTTGCATAACAGGGCGCATCAACATCCCTGAGCGGAAAACATTGCGCTCTAATGTGTGACGATAAGCTTCCCAGTTTTCTATGGGACGCTTGGCAACACCACTGTCCATCGCCGCTTTAGCAACCGCAATTGGGAGCTCAACAACAAGACGTGGGTCAAAAGGTTTCGGGATAAGGTAATCTTTACTGAATGTCAGTTTGTTATCGCCGTAAATAGAGGCAACTTCTGCGGTTGCTTCTTGCATTGTGATTTCAGCGAGAGCTTTCACACAAGCGATTTTCATTTCTTCGTTAATTGTTGTTGCACTCACATCTAATGCACCACGGAAGATGAAAGGGAAACACAAGACGTTATTTACTTGGTTTGGATAATCTGAACGACCTGTTGCAATTGTTGCATCTGGGCGCACTTCCATTACCTCTTCAGGTAGAATTTCTGGTGTTGGATTTGCAAGTGTAAGCATTAATGGCTCATTGGCCATGCCTTTAATATCGTCTTGGTTAATCGCTCCTGCTGCAGAGAGGCCTAAGAAGACATCTGCATTCTCTAATGCTTCAGAGATTGTGCGGTGGTTTGTTTTTACAGCGTATTTTGCTTTTTTAGGATGTGTTTTGTCTAGATCTTCGCGGTCTGCATGGAACACGCCTTGACGATCGCAAACAGTAATGTTTTCGCGCGGTAGTCCCAAGTCAACAAGAAGATCAAGACAGGCAAGTGCCGACGCACCAGCACCAGAGGCAACAAGCTTAATCTTTGAAAGATCACGTCCTGTTAATTTGATCCAGTTATAAAAGGCAGCGGATACGATAATCGCAGTTCCATGTTGGTCATCATGGAAAACAGGAATATTCATACGCTCTTTTAAGCGTGCTTCAACTTCGAAGCATTCTGGGGCTTTGATGTCTTCTAAATTGATACCACCAAATGTAGGCTCAAGAGAGGCAATTGTATCAACAAGTTTGTCGATATCTTTTTCATCAATTTCGATATCAATCGAATCAATAGCGGCAAATTTTTTGAAAAGCGCTGATTTTCCCTCCATAACAGGTTTAGAGGCAAGGGCGCCAATATCACCTAATCCCAAAACGGCTGTTCCGTTTGAGATCACAGCAACAAGGTTTCCTTTTGCTGTATAGTCATAGGCTGTTAAAGGGTTGGCAGCTATTTCTTCACAAGGAGCTGCGACACCAGGGGAATAGGCGAGTGATAAATCACGTTGCGTCGCCATAGGTTTTGTTGTGGAAATTGTTAATTTGCCGGCAGGAGCTCTTCTATGATACTCAAGCGCCGCATCTTTCAAGTTTTGAGGCATGTAAACTCTATTTTCTTTTGTCTATACTGTTAAATCTATATGTTTATATATGCCTTAGCATATACGCCACTTTATACGTGAAATCTTATCCTAAATCAACAGTTGGTAACGCAGAAATTATACCGTTTTGCACAAATAACGAGCGTAAATTTACACAGCCTTAGGATATGGTTTGTCTTTAAAGCGTTTTGGGTAGTATTTTTTTACGAGTTCAGTTGCGCGTGTATGGTCGTTTTTTTCGAAAAGACCAGGATGAGCGAATTTATTATCCACGTTCGTAAAGGGGATTTTTTTACAAGATGAAACAAGTAAAGCAAGGCTAAGGGGCGTCAAAATTGGATGTATAGGAAAGGCCCATAAAGCACCTATTATAATGTTAAATAATTGGTTTGTTGTACGTTGATCCTTCATATGCTGTTCAATGAGTGATATCGTTTCTTTTTCATCTAAATTTTGTTTCGCGGCTCTATTTAGATTAATGGCAAGCATATGTTTATAAGTAAAGTTATTCCAAAAAACATCTACAAAAAGGGCATGTGCTGGGTGTTGAATTGATTGAATGTTAAAAGCGTCTTTTAAGCGTTGCATATTAGATGTCTCCCTAATTAAAGTAATGGGAGTTTTTAAGATATTAAAAAATATATGTCAATAAGTAAGTGGTGCGGCTGAGAGGACTTGAACCTCCACGGACGTTATCTGTCCACAGCGACCTCAACGCTGCGCGTCTACCAATTCCGCCACAGCCGCATATATGTAAGAGATCAGGTGATTTGTATAGTCCATACAAACCCAAAGCGCAAGCAAAAAGTCATATATTAAGCGATACGTCGAATAGTGCGCACAGGACGCGTTTTTTGACAAATATCTGTTTTATTCCCTTTGAAAGAGGGAGCGTTCTAATTCTGATAAGAATGATTGTATATGTTCAGCGAGTCCATCGGCAAGTACTTGCTCATCGATACCAGCATGAATAATTGTATTTAATAATGCCCTATGTTTCTTTCCATTGACTATGTTAATAAAAAACACGTGTAACGGTTATATATTGCGCTTTATATCTCTTTCTTTTATATAAGTAGACTATGACGCTTGAGTGGAAAATATCGGATAAACCAGTTGCTTATGAAGACGCTGTTTCTTTTATGGAAGAACGTGTTGATTTGATTAAGCAAGGGCTTCAACCAGAGTGCGTTTGGTTGTTAGAGCATCCAGCGATCTATACGGCGGGGACGTCTGCTAATCAAAATGATCTCTTGTCGAATGCTTTGCCGGTTTTTAAGACAGGGCGTGGTGGTGAGTTTACGTATCATGGCCCAGGTCAGCGTGTTATGTATGTGATGCTTGATTTGGAAAAACGTTCTCAAAAAGATCTGCGTCTGTTTATTCAAAATCTAGAGAGTTGGGTTATTCATACATTAGAGAAATTAGGAATTGAAGCGGGACGTCGAGAAGGGCGCGTTGGGCTTTGGGTTCGTGATAAAGCATGTGTTGGTCTGGATAATAAAATTGCGGCAATTGGTGTCCGTGTTCGTAAATGGATTACATTCCATGGTGTTTCTATTAACCTAAATCCAGATCTTTCTCATTTTAAGGGGATTGTACCTTGTGGTATTCATCAACACGGGGTTACCTCTCTTGTAAATGAACAGGTGCATACATCTTACGAAGAATTAGATTCTTTATTAAGAGAAACGTTTTATGATGTTTTTAAAGAAATGAGTAAAGTAAAAAATGGCTAAAAACTGGATTGATTATATTCCATCAAAAGGAGCAGGGCTTGATTTCATAAAGCTTTATGCCGCTGTGTTTATGGTGGTCGATCATGTGAATAAAGTTTTCTTAGGAATGGATCTTACCTTGGAATTACTGGGGCGTGCGGTTTTTCCTTTGTTTGCCCTTGTGACAGCACTACATGTAAGGCGAGGGATTGATCCTAAATCCTATATTGAAACATTACTGCCTTTGGGAATGATTTCTCAGCTTCCCTTTGTTTTGGTTTTTATCCATGTTTTATATCAAGGTGAATTTTCCTCTATGCCTTTAAATGTTATTTTTACTTTGGGAATAGGGGGGTGGATTGCCGCTCATTTAAAAGAAAGATCTTTATGGATAGGATATTTGGCGATTGGTGTTGCTTTTGTATATTGGTATTTCCAACCACATCTTTTGTTCGAATATAGCATATTAGGGCTTATGTTGCCTTTCGCGTTTGTTTTACTTTTAGAGCAGAAGCGCGGTGGTCTACTCATTAGTTTACTTTTGTTATTTTTGGTGAACACAGAATATACGCATTGGGACAATTATTTTTCACAAGCTAAGATGTATGGGATTGTCTTAGAATTAAGTGCTTCTATTTTTGTGGCCATTCTTGTTGGTGTTGTCGCTTGTGTCTTGATGGCTAGAATGTTTGAAGAAAGGGGGCGTTTTTTGCCCCGTTACAGTCTACATATTTTTTATCCAGCACATTTATTTGTAATATGGGGATTAAGTTTTTTGGAAAAAGTTGAACTTTTTTGACGAGAAAAGATTGATCTTGTCGTAACCATGTGTTAAATGCTGGAACGTAATTAAATTTATACAACCAATTTTGAGATTTTTGGATGTCGACAGAAACAAAAATTGCCCAACGGTACGCTAAAGCCTTCTTTGACTTAGTTGTCGAAGGTAAAGACGCTGTAAAGCTAGAAAAAGAAGTTGCCGAGTTATTGGCTTTGTTTAAAGAGGAAGAAAGTCTTTCTTCTGTGTTGGCAGGTGTTTCAGTGCGCGCCTCTCTTCAAATGGAGATTATCAATGAGATCGCCAAAAAATCAAAAATGGATGAACGTTTAGCGAATTTGCTCCGCGTTATGTGTGAGAACCGTCGCTTAGATATCGTAACACTTGTATTAGATAAAGTCTTAAAAGGATTCGTTGCACACCGTGGCGAGATTGATGCAAAAATCATTAGTGCGAAGAAATTAACAGCCGCACAAGAAAAAGAGATTGTTAAAACATTGTCTGAGAAAACAGGCCTAGATGTTAAAGCAAACGTAACAGTGGATGCCAGTCTTGTGGGTGGTATCGTTGTACAAGTTGGATCATATATGATCGATGATTCTTTAAAAACAAAACTAGAAAAAGCGAAGCGTCAATTGAAAGGGGCAGCGTAACAGATGGAAATTAAAGCATCAGAAATTTCAAGCATTCTAAAAAAGAAAATTGCTAATTTTGATAGCCAAGCCGATATGTCAGAAATCGGTGAGGTTTTATCAGTTGGTGATGGTGTTGCTCGTGTACATGGACTTGAAAATGTGCAAGCGGGTGAGATGGTTGAGTTTGATGGCGGTGTACAAGGTATGGCGCTTAACTTAGAAGAAGACAATGTTGGTGTGGTTATCTTTGGTAGCGACCGTAACATTTTCGAAGGATCAACTGTCCGCAGAACAGGTAAGATTGTGGAAGTACCAGTTGGGAAAGAGCTTCTTGGCCGTGTTGTTAATGCGTTGGGTGAACCGATTGATGGTAAAGGTCCTTTAAAAGCAAAAGCAACAAGCCGTGTTGAAGTAAAAGCACCTGGCGTTATTCCTCGTAAATCAGTTCATGAACCAGTACAAACAGGTCTTAAAGCGATTGATGCGCTTGTGCCAATCGGACGTGGTCAGCGTGAATTGATCATTGGTGACCGTCAAACGGGTAAAACAGCGGTTGCTGTTGATGCGATCTTAAACCAAAAGATCGTGAATGAAACAAGTGATGAGAGTAAAAAACTATACTGTATTTATGTTGTTGTTGGTCAAAAACGTTCAACAGTTGCTCAGTTGGTTAAAGTATTAGAAGAGCGTGGTGCTCTTGAATATTCAATTATCGTTGCTGCGACGGCTTCTGATCCTGCTCCATTGCAGTTCTTAGCACCTTACGCTGGTTGTGCGATGGGTGAATATTTCCGTGATAATGGTATGCATGGTTTGATCATTTATGATGATTTATCAAAACAAGCTGTAGCATATCGCCAAATGTCATTGTTACTACGTCGTCCTCCAGGACGTGAAGCGTATCCTGGTGACGTATTCTTTATTCACTCACGTCTTCTAGAGCGTGCGGCGAAAATGAATGATGATCATGGTGCAGGTTCTTTGACAGCTTTACCAATTATTGAAACACAAGCGGGTGACGTTTCTGCGTATATTCCAACAAACGTGATTTCAATTACAGATGGTCAAATCTTCCTTGAAACAGGTCTTTTCTATAAAGGTCTACGTCCTGCGATTTCTGTGGGTCTATCGGTTTCTCGTGTTGGATCTGCGGCTCAAATTAAAGCGATGAAACAGGTTGCTGGTACAATTAAACTTGAGTTAGCTCAATATCGTGAGATGGAAAGTTTTGCTCAGTTTGCCTCAGACCTTGATGCATCAACACAGCAATTGCTTGCTCGTGGTGCGCGTTTGACGGAATTGCTGAAACAGCCTCAATATTCGCCATTACAAGTTGAAGAGCAGGTTGCTGTTCTATTCGCTGGTGTTCGTGGTTATTTAGATAAAATTGCTGTTTCTGAAGTAACTGAATTTGAAGCAGAATTATTAACACTTCTTCGTACGCAAGAAACTGATCTTTTAGCAAAGATTGCAACAGATCAGAAATTGACTGATGAAACTGAAGCGCAATTAAAATCTGTTATTGATGGATTTACAGAGCGTTTTGTTTCTGCGCGTACTGCGAAAGAAGCTGCATAATTTACGAAAAGGGTCATAGATGCCAAGTTTAAAGGAATTTAGAAACCGTATCGCAAGTGTTAAATCGACACGTAAAATTACGTCGGCGATGAAGATGGTTGCTGCGAGTAAGTTGAAGAAAGCTCAAGATCAAGCTGAGGCAAGTCAGCCTTATGCGAAGAAAATGGCGCAGATGCTTCAAAATCTATCTTCTAATTTGGTTGTAACGGCTGAAACATCTCCATTATTGGCAGGAACAGGCAAGGATGATACTCATCTTCTTGTTATTATGACCTCAGATCGTGGCTTATGTGGTGGCTTTAATGGATCAATTGTTCGTGAAACTGTACGTCAGGTGAAATCTTTGAAACAACAAGGGAAAGATGTAAAGCTTCTTTTTGTTGGTAAAAAAGGATTTGATGTTTTGAAGTCTGAGTATCGTGAATTAATCGTTGGTAACAGCCCTATGGTTGAGGGTAAAAAACTGACATATGCTGATGCTGAGAAAGCAACAAAACATATTTTGGAAATGTTTGAACGTGGCGAATTTGATGTTTGTAGTGTTCTTTATAACCACTTTGAATCAGTGATTGCTCAAGTGCCAACACTTAAGCAAATTATCCCACTTGTATTAGAGGAAAACGAAACACAAGAAGCAGAGAAAGCATCTGTTTCAGCTGTGTATGAGTTTGAACCAGATGAAGATACATTACTGGATGAGTTACTCCCATATAATGTTGGTATTCAGATGTTCAGCTCAATGCTCGATAGCTGTGCAGGGGAACAAGCAGCGCGTATGACAGCCATGGATAATGCGACACGTAATGCTGGCGATATGATTAATGATCTAAGCCTGCAATATAACCGTGCCCGTCAGGCTTACATTACGAAAGAATTAATTGAAATTATTTCAGGTGCGGAAGCCCTGTAAAAGAAATAGACCTTAAGTTTAATAAAGAGGAGAAAACAAAGAAAATGGCAAAAGCTAGCACAACACAAAAAACAGGACGTATTACTCAGGTAACTGGCCCTGTTGTTGACGTTCAATTTGATGGTGCATTACCAGAGATTTTGAATGCGTTAGAAGTTGACAATAATGGTGACCGTTTGATCTTAGAAGTCGCTCAGCATTTGGGTGAAAGCACTGTGCGCACAATTGCGATGGAATCAACAGATGGTTTGGTTCGCGGTCAAGCAGCGAATGATACAGGTGATCGTATTACAGTTCCTGTTGGACCTGAAACATTAGGTCGTATCGTGAACGTTCTTGGTGATCCAATTGATGAACGTGGTCCTGTTGGTTCTACAAAAAGATATCCTATCCACCGTGATGCTCCTGAACTTGTTGATCAATCAACAGAAGCTGAGATTTTGGTAACAGGGATTAAAGTTATTGACTTGCTCGCTCCTTATGCAAAGGGTGGTAAGATTGGTTTGTTCGGTGGTGCTGGTGTTGGTAAAACTGTTACAATTCAAGAACTTATTAACAATATCGCGAAAGAGCATGGTGGTGTTTCTGTATTTGCTGGTGTTGGTGAACGTACACGTGAGGGGAATGATCTTTATCACGAAATGGTTGAATCTGGTGTTATTAAGCCGGGTACAGATGAATCAAAAGCAGCACTTGTTTACGGTCAGATGAACGAATCACCAGGAGCACGTGCGCGTGTAGCTCTTTCTGGTCTTTCTATGGCTGAATATTTCCGTGATGAAGAAGGTCAAGACGTTCTTTTCTTCGTTGATAACATTTTCCGTTTCACTCAAGCGGGTGCTGAGGTGTCTGCGCTTCTTGGTCGTATTCCTTCTGCTGTGGGATATCAACCAACATTGGCGACAGATATGGGGGCGTTGCAAGAGCGTATTACCTCAACAACAAAAGGATCAATTACATCGGTTCAAGCGATTTACGTTCCAGCCGATGACTTAACTGACCCTGCGCCAGCAACATCATTCTCTCACCTTGATGCGACAACAGTATTATCACGTCAGATTTCTGAGCTTGGTATTTATCCTGCGGTTGACCCACTTGATTCAACAAGCCGTATTCTTGACCCGCTTGTTGTTGGTGAGGAACACTATAAAGTTGCCCGTCAGGTGCAAGAAATTCTACAAAGCTATAAAGCTTTACAAGATATTATTGCGATCTTGGGTATGGATGAATTGTCTGAAGAAGATAAATTGACTGTTGCGCGTGCGCGTAAAATTCAAAAATTCTTATCACAACCATTCCATGTGGCGGAAGTCTTTACTGGTAAGCCGGGTGTATTTGTGAAGCTTGAAGATTCAATTAAAGCCTTTAAAGCGATCGTTAACGGTGAGTATGACCATTTACCTGAAGCGGCATTCTACATGGTTGGTACAATTGAAGAAGCTGTTGAAAAAGCAAAATCAATGGCGAAAGAAGCAGCATAAGAAGAGACTCTATTTGAACAGATTAGGATAGAAAATGGGACAAACAGAAACAGCAAAAAACGATGATACTTTCTTACTAGAGATTGTTTCACCTGAGCGCGTATTGAGTTCAGAACCTGTTCGTTTTGCCGTTCTACCTGCTCTTGAGGGTGGAATTGGGGTTCTCCCTGGTCACGCACCTTTATTAACAGCATTGAAACCAGGGATTATTGAAATCCATGGTGCAGCTGCGAATGATGATGTTCGTAAAGTCTTTGTTTCAAGTGGCTTTTTGGAAATTAATGAAAAACAATGTATTGCTTTGACAGTTGATGCAATCGCTGTTGAGGATATTTCTAAGGATGAATCAGAGCTCGAATATCAACGTATTGCTGATGCAATTGAAAAAGCGCAATCTGATTCTGAGCGTCTACGCCTTGAAAAAGAGCTCAATATTCATAAAACACGTTTAGAAGTTCTTTATGGGAAAATAATTGCATAAGTTTTTTTTATGTGATATTTATTCATAATAAAATAAAGAATAATAAATGAGGTTTTGCGTGTCTTTGGATTTTCCAGATCAAGAATTTTGTATTCCCGATATTGATTTTGGTTATGTTTTGTATGAGCCTGAAACAGATGACGATTTCAGTTTTAATAAAGTCGCTAAAAATTATACAGCCGTTTTGTATTTCATAGATCATGTTAATGGTTTGGCGTATCCGCTTTATTCATATAGTCGTAGGAATTTATCAGAATTAACAAAAACGTATGGCGTTAAAGATGTTAAAGAAAGTTTTAAGGCTGTTTTAACGGTATCACGCGATATCATGGATTATGCTAGAAAAAATGCAGTCTTTTTTTTCCCAGAAACGCTAACACCTTGGGAGGAAAGAGAGAAGGTAAGTAAAGCTCACTATGATCATAGGGTGGCGCATTTCTTATCAAGGGTTCTTACATGCGCATCGGATCATGTGGATGAATTATCTGAGGCACGTGCGAATTTTCTGTGGAATGCGAGTGTCTTTAACCCATCTTATGCAGAAAATATTCAAAATTATAAACAGTTAGCGATCTTCTTAAATGGTGAGCAAAAAGCACATTATCAGCAAGAAGCTCAAAAACAGCGTGCGAGTAAAGCACCGAAAACACCAAAACCATAGCTATTGACATAACACTATTTTGCTGTTATACTCTCTCAAATTTTATCAATAAAAGAGGTTAGTAAGATGCGTGATTACGTTCAAAATAAATTAGACTATAGTATTTCTTCATTTTCTACTGTTAAGGTAGCTGTTTTATCTGAATCAGAAAAGGAAACAAAGCAAGCCTATCGTTGGATTATTAAAGGTGGATCTAACATTGGAGCTAATATGAGAGATATTAGAACGTCATTTTTAAAGAATGAACTATTTGCACTTTTAAAATTGGTCATGGTAGAGGCTCAGAAACAGGATTGTCGTGTACGTGTATATAAATCTCATATACTTGATCCAGATCTGATTATTGACTTTGACCCGTCATGTGGTTTTGAGAGAGGAATGAATGTTGGTCTTCCTCAGACACAAAAAAATCATGAACATAGGGTTGATATGACTCAAGATGTAAGATGCAAGACTATTGGTTTTCCGACAAAATCCGAGAGAACCTGTCGTAAAGAAGTTCAAAGAAAGAATGAACAACGAGTGGATAGTATAATGCGTGCAAGACGTGCAAGAGAGCGCGCGAGAGAAAATCCATTCTTTCTATATGCTGTTTCGTAAAAAAGTTCTGGAAAAACAAAATAGATATCTATATGGTAAACTCAATTAATAAAAAAAATTGAGGTTTTACACATGGATTATGATTGCAAGAGCGATATGCCGCTCCTGATCTATTTCCCTTATTCATTAAAAGTCTATATTCGAAGTCTAGATATTGAAACAAGATTGCGCCCTTATTTATCTGAGAAAGATAAAAGGCGCTCTTTACAAGAACATGAAGTGTTTTCGAAATTATTTAATCTTGTCGCCGAAAAAAGACGTCTTGAGTTAAAAGATAAGAAAAGAAGCATGTCATTTAGAGTGATGAATACATTGTCTAGACCGTTTTCAATAGCACATGATTTTCAAAAAGCACATTCAATTTGCCCAAAAGAATTTAAAAAGAAATTTTATATTTTTCAATCATGTCGCTTAAAACATCATGAATGGGATATTTTATATCTTATTATAAAAGAAGCTGAAAAATGTGAGATTGGTGAAAAGCCAAAATTCTTTGGGGCGCGTTATAATCTTTAATTTAGAAATTCGTTTATTTTCTCAAGCGCTGTTTTTAAAGGGAGGCGCTCAATAGGGCAATCTTCTGGGAAGGCATCAAATAAGCGTGTAGGAAGACGTGATTCCAGCATAACAAAAACCCCTTTATCTTGTGTCGTTCTAATTAACCGCCCAAAGGCTTGTTTTAATTTCATTTTTGTTAAACGTTCATCATATTCTTTTGCACCAAAATGAGAGCGACGTGCTTTGTGTAACATATCAGGTCTAGGCCAAGGTACTTTATCAAATATAAGCAATCGTAAGGAATCTCCTGGGATATCAACACCATCACGTGTTGCATCTGTTCCCAGCAAACAGCTATTTTTTTCTTGTTTGAAAATATCGATTAAGGTTGAAATATCCATGCCATCAACATGTTGGGTATAGAGAGGAATGGATAGATTATGAAGCTTAGGCTCTAGCCCATTATGGACGGCACGTAGTTTTTGCACCGAGGTGAAGAGTCCTAACCCACCTCCGTTACTTGCTTGGAATAAAGCACGATAACAATCAGTGACACGGTCAATGTTACGCGTATCTAGATCATTGATGATAAAAATACGAGCCTGATCTTTATATGAGAAAGGAGAGGGAAGAGAAATCCACTGTGGGGTTACTTTTTTATAAAAATAATCAAGACCAATTAGAGTTGAAGCTTGGTTTTGTTTTGTTTCTTCCCTGTCATTATCAGTATCTTCTTCATATTGTGCATAGCTATCTGTCAAAGTTGCAGAGGTGAAAACAAGGCCGTGGGTTTGGTTCTCTAAACTTTTTATAAAAGGGCGTGTGGGATCAATCCAATGACGATAAAAACCGTAATCAAAATCTTGTCCTTCTATGCGCTCGATAACAAACCAGTCCAGAAATGTTTTAGGTGTATCTGTTTCTATTAAAGAAAGCATAGAAATCCAAGCTTCAAGACTATTAATAAGGCGTTTCTTAAGGCTGCGTGATAAAGCTTCCATTTTCTGTTTTTCAGAAGATTCTAGACTGTCACTTTCCTCATTTAATCTTTTCTCTAAATGACTATAGAGAAAAGAAGAGGCTTTCAGCATCGATGTTAAATGCATAGAAAGTTTTTTAGCAGTGTGAATCAACGTATCAGGAAGGTTCGTTTTTTCAGCTTCAATCGCATAAAACGGGCTCTGATTTTCTTGCTGTGTTTCAACATGTGTTTTTATTTGGAATAAAAGTTCTTCAGTGGCTCCTTGAGGTGAAGCGCTTTTTAAACGGGATAACCAACCAAAGCCAGGCAAATCACGCGCAGCAAATAAGATGCTCTGGCAATAATCATAGGCTTTTCTATCATCTTTTATAAATTCTTCCATACGTGCTTTAAGGCCACGGCTACGGCTAGATCTATAAGAACTTGTTTGAGGGTTTTCTTGACCTAAGATCCAGCGTCTTAATTCATAAGTTTCTCGTCCAGATAAATGAGAGGCAAAAGCACTGTCTGCGGCGTGAAATAAATGATGTGCTTCATCAAAGACATAGCGCGTAGGAAAATAGCGTAAGTCCTCCATAAATTCACCAGCCAAGGCGTTATTAATCATCACAAGTGCGTGATTAGCGACAACAATTTCAGCATGACGAGATTGGCGGATATTTTTTTCAATAAAGCATTTATCAAAATGAGGGCAAGCAGCGTGAATACATTCTCCTCGCTGATCTGAGAGAGCATTGAGAGTGCTATAGCCATAGAGGTCATTAAACCATCCAGGTAGATCACCACCTTTGACATCTCCGTGATTTGTTTTTTGAATCCAACGTGCAAGTAATCCAGCCATGATTTGTGCTTTTTCAGAAGAAGTTGGAAGAGAGGCTCTTTTTGCTAATTCTTCGAAATTCAAAAGACATAGATAATTTTCACGGCCTTTTCTTATGGCTGTTTTGCGTTTTTTTTCAACGCTATCAGGATAGGCCTTATCGAGTTCATCATTAATTTGTTTTTGTAAATTCTTTGTATAGGTTGAAAGCCAAACTTGTCCTTCATTTTTTTGCGCCCATATTTGAGAAGGTGCAATATAACCAAGTGTTTTACCTGTTCCTGTACCAGCTTCAGCCATAACGATATTAGGTTGTCCTTGTTGTTCACGAGGAGAAAAAGCATGAGCAGCTTTTTGGACATAATTGGCTTGAGGATCTCTTTTTGATGCCTTCATACGAGAAAGCATTAATTTTAAATTCTTAAGAGCTTCTTCGGAAGATATAGGAAGATGTCCTGTTGGTGGTTCTGGTGCATGCTCTGACCATTCTGGTAAATCTTTCCAGACACGAAAACCTTTTCGGCTGGTATATGTTTCAAGGTCAAGTGAGAGTGCGTCGGCAATAAAAGGGGCCCAGCACCATTTTTGCATCATGGATAAAATATCAATAAGAGATGTTTGTGAGGTTTTTTCTTTTTTTGTTTCTTTAATGATCTCTTTGAGGAGCAGGGTGATTGCTTCATTCAAGAAAAGAACATGATCATCTTCTGTTTCTAAGGGTGTGTTTTTTAAATGAGCGGATAGACCTGAAACTGTAGGAATAATAAATTCTGCGGGATAGGCAAAGGCAAACAGTTCTAAAATATCAAAACAGGGCGCTGGACGACAATTAAGTTTAGCTTGTAAAGAGGGGGCATGACAAACGAGAGGCGTTTGGGTTTGATAGATCTTCATTGCTTGTGGCGCTGAGAGCTGTACAATCTCGCCGTCAGTCGTTAGGCATGTGTAATGATGCCCTCTAGCATATAAGATAGGCACATTAGGGATGCTAAAACGCTCCGCTTTTTCAGTATTTTGGGACTGATTCATCATAAGATCACCAGACTAGCATGATTTACAAAAAGCAACAATTGTTCTGTGTCTGTTCTAATAAAAATATTTAAAGATTAAGAGATGTAGGAATGTAATTTTATTGTTTTTTTTATAAATGATTCGACTTATCGAAAATAAACCCTTGCTTTTTGCGGTGTTTAGGTGTAGGACTTCAAGGATCAAAATAACTGAGATTTTATTTCTAACGAAAAGGAAAAGCATATATGTTTCGCCGTCCAGACACTACAACAAATGACAAAACGACAGAAGCAGAAAACGCAAACAAAGGAGAAAGCGCGATGACTGAAAATACTACTACTGAAACAGTTGATATTGAAACACAGGAAACTACAACTGAGTCTAAGAAAAGCTTAGAAATTCCTGCAACAGCAGCGCGCCGTCCAATGGCTCCTATGGGTGGTTTCGGTCAACCTATGGGTGGTTTTGGTACACAAACAGGTACATCGACACCTTCAGTTGGCCACAATTCAGGTATGAATGTAAGCCCAGATGCTAAGAAACTTGTTCTTGGCCAAGGTATTTCTATTTCTGGTGAGATCAATGACTGTGATTACTTAGTTGTTGAAGGGTCTGTAAAAGCTGACTTTAAAGGTAGCGAGCGTATTGAAATTGCTGAAACTGGTGAATTCAAAGGTTCTGCTCAAACAATGGATGCTGATATTGCTGGTTTGTTTGATGGTACACTTGTTGTTAATGGTCGTTTGACTGTTCGTGCAAATGGTAAAATCAAAGGTACAATTCATTACCAAGAACTTGCTGTTGAAGCAGGTGCAATCATTGAAGGTAAATTAAATACAATTACTGAAGAAACAAAAAAAACAACATCTTCAAAGGCAAAAACAAAGAAAAAAGATGATGATGAAAACGTTGCTCAAATGTCTTTAGCAACGGGAACTAACTAAAATTTTTTTGTTAGGATTTCTTTAATCTTTATTGTTTCTAATTAATGTATGGAACAACAAATTCAAGAACATAATAACACACTGCTCTCTCTTCTAGGGAGGGCAGTTTGTCTTATAGCGATACTCTTTTTTGTAACGAGCTGTGGTGCGAAAGATCCGCAATTGTCTGTTACATCCGCACAATATATGTATGTGCCATTTTATAATGCGAATTTAACTCAAAATAGTGCATTAATGATGGATGAAACAATTCCTGATGGTCAACAGGTTTTGGCATTACCACCTCAGAAACCAACAGCTCATTTTTTAACAGCTCCAGAAATTAAACAAGATCCATCGGTTCTTGTTGGATATAATATCGAAATGGCGAAAGGTTTTTTTGGTCCTGAGTCTAATATTCGCACAGATAAATATTCTCAGACACTGCAATATTATCACAAGAGCTGTGCTGTTGATGTATTCTTATATGATGAAACAGAAGGGCAAGGTAAGTATGTTGTCGAATATGTAGATCTAAGATTACAAAAAGGTGCGAGCAGTGCGAAATGTATGGATGAAGCCTTAACCAAACTTGCCATGCCATTTGAACAATATATCGCGAAAAACTAAGCAGTTTTATCCTTATATCGACATAAATCATAAACAACACAATTTGCACAATCTGGCTTTCTGGCTTTGCATACGTAGCGTCCGTGTAAGATTAACCAGTGATGGGCGTGTTGCATGAATTCTAAAGGAATTTTCTTTACAAGTTTATCCTCTACTTCTTCAGGTGTTTTACCTTTTGCCATACCTGTTCTATTTCCTAAACGAAAAATATGCGTATCAACAGCCATAGTTGGTTGTCCAAAAGCGATATTCAAAACAACATTTGCTGTTTTTCGGCCAACACCAGGTAGGGCTTGTAGTTCCTTACGTGTGTCTGGTATTTGTCCATTATGCTTTTCTATAAGAATCTGGGAGAGTTTATATACATTTTTTGCTTTAGAATTAAAAAGGCCGATTGTTTTGATATAGTCTTTTATCGTTTCTTCTCCCAACGCGACCATAGCGGCTGGAGTGTCGGCAATTTTGAACAAGTCTTTTGTTGCTTTATTAACACCTTCATCCGTTGCTTGCGCAGATAAGACAACGGCAACGAGCAAGGTATAGTCATTTGTGTAAATGAGGTCACTCGTGGGGTTGGGCTCTATCTTTTGTAAGCGTCTAAAAAATTCAATGATATTTTCTTTTTTCATGATGTGAAGATATCTCGTTTTATATATTCATGTCGATCTTTAATGAAACATTTCTAATAAAAAACTTTACAATATGAAAACTAGGTATATAATTTTCATCATAATAGAAATATAATAATAAAAGGACTTAAAAATGACAAAGGATAAGGCACACAATATCTTTGATATATTTAGTTTGACGCAGATATTTAACGATATTGAAGCTTTAAGTACTTCTTATGCAGAAGTGATCCGTTTTATTCCAGGGACATCAAAGATTTTAGACCAAGCAGAAAAACAAACTTGGGATGAAGAAACAACAGTGAGTGCTTTGGCAAAGAATTATGAGCAAGGCGAAACGCTTTCAACAGCGATGAATGTTGCAACTGGACTAGGGTTTTTAGTTGCAGGAGTAGCTTCGACAACGATCTCTCCTATATTATTCTTTCCTATCTATCTCTTGGGGACGGCTCAATTAATCCTGACTTATTCATATAAAAGGGAGCCAAACTCTAAACATTTAAGACGTGCCAGAACGGAATTCAAAAAGCATTTTGAATAATAGTTTTATGATTAAAAATTATTATTGGAATTATTGTATCATTGAAGAACTACGAGCACTCGTTGCTTGTGATGAAGATCACAATATTGTTTGGATGGGCTTTATACCAACCTCTCAAGATCATGATTTTTCTTTAATGGAAATGAAAAAAGATCTTGGCTTATCTGCTGTTTATGAACAAAACTCAGAGAGAGTTGAAAAAGCGCTCTTAACCCCAAAAGTAAATTTTGTGAGTGGTACAGAGTTACAACGTTTAGTCTGGGCTGAGTTGTTGAAAATCCCACTAGGTACAACAGTTTCTTATAGCGATATTGCCAAAGCAGTTAATAAGCCAAAAGCTGTACGTGCTGTTGGGACGGCAATAGGCAAGAATTTTATATCTTACTTTGTTCCATGCCATCGAGTGATCCGCAAAGACGGTAGCTATCAAGGCTATCGTTGGGGAACGGATATAAAGCGTATACTCCTTAATCGCGAAAAGTTAATAGCTTAAAACGGGCTTTGTTTTTTTTGTGGAAAGTTGAATATTCACAGAACTCTCAGCAGGATGCATATCATGTAAAAGAGAGATAGCCGCTTCTTTTATTCTATCATCAGGTAATTCAAAAGGATTGAGAGTGTCGATGATTTCAAAAGATAAAATTGGACGTGTTACAGGCAAGGGCGTGATCTGTAAACCGACATAGTTAAATTCTTTTTTTAAGCGGTTTTTCAAACGCGTTGCGATTGGTTTTCTAAAATCTTTACTTCGAGCCATAAGACACACCTTTATATAAATAGAATAATCATATTGGAAATATTGTTAAAGCATTCACCATCTTTTTGTCAATATACGTATTCTAAAAGGCGTAATTAAGAATGAAAATTACAATCTTGTATTATTGTCTTAGTTTTGCTCCTAATTTACTTTCAGCCGTTTGAATGATTTTTGAGCTGATGTCTTCGATTTCTTCATCAGTCATAGTTTTATCCATAGGCTGTAGCGTGACAGAAATAGCTAAAGACTTATGACCGTCTTCAACACCAACACCTTCGTAAATATCAAAAATATCCGCAGCTGTGATAAGCTTTTTATCAACGCCCATAATCGCGCGAATTGTTTCATCTGCGCTGATATCATTGGCAACAACAAAGGCAAAGTCACGTGTTAGAGGCTGTAGGTTTGAGCTTTCTAGTAATTTAATCGCTGTTCCTTTTGATCTTGGGTAAGGAATAGTTTCAATCATAATTTCAAAAGCGACCACAGTGTCTTTAACGCCCATTGATTGTAAAACAGCGGGGTGGATTTCACCGAAATAGGCAATGATATTTTTTCCCAGCGATAGCGCACCAGAACGACCAGGGTGATAATAGGCTGGTGTATTGCGGCTGATCTGCGGATTAATGTTCGCACCTGATAATGGCAGAAGGGCAAGGATATCGGCCTTCACATCCATGATATCAACTTTGCGTGTTTCATTTGTCCAGTGTTTTGGACTATTTGAACCTGTACGAATACCGCCGATCACAAGGTTTTGACCTTTGACCAATTCAACAGATTTAAACACAGGGCCAACTTCGAATAAGTTCACATCACCAAAGCCTCTCGCTTTGTTTGTTTTTGCGGCTTCAATCAAGTTCGGCAGAACCGAAGGGCGCATGACGCTCAAGTCTTGAGAGATTGGCTCACTTAGCGTTAGGCTTTCTTTTTGACCTTGTTCGTACTCACCAAAGAGCGTTGCTTTTTTGTCATCAAGGAAAGACCATGTGATTGTTTCGTTTAAGCCGCGTGTTGCAAGCATTTGCTTGGCTTTGCTTACAAACTTTTGCTGTGGTGTAAGTGCTGGTTGGCTCGTTGCGGTGTCACGTTTAACAGAGATCGTTGGAATCTTGTCAAAGCCGTAAATACGAAGCACTTCTTCAACAAAGTCCGCAGACCCTTCTAAATCATGGCGCCAGTAAGGGCTTGTTACGTCATAAACGCCCTCTGATTTTTTAACAGTTTCAAAACCTAAGCTGTTAAGGATTGCGATTTGCTCGGCTTCAGGAATAATTACACCGCCAAGTTTCGCTGTTTTTTCTAAATTAAATTCATATGTTGTACGAATGTCAGGCACACCGCCAGCTTCAATAACACTACCTGCTTCACCACCACATAGGTCAAGGATCATTTGTGTGGCAAGTTCCATGCCTGCATAGGTGAATGATGGGTCAATACCACGCTCGAAACGGTAACGTGCATCACTATCAATTTGGAGTGCGCGTCCACTCATCGCTGTTGTAATTGGATCGAAATACGCTGCTTCTAAAAGGACGTTTACTGTATCTTCTTCAGAGCCTGTTTCAGTACCACCAACAATACCACCCAAACCAAGGACTTTCTTATCATCACAGATAACGGTCATACCTTCTTTGAGTGTGTATTCTTTATCGTTTAGAGCTGATAGTTCTTCGCCACCTTTTGATAGGCGTACATGAATATTGCCTTCAAGCTTGTCAGCATCATAAACGTGTAATGGACGGTTTAGACCAATACAGAAATAGTTTGTAATATCAACTAAAGCAGAGATAGGGCGCAAGCCAATCGCACGAAGCTGGTCTTGTAGCCATTTTGGTGATGGGCCGTTTTTGACACCTTTGATCAAACGACCAAGGAAAAGCGGGCAGGCTTTTTCATCATGAAGTGTAATTGTTTGCGGTGTATCGAAAGAGGCTTTGATTGTTGGCGCAGTCACTGGTTTAAACGTACCAATCTCAGTTGCCCCTAAATCACGAGCAATGCCGTAAACACCTGCCGTGTCACCACGGTTTGGTGTTACTGAAATATCAATGATTGGATCATCCAAGCCTAGAACAGGGGCTAGAGGTGCACCGATCTCAGCTGTTTCATCAAGCTCGATAATACCGTTATGTTCGTCTGATAGCTCAAGCTCACGCTCTGAACACATCATACCCTCTGATGGGACGCCACGGATTTCAGCTTTTTTTAATGTCACATCAATGCCTGGGATGTAAGAACCAATTGGAGCAAAAGCAACTTTGATGCCTGCACGTGCGTTTGGTGCACCACACACAATGTTACGGTCTGTGCCATCACCAACATCGACTTTACAAACTTTCAAACGGTCTGCATCTGGGTGTTGTTCGGCTTCTTTCACATAGCCAACAACGAAGCCATCAAAAGCTTTTGCGCGGTCGATTACTTCTTCAACTTCGATACCGATAGCTGTCATTTTATCAGCAATTTCCTGAGCGCTCGCTTCAGTGTCTAAATATTGCTTTAACCAAGAAAGTGTGAATTTCATTTCTAATTATACTCCTAAAACTGAGTTCGGACGATCAAAAGGACCAAAGCCATAATGGCGTAACCAGCGAATATCGCTTTCAAAGAAAGTGCGTAGGTCAGGGATACCGTATTTCAGCATCGCTAAACGCTCAACCCCCATACCAAAGGCAAAGCCTTGATATTTTTCAGGGTCGATTCCGCAGTTTCTTAAAACATTCGGGTGAACCATACCGCACCCAAGAATCTCCATCCAGTCACTACCTGTACCGATTGCTAGCTTGCCACCTGAGCGATCACAGCCAATATCAACTTCCGCAGATGGTTCTGTGAATGGGAAATAGTGAGGACGGAAACGAACACCTAAATCATCATTCTTAAAGAACGCACGTAGGAAGTCTGTTAAACAGCCTTTCAAATGCGCCATGTTTGTTTCCTCATCAATGATTAAGCCTTCAAATTGGTGGAACATGGGCGTGTGTGTCATATCGTAATCTGAGCGGTATGTGCGACCAGGTACAACAATTTTGAGAGGTGGTTTGCCCTCTGTCATTGCACGAATTTGAACTGTTGATGTATGCGTTCTAAGGAGGCGTTTTGCTTCATCACCTTCTTTGCCTTCTACATCAGGAAAATAGAAGGTGTCATGCATTTGACGGGCGGGGTGTTCGGGAGGGAAGTTAAGCGCTGTAAAATTGTGAAAATCATCTTCCAAATCGGGACCTTCAACTACGTTAAAGCCCATATCAGAGAAAATCGCAATTAACTCATCCATCGTTTGTGTAATCGGGTGGATAGAGCCTTGCTCTTCGGGGCGAGGTGTGAGCGTAATATCTTGCGTTTCTGTCGCGAGCTTTTTGTTCAATGCTTCACGTTTTAGTGCATCTTCTCTTTGAGAAATTAATGTCGCAATCTCACCTTTAAGAAGATTGAGCGCCTGACCTGTTTCACGGCGCTCTTCATGGGTCATTTGGCCCATATCTTTCATCAAGGCGGTAATTTTTCCTTTTTTTCCCAAAGCATCGACGCGTGCTTGGTCAAGTGTGTCAAGGTCATTCGCCGCTTCAATTGTTTCCACGATCTCGATTTTCAGATTTTCTAAAGCACTCATATCCATTATATGTTTTCGGTTAGTGTTAAAAAGTAAAAAGGCCTTAAGTTGTTTTATAAACAACAAGGCCTTTTGTTTCAATTTCTTTATATTAAATTAGACTAAGTCTTAAGCAACCGCTTTTTTCGCTTGTTCAGCGATTTGTGCGAAATGCTCAGGTTGGTTCATAGCCAACTCAGATAGAACTTTACGATCTAATTCAATACCGGCCTTATTTAGACCGTTCATAAATGAAGCGTAAGTTAAGCCGTGTAAACGAGCACCAGCGTTAATACGTTGGATCCAAAGCGAACGGAATGTACGCTTTTTGTTACGACGGTCGCGGTAAGCATATTGCAAACCTTTTTCAACTTTTTCGATAGCGATTCTATAACAGCTTTTATTACGGCCTTGGTAGCCTTTCGCCATTTTAATGATTTTTTTGTGACGCTTATGTTGCGTTTTTGATGATGTTGAACGTGACATGTTTCAATTCTCCTATTTATATAGCTTTTAGCTAGCCTTCTTACGTTGGTAAGGCATGTAGTTTCTTAAGATTTTGCGTGTATCAGCTTCACACAATACATGTGTGCCTCTTGCTTGACGCTTTCTCTTCTTAGGTTTGTTGATAAGCATGTGACGTGTGTTTGCACCTTTTGCAAGGACTTTACCAGTCGCAGTCACTTTGAAACGGCGTTTAACCGAACTTTTTGTTTTTAACTTTGGCATTTTTTCCTCTTTTCAAAAATTAATATGAAAGTTTAAAATCAAACACTTAGGCATGCCATGCAGTACTTTTTACTAATAAGCCTACTAAGCCATGGTGTCGTTATGATGGTGTTTATAAAGAGAGAAGACATAAAAATCAAGCCTTTTTTTAAGCTATAACTAGCTTTTCGTATAGCGTCCAAAAAAAGGTTGCGTTTTGGGATTAATGTATTTAATTTTTGGGCATGCAAAATAGTCACTTAGAAATGAAAGAGGATGCAATGTCATTCACAGATAAATCGAGCTTTTCATATGAAGAACTCATCCAATGTGCACAAGGTAAAATGTTTGGAGAAGGGAATGCGCAGCTTCCAATGCCTCCTATGCTTATGTTTGACCGCATTACAAATATTTCAACAGAAGGCGGAGAATACGGTAAAGGTATTATCGAAGCTGAGTTAGATGTTAAACCAGATCTATGGTTTTTTGGATGTCACTTTGAAGGTGATCCTGTAATGCCTGGATGTTTAGGTCTTGATTCGTTATGGCAGCTTGTTGGATTTTTCCTAGGTTGGAATGGCATGAAAGGATCTGGACGTGCTTTAGGTGTTGGTGAAGTGAAATTTACAGGACAAGTCTTACCAACAGCTAAGAAAGTAAAATATGTTTTAAATATTAAACGTTTGATCAACCGTAAACTCGTTCTTGGAATTGCAGATGGAACAATGTTTGTTGATGATAGAGCTGTTTACGAAGCAAAAGATTTGCGCGTTGGCTTGTTTGAAAACACAGACAATATGTAAGAAAGTAACCGAAAAGGATTTATAAAGCATGACTAATCAATTAAAACGCGTTGTTGTTACTGGTATGGGGATCGTTTCTTGTATTGGTAATAATCAAGATGAAGTCGTAGTTTCATTAAAAGAAGGAAAATCAGGTATTGTCTTTGCTGAAAAATATGCAGAGATGGGATTTCGTTCACATGTCCATGGTCAACCGAATATTGATATTGCGGCTCACGTTGATAAACGTGTTCTTCGTTTTATGGGTGAAGGTGCAGCATATAACTATATTGCAATGGAACAAGCAATTAATGATGCAGGCCTTGAGAAGAGTGATGTGTCCAATGAACGCACAGGTTTGATTATGGGGTCTGGTGGTCCTTCTACTGGAAACTTGATCGACGCGGCAGCGATTGCTCAAGAAAAAGGCCCTAAGCGTATAGGTCCTTTTATGGTGCCTCGTACGATGTCTTCGACAAACTCAGCAACTTTGGCAACACCATTTGAAATTAAAGGATTGAACTATTCTATCTCATCTGCTTGCGCAACATCAGGTCACTGTATTGGAAATGCGATGGAACAGATTCAATGGGGTAAACAAGATATTGTTTTTGCAGGCGGTGGTGAAGAACTCGCTTGGTCAATGTCAATGCTTTTTGATGCAATGGGTGCTTTATCATCTAAATATAATGATACACCTGACAAAGCGTCACGCGCTTATGATGCCGATCGCGATGGTTTTGTGATTGCTGGTGGTGCGGGCGTCCTTGTCCTAGAAGAATATGAACATGCAAAAGCACGTGGTGCAAAAATTTATGCAGAACTCACTGGCTACGGTGCGACATCTGATGGTTATGACATGGTTGCTCCAAGTGGAGAAGGTGCAGTTCGTTGTATGAGCCAAGCCAAAAGTACAGTTGCAGGTGATATTGACTATGTGAATACACATGGAACGAGTACACCGGTTGGTGATACGAAAGAGCTTCAAGCAATGAAAGAAGTCTTTGGTGAAAAAGTGCCATATTTCAGCTCTACAAAATCTTTAACAGGTCACTCTTTAGGTGCGACTTCGGCGCAAGAAGCGATTTACTCACTTCTTATGATGAAACACAATTTCATCTGTGCTTCAGCAAATATTGAAACATTGGACCCTGAAGTTGGTAATATGCCAGTTGTTAGAGAACGTATGGATAATGTTACAATCAACCATATGCTTTCGAACAGCTTTGGTTTTGGTGGAACGAATTGTACATTAGCATTCTCGCGCATTCAGGATTAAGACAATAAAGGAAAAATACATGGAAAATGGATCGACAGTTACGAGCACACTTATGAAAGGCAAAAGAGGCCTTGTAATGGGTGTTGCTAATGATAAGTCAATTGCTTGGGGTATTGCTAAAACGCTTCATGAGCATGGCGCAGAGCTTGCTTTCTCATATCAGGGGGAAGCTTTTGAGCGCCGCGTTAGACCTTTGGCTGAATCAATAGGATCAGATTTTTTAGTTGAATGTGATGTCACAGACGAAGTTAAGTTAGACGAAACATTTGCTGAAATTGAAAAAAAATGGGGAAAGATAGATTTCCTTGTTCATGCGATTGCTTATTCTGATAAAGAAGAATTAAAAGGGCGTTATGTTGACACAACATTGAACAACTTTTTGAACTCAATGCATATTTCTTGCTACTCATTTACATCTATCGCGCGCCGTGCTGCGCCATTGATGAAAGAGGGTGGTTCGATGATTACATTAAGTTATCTTGGTGCGGATCGTGTTATGCCTTTTTATAATGTAATGGGTGTTGCTAAAGCAGCGCTTCAAGCGTCTGTGCGTTATTTAGCATCTGATCTTGGTCCAGATGGTATTCGTGTAAACTCAATTTCTGCGGGTCCAATGAAAACATTGGCTGGATCTGCTATTGGTGGCGCACGCGCAACTTATAAATACAATCAAGAAGCCGCACCATTGCGTAGAACAGTGACTTTAGAAGAATTAGGCGGTACAGCATTATACTTCTTAAGTGACCTTTCAGGCGGTGTTACGGGCGAAAACCATTATGTGGATGCTGGCTTTAACACTGTTGGTATGAAAAAAGGCGAGTAAAGCTTTTAACGTAAGCCTCCCCAGAGTTCTTGACGTAGTTTTATTTGTGTTTTTTGATAATTAATTTCATCAACCATTGATTGACGCACACTTTGTTGGCTGTCTTCATTTTCCATGAATTTATGCCACAGCTTCGTTGTGTTGAAGGCTATTTTCTCCGTTGGAGAGTTTCTGTATAAATCATGATTATCTTTGTGTGACACATAGATCTTTGAGAGAATTTCAATATAGGCATATGCATCATCCATATTCTCTGTTTTAGGGGCTAGGCGTTCTTTTTTATGTTTCATAGTCCAATGAATATAATGATCAAGCTCATGTGAAATAAGTCCCATCGCTTTCATAGGATCAAATATTTCTGCTTTGGGGCTAATATCAAGACAAATGTGACCATTATCATGATATCCCGCCTCAGTTGTTAAATAGCGATAACTAAAATGAGGTGAATTTATTCCCCATAGGGCGCATTTAATAGCAGAAATTTTGCCAATAAAGTTAGCCATATGCGTTACATGTGGTGTGTGCCAAATTTCTCGCAGGTTGTCGTTATGACCTTGTGTTGAAAAAGTATCCATAAAAGCCAATTCTTTTTCCAATGTTGTAATTGTGAACTCAGGATATGCTTGGATGGCTTTGAAAAAATGCACTAAAATTGAGATATGAACAGGCTCTGTAACGTGGCACATAAGGTCATATAGAGTCAATTGTTGCTGAGCTGATAAATCACCGTAATAGTTAGGGTGTGTCATTAATAAAGAGCAGAGCTTATGAATTGCGGGATCTCTATTTTCTGATGATAACTGATTTATCTCTTCTAGATAATGTTGCGTGGCCATCGCTGTGGCTAAGGAGTCATCATAGATAGAAACGGCATTAAAAGTAGGACTAATTGAGAATGGTTTCTCTTTTGAGCTCAGTAAAGCCTTAAATTCATTGCGGTGCACATCTGTTAAATGCGTATTATTGAACTTAAGTGCGGCATTTGACCATTTGAGTTCAGTATCATTTGACATGCAATTTTGCCCCTGAAATATAAGGTGTTGTTAAAAGCTTTTGATGAAAGTTTGTTTGGGCAAGGATTTGATCTGATAGCGCTGTTATTCGATCATCAATGGCGTCAAATAAAACATCTGGCACACTAGGATGGTATAAGCCCCATAGATCATTTTTTTCAAAGGCCATCTGCTCTGTTGGGGAATTTAGATAGAGAGAAATATGTTCTTGGGATGAAAAATAAATCTGATGACGACCGTATAAAAGCGTCAAATAGTCCTGACATTCTTGTGTTATGATGCTGTTACAGATATTTGGTTGTTGTACAATTTCTGCGTGAAGATGGTGATCTAATTCATGTGAAATTGTAGCGATCCATTTAAGAGGGCTTTTAATAACTCTTAGGTGTATTTCGTTAATAGTAATAGATTTATCTTTTCTGAGGTAAGATGCTGTCGTATTAAGGTCAAGATGTAGAGATGATCCAATTTTTGGGATGCCTATTCCCCAAATGTCACATTTTAATTGGGCTATTTTTCTTAATAAGGACAGTTTTTCATCTACAGAGCTCTGTTTCCATGACCTTAAGCCCGCTCGAATATCTGGGCTGTTTTGTACTTGTTGTGCAAATTCTTTTTCTTTTCTTAAAAACTCCATATGAAGCTCATAAGGAGGCTTTATTGATTGGAGGAGAGGGGATAAAAGCACGGCCTGAATTGTTGGTAAATGCTTGTTTGCGAGCTTGCATAAAGTAAGTATTTGCGTAGACGTGTATTTAGGAAATAATAAATAAGATGTCGATAGCGTGAGAAGAGCATGTAGCTTTTTAGCTATTTTCTTTTTATTTCTAAAGAACTTACGATCTTCTTTTTGAATTTCATCTAACATATCTTGGATAACAAGAGATGCTGTTAAATCGTTATAGCAAGATGCTTTTTGATTAAAATGGACACACAAAGATGCATCAATAGACTTTTCTTGTTGTCTCTCTTGAAACTGGTTAATTGCATATAGGTCATGGACCCAATTAGGGTCATGAGATATTTTTGTACGCCAAAATAACATAGGGCACTATATCTCTTTTTTTGCAATATGTAAATAAAATAATTATTTATTTGTTATGCTGCTTTCAATGCTGCCGTTTTATTGGCTTCTTCTTCACTGAGCTCTACATAATGTGCAAGTTTTGCTTGGGCTGCGGCTAAACGAGCAATCGGCACACGGTAAGGTGAGCATGAAACGTAATGAAGTCCAACCGATTCACAAAAATCAATAGAAGCGGGGTCCCCGCCATGTTCACCGCAAATCCCCATTTTGATATCAGCACGAACAGAGCGACCTTTATCATAGGCTGTTTGGATAAGTTGACCCACACCATCTCTATCAAGCGTGACAAATGGATCTTGAGCAATAAGACCTTTGGTTTGGTAATCCATTAGGAAAGAGCCTGCATCATCACGCGATAAACCATAAGTTGTTTGTGTCAGGTCATTTGTGCCAAAACTAAAGAATTGAGCATGTTCTGCTATTTTGTTGGCTGTTAAAGCCGCACGCGGAAGCTCAATCATTGTACCAATTAGATAATTGATTTCTGCATTCGTTTCTTTGATAACGTTTTCTAGACGCGTTTTTAAGAAGGTGAACTCAGCTGTATCAGAAACAAGAGGGATCATCACTTCAATCATGGGGGCGGGAAGTCCCTCAGCAACGACACGTCCAGCGGCTTTAAAAATAGCACGGACTTGCATTTCATAAATTTCAGGATAGCTTACCCCTAAACGACAGCCTCTGTGACCAAGCATCGGGTTACTTTCGTGAAGGCTGTTAATACGCTTTTGCACATTTTTTGATGTCATTTTCATATGTGTGGCAAGTGAGTCAATTTCTTCTTCATGATGTGGTAAGAACTCATGGAAAGGAGGATCGAGTAAGCGCACTGTGACAGGGAGGTCTGTCATGATTTTAAAAATCTCATAAAAGTCAGATTCTTGTTCAGGTTCAAGTTTAGCGAGAGCTGTTTCACGGGCTTTCGTTGTTTCTGCTAAAATCATTTCACGAACATTTAAGATACGCTCTGGGTCAAAGAACATATGCTCAGTACGGCATAGACCAATGCCTTCTGCGCCAAATTTACGTGCAGTTTCAACATCATTTGGTGTTTCAGCATTCGCTCGAACATTCATACGGCGAATGTCATCAGCCCAGCCCATAACGGTTTCAAAATCACCAGAGAGAACTGGTTGAATGGTTGGAACATCACCGTTAATAATATCTCCTGTTCCGCCATCAATCGTAATCACATCGCCTTTTTTAAGTGTTAGTGATCCAACGGTTAAGCTTTCTTGCTTGGCGTGGATTGTCAGAGCACTTGCACCAGCAACGCAAGGACGTCCCATACCACGGGCGACAACGGCGGCGTGGCTTGTCATACCCCCACGTGCGGTTAAAATACCATTGGCAGCATGCATTCCGTGAATATCTTCTGGGCTTGTTTCTGTGCGGGCAAGAATGACTTTTTTCCCTTGTGCTTTCCACTCTTCTGCATCATCAGCAGTAAAGACAAGCTGACCAGAGGCCGCCCCAGGAGAGGCTGGAAGGCCGCGTGTTAACACCATTTTTTCTGCTCGTGGGTCAAGGCTTGGATGTAAGAGTTGGTCTAAAGCTTGGGGATCAATTCTTTGAATGGCTTCTTCTTTTGTAATCAAGCCTTCTTTGACCATTTCAACAGCAATTCGTAGTGCTGCTGCTGCTGTTCTTTTTCCTGTACGCGTTTGAAGCATATAGAGTTTGTTCTGTTCAATCGTAAATTCAATATCTTGCATATCCATATAATGGGTTTCAAGACGGGTTCTGATCTCACATAATTGTGCGAATATCTCAGGCATCGCTTCTTCCAACGAGGGAAGATCACTTTCTTGCTCTTGTTTACCTTGTAAGGTTAAAGCTTGCGGTGTGCGGATGCCTGCAACAACATCTTCACCTTGAGCATTGATCAAGAATTCTCCATAGAATGTATTCTCACCCGTAGAAGGGTTTCTTGTAAAGGCAACACCTGTAGCACAATCATCGCCCATATTCCCAAACACCATAGCTTGAATATTAACAGCAGTACCCCAATCAGCAGGAATTGAGTTAATGCGTCTATAGGTAATTGCACGGTTATTCATCCACGAACTAAAGACAGCCCCAATAGCGCCCCACAATTGCTCAGTTGCTTCTTGTGGGAAGGTGTTTTCTGTTTCGTCTTCGATAAGTTGTTTGTATGAATTGATAATCTCTTGCCAACCCTCAGCGGAAATCTGTGTGTCTTCTTCCAGCATATGGGTACGTTTATACGTATCAAGAATATCTTCAAACTCATAATGGTCAACACCCATCACGACATCGCCATACATTTGGATAAAGCGTCTATAGCTGTCATAAGCAAAACGAGGATCTTTACTTGATGTTGCGAGAGCTTCAACAGTTTTATCATTTAGACCTAAATTTAAAACAGTATCCATCATACCAGGCATTGAAACACGCGCACCTGAACGAACAGAAACAAGTAAAGGTGCTTTTTCATCGCCAAATTTGCGGCCAGTGAGTGTTTCGATACGCTGAAGAGCTGTTTTAACTTGTGATTTAAGTGTTTCTGGATAGTTATGTTCGTGCGCGTAATAGTGTGTACAAACATCTGTGCTGATTGTAAAACCAGGAGGGACTGGAAGTCCTAGAGAGGACATTTCGGCTAAGTTAGCCCCTTTACCACCAAGGAGGTTTTTATCTTTACCCGACCCATCTGTTCTTTCTGCATCAAAAGAATAAACCCATTGTGTGTTGGTTTCTTGTGTCATGATCGGTATCCTCTCTTATATAGTAGTGATCATTGATGATGTATGTATGTTCTATGCATCATTCACCTTTGAAAAGTCAGCGACTTGATTAAGGGTTGAGCGAATTTTAGCAAGCATGTTTAAACGATTTTCACGTAATGAATCATCATTGTCATTAACGGTGACTTTGTCAAAAAAAGCATCAATAGGCGCTCTTAAATGAGCCATTTCAGACATGACATTTTCGTAATCTTCTTTTTCAAGAGAAGGTTTTATTTTTGTTTCTGCTTTGGAAAGTGAGTCATAAAGTTTTGTTTCTTCTTCTTGTGTAAAGAGGTCAGGCATAACACGTGATTCATACGATATTTTGTCTTTTTTCTCTTCGATTGAAACAATATTATTGGCGCGTTTATAGCCCGCAACTAAGTTCTTGCCGTCCTCAGTCGATAAAAAGCTTTGGAGCGCCGATACGCGAGCAACAACACGTCCTAAATTGCCATCAAGGCCAAGACTAAAGACACCATCAATTAAATCATAGCGAACACCTTGGTCTTTTAAAGAAACTTTCATGCGGTCCGCGATAAAATTTAATAAGTCTTCAAGGAGTGTATCATTCGTGATTTGTAAGAATGAAGCATAGGCCTTGCTTGATTCCTCAAAGAGGGCTTTTAAATCAAGAGATAACTCGTTTTCAAGAACAAGACGAATGATCCCTAAAGCCGCACGACGGAGTGCGAAAGGGTCTTTTGATCCTGTTGGTTTTTCATCAATGGCAAAGAACCCTGTTAAGACATCGATTTTGTCAGCAAGAGCAAGGCATATTGAAACAGACTCGCTTGGGCATGTATCTTCTGGACCAGCAGGTTTGTAATGATCCTCAATAGCATGTGCAACGGCATTATCTTCGCCATCTGCGAGTGCATAATAGCGGCCCATTATACCTTGGAGGTCAGCAAACTCACCAACCATACCAGTGACAAGGTCTGATTTTGAAAGTGTTGCGGCACGTTTGGCTTGTTTTGTATCTGCCCCAATCATTTTTGAGATTGTTTCACTAAGTGTCTCTAAACGACTAAGGCGTGCGTGAACACTGCCCAAACGTTCATGGAATTTGATATCATTTAATTGGTCAATACGGTCTTCTAGAGATTTTTTTAAATCTTGTTCATAAAAGAAACGAGCATCAGATAATCGAGCGCGCAAAACTTTTTGGTTCCCAGCAATAATCATTTTCCCTTGATCTTCGGTCACCATATTAGACGTGATTACAAATTCATGAGTCAAATTGCCATCTTTATCCAAAATAGGAATATATTTTTGATCTTTCTTCATCGTCTTGATAAGGCATTCTTGAGGAACTTCTAAGAATTCTTTATCAAAAGAGCCTTTAAGCATAACAGGCCATTCAATCAAACCAACGATTTCTTCGATTAAGGCTGGGTCGTCGTGAAGGTGCCCACCAGACTGTTTTGCCATGAGGCTAGCCTCTTCAAGGATAATCTTTTTGCGCTCGTCACGATCGATCATCACATAGGCTGTATGCATTTTTGTTTTATAATCGTCATAGCTTGTGATCGTAAGCTCATCGGGAGCTAAAAAGCGATGCCCCATTGTTTTATTTGTACTGGTAAGAGGCGCCTCTTGTCCGCCAAGATCAAATGTAAATTCAATTACTTGACCATTAAACAAAGCAACGATATTTCTTAAAGGACGGGCCCAACGGAAAGCAGTTTCACCCCAACGCATAGACTTTGGCCAATTGATCGCTCTCATCGCTGTTGGAATGATTTCTTTTAAGCGCTCAATCGTAGCACCACCTTTAACGGTCGTTTTTGCAAACCAAAAAGTACCTTTGGGTGTTTCTTGTTCTTCTATATCATCTTGTGTTAAATTGTTACTTCTTAAAAAGCCATTGAGAGCTTGCTCTGGAGCACCTACTTTTGGACCTTTTTTCTCTTCGACTTTATCAGCAATTGTTTCAGGGAGATCAGTTGCCGTGAAAATAAGCCGGCGAGGCGTTGAATGACAAGCGCCTTCTGAGAATGGAATATCACTATCGGCTAAAGCTTGTAATAGAGCTTTTGTGAATTGCTCTGTTGCTGCTTTTTGCATAGAGGCCGGAATGTCAGCGCTTAGAATTTCAATAAAGAGTTCAGACATGGCTTATGCGGCCTCCTGAGAATTAGTTTTTGTATCGATCCCCATCCATGTTTCACAACAGGCTTTGGCAAGTGTTCTAATACGCCCTATATAGGCTTGTCTTTCTAAAACAGAAATAACGCCGCGCGCATCAAGTAGATTAAAATAATGGCTGGCCTTAACGCATTGATCATAGGCAGGGAGTGCCAATTTATGCTCTAATAAATTCGCGCATTCTTTTTCGGCTTTTCTAAAATGGTCGAACAACATTTCAGTATTAGCATGCTCAAAGTTATAAGCTGAGAATTCTTGTTCAGCTTGAAGATAGATATCGCCGTATTTAACACCGCGCCCGTTAAAGTCGAGATCGTAGACGTTATCAACATTTTGAATATACATTGCAAGACGCTCTAAACCGTATGTTAGCTCAACAGGGACGGGGTCACAGTCAATTCCGCCTACTTGTTGGAAGTAAGTATATTGAGAAACTTCCATGCCATCACACCAAATTTCCCAACCTAAGCCCCAAGCCCCTAATGTTGGACTTTCCCAGTCGTCTTCAACAAAACGAATATCATGTTCGAGTGGATTAATTCCCAAAGCTTTCAAAGAGCCTAAATAAAGCTCTTGGTCATTTTTTGGGCAGGGCTTCATAATAACTTGGAATTGATAATAATGCTGCAAGCGATTTGGATTTTCTCCATAGCGGCCATCTGTTGGACGACGAGAAGGCTGTACATAGGCACAATTCCATTCACGTAAAGGGCCTAACGAGCGCAATGTTGTTGCAGGGTGGAATGTACCAGCCCCCATTTCAACATCGTAAGGTTGCAAAATAACACATCCTTGCTTTGACCAATAATTTTGTAGGGTTAAAATGATCTCTTGGAAAGAAAGTGGTTTGTCTGACATATCCGTATATTTTCTAGCTGTTTACAATGTGTCAAAGCATAAAAGGCAATTGTTCAAAAGGCAACAGAAAATAAGAAAAACGCCCATTGTTTTTTAAGCAAATAGGCGTTTTTATAATAAAGTTAGTTTTTTAGTCGTATTTATTGTGGGCCACGCCGTTTTGGTGTGGCTCTGCGCTGTTTTCCTTGTTGTTGATTATTTTGATTAGCAGGTGGCATATGTGCAATCGAAACATTTCTGCCCTGTAATTGTTGTAAAATATGAGGATATGTATGTGGGGTAATATGGATGTAAATAGAATCATGTCCATATTTCGTATCTTTCACAGCATCTAATGTCCCGATACCATCCGCTAAACCCGCCTTAACAGCGTCGTCACCAACATAGGTTTTTCCGCTAAAGAGAGGGCTCTTTAAAGGTTCTTTTTTGTTGATGAGTGTTTTATCAAGCTTGTTTCCACGTCTTTCAATGATCCATGCAACAAATTCAGTGTGCACAGCTTCAAGCTGTTTTAATTGTTGTTCAATGGCGTCTTCTTGTTCGTCCAGTGGTTTATTGGGGTCGACGCCTGTTTTATGCTCTCCAGATGTTAATGTTCTCTGTTCGACACCTTCTTGTTTTAGTCGGTCAGCGTGACTTTTAATATCACTACGAACACCAATAGAGCCAAGTGTGCTTGTTTTTTGAGCATAAATTTCATCAGCGGCGGCGGCAATCCAGTACCCTCCCGATGCCGCGACATCACCAACAACAGCACAAACCGGCTTGTTGAATTTTTTAGACAGATCTCTGACTTTATTCGCGATCATTTCTGATTGGGCAGGGGTTCCGCCAGGGCTATTGATATAGAGGACAACAGCTTCTGTTTCGGGATGTAGAAAACCGACCTCAAGTAAGGCGCTAGCTGTGAAATAATTGATCGCACCATTAGGTTGAATAGCACCTTCTAGGTGAACACAGGCTATTTTTTTAGGGGGAGGTAGCATGGTAGGCGCATTGCCACCATTTTGAGGTGTTGTTGTCATAGTTTTTACTCCTGTTCAAAGTGAAAAGCTTATTTTTTTATTGCTTTTCTTTTTATATTTTTTTATCAATACACAGTCTTTGTGCTGTGTCTTTTAATTGTATAGATATCGGTGTGCTTGTCAAGGAAATGCGTTCTTTAACTATTTGATATGAAATAAAAATTTCGATATTTTATCGTCTTATGTATAAAGGTTTTCTGGTTGCATTCAAGCTTAAGAATTAAACTTTTGCCACAATGTTTCTTGGTTCAAGGCATTTAAATCAGGCGCTACTTTTAATGAGAAAATGCTTGAGAAAAATCCTTTTTCATTTTGAAAATATTTAATTTTGACGCGTTCACCATACAGTTCTTTTGCAATGGAGAGGCTGTCTCCAATATGATCAATAATGCCTTTATCAACAGCTTCTTCCCCGAGCCAAAATTGTCCTTCAAATAACGTTTTGTCAGTGCCTTTTAAAGCATCCCCGCGTCTTAATTTAACCCATTCAATAAAATGCTTATGAATGTCTTTTTGAATATTTGTCAGGCGTGTTACGTCTGATTTCTTTTCCTCACTAAAAGGATCTAGGAATGATTTTTGTGAGCCAGATGTATGGAGTCGTCTTTCAATACCGTATGTTTCGATCAGTTTATGAAAGCCGAAACTCGCAGAAATGACACCAATGGATCCTGTGATGGATGATTTAAGAGCATATATTTTTTCACCTACACAGGCGAGCCAATACCCACCAGAGGCAGCAACATCTTCTGTAAAAGAAAAAATAGGAACATTGTATTTTTCTGATTGTTGTAAGAGGTAGGTTGCTAAAAGCTCTGACTGGGCTGGTGAACCACCAGGACAATTAATTTCTAGAAAAACGGCATTAATACCAGGTTCTGAAAAAGCATCATCAATGATGTTTTTATAATCATGTAAGTTTAAAACACCTGCTTTTGCGCCTTTGCTTGAACTCATTAAGACACCATTTAAGCGTAAAATATTGACTTGCGCTTTTTTTGTTAACAGCGTTTTTATAAGGGGAATTTTGCATAGAATTTTTTTCATGAATGTATCCTTTAGTTTAAAGTCAATATAGAGTGTAAAGCATGCCCTTTATATAGAATATCTTGCGTTTCTTGTGTGTATTGTTTTCCCTCTTCGTGCAGAATTAACCCAGAATGAAGACAGAGTGATTTTTTTGATCCTTTTTGGGCTTGTATAAGGATGAGCTTTGCAGGTGTTTCTTTGCGTGGCCATAAGGGAATAAGCGTAATTGCGCCAAATTTAATAGCTTTTAAGTGAGCGATAATATCGTCTAAACGTTCACAGCGATGAATAAGGGTTAGAATACCTTTGGCATGTAAAAGATAGTTAGCGCAATCAAGCCATTCATTTAAAGTGGTTTGACTTTCTCCTTCATGATTGCTGAGAGATTTGCGTGATTTTTCATCTTCATAATAGGCTCCAGATTCAAAATAGGGCGGGTTGACAATCACTTCATCAAAATGATTGGCGGGAAGCGCTGTTTTATTTTTGACAGTTTCGGTATAGAAGGTACAAGAAATGTTATTCTTTTCAGCATTTCGTTTTGTGAAATCAATATTACGAGATGAGATATCAAGAAGACTTAATTCAATTTCTGGGCATCTAGTTGCAACAGCAAGACCAGCGGTCCCGATGCCGCAGCCTAAATCCATGATTTTGCCTTGTCCTTTTGCGAGGGAGGCGAGTAAGATAGGGTCAATACCGCCTCTATATCCAGTCTCAGCTGCTTCAAGTTTTAAAGAACCGCCAAGAAGTTCGTAATGTGCCGTCATATTATCTATAAATTTGCTTTTATTTTTTTATATTTCCTCTATTGTATCGGGGTGAACAATAACATGAAACATTAAGCAGATATATTATTTATTCGTGGAAACAGTAGCTAAAAAAACATCTGAATTTAATCCGGTAAAATCATTAACAAAAACGCTTAAGGCGGATATGGATCAGGTGAATGAAATTATCCTGAAAGAAATGCGCTCTGATGTCGCTTTAATACCTGAGCTTGCAGGCTATCTGATTGCTTCGGGAGGAAAAAGAATAAGACCTTTATTGACGCTGGCATCAGCCGCTCTATTTGGGTATCAAGGCATAAGGGCACAGCGCTTAGCGGCTTGTATTGAATTTATTCATACAGCAACTTTGTTACATGATGATGTCGTTGATGAAAGCGCTCAAAGACGTGGAAAAGACTCTGCTAATGAAGTGTTTGGTAATCAAGCAAGTGTTCTTGTTGGGGACTTCTTATTCTCAAGAGCATTTCAATTGATGGTACAAGATGGATCTCTAGATGTTTTGCGAATTTTATCAACGGCTTCTGCTGTTATTGCGGAGGGTGAAGTTTTACAGCTCCTTACAACCAATAATATAAGCACAAGTTTTGAAGAATATTTAAAAGTCATTGAATCAAAGACAGCGGCTTTATTCGCTGCGGCGACTGAAGTTGGTGCAGTTATCACCGAACAAGATCAAGAAATCACAGAAGCTATCAAAGACTATGGTATGTGTTTGGGGGTTGCATTTCAAATTATTGATGACATTTTAGATTATAAATCAAATTCAGATATTTTGGGCAAAGAAGCAGGAGATGACTTTAAAGAAGGTAAGATGACACTCCCTGTCTTGCTGACGTTAGATGAGGGAACACAAGCTTTTTGGCATCGTGTAATAGTTGATAAAAATCAAAAGGAAGGTGATTTCAAGCAAGCTTTGGATTATATGAAGGAAAAAGATGCTTTTGCACGTTCTGTAAAAATAGCTTATGATTATGCAGAGAAGGCGAAGCAAGCATTACAGAAAATATCTTCACGATATCCTAACATTTCTGATGTTACACTTTATGCTGATTTATACGCCTTAGTTGATTATGTGATTGAAAGGGACTTTTGATGCAAATTAAAGATATACCTGGTTTTCAAAAATTTGATATGATTGTGACCTTGGCTCCTCAAATGAAAGTATCTGATGCTGTTCGTTTGATGTCTTCTGTCCCTGTTGGTGCAGCACCTGTTTTGGAGGGAAAAGACATTGTTGGCGTATTTTCTGAGCGTGATTTAATGATACGTGTAGTTGCAGAAAAACTAGACCCTGAATCCCTTGTTGTTGCAGATGTGATGACTATTAATCCTGTTACTGTGTCTTGTAATGATACAAATAGTACGGCTGCTGAAATTATGATTAATAATAATTTCAGAAATCTACCTGTGTTGGGCGAAGATGGGCATATTCTAGGTGTGTTAACAATTGCCGATGTTGTTAAGACGGTTGTTAATATCGTTTAACACAGCTTCTATTGTATGACCTTGGTTTCATACGCTTTTAATTTAATATCACAATAGTCTTGATCTGTAACGGTCGATAAAATTTCGTCATCGACAAATAGAGATAAATCCACCGTCATTTCATCTTCACTTAAATTAAAAATACCGAATATTTTCTGTTCTGCTGTGTAGCGTAAGATAATTAACAAAGGTGCTTTTGTTGGAATTGTAAGAGCATTTCCTTTCTTCAAAGCAGGCATTTGAGATTGCCATTCTATGGTTTGACGTGTGAAGTTTAGTAAAGAGTTAGGATCATTTTCTTGGTCTGAAACGCATAAAGATAAATGGCTCTCAGGAACAGGAAGATAAGGGGTCGTGGAAGTTGAAAAGCCTGCATTTTCCAAAGACTTATCCCATGGCATAGGTGTCCTTGATCCATCACGGCAGTGAGAAAGGCCTTTTGTGATCGCAACAGCATCTTTTAATTTATCTAAGGGGATATCATCAGGGATCTTTGCTTGAGGAAGACCGAGTTCTTCACCTTGGTATAAACAAATACTGCCTGGCATGAATATAGAAATCAGTAAAAGCTGTTTTAAGGCTTGTTGATGCAGGTGATTTGGAATTTCTGTTAAAATACGATCAGAAGCACGTGAAAAATCATGATTGCTAAGGGCGTTACAATAACCACCTGTTGGAAAAAGTGATTCTGCGGAGGTGATTAGTTTCTGTAAACCAATGGATTTGGGGTAAGTTGTAAATTGTACAAAAGCGCCTGTATAGCACATAGATAACCCTGAATATCGATCTGTGTATTTTGAGGCTTCTCGTACAGAGTATTTACCGCCTTCGCGTCCCCAAACGACTTCCCCGATAGTGGTTTTTTCGGTAGCATAACTATCCATCAATTTACGGATACGAGTAACATAGTCGATGGTTGATGATTGGCACATACTATATTCGAATAATTGATCTTCCCACAAGTCTTGGCGTCCAATTACATGGAGAGGTGGATTGTTTCTGAGCTCTGGATCAAAATTTGTAAAAGGGAGTGCATCAATACGCAAGCCATCAATACCAAGATCAAGCCAGAATCGCATTTGTTCAAGCATCTTTTCTTGGACTTTTTTCTCATTGCTGTTTAGGCAAGGTTGGCTTGTTAAAAAGTGGTGCATGTACCATTGTTGTCGTTCTGTGTCATAGGTCCAGGCATCGCCACCGAAAATAGATTTCCAGTTATTGGGAGGAATTTTATTGCCATGATGGTCTTCATAGCCATCTGCCCAAACATAGAAGTAATCATATTCAGGATCTCTTTTGCGGCTTTTGATAAACCATTCATGATCCCAAGCAGTATGGGCGAGAACAAAATCAGTATAGATACGCAAATCTCTTTTATGTGCTTCGGAGAGAAGCGTTTCGAAGTCACTTAATGTGCCGAAACGAGGATCAATTTCACAGTAGTTTGTAACAGCATAGCCTCCATCACCTTCTTGTCCTTCTGGTGAAAGGAAAAAAGGACTAATCCATATAGAGTCGACATTGAGGCTTTTGATGTAATCTAATTTTTCTGTGATACCAGCAAGATCACCGACACCATCACCGTTACTATCGTTAAAAGATGATGGGTAGACTTGATATATAATCTCAGAGGAGCGTTTTTTATCTTTTTTTGATAGATGTTCGAGTGTTATTTTTGAAAAAGTCATAAAAGATCCTGCCTATGTCGTTTATCCTATGTGATTAGGGTACAAAAAGAGCAGGGGACTCGTCTAGGGCTTTATCTGAAATAATTCAAATTAGTCCGTAAGATCTTGCCACAATTCTCGGACTTTGTTAAAGAAGCCGCTTGAGCGTGGACTGTTTTTATCACTGCCACCTTTTTCAAATTCTTTTAGCAAGTCTTTTTGTTTCTTTGTCAAATTCACAGGTGTTTCTACTTGAATCTCAAGATACATATCACCGCGCATACTATTACCGTATTGTGACATGCCTTTTCCTTTAAGGCGGAATTTTTGACCGCTTTGTGTGCCGTTAGGGACTGTGAATTTTGAGCGTCCACCTTCAATGTTAGGGACTTCTACAGAACCTCCAAGGGTTGCGGTGATTAAAGGAACAGGGATGCGGCAATATAAGTCAGCACCTTCTCTTCGAAAGAAATTATGAGGCTGAATAGCGATAAAGACATAAAGATCGCCTGGGCGTCCACCTCTGAATCCAGCTTCTCCTTCGCCTGTTAGGCGTACGCGTGTGCCTTCTTCGATACCGGCGGGGATGTTAACAGCCAATGTTTTATCACTGCGCGTACGGCCAGACCCATGACATGTTTTACATGCATCTTTAATAACCTCACCCGCACCACCACAATGAGGGCAGGTACGTTCTATTGTAAAAAAGCCTTGTTGTACGCGTGAGCGACCAACACCATTACAGTGATCACAAACTTCTGGTTTACTACCAGCGGCAGCACCAGTTCCATCACAAGTATGGCATTCTTCATGTTTCGTAATATGAATGTTTTTTTCGATACCGTTATAAGCTTCTTCAAGGGTGATTTCGACTTGCTTGGTTAGGTCTTGTCCGCGCGTAGTTTGTGATGCGCGTCCGCCACCTGATCGACCACGTCCGCCGCCCATGAAGTCACCAAACATCTCTTCGAAGATGTCACCAAAACCAGCACCTCCAAAGCCTCCACCAAAACCGCCAGCGCCAGCTCCGCCACCAGCATTACCAAAACCACCTTGGGTGAAAGTATCATGACCATATTGATCATAGGCAGCACGCTTTTGATCGTCTTTTAAAACATCATAGGCTTGGTTGATTTCTTTGAACTTTTGCTCAGCTACATCATCACCTTGATTCTTGTCAGGGTGGTATTTCATAGCGAGTTTTCTATATGCTTTTTTCAGATCGTCAGCTGAGGCGCCTTTTGCTACACCTAGCGTTGAATAATAATCTTGTTGTGCCATTTCTCAAATCCTTTGTTGCTTTATGCATTTGTCGCATAACGCGATGAACTATGTTCGTTATTCATCCATGGAATAAAGCGGGCGATAAGAGAGGGTTTAGTCATTTTATCATAAGCTGCTCTTTTACGAGGATTTGATAAAATGTGATAAGCGCATGTCGATAGTTTAAAGATTTCAGCCATTTTTTTGTTTCCAGCATTTTTATCTGGATGTGTCTTTAAGGCAATACGGCGATATGCTTTTGATATTTGAGCAGTTGTCGCATCGCGTGACACAGCAAGAAGCTGGTACAAATCAATAGGAGGTAAATCTTTAAGGTCTAAAGGCATGATTTCTTGTTTCTTTTTAAGTGACGCCTAATTCTCGCGCGTCGTCGTAAAAATAGCAAGGGCTCAAACCATCTTATACAGAGTTGCCCACAAGATTCTTAAGGGTGTTGTGGATAACTTAGTTATTTTCCATTCACCCTTAAGTCTTGTTTAAGATTTATTCCTTAGGCTGATTTGCTTGTTTTTGAATCGTCATCACTGACATCTTCAAATTCTGCATCAACAACACCGTCATCATCGGATGATGGTTCATCTGTTGATGCTTCTGCATCAGAGCCAGCTTGTTCAGCTTGCGCTTCTGCTTGAGCGCGGTATAGATGTTCGCCCAATTTCATAGCATGCTGTGTTAGCTCTTCGGTTTTCTCTGTTAATGCTTCTGTATCTGCGTTCTCATCTGCAAGAAGTTCTTTAAGCTCAGCTATTGTCTTTTCAACAGCTTCTTTATCTTCTGCAGGTGCTTTTTCACCAAGCTCTTTCAACGTATTTTCTGTTGAGTGAACAAGGCTATCTGCATTGTTACGAGCATCAATTGTGTCGCGCTTTTTCTTGTCTGATTCAGCGTTTGCTTCTGCATCTTTGACCATTTGATCAATGTCAGCATCAGAAAGACCACCAGAGGCTTGGATACGGATTTGTTGTTCCTTACCTGTTGCTTGGTCTTTTGCAGAAACATGCACAATACCGTTCGCATCAATGTCAAAAGTCACTTCGATTTGTGGAACACCGCGCGGCGCAGATGGAATTCCAACCAAGTCAAACTGACCAAGCAGTTTGTTGTCAGAAGCCATTTGACGTTCCCCTTGGAAGACACGAATTGTCACAGCGCTTTGGTTATCTTCAGCTGTAGAAAATGTTTGTGACTTCTTTGTTGGGATTGTTGTGTTGCGGTCGATCAATTTAGTGAAGACACCACCAAGTGTTTCGATACCTAAAGATAAAGGTGTTACATCAAGAAGTAGAACGTCTTTAACGTCACCTTTCAAAACACCACCTTGAATGGCAGCACCACAAGCAACAACTTCATCAGGGTTCACACCACGGTGTGGTTCTTTGCCAAAGAAGTCTTTCACTGTTTCAATGATCTTAGGCATTCTTGTCATACCACCAACCATAACAACTTCATCAATGTCACTTGCTTTTATACCAGCGTCTTTCAACGCAGCTTTACACGGATCAATTGTTTTCTTAACTAGGTCGCCAACAATTTTTTCTAATTGCGCACGTGTCAGTGTTAAGTTCAAGTGCTTAGGACCACTTTGATCTGCTGTAATGAACGGTAAGTTTACTTCTGTTTGAGTTGTGCTTGAAAGCTCGATTTTTGCTTTCTCAGCAGCTTCTTTCAAACGTTGAAGAGCCATTGTGTCATCACGAAGATCAATGCTATTTTCTTTTTTGAATTCATCCGCTAGGAAGTCGATGATACGAATGTCAAAGTCTTCACCACCAAGGAATGTATCCCCATTTGTTGCTTTAACTTCGAAGACACCATCACCAATTTCTAGGATAGAAACGTCAAATGTACCACCACCAAGGTCATAGACAACAATTGTGCCATGGTCTTTTTTGTCTAAACCATAAGCAAGAGCAGCCGCTGTTGGCTCGTTGATGATGCGGAGCACATCAAGACCAGCAATTTTACCAGCATCTTTTGTCGCTTGACGTTGTGAGTCATTGAAATAAGCAGGAACTGTAATGACCGCTTCTGTAACTTTGTCACCTAAATAGCTCTCAGCTGTTTCTTTCATCTTTTGCAAGATAGATGCACTGATTTGGCTTGGTGAGTATTTGTCTTTGTCGATTTGTACCCATGCATCTTGGTTGTCACCTTTTACGATGTCATAAGGGGCTTTTTTCTTCAAATCTTTTGCTTCAGCGTCATCAAAACGGCGTCCAATAAGACGTTTGATCGCATAAAGTGTGTTTTTAGGGTTTGTCACTGCTTGGCGTTTTGCAGGCTGACCGACAAGTTTTTCACCATCTTTGGTGAAAGCAACCATAGAAGGGGTTGTTCTTGTTCCTTCAGCGTTTTCAATGACACGGGGTTTGTCACCATCCATTACGGCGACACATGAATTTGTTGTACCTAAATCGATACCAATAACTTTAGACATAGTTATTCTCCTTTGTTAGCAAATCAAATTTAAGAAGACCCTACCATAGGCGCCTTCATGGCTGATTCCTGTTCTTTATATAGTATAGCACATTTATGTGTGCTGATTCAAAATAAAGAGAAACCGTACCTATATATAGTCATATTCTTTTTTTTTGACAAGGGGTAAGGCGTTAAAAATTTAAAAATTTTATTGACGTAAAATAGAATTTGGTATTAAGTATAATTATATATAAACTCAAAATGAGCATTATGGAGGTTTTTATGAGTGATTCTATACGTATAGTAACGGCTCCACTTAATACACAAGTTAAAAATATAGCGGGAAATATCGCTTTGATTAAGAACGCTTTTTTAAAAGCAGAACAAGAAGATCAGGCGGATTTGGTTGTAACGCCTGAATTATCGATTACAGGATATCCATTAAGAGATGCTGTTGAGAATCCAGATGTTTTAGATGCAGCAGAGCGCGGGTTGAATGATTTAGTTGAATTTTCCAAAGGCCATGAAGCGTCGCTTGTCGTTGGGTTGCCGTTTAGACGCGATGGAAAAATTTTTAACTGTAGTGTTGTTATCCAGGATGGGAAAATTATAACACGCGTTGAAAAACGTCACCGCCCAAATTATGGCGTTTTTGATGAGATTCGTAATTTTGAGTCAGGGTTGTATAATTCTCCTTTCATGTTAAAGGGTGTAAAGATAGGGCTCTTGATTTGTGAAGACACTTGGCAGGAAGATGTTGCTAAAAGTCTTAAAGAGCAAGATGCCGAAGTTCTTGTGTCAACAAATGCATCTCCTTATGAAACGGGTAAATATCGTATCCGTGAGAATGATGTTGTTGCAAAACGCGTAGAAGAAACGGGACTGCCTATGGTTTATGTGAATCAAGTCGGCGGTCAAGATGAGCTTTACTTTGATGGAGGTGCTTTTGCTATTGAACCTCATTCAGAGGGGCAGAGCCTTTATCGTGTCGCAACGCGCTTTAGTGAAGAGGGAGGACGTATTGATTTTTCACGTGACGAAGATGGGCGTATGGCAATTGATCAACAAAGCTATCCTCTTGATAAGCGTAAAAAATCAGATACATATGCCGTTGACCTGCATGATGATTATACAGCCATCATTTTAGCGGTACGTGATTACGCGAATAAAACGGGGATGAAACAAGTATGTTTGGGCATGTCTGGTGGTGTTGACTCTGCTCTTGTTGCGGCTATAGCTGTCGATGCTTTGGGCGCAGAGAATGTTAAGTTATATTCTATGCCCTCTATTTATACATCTGATGAAAGTAACTCTTTGGCCTATGATGAAGCAAACAGGCTTGGATGTTCTATTGAGTCAATGCCTATTCAAGGGATTGTGAATGAATTTCAAAAAGCAATCTCTCCGATGGTTGCTAATGATATTAAACGAATTACGATTGAAAACTTTCAAGCACGTACAAGAGGGACATTGTTAATGGGGATTGCGAATAATAATCCTGGTATGATGGTACTTTCAACAGGGAATAAATCTGAAAATGCGGTTGGTTATGCGACTCTTTATGGAGATATGAATGGTGGCTATAACCCTTTAAAAGATGTTTTGAAAACACGCGTTTTTGAACTTTGTGAATGGCGTAATAAGGCAAAGCCAGCAACAGCGTATGGCCCTGAAGGAGAGGTTATCCCAATGGGGATCATTACACGTCCTCCAAGTGCAGAGTTATTTGAAGACCAAAAAGACAGTGACTCTTTACCTCCATACGAAATTTTGGATGATTTGATTGCGCGCTATGCAGAAGATGAGCAAAAATTAGAATGTATTGCACGGGATATGAAGCAATCTCTGGACTTTGTGAAAGAATGGACACGGAAAATAGATTTGGCTGAATATAAGCGGGCGCAATCTTGTCCTGGGCCTAAAATCCGCCGTCGCGATTTTAGAAGTGATCGTCGTTATCCGATTGCAGCAAGTTCAACAGCAACTTTGTCAGGCTTTTAAAATTTCTCTTGCTATAAGCATCTTTGTTTTGCATAATAACAAAAAAACAAAGGCAAATAGTATGATACGAAGAGTTTTAAAGACAGTTTATTTTGAAGCATCGGATTCTTATTTTATTTTGAAAAAGGTTCATGGCGGTTGTTATCAAACATACTTTCAATTGCGAGGCGCAGGGGTGCAAAAATTTTGCACGGTTAATCACGTAAGTGAAGAGGATGCTATGGAGCGCCTTTCTCATGCGATTGAAAATCAAGATAAAATAACAGTCCATTCAATTGTTAATAGAGATTCTATTTCTTTATCAAAGCTATTTGCAAGTGCTGTTGTTGGCGCTGGGCGCGTTGTTGGACAAACAGCTTTATTTTTGTTTTCTCCAAAACAGAATGATCCTTTAACGAATATGTTTTGTTACATGGCAAGCCCTTTGGATGATAAACAACAATATAAATTATACACATTTGAACGGAGTAAGATTTTTAAATCTCTTCATGATGAAAAGCTTTCTTTTGAAGAAGCTGGTGCTTTAGTTACGCAAATATGTACAGATTTCGGTGTTCAAGCGCCTAAAATAGAAAAGGGCGGGCTGTTTGAGAAGTATTATGATCATGAAGAAAATAGTATTGTATTGAATACATTTAAACCTTCAAAGCATCTCATTTTACATGAGCTAACACATTGTTTGTTGGACCGTTTAACAGCTGATTCAGATCAGACAATGTCACGTCCCGTTTTTCATGGATCAGAGTTTGTTAAAACAGCACTCTATTTATATAGTGAATATGGTGGGCTTGACCATCGGTTATTAACGAGAAGAGCGCATCGTGTTGGGCTGATAGGGCGTCAACACTCAAATATGAAACATCAAGTTCATATTCGTATGAATGATGTTCTAAAACGTAAAAAGCCTGTGTTCAAGGCAAAGTCTTAGGCCATTTCATCAACACTATGCGATGTTTCTGTTGTTGCTTTGGCGACACCGACACGCGCTGGGCGTAGCAAACGATCATGAATTTTATACCCAACTTCAACAACTTGTAAGACAGTGCCGGGCTCTTGGCCTGCAGCATCCATTTCAAATAAAACCTCATGGAGGTTTGGATCAAATTTCTCGCCCATAGGATTTAATTTTTCGATTTTTTGAGTTTCAAAAGCACGGAGCAGTTCTCGTTCTGTTGCCTCAATACCCGTCATAAGGTTTTTAACCGCTTCATTTTCAGAAACAAGATCTTCTGGGATAGCTTCAATGGCGCGGCGTAAATTATCAGAAACACTTAAAAGGGCTTTTGCAAAATTGCTCACACCGAATTTAGCAGCATCACTTTTGTCAATTTCTGCACGTCGGCGCGTGTTTTCTGCTTCTGCTAACGCACGTAATGCTTTGTCTTTCATATCAGCAAGTTCTGTTTCAAGCGCGACGACACGTTCTTTTAGATCTGGATCAACAGATAAGCTAGAAGTATCAATTGTATCTTCAATAAGATCTTCTATAGGATCGTAACTCTCAGCAGCAGAAGGGAATGTTTCAACATTATCTGTATCTTGATCTTCTGTTTCATGGTTTGTTGTGTTTTTTGTGTCTGTCATTTTCTCATCCTACGAGTTTTGTTAAAAGTTGTGATGTGTAATCAACGACTGGAATGATACGAGAATAATTTAGTCTTGAAGGACCAATTACGCCTAAGGCACCAATCATTTCGTTATGACTGTTACGGTATGGAGCAATTACCATCGAACAGCCAGATAAATTAAATAAGCTATTTTCAGCTCCAATAAAAATTTTCACACCTTCTGCTTGCTCTGTTTCTTCTAATAAGGTAGCAAGGTTTTTGCGTGTTTCAAGCGCATTCATCAAATGTCTAATTTGTTCTAGCTCTTCAACCGCTTTCACATCGTTGAGTAGATTGGATTGTCCTTTTATAATTAAATGACCCCCATCGACATCAGACCAAACAGCAAGGCCTTTTTCTACAACACTCTGTGTGAGGGAATCAAGATGTGTTTTATGGTTTTTTATTTCTTCTAAAATATGAGAAAGCGCTTGGGATAAATGTTTGCCCTCTAAGTGTGTGTTAATGTAATTACTGGCTTGAGTTAATGCGTTGGCGGTAATAGCGCTATCAACTTCAATAATTCTATTTTCAACGGCGCCATTATCGGCGAGTAAAATAGCCAATATTTTTGTGTTACCTAACGGTACAAATTGTACTTGCTTCAAAGCCTTATCCCATTTGGGGGACATAACGACTCCTGCACAAGAAGAAAGACCCGAGAGCATTTGTGAGGCGTTTTCTAATCGCTTTAATAACGGTGTGTCTTTTTGTGTTGTGATGCTGTTTATATGTGTTTTATCTTCTTGGGTGATGGGGCTTATTTCGAGAAGCCCTTCGACAAAGACTTGTAAACCACTAACAGTAGGGAGGCGTCCTGCAGAGGTGTGAGGGGAGTAAAGAAGTCCCATTTGCTCTAAATCGGCCATTGTATTGCGAATTGTTGCCGAGGACACGGGTGTGTCAAGAACATCTGCAAGTGATCCTGAGCCAACGGCTTGACCTGTCGCAATATAGGATTCTGCGATCAGTTTTAAAATATTTTTTGAACGTTCGTTTAATTCGACAATCATAATATGAGTAATTTACGTGTCATTTTTCTTGAAATCAATGCTTCTTGTGCTTATTTTGACTTAAACCACAGCACATACATAGATTATAAGGAGATTATTATTATGACTGTTCGTCCTTCTCACCGCCAAAATGATGAAATGCGTTCTGTTTCTTTTGAAATGGGATTTTCAAAACATGCCGAAGGCTCGTGTCTTGTAAAGTTTGGGGATACGCATGTTTTATGTACAGCCTCTTTAGAAGATAAAGTTCCTGGTTGGATGAAAGGAAGTGGTTGTGGATGGGTAACCGCTGAATACGGGATGTTGCCACGTTCGACAGGACAGCGTATGGATCGCGAAGCAGCACGTGGAAAGCAATCAGGTCGTACACAAGAAATTCAAAGATTAATTGGCAGAGCGTTGCGCGCTGTTATTGATATGGAGAAAATGGGCGAAGTTCAAATTCGTATTGATTGTGATGTTATTCAAGCGGATGGTGGCACAAGAACAGCCTCTATCACAGGTGCTTATTTAGCTTTGAAGCAAGCGGTTGAATTCGGTATGAAGCGCGGCATTATTTTACAAGATCCTATGATTGACCAAGTGGCGGCGATCTCTTGTGGTGTCTATGAAAGTACGCCTGTTTTGGATTTGGATTATACAGAAGATAGCGAAGCAGGTACCGATGCAAACTTTGTGTTAACAGCGAGCGGTGGGATTGTTGAGATACAAGGAACAGCCGAAGATAAGCCTTTCTCTGAAGATGAATTTATGTTGCTTTTAGGGCTGGCGAAGAAGGGGACGACTGAATTATTTGATTTACAAAACAAAGTATTAGCAACAAAGGCGCTGGCAGCATGACGCGTTTTTTTGATAGCGATACATTGTTAATAGGATCTCATAATAAGAAGAAGATAGAAGAGATCGCTTCTCTTTTATCTCCTTATGTACCAACATTTAAGAATGCAGCAGAACTTACATTGGAAGAGCCCGAGGAAACTGGGGCAACATTTGAAGAAAATGCAAAGATTAAGGCTGTTACCTTGGCGCAAGAAACAGGACTGCCAACTCTCTCAGATGATAGCGGTTTTTGTGTTGAGGCTCTTGATGGCGCACCTGGCGTTTATTCTGCGCGATGGGCTATTCCTCACGAAGGTGCGGAAAGAGATTTTGTTTATGCTCAACAAAAAGTTTGGGATCAAATAAAAGATCAGGATAATTTCAAAGCGTCTTTTCAAAGTGTTTTATGCCTCGCATGGCCCGATGGTGAGGCTGTTTTCGCACATGGTGTTATAGAAGGTGATATTCAATGGCCTCCAAGAGGGAGTAAGGGGTTTGGCTATGATCCTATATTTGTGCCAAAGGGGTATGATTTAACATTTGCGGAGATGAGTTTTGAGCAGAAACAATCAATCTCTCACAGGCGTCTAGCATTTGATGCACTGATCAATCGCTATTTTAAAAAAGCAGCGTAACAAGTAGGTGTTATGGCTGAGGTAAAAAAGCGTTCTCTTGGTGTTTATGTTCATTGGCCTTTTTGTAAAAAGAAATGTCCTTATTGTGATTTTAATTCTCATGTCCGTGAGGAAATTGATCAAAAGGCGTGGCTTGATTCTTTTCGACAGGAAATATTTTCTTATAAGGATAGAATAGGTGGGCGCCCTGTGCATTCTATTTATTTTGGCGGTGGAACGCCCTCTCTTATGGCGCCTTATGTGGTTGAAGGCGTTTTAGAAGCAATAAATGATGTGTGGTGTGTGGACTCTGGTTGTGAGATTACATTGGAAGCGAATCCAACGTCATCGGAAGCTGATAAATTCAAAGCTTTTAGGGCGGTTGGTATTAATCGCCTTTCTGTTGGCGTTCAGGCGTTTAATGACAAAGATCTTACGTTTTTAGGGCGGGAGCATTCCGTGTTGGAAGCTCAGCATGTTATTGATCTCGCACGTGATATCTTTCCACGTTATTCCTTTGATTTAATCTATGCGCGCCCAGAGCAAACGGTTCAAGAGTGGGAGGATGAGTTATTACGTGCCTTAGAGTTTTCGGTTGGTCATATCTCTCTCTATCAATTAACGATTGAACAAGGAACACAGTTTTATACAGCATTCAATAGAGGTGATTTTGCTTTGCCTGACGACGATGTTTCTGCTGATTTATATGAGAGAACAGACGATATTTTGAAATATCATGGTTTCAGTCATTATGAGGTTTCTAATTTTGCGAAGGAAAACCATCAATCGCGTCATAACTTAGGGTATTGGCGTTATGAAGACTATATAGGTATTGGTCCTGGAGCTCATGGGCGTTTCAAAGATGAAAACGGGGTTAAATATGCGACTCGTACACACAAAGCACCAGAGATATATCGCGATTTAGTTGTGTCGCAAGGCTCTGGTTTGAAGGATGTTGAAGTGATTGACCCACGTGATCAATTTATTGAAATGATGATGATGGGACTACGTTTAGATGAGGGTGTTTTCAAAGATTACATTCGCCAAGAAACGGGAAAAAATTTGAATGATTGGCTGGATGGTAGGTTTATAAATAGCTTAATAAAAGAGAGTTATTTTGTTGAAAATAAAGAGAAAATATCAATGACTAGACAGGGGCGTATGCGACTGAATGCATGTTTGTCTTCAATGATGGATTATATACAAAATAAGGCTTAAGAAAGTGCTTGACTTTTTCCATAATTTTTTACATAATATGGATCCTAGAACAAGAATAATAACAAGTGCGATTGAATCTTTTTGTATTAAATGCGCAAAATGTGGTATAAGGAACAGGTATGATATTTGATAATGAAAAACAAATGCAGTGTTGGGTAATTTTTGACGGTAGCACAGAAGGAACCGACCCTGGAGCTTATGAAGCGCGTAGATTAATCGAAGCTGGACGTCGTAAAGACATCCAAATGCGCGTCATTAGACCAGAGCAATTCGATTTAATTGTTACAGATGATGATCGTCGTTCAGTTTTAATTGATGGCACTGTTGCCCGTCTTCCTGATTTTGTCCTAACACGTATTAGTGGTGATGTGAATTACTTCACAATGGCTGTTCTGCGTCACTTAGAGCGCTTAGGTGTACCTACCTATAATAAATCAGCAGCGGTTGAGTCTGTGAAAGACAAGTTGCATTCACAACAAATCTTGGCTGAATCAGGGCTACCTGTACCAACAACAATGCTTGGTAAGTTTCCTGTGGATGTTCAGCTGGTTAAACGTGTAATTGGCTTTCCTGTTGTTGTTAAGACATTGGTTGGAACACATGGTCACGGTGTTTTCTTATGTGAGAATGAACAAAATTTTGAAGATTTGATGCAATTGATCCGTCAAACAAGTCAAGACAGTGTTCAATTACTGTTTCAGGAGTTTATTGCAACAAGTCGTGGGCGTGATTTACGTGTCATGGTTATTGATGGTAAAGTTGTTGCAGCGATGGAACGTCGTGCTGCAAATGGTGGTTTTAAAGCGAACTTCTCTCAAGGCGGTAGTGTTCGTCCTTTCAAATTATCACCTGTATTAGAAGAGCTTGCTTTAGCAACGGCTAGAACGCTTGATTTAGATATCACAGGGATTGATCTTTTATTTGATGGTAAAAAAGGATACAAAATTTGTGAAGCAAACAGCGCCCCTGATTTTAAAGGATTAGAGAGCTGTTGTGATGTGAGCGTAGCCGATGAGATTTTAGATTCAATGCTCAAACGTGTTCGCGATCGTCAAGAGATCTCAACAACAAATATTACAGACTTTGCAATGCTTCGCCGTAAAGCACGTCTATCAACATAATATCTATTTTTTAATTAAGTGTTTTAAAAAGTACCGCTTTGAAAAGTAGCAGGTGCTGGTGAAACAACTTTAGGACCTTTTTGTGTTACTTCCAAAACAGCTAAACCACGCTCAACAAGTCCGTTTCTTGAGAAACGGAAAATACCGTCAATCCCAGCAAAGCCATTTGGATTTGTTAAGCTTTCTGTACTAAAGAGAGATTCTGGCCCACGAGTGAAGCTTTGTCGTGATAGCACTGCTAAAAGCGCTGTTGCATCATAGCCAAGTGAAGCAAGGCGTGGAGGTGTTTCTCCATAAATGTCACGATACTCTCTTTCAAATTTGACTCTTTTATCAGGTGCGGGGGCAGCAAACCATGCACCTTGCATTGATACTTCATTATATACCGAAGGTGTATCCCACAACCCTGTTCCTAAAAAACGTGCTTTGTTGAGATCAACATCATAATATTTCAAGATGGATGTTAATTCTCTAATCTCTGTTCCGCCAATGGGCAGCAAAATGGAGTCAAAAGGGATGTCACCTTCTGTATGTTGAATTTTTAAGCGAGCCAGTTCGTTAATATCAAAGTCTGTTCTTTGTGCTTCGGGGATCATTTCAAGGTCAGTAATAGCCTCGTGTAGATTATTTACGCGGTCATCATAACTTGTAAATTTACGGATAAGGTCATTAAAATTCTCATCCCCTAAACGATAGCGTTCGATCATCGTTGTTTGAACTTGTGGGTAATATTTAGAAACTTGTTTAAATGTTTCAGAAACAGCATTACCGTAAGGCGAGTAAGGCGCTAAGAGGGCTTGTTTAATATGGCCTTGTGATGCAGCAAACAGCATAACACGGCGGACTTGGTCAAAGGGCATGAAGCCCATAACATAAGTATCTGAATTTGCCAATTTCCAATCAGTTGAGAATGTAATCATTTTTACATTCGCACTACGAGCAATAGGTTTTATAGCTCTTGCATTATCAGCAAAGAGAGGGCCCAGAATAAAAGAAGCACCGTTTTGTATGGCCGTTGAGGCGGCTTGTTGTGCGCCCTCAATTGTTCCTTTAGTGTCACGCGGAATTAATTCGAAATAATGTCCTGCAACATCAAATAAAGCCATTTGCGCGGCATTTAAAAGAGATTGCCCAATTTTTTCATGCTGTCCACTTAAGGGAAGTAAAATAGCAACTTTGATTTTTCCTTGTTTCTTCGTATCTGTGTAAGGAACAACAGTTCCTTGCGTAACTTCACCTTCTTGGATGTAAGACTTAAAATTTTCAGCGGAAGGGGTTGGAATGGATTCTCGCGTTACATATTCTTGTTGGGTCGAGCGCATTGAAACAGAATGCATATCGTTTGGATATTCTATGAAGTCTTGTTTTGTAAGGACACGACCATCTTCTGCGATCCATAAATCACCCGTGTTATTGCTTGCGATGACTTCTTTTTCTTTTAACAAATCAGCAGGAGGGTTTGCAGAGCTGTTTGAATGTGACCAAGGCATACCGCCACCACATTGTACAAGAAACAAAGAAACAAAAATGATGAAAATACTAGAACAAATCGATTTTAGATAGTTACTCATAGATCACGCTTATCCATTTAAAAATAGTGTTTTTTGAATTCTTATAGACATAGCACAATAAAATGCTAAAACAAAGAGATGCTTTATTTAATTGCAACACCAATTGGAAATTTGGGCGATATCACATATCGCGCGGTTGAAACACTGCAAAAAGTATCTCTTATTTTATGTGAAGATACGAGGACAAGTCGTTCTCTTCTGACCCATTTTGGCATAAAGACACCAACAAAAGCCTATCATGATCATTCAGATGAATCTTGGCGTTTAAAAATCATAGACCTTTTAAAAGAGGGGCAAGATATTGCGCTAATTTCCGATGCGGGAAGTCCGCTTGTTTGTGACCCTGGTTATAAGCTTATTAGAGCATGTCAAGAGCATGATATTGAGTATACAAGTGTTCCAGGTGCATCTTCTGTTATCACAGCTTTACAATTATCGGGACAACCCTCTCAGAGTTTTTATTTTGGTGGATTTCTACACAGTAAAGCACAAGCAAGACGAAGTCAGCTTGAGCTAGCTTTACATCAAGATACAACAGTGGTGTTTTTTGAAACGGCTAGGCGCGTGCTTGAAACATGCCAAATTTTAACAGAAATCATGCCTAAAGCATCTGTGTCAATTGTACGTGAAATTACTAAACTTTACGAAGAAGTGTTGTACGGTCTACCCCAAGAGCTTTGTCAGAGAATAGAAGAGAAGCCGCTTAAAGGTGAAATTGTTTTGGTCATACATCCTTTCATAGAAAAGAGGGATGATAAAGACGCATTAGACAAAAAAATAAGGAACTTACTACCCTTTATGCCTGTTAAAGCTCTTAGCTCTTATCTGGAGCAAGATTTTGATTTTTCTAAAAAAGAAATTTATGAGCGTGCTTTGATTTTAAAAGAAGAGGTTTGATGATGACAAGCTATGAAAAAGGACTTTTATCAGAATTATGTGCTCTTATATTTTTGTGGCTTAAAGGATATCGTGTATTAAAATGGCGTTATAAGACAAAAGTCGGAGAGGTCGACATCATTGCAAAACGTGGGTCTTTAATTGTTTTTGTCGAAGTTAAAAAACGTGTTTCAAAAGCACAGGCTTTAGAAGCTGTTGATTTTAAATCCCGTCGTCGTATCGAGAAAACAGCGCAACATTTTTTAAAAAATAAACCTTTGTTTCAGCGCTGCGAAGTTCGATTTGATGTCATGCCGATTAGTTTTGGATTCATGCCTCAGCATTTAAAGAAGGCGTGGATTTTTGGCGAGTAATTTTATAGAGTTATTGAAGAAAGATTCGTTTAATCAAAGTATAATTTCCCATTTTCAAATAAGAAAGTTTGTATCATGAAACAACCTGTATCTTTGGCTATTTTATTATTAGGATTATCTATCACTCCTTTGTCGCTGCAGGGATGTTCACCAATTGGAATAGCTGCGGGTGTAGGGGCAACAGTTGGGACGGCAGCCTCTCAAGAAGGAGGCTTAAAAAATGCAGCAAGAGATACAGCTATTCGCCTCGAAATATCAGATTTTTGGTTTAAAAAAGATTTAAAGATATTTAGTAGACTGAATTTAACAGTACAAGATGGACGTGTTTTGATCACAGGGATCGTTGATAACCCAGATCACCGTGTTGATGCTGTTCGCTTAGCATGGCAAGCCGAAGGTGTAAGCCAAGTGATTAATGAAATACAAGTCCGTGATGAACCGCGTAGCTGGACACAATATGGGCGTGATACATGGATTACGACTCAGTTGAGGGGCTATATAACCTTTGATAAACATATTCAGTCTATTAATTATTCTATTGATACAGTAAATGGCGTTGTTTATTTGATGGGGGTCGGGCAAGATCAGGCAGAAATTGATCGTGTAATAGACCACGCAAGAAATACAGCTTATGTGACACAAGTTATAAGCTATGTCCGTTTAAGAGGGGAAACACCTCCTAATTTACAAACACCTGAATTAGCATCTGATAAACAATAAGAGATAAGAGAGGTTTTTTTGCTGGATAAAAACCCAACAGCATTGGAATGGTTAAGTCAAATAGGCCATCAACAAGATGATGAGATTGATTTGTTGAAAGGTGCTTTGGCTCTTGGTGCGTTGGAGCGTCCCGCAACATATGATTTATCGGCAATGCATGATGCGGTGATCACCATGAAAAAGCAGCTTGCTGTTTATAGTGATAACAGTCTGGAAGATAAGATCAATGCATTAAATGATGTCTTATTTGCAAAGGCTGATATCTCAGGAAATTATGATGATTATGATGACTTAAAAAATGCCAATATGTTGGATGTGTTAGAGCGAAAAAAAGGCTTGCCTGTTGCTTTGGGTATTTTATATATCATTTTAGCTAAATCTAGAAAATGGGATATTGAAGGGCTGAGTTTTCCAGGGCATTTTATCGTACGTTTAACCCATGAAGGGCAACGTGAACTGATAGATCCGTTTAATGCTGGGCGTATTTTAAATGCATCTGATCTAAGGCAAATCATTAAAGCGGTTATGGGACAAGACCAAGAATTGTCTTCATCTTATTATGACGCAGTATCAAATAGAGAGCTTTTATTGCGCTTACAAAATAATATTAAAATGCGTTATGTCAGAGAAGAAAATTACGAGAAAGCTCTAGAGCAAATAGAGATTATGATGCTGATTGCACCTGATGAAGAAAAGCTTTTGTTTGATGCCGGTATTTTGCACTATCAACTTGATAATTTCTCTCAAGCGATTGATATGTTAGAGCAATATAAGAAAAACACAAAAAGCGCAAAGGAACAGCAAGAGGCTTCTGTTCTTATCTATGAAATCCAAAAACTATTAGATTAATTAATGATAGATAACGTCTTCGTGAGGGCTATCAAGAGAGAAGGCAGGGATTGATACGTCTAAATCATCACCGTTCTCTGTAATCATATAATAGGTTCCATACATGATTCCTGAAGGGGTTTCTAAAGGTGTTCCACTTGTATAGTTAAAGCTTTCTCCTGGCTTTAATGTTGGTTGTTCACCAACAATACCTGGGCCACGTATTTCTTTGATCCGTCCTTCTGCGTCTAGAACATGCCAATAACGCGATTTAACTTGGACAGTCTTAAGGCTATTATTCTGGATGGTGACATGATATGCCCAGACAAAATAATGATCTTGAGGGCGCGATTGGTTCTCTAAGAAAATAGGCTCTACAGTTACAGTGATAGCGTCGGTTGTTTTTTTATACATGGTACTCATTTATTTTAAAATAATTTCTACGCGTCTATTCCCTGCTTCTGTACGTCCATCATCTGTACGTACAAAATTATCTTCTTCGCCACGACTAAGAGTAATTAATTGTGTTGCAGGAATACCTTTTTGGAATAAAGCCATTCTCACAGCATCAGCTCTTTTAGCAGCAAGTTTCTTATTGTAAGAAGCCGAACCTGATCTATCTGCATAACCAACGACTTCGGCTTTTAGATGAGGGGACATCTTTAATTTATGTGCAACAATTTCTATGATTTCATCAGATTGCATATTCAGGCTTGTTTTATTGAGATCAAAGAAAATGCGATATTTGGGTTCGAACTCTGCTTCAATTTCAACTTGGTCATTAGCTGTTTTGCCACGAACAGCGGTTGTAATAGAAGAAATTTTTCCTTCTAATTCATTCATAACAATGTCAAAGTTTCTTTTACAGCTAGCAATTTGATTATCTTGAAAGTTTTCTTCTTGCTCTTCAATCCAGCAATCATAAGAGGCTTGAGCTTTTGCTGCAGCGATAGGAGCACGCTCTCTTGCACCTGTGTTTAAAGCTAACATTAAACGCGCACGTCCCTCTGTTAATTGTGCAACATTTTGCGGTGGCACATTCCAATTCTTCGGATTTTCAGGAAGGATGTCTTCTCCGTGAGCTGCCGCAATGCCTTTTTGAGCGAAAATATCAGCATCATGATGGTCGAACATATTATCATGTTCAAAGTTCGCAAGGTTTTTATATTCAAAAGCGAGAGCTTGTGTAAAAGGAGAACCAATAGGCTTGACGATATTTAATTTATCAACATTTGTACGCCCTGTTGCGTAATCATAAAGATCGCTTGCGTTGACAGCAGTAGATAAAGATAATGTTGTCGCAAGGATCGCGCCAAGTGTAAAAATTTTTTTCATGTTGCAAATAATTCCTTGAAGTAAGAGTGAATCATGTAGTACTTAAAAGATACTCAATTGAGGGTGAGTCTGTAAAGTGGCTTTTTAAAGAAATCAAGAGTTTCCTCTTTTTACGTAATTTTTTATAATTACCCCTTGACATGAGTGTGCGTTTTATGGAATAAAGACGCTCACCGATAAACATTTTTTATGTTTTTACAAAAGGATACAGTTCTCATCCCATGAGTTTAGCTGTAGTTCGAATAAAAATAATAATAACGAAAGGAACGAGATCATATGCAAACATATACATCTTCAACAAAATTAAGTGGAAAAACAATCGCAATTATGGCTGCTAACGGCTTTAATGAAGCACAAATGGCAGAAGTTCAACGTACAATTCTAAGCCAAGCGGGTGTTACAAAAGTTATTTCTCTAGAAACAGGGTTAATTTCTGGCGTAAACGTAAATGGCTGGGGTTTAAACTTTCCAGTTGATTTAGCATTTGGTGATGTCTTGTCATCTGATTTCGACGGCGTAATCGTTATTGATGGTGATGCAAGCTTAGAAAAATTAACTGAGAGTGCACATGTAAAAAGAATTCTAAATGGCGCGATTGACGCTTCTATCCCTGTATTATTAGCAGGCGATGCTTCATCTGTAACATCTGTTATCGATACGGATGTTGTTGTTGCTGAAGGTGATGAAACATCTGTTTCTGGTGTTGTTTACACAGGTGCATTAAATGGTGAAACAAATTCTGTTTTAACACAGTTTGTTGACACATTATCTGGTGCTGGTGTAGAAATTAAGCAAGCAGCTTAATTCAAACCAACGGATATCAAAAGCATGAAAGCAGAAACCCAAGCAGTTATAGAAGCCATTGAGAGCTCTATAGATTTGCTGAGGAGGCATCTTTGACTGGGAGCAAGCTTGTTCTCGTCTTGATGAATTAAATGCTTTATCTGAGGATCCTGAACTATGGTCGGATCCGTCAAATGCTCAAAAATTAATGAAAGAACGAACTCGTCTGGATCAACAAATCCAGGCGATTCGTGCTATTGAGCAGGAAAAAACTGATTTATCAGATTTAATTGAGTTGGCAGAGATGGAAGAGGACGAGGGCGTTATCTCAGAAAGTGAAGCGCAACTTGAAGAATTAAAAGTAAAATCAGAAAAACAAGAATTGGAATGCCTTCTCTCTGGAGAAGTTGATGGGAATGATGCCTATTTAGAAATTAATGCAGGTTCTGGTGGAACTGAAGCTCAAGATTGGGCGAATATGTTGCTGAGAATGTATTTGCGTTGGGCTAATGCACGAGGGTTTAAAGCTGATATCTTAAGCGTTAATGATGGCGAGGAAGCTGGTATCAAGTCAGCCACAATCGAGATTAAGGGCGAGAATGCTTATGGATGGATTAAAACAGAAACAGGTGTTCATCGCTTGGTACGTATTTCTCCTTTTGATTCAAATGCGAAACGTCATACGAGTTTTTCGTCTGTGGCAGTATCGCCTGTGATTGATGATGACATCGATATTGAAATTGATGAAAGCGATTTGCGTATTGATACATATCGCTCAAGTGGGGCTGGGGGACAGCACGTCAATACAACGGATAGTGCGGTGCGTATTACACACCAACCAACGGGTATTGTGGTTGCTTGTCAAAATCAGCGCTCTCAGCATAAAAACAAAGACGAAGCCATGAAGATGTTAAAAGCCCGTCTTTATGAGCGCGAGTTGCAGGCACGTGAAGAACAAAAACAAGCCGAACACGGCGAGAAAACAGATATCGGCTGGGGACATCAAATCCGCTCTTATGTGTTACATCCGTATCAAATGATTAAAGACCTTCGTACAAATGTTGAAACATCACAATCTCAAGCCGTTTTAGACGGTGATATTGATGCGTTTTTAGAAGCATCTCTTGCCTCAAAAATTAAAGGCGCAAAATAAAGTAAGTTAAAGAAAAGGAATGAATAATGGAATTTTCACTTAGTGGTCACGCAGTTGGCCCTGTATCAAACGGTAAAGCTAAAAGCATTGTTTTGTTTTTACATGGGCTTGGTTCTAATGGGGATGATTTAATTGCGCTAGCGCCTTATTTTGCGAAAGAATTACCTGACACAATTTTTATCTCACCAAATGCACCAGAGATTTGTGATATGGCACCTCCAGGCTATGAGAATTCGTTTCAATGGTTTTCTCTTCAAGATCGTGATCCACATGTCATGGAAACATTGGTGAAAGAAGCATCGCCTAAACTTGATGGCTTTATTGATGAAATTCTAGATCATTATAAAGTGAGTGCGGATAAACTTGTTTTGGTTGGGTTTTCACAAGGCACAATGATGAGCCTTTTTACTGGCTTGAACAGAGAAAAACCACTTGCGGGCATTATTGGGTTTTCAGGGGCTTTGATGAATTCTGCCACAGATTTATCAAAGAATAAAGAAACGCCGATCTTGCTTGTTCACGGCGAACAAGATGATGTTGTTCCATATGACGCAATGGCGGTTAGTCAACATCGTTTGAAAGAGGCGGGGTATAATGTTGAAACATTATCTAGACCTGATCTTGCACACTCTATTGATGAAGTTGGTTTGAAAACGGCTGTGGATCACGCTGTGGAGTATTTAAAAGATTAAGTTATAACGCTAAGATGCGTCTTTGAACGCGCTCCATTATTTCATAACGCGTGATAGCAACTTTTAGATTGATTTCATCTTCTTCTAACGGTGTAGACAGAGTGTTGAAATGCTCTTGAACAGTGTCTAAGTGGCTCTTTAGATCTTCTAGTGACATATAGTCACCTTGTTCGTAAAAGTGTGTTCCCATTCTGTATGGGATTTTACTTTCAACTTTATCTGTGCGTACGGGCGGACAATTTTCAAAGTCTTGTGTTTCAACTACAAAAAGTTTTTGATTAATAGGCGTTGGTGGATTAGTTGCATAGCTTCTTTTTGAAAAAATGGGCTCATTGAGTTCAAATCTTAAAGATGCTTTGTCAGAATTTTGATCATAACTCCATCCATGCTCTTCTTCTGTTTCACGTTTCGCAGCAGATAATTCTGGTTCTAAGGCTACATTTGAAATATTTGGATGCGATAGAAGCGCTGCGACGAATAACGTGTCATTCATCTCATCTGCTTTCATATTTAGTAATTTTTCTAAGAGGTCTATTTGGTTTTGTGGTTTCTTAAGTTCAGCATAATAAGTTTGATTATTAAATTCAAACATGATGTCTTGAGTGCCACCCGCAGGAACCGTAACTTCAACACCCGTGCGGTTTGTTTTTAAAAGCGCATAATAAGGAACAAGAGGGGTGTTACTTGTTGGAGCTATATAGGGTTTTTGATAGCTATAGGTAACTCCATTATGTGTGATGGTCTGTAATTCAGCGCAATTAGCCCACATATAAGCAATAAGACCCGAAGGGCCAGAATTTAGCTCCTCTAAAATAGAGCGTGCTTGTGGCATATATTTCTCAAGATCATTCATAGCTATGAATTTAAAGTAAGTTTGGCAGGTTTCCCTATGAAGAGTTTGTTAATCGCCGCGCCTGTGCTTACAACTTCCATTTGTTTATCAGTAAAGCCGTAATGATCTTTAATAGCTTGGATCATATCGAATGGATAGAAAGCTCCTGTACCTGTTTTCTTACTATTCGTTTGAACTGTACCTTGCCATACGATCTCAGATTCGCTTTCATCAGTATAAATTGTCAAAGAATCGCCATCTTTAAGAGGAGTTATTTGAATAGGGCTATTTGTGCGCACATACCAATAAGCATGGCGTCCCATATCTAAGTTAATATTAAAAATGCCTTGAATTGTTTCTTTTTCACTCATAGTCCATGTGCTTTCGATGTTATGTAATGGGGTTAAGATTACATATTGTCATGACGATGTCAATAAATGCTCTTAAAAAAAACACCCTCTTTGAAGGAGGGTGTTTAAATTGTGATATCGTCTTATTAGCTGACGATTATCTGTGCGACATATTTCTTATGCAGCAGGCTTAGGTTTGCGGTCAAGGTTATGTTCACGCTTGTTTGGCTCTAAATCTTCACGCTTATAAGATTTAAAGTCATCAACCATGATTACCTGACGGCGTAATGTTGCCGCTGTTTCAATTTTTTGAGCTTCATCAGCTGTAATAATTTCTTTGGTAACAGCTGTTTGTAGATCATTTTTATTGGCGATAAAGCCTTTGTGAACGGCTTTGGCCACTTTGCGCTCAGCGTCACCTGATTCTTGAGCAGCTACAAAAGCGCGCTCTAGGATATTGAGGATATCTGCTTTATCTTTGGAAACAAATAATCCAGAAACAAGACGGTCACGTGTTGCGCCTGGTGTTGTGATTGTTTTTGCAACTTCATGATCAAGCTTGTCGTTTGGCTTGCGGTTGCTTCTACCTGTTAATGTAACAACAGAATTCACAACACGTAGTAGCCCCTTAACTAATGGGTTAGGGTGGTTTTTAGCAAGGTCATTCATAGCCACTTCAGCATCATGCATACAATTTTCAACAACCCAATTCACCAAAGCGAGATCTTCTGAATGAGATCCTTGATTTTGATAGTGATTGAGTGCGGCTGAAGCCATGTAAAGATTACTTAAGACATCTCCAAGGCGCGCTGATGTACGCTCTTTAAACTTCAATTTATCACCGAGGAAGATAATCGACATATTTGCTGCGAAGTTAAAGCGAGCAGACATATGATTGATCTTTTTATAATGCTTTTTTAAAGCCTTATCAGTAGAGGGGATTTTTGCTAAGTTAAAGCCTGTCATCGAACGCCATAGGTTTGCCATGATACTACCAACAAAACCAAGTGTTGGTTTGATAAGGTCGCGTGCGCCTTGTTCTTTGTCTGGGTTTTCAGTTGCACGTACGATATCAAGCAAATATTCATGTGCTCTCACGCCACCTTGACCAAAAATAATCAAGTTACGTGTCATGATGTTGGCGCCTTCAACCGTAATCGCAACAGGAATACTTTTGTAAACTTCTGCCAAATAGTTGTTAGGGCCATTACAAATCCCTTTACCACCATGAATGTCCATAGCGTCGTCGATGACGCTACGCATTTTCTCAGTTGCATGATATTTAGCAATCGCTGAAATGATGGTCGGGCGTTCACCTCTATCAACCATGCGCGCTGAAGCGGTGCGCATTGCATCAAGTGTATATGTTTTACCAGCAATACGTGCAAGCGGTTCTTCGATCCCTTCAAATTGAGAAATTTTGCTTTTAAATTGCTGACGAACTTCTGTGTAAGCACCTGTTGTCATTGAAGATAGTTTCGAGGCTGCAGTTGAAAGAGCAGGAAGAGAAATAGAACGTCCAACAGACAAGCATTCACCCAACATGCGCCAACCATGTCCAACTTTTTCTTGCCCACCAATCACATAATCGATTGGAACAACAACGTCTTTACCCCAGTTTGGTCCATTGTGAAAAGCGAGATCAAGAGGTCTGTGGCGATCACCAATTGTCACACCAGGTGTATTATGGGGGATCAACACGGTTGTTAAACCTTCTTGCCCTGTTCCTTGTAATAAGCCGTCAGGGTCACTCACATGAACAGCCATTCCGACGAGTGTCGCGATTGGACCGAGTGTAATATAACGTTTTTCCCAATTCATGCGCAGTTGCAGATTACCTTCTGCATCTTTCTCAACAACAGCGTAAGCACACTCTTCCATACTTGTTGCGTCAGAACCATTATCAGGGCCGGTAAGAGCAAAACACGGAATTTCTCGGCCATCGGCAAGGCGTGGCAAATAATGATGTTTTTGTTCATCTGTTCCATAAAGATGTAATAATTCACCAGGGCCTAATGAATTAGGAACCATGACAGACACAGCGGCTGTAATACTGCGGCTAGCAAGTTTCATGACAACTTGAGAATGGGCGTAAGCTGTAAATCCTAAGCCTCCATGATCTTTTGGAATAACCATCCCTAAGAATTTATTTTTCTTGATGAAATCCCAAATATGAGGCGGAAGGTCACCATCTTCACTGCGAGAAATTTGCCAATCATCGATTAGTTCACACAGCTCGTTTACAGGCCCGTCTAAGAAAGCTTGTTCTTCATCTGTTAGCTCTGGTTTTAAGCTGTGTAAAATATCCCAATTTGGTTTTCCGGATAACAGCTCTTTGTCCCATACAGCTGTTCCGGCGTCTAGGGCGATACGCTCTGTTTCTGAAATGCGTGGAATCGCTTTCATTTTTTGCAGTGCGAATAAAATTGAAGATCCAAAGGCTGTTTTTGCAGATTTTGTGAGACTCATAGCGTTATTTCTCCCGACTTTTTTTATAATGTTATTGATTTGATAGTAAAAAATATAGTAACTGTTGCGACGACTGGCAAGAACTTTAGCAATAAAGTTTTAAACTATGTCAAGAAACGTAACTTTGATACTTATTTATGCACTATGAATACAAACAACGCTCTTTTATCTGTTGAGAATGCAAGTATTGCTTTTGGAAAAAGGCAAATATTTAAAGATTTAACCTTTCATATTCACCAAAATGCAAAAATTGCCCTTGTTGGTAAAAATGGAACGGGTAAATCAACACTCATGAAGATTATCATGGGTGTATTAGAGCTTGATGAAGGCGAGCGCTGGCAAACAGCAGGCTTGACGATTGGCTATTTAGAACAAGAAGCTAAATTTAAACCCGACCAAACAATTTTTGACTATGTGTTTGAAGGTGTGAAATCTGATGATAAAGACATGCAATCATATAAAGTTGAGATGGTTGTCCAACCTCTAGAACTTGATGTGACTAAGAAAATGTCCCATTTATCAGGCGGTCAATTAAGGCGTGCTTCACTTGCTAAAGCATTGGTTGAAGATCCAGATATCTTACTTCTTGATGAGCCGACAAACCATTTAGACCTTCATATTATTGAATGGTTGGAAAATTACTTAATAGGCTTTCCTGGAACAGTGCTTTGTATTAGTCACGATAAGCGTTTTTTAGAAACAATTACAAATAAGATATTTTGGTTAGACAGAGGAAATTTGCGCGTCGCACCAAAAGGGTTTTCCTATTTTGAGGAATGGTCAGAAATGCTTATCGAGCAAGAAGAGCGAGAGCTTAGAAACCGTCAAAAAGCGTTAGAGCAAGAGCTTGAGTGGGCGAACCGTGGTGTCAAGGCTCGTCGCAAAAGAAATGTCCGCCGTCTAGAGCTGGTTCGAGCAGAAAAAGAGAAGCTTAAGGCTGACAAATCATCCTTTAACAGAATGATGGCAAAGATTGAGGTTCAGCCAATTGAAAGCACATTGAATTCAAAAGTGGCAGCAGAGTTTTTTAAGGTTTCAAAATCATATGATGATTTAACAATATTGGATCAATTTTCACTGAGGATTATGAAAGGGGATCGTATTGGAATCTTGGGTAAAAATGGCTCGGGTAAGAGTACGTTTTTAAAAATGTTGGTTGGTGAAGAGGAGGCTGATCAGGGGAAAATAAAACGCGCTCTCAATATGGAGTTTTCTTATTTTGATCAAAAAAGAAAAGCCTTAAATCCAGATCATTCTATTCAGCGTGTTTTATGTTCTGAGGGCGGTGATTATATTGATGTTCGAGGCAAATCCCGTCATGTTTGTGGGTATATGAAAGATTTTATGTTTGACCCAGTTCAAGTGCGTGATCCTGTTAAGATCTTGTCTGGAGGGCAGCAAAATAGATTATTGCTTGCAAAAGTTTTGGCTGAGCCAAAAGATTTTTTAATTCTTGATGAGCCAACAAATGATTTGGATATGGACACACTTGAGATGTTAGAAGAAATTTTATCTCAATATAAAGGCACATTGATTATCGTTAGTCATGATCGTGATTTTCTAGATCAAACAGTGACTAAAATTCTTGGTTTTGAAGGAGATGGCGTTGTTAAGGGCTGTATCGGTGGCTATTCCGATTATTTGGAAATGCTTTCTAAAGAGAAAAAGGAAGAAAAATTAAAAGACAAAGGCATTGTTTCTGATGAGGTTTCAAGTTCAAAAACAACTAAAAACAAGAAAGCATCACCTAAGGCAACAAAATTGAGTTATAAATTGCAATATGAACTTGATCATTTACCAGAAAAGATGGATGTCTTGTCTCGTGAGATTGAAGAGATCGAGATATTTCTGGCTCGAGAAGATGCCTACTCCAGTGACCCTGAGAAATTTAATAAACTCTCTCTATCTCTAGGGGATAAGAAAAAATTGTTAGATAGCTATGAAACACGTTGGTTAGAGCTTGAAAATCTAAAATCTGCATAAAGAATTACGATATTTCTTTGTAATTATTTACTTTTCTTATACGATGACTGTCCTAAAATATAAAAACAGTATAGGGAAAGGGTAAATAATAATGGAAATCAAAAAAAACCCGATCAAAACAATTTGCGTTTATATGGGCGCATTTGATGGTGGAGATCCAATTTATAAAGAAAAAGCAATTGAACTTGGTCATGAGCTTGGTAAACGTGGCTATCGTATGGTTTATGGTGGTGCGAAAACAGGTCTTATGTATGAGATTGCACGTGCTGCTCAAGAAGAGAATGCTTATGTGATCGGTGTTATGCCTCAAACATTAATTGATGGTGAGGTTGCTAATTATGACTGTGATGAATGGTACGCCGTTGAAAATATGCATGAGCGTAAAGCGCTAATGAATAAATATGCGGATGCGTTTATTGTCTTTCCAGGTGGGTTTGGAACATTGGAAGAAATGGCTGAGATTATCACATGGAACCAATTAGACATTGTACGTAAACCGATGTGCGTTTTAAATATTAATGGCTATTGGACACCTTTCTTATCAATGATTGATTATATGAAAGGGCAAGGCTTTATTCGTGATAATACGCATAAATTATTTTCTTCAACAACAGAGATAGATACCTGTTTTGACATGCTTGAAACTCAAGATTTATCACCGATTGATAAATGGAAAAAGAAATAACGTTATTCTTTAATTATCCCTCTAATGCGTCTGATCTCAGATAGAATTACGTTTATAATAATTGTTTCATCATGTTTTGACATGTTTTCACTTAAGCCTTTTAAGCCGATGACCTGTCCTTCTAAGATAGCTTGTTGTAAGGCATGACGGTATAATTGATTATTGCTATTCATTAAAACATTGTTTAATGAGGCTGTTAATTTTTCAAATGTCTTTAATAAACGATCATTAAACTTATCTCCTAGAAGCATATGAAGCTCTCTTAGGTAGCTTAGATCGAAAAATTCATCTGAGAAAATAGAAAGATCAGCACGTATTTGTTCAGCCTTTTGTCTGGGGCTAAGGGCGTTATCTTTTTCTGCGATATGATGTGCTATCGTTTGTTTTAGTAATGATTTATCTAACGGTTTTGCCAGATAATCATTCATCCCTATGGTGAGGCATTTTTCGCGGTCACCTTCAATGACATTCGCTGTTTGCGCAATAATAGGAATGAAAGGGATCTCGTTATTTTTCATTTTATTGATAAGATGTTGTGTGGCTTCGTATCCATCCATAATAGGCATTTGGCAATCCATCAAGATAATGTCAATTTTTCGTGGGGCATTGGTAACAATGTCAATGGCTTTTTGTCCATCTTGTGCGATTAGAACATGATAACCAAACCCTTCAATTAATGTTTGAGCGACTAATTGATTTGCGAGATTGTCTTCTACTAATAAAACAGTACGTTTCTTTTGTTTTGAATTCTTTGGTGTAGAGGCTTGAAGAGGGGGGGTATCAGAACTGGTTTGTTCTTTAGACGCGCTCTCATCCGTTAGTGGAACGGTGATAGTAAAGGTAGAGCCTTCACCCACAGTGCTTTTTAGTTTGATATGTCCGCCCATATCTTCGACAAGATGTTTTGCGATTGAAAGACCTAAGCCTGTTCCTCCAAAACGACGATTTGAGGAAGCCTCTGCTTGAGAGAAGGCATCAAAAATTATATTTTGCTTATTCTCAGGAATTCCTATGCCTGTGTCATGTATGGTGATTTGTAATTGGGAATTTTTATCAAGTAAATTCGCAATTAAAGTAATTTTACCTTTTTCTGTAAATTTAAGCGCATTACTGAGAAAACTATTTATAATTTGTTTCAGTTGATTTTTATCACTTGTTATATAAGAGAGGTCTTTGTGTTTAATAAGAGTTTCAAATTCTAATCCCTTTTTTTGTATTAAGGGGGAGAATTCCTTTTCTATTTCAACAAAAAACGCCTGAAAATCAAAATGTTTATTTTCACGATCGATTTGACCGGCTTCTATTTTTGAGAAATTAAATAAATCATTCACGATATCAATTAACTCGTGAGAGGAATCTTTGATTTGATTAACAAAATCTTCTTGTTTTTTAGTGAGCTTACTGTCTTGTAAGATTTCACTAATTCCCAAAATAGCATTCATGGGGGTGCGTATTTCATGGCTGATTGTGGCTAAAAATTCTGATTTTACTTTACTTGCATCTTTAGCTTCTTTTATAGCTTTCTCCAGATGTTTTGTTCTTTGCCTTACTTGTTTTTCTAGTGAGGCGTTCAACTGAGTAAGTTCATTATTGAGTTTTGCATTAGCTTCTCTGTGGTGAAGGATGTTTTCAGTGATTTTTGCAAGCTCTCCAACTTCATCAGATCTTTCAATGTATTTTTGATATAAGGCGTGATCGGTTATACCATCTTTTAAAATAGTTTTTATTTGTTGGCTGATTTTATAGATAGGACTTGCGAAATTATGATGGATATAAAAGGCGATTATCACCAGAAGTGTCAGTGTTATAAGTGCAATAATCCGTTCTAAAAACGTATGATAAGAAAACGCATGATTCAATCGTTCAATATCTGTGGAGAGGGTTGTATATAAATCCTCAATTTCAGTCGCGCGTTTGAATTCAATTTGACGAATGGTTGGTAAAATATCTTGTGAGAGAATTTTAAAAGCGACTGCTCTATTATTCTGTTGTAGAGAGATATTTAAAGCATAGTATTTATCATACAAAGCATTATATAAAACGCGCAATTCAGGATCAAATTCTTTAGTGGATAAGCCTTCGGCTATTATATGTGCTTGTTTTAGATAATATGAAAGATGTATAGATTTTGTGTGTTCTAATGTGTTTTCAATAAGTAGTTCAAAGTCGGTAATTAGGTTTTGTTGGTTTTGCCAATGAAGATAAGGTGAGATAAGCTTTTGATCTTGTAAAATTTTACCGTTATGAAGAGCATATTTGTTTTTTAGGTCTTGATGTGAAGAAATGTAATTTGTATAGAAATTTAACCCTAAGAAAATAAGGGTAAAAATAGAAAATATCAGAATTATTTTATTAGCAATTTTGTTCATATGGCATCACAAAAAGTATGGTAAAACACAATCTATTCTACAAGATATAAAAATATAATAATAAGTTTAATTTTTTAATAAGAGATTTTCTCTTCTTTTTAAACTTATTGCGCTTACAATTTATGACATCCTGTGATAAAAAAGCGACATGATAACAATAAAGAATTTGATTATGATAGGTGAAAAACTTGCTTCACCCAGATATGCATTTTTTGTGCTGTTTCTGCTAATAGTTTTATTGGTAAGAGGGACGATCGCTCAAAAATATATGGGGTTATATCATGCGACTGAAACATATTTTTCTAGTTTCGTTTTTTTTGAGGGTTGGATCCCATTTCCTGGGGGGTATAGTTTATGCTTGTTCTTAACGGTTTCTTTGTTGTGTAAGCTTTTATTTAAGAGTAATTGGAGCAAAGAAAATAGCGGCATTATTTTAATCCACTTAAGTATCTTACTTTTATTATTTGGCGGTGGACTTACGGCGATAACACAGAAAGAAGGCTTTATTTACTTACAAGAGGGGCAGGAGGCTAGTTTTGTGAGTGATTATCACAATCGTGAATTGGTCATTGGTAGAGATAATGAAGTGATTGAGAAATTCGCTCATAGCGATTTAGGGCTAGGAGAGATTATCGAGGACGAGGTATTTCCTTTTTCTATAGAAATTACAAAATATTGTGAAAATTGCAGAATTATACAAGCAACTGACACTCAAGAAACAACGATTGGCCCTGCAAATTTTATGGCGATTGAGCCTGATACGTTAAGTCTTGAGAATGAAGAAAATATAGCGGGATTGTCTTTTATTATAAAAGATCAAGAAGGCGCGCTTCTTGCACAAACGACTTTATTCGAAGGCTACACAAAACCTGTTTTTTTTGAGTATAACGATATCCAATATTTCTTTACATTCGGACGTGAGATACGTTTTATTCCATTCTCTGTTGGGTTGGAAAAATTTACGATTTCTAAATATGAAGGAACGGAGCAAGCGCGAGAATATAGCTCAAGCATAAAGATAACCGATCAGTCACTTGCTTGGTCGGCTGAAATTACAATGAATGAACCCGTTCGTTACAAAGGTTATACTTTATATCAAGCATCTTTTGATGAAACATCCACGGGGACAGCGACTATTTTATCTGTTGTTGAAAATAAAGGACGAATTTTTCCTTATATTTCTTTAGTGATTTGTGCGTTTGGGCTGATCATTCATTTAATTATGAGGCGCCATTATATGAGAGTGGAGGCCGATTTATGAGAATATCTGTCTGTTTAACGCTTCTTATAAGCTTCTTATACTTCTTTTCCATTTCTGATGCAAAAGCGGACATAGGTTCAGCAAATGCTGATCTGGCTTCTTTGATGATTATGCATGAGGGACGTGTAAAGCCTATCGAGACAGTAGCGATTAATTATTATAAATGGTTTAAAGAAGAAAGAAATACATCAATAAATGATGCTGTTTTATGGTTTCAAGAAAGTATTTTTGATCCTGAAAAGGCAGCAGAGAAACCTATTTTTTATGTTGAAAATACATGGCTTAGAGATCAATTAAGAAGCAAAAAAAATAAACAACAAAATGACTTTTCGTTGATCGAAATCGATCATTTTTTCTCTCAAAATAAACAGGATTGGAAAGCACTTTTTGTGCAAGAAGGCGAAGAACGGAGTAAAGAACAGCAAGCCATCGAGATGTTGTTTGAGAAGAAAACAGCGTATAGTGAATTACTGCAAAGCTTGTCATTATTTATTCCAATTCCTATGGTCGCGCAGGCGGAAGATATTAGTTTCTTTGACTTTTATGATCAAAAGGAGCGCTATTCTAAAAATTTAAAAGAGATTATGGCTGAAAAAGGAAGCGATGTTTCTCTTTATACAGAAGAAGAGTCTCGTATTGCTCTGACAAGCTATCAAATGGATATGCTAACGATGGGTGGGCGACAACATAAAATATTTAAAGTCCTTGCCTTACCTTCTGGTAAATGGATGTCACCATGGGCGTTTTTACTCTCAGAAGAAGCAGATAAAAGCTTATTGAGGCGCTGGCAATCGGCCGTCCATGCATATCAAAATGAAGATCATTTATTATTTTCAGAGGTTCTATCGGATATCAAAACACAGCAACAGCGCTTAGACCATGTTAAATCATATCAAGTCCAAGTTAAATCTGAACAATTTTATAATCTTGTGACACCTTTTTATTGGGCTTTTTTGATTTATTTAACTGTTTTAGTCATAGCGCTTATTGAGAAATTTTATCCAAAAGAATATATGTCCAAAATAATATATGGCTTGGTGTGTTTTGGTGGGGTGTTACATGCAACAGGGCTGATCCTTAGGTGTCTTATTTTGGAAAGACCTCCTGTTTCAACATTATATGAGTCCATCCTATTTGTTTCTTTTATTTCAATAATTTCTTCTGTTTTTTTTATGTTTAAATTTAAAAGTAGATTTTATATATTTGCCACCGTATTCATCAGTTTTTTCTTACTACTTATTTCTGACTTCTTTTTATCAGATAAAGATTCATTACGTGTTCTTGTGGCTGTTTTGAATACGAATTTTTGGTTGGCAACACATGTTATCATGATCACTATTGGCTATGGTCTATGTTTGATATGTGCATGTTTGGCACATGGGTGGCTCTTCCTTCCTGCCTTTAGTAAGAGTGCCGTGAAAGAAAAAAGAAAGACACTTTTTAAACATACCTATTTCATGGGGCTTTTAGCATTGCTTTTCACATTAATTGGTACAATTTTGGGTGGTGTTTGGGCAGATCAATCTTGGGGACGTTTTTGGGGGTGGGATCCAAAAGAAAATGGCGCACTGCTTATCATTTTGTGGATTTTATGGGTTTTACACGGGCATGTGTCTTCGTTATTAAGTCGCTATTGGATTATGTTGGGTTTTTCGGCTTTAACACTTGTCGTCGCTTTATCATGGTTTGGTGTTAACTTATTGAACATCGGGTTGCATTCTTACGGTTTTATTTCAGGACTTAGCTTAGGGCTTACGGCTTTTTGTATTGTACAAATAGGGTTCTTTTTACTGACTTATAGATATAAGGAGATAGCATGAAAAAGAATGGTTTGATTATTGCTGCTTTGTGCGTTTTTTGTCTTTTGCTCTCTTACGGCTTTGATTATATGAAGCCTGTTCAAATTAGTTTACAACAAGAGGCGATAGAGCAAGCAGATAAACAGATTCCATCTTTTTCTTTAGACACATTGGGTGGTGCAAGTTTTGAGAGTGACTCTTTAAAAGGGGAGGTAGCGCTTATTCATTTCTGGGCGACTTGGTGTCCTCCTTGTATTGTTGAGCTACCATCACTCATTAAGTTTGCAAAAGAATATCCCCAGATACAAGTCATAGCCATTTCTACGGATTTCTCAACAGATGTGATTGAGCGTTTTTTACAGGAACGGATTAAAGAAACCTTGCCTGATAATTTTATTATTTTAGCTGATACCAATGGTGGCGTTACAAAAGGTGTTTTTGATGTTTTTCGTTTACCTGAAACAATAGTAGTTTCACCAGAGCAAGAGCAAGTCCATTGGTATAGAGGTGACGTTGATTGGTCTGATCAAGCTATTCGTTCTCAAGTTTTATCCGTGAAATAATTAACGTGATCAGCCCGTTTTTTAATGCTATGATCTATGGATAATAAAAAAATAAAAGCAGAAAACAGGGATAAAAAAATGTCTTATATATTATGGATAGATAGAATTCTAAAGAGCACGAAATATGTCGGCTATGGAAGAGATTCAGACGTGTTTAGGCGGTCTGTTTTAGCAGAAATTGATAAGCATGCTGAAAACCCTTCACAAATTGAAATCTTATATTATGAGCTTAAGAAAATTTTTGTTGAGAGAGTTGAAAAAAAAGAAGTTTGTACAGCCGCTGATGTATCTTTTGCAAGACTCATGATGAATATTGATGAAAAACGAAAAGAGGATCGTGTTTATAATTTAGCAGACACATTCTTTGGTTTGGCATCAAGTGCGAAAACACAACAGGTGCGATCGTTTGCTATTACAGCTCTGAATACATATTTTTTACAAGCAAATGATGAAACTATTAAACATTCGTTAGAAGAGTTGCAGTTGAGAAGAAAAAGCTTTCCTCTCAGTTTATTTGATGAAGTTGATAAAAGTTATATTTTTCTGTGTAACTCTTTGGCGCGTTCTTTTGTATCAGGGGCATATTGTGATGATAAAGAGGCGGGCATAAAGGAGGCTCAAAATAGTTTTGTGGTTTCATATCTATTTGCACTCGCTTGTTATGATGATGAAGAAAGGCATATGAAATCATCTTACTTTGATTTTATATGTCAGGCATTTGAAGATAATAAAACACTTTGTACAGCATTTAATGACATTGCTAAGAATGTAACGGCCTATCTAAAACTAACGACAGACGTGGATCAATTAGAACGTTTTATGCATATCTTAGAAACAGAAATCGTTCATAATCAGGTTCATCCAATGGAACTGAATGACCTTATTTCTATGATGACATTGTCTGTGCACCCATATTCTCAAAAGGCAGCGGACTCTTTGAAGACGTATTTTGTAGAATATGCACTCTATTTCCCAGATCAACTAGAAACGATCTTAGAACAAGGGCTAGAAAAGGCTGTGACCTTGATTAATGGCTGTAATTGGAACCAAGAACTCTTTAAAACTCAAGAGCATTATGATCTTGAGGCTCTAATGGTTAACTTAGAAGGTGTCTTATCAACTCACTCTCACGACCAAGAAAAGCTCCATTTAATTGTGGAGCGCTTTACAGATCAAATATCTCATGTTGCTAACGCATCAGAATTAAAAGGGATGGTCGGAAAGCTTCATAAGGCGATAGGCATTGGTGGACATAATATCACAAAGGCAAAAAAACCAGGGACACCAAAGCCGTAATACTTAATTTGATCATTTACTTCATCTGTGTTTTCTATTAAAAATCATAGACATGAAAGACATTATTTTTTTACATGGTTGGGGGCAAGATTCGTCTTTTTTTAAAGATCTCTCACACGCATTTAAGAACAATTATACATGCCATTTACTTGATTTACCGGGGTTTGGTAAGGCGCCTGCACCGACTGAGGCATGGTCAGTGTCTGATTATGCGCACTATGTTGCAGATTATTGCCATGAACAGAAGATCGAGCAAGCTATTTTTGTAGGGCATTCTTTTGGTGGAAAAATAAGCGCAGTTTTAGCTGTCGAACATAGTTCTTTGGTTCAAGCTATTGTAATGATTGCAGCCTCAGGGTTGAAGCGAAAGCGTTCTTTATTATTCAAAATGAAAGCATTTTCTTTGCGCCTTTTGGGAAAAATGGCAAGGCTTTGTGATGCGCTTTTTAAAACACAGTTTCGTGACATTTATAGAAATCGATTTGGGAGCGCAGACTATAAACAGGCACAAGGTGTTATGAAGGATATTTTGGTTAAAACAGTTTCTGAAGATATTTCTAAATTGGCAGAAAAGGTCAATGCACCAACACTCTTAGTCTATGGAGAACAAGACACAGCGACACCGCCAGAAGTGGGGGCGACCTATCATAGATTAATAAAAGCATCTGAGTATGTATGTTTGCCACGTCAAGATCATTATAGCTTGTTAAGCTCCGGGCGCTTCCAAGTTCAAAATCATATAGATAGTTTTTTAAAGAAAATAGGATAAGTCATTTATGGGATTAGAAGCGGTACTCTTATTTATTAGCCTTTTTGTATTCTCAAGCATGCGCCTGAGTTTGTATTGTATGTTTTATCAACAAGAAGAATATGATGATATTCGCTTTGTGCCTTTTATTCTTAAAGGGTTTAAATTAATTGATAAGATTGTTTCTCTTTCTGTCTTAATAGCTTTATTTGTGTTGCCAAGTATTCTCCCAGCGATCTTACTTGCTGGGGCAGTACGTGACTTTGTGACGTTGAAAACATCAAAAAAGAAATTGGTTTTCACAAAAAGGGTTCAGCGTATTTTAGCTGTTGCTACCTTCGTTATGATCATAAGCTCAATCGCTATTTTGGATTCGCAGTTTTGGGTTTTGTTTTTGATCCAAGCGCAGCCTTTCTTTCTAATGATTGGTAATTTTCTGTTACGTCCTTATGAACGTTATGTTCAAAATTATTACTACAAGCAAGCTGTTTCAAAATTACAAGAGCTATCCCCAGAAATAATTGGTATGACGGGGTCATACGGTAAGACATCGGTTAAGCATATTTTAGCTCATATCCTCGGTCAGGCTGTTCCAACATTGGCAACTCCTGGGAGTGTGAACACAGTTATGGGGATTACTCGTGTGATCCGTGAAAAATTAGAGCCTAGTCATCGTTTTTTTCTTGTAGAAATGGGGGCTTATGGCGTTGGGTCGATCAAAAGATTATGTGATTTTTGTCCACCAAATCATGGTTTATTGACGGCTGTTGGTCTTGCGCATTATGAACGTTTTAAATCGGTTGAAATGGTTGCTCAGGCTAAATTTGAACTGTTTGAAGCTGTGTGCGACAAAGGCGGTTTTTTCATCGTGAATTTAGATCAGGTGGATCAACATTTTATAGATCAATATGCCTCAGATTATGAAGGCTTAATCACAATTTCGACACAAGGCCAAGAGGCTGATTTCAAAGTTGTAAGTTCTCAAGTGACATTGAATGGTTTGGAGATGGAGATTGATTATGATGAGAACAAGACCCTTATCCAGACTCCTTTATTTGGCACACATCACGTGAGCAATATTGTGCAAGCGTTTGCTCTGGGTGTTAAGCTTGGTGTCCCTGTATCAACACTTCAAGCAGCCTTTAAAACAGTGCCTCAAATTACGCACCGTTTAGAGGTTAAAAAAGATGCGCATGGGCCGATCATTATTGATGATGCTTATAATGCTAATCCAGAAGGTTTTTCTTCTGCATTAGAAGTTTTGGCATTATTGAAAGAAGAGCGTAAGGGTAAAAAGATCCTTGTAACTCCTGGCATGGTGGAGCTTGGTGCGCTTCATGATGAAAAGCATTATGAGCTTGGGTTAAAGGCGGCTGAAACAGCGGATCATATTTTGGTTGTAAAATCAGAGCGCATTCCAACTTTTGTGAAGGCGTTAGAACAAAAAGGGGCGTCTTATGACGTGTATGAAAGTTTTGCGTTGGCACGTGCGTGGCTTCAAGAGAACGTGACGATCAACGATGTCATTCTCTATGAGAATGATTTGCCTGATCTGTACGAGAATAAGCTGATTTTATAAGAGAGAACCACCCGCTAGAGCGGCTTGTGTCGCTAATAATTTCTTTTCGCTGTGGAGGGCGATAGCTTCTTCTATTAAATCAGTTGTAAGCTGTGTAAAACCAAGGCTATGTGTACCTGCTTCCCATAGGAAATAACCATATGAACCAGGCATAGGATTAACTTCATTGAGCCAAACTTCACCTGTTTCAGCATTACCGTAAAAGTCAAAACGAGGAGCACCAGAGCCATTTAATTGACTGTACACCAAAGACGAAGCTTCACGGATTAAGGCTTCATTATCTTTGCTTAGGCTCTTAGGGGAAAACTCACGTGTCGCCTCAACCATACCTTGTGATAAGCGCACCGAAAGTTTTGAGCCGCCATTATTTTCAGAGTTATCACTATTTTTATATTTAGAGGCAAAATCTAAAACAGCACCTTTGCTGTAAGGTTTCTCAATTGCAGATGTAATCACTTCGCCTTCAGAGCTATTTTTAACAGCAACATTATATTCAACTAAAGAGTCTATAAAAGGCTCTATTAAGACATTTGTATCGAGCTTAAAGATTGCGAGCAGGGCGGTGTGGAGTTCTTCTAAATTATCACATTTATGAACACCAATTGAGCTGCCTAAATTATTGGGTTTTGCGCATACAGGATACGTTAAAACGAGATCTTTGGTAAGTTCCTCAACATCAATAAACCCAGCTGCTTTTGGTTTTTGGATGAGTTGAGCTGGTAAAACGGGAATGCCTAATGTATCAAAGAAACGCTTTGCTAATAGCTTATCCATGAGGAGTGTTGAGGCTTCCAAGCGAAGACCAGAATAAGGAATTCCAGCCATTTCCATTAGACCTTGAAAAGCACCATCTTCACCATTTGTGCCATGCAAGACAGGGAAGGCAAGATCAAAAGGCACTGATTTCTGCTTGCCGAAGATACTTTTTTTAGATGCTTTTAAAACACCTTTGCCAAGTAAGGTAGATTCACTTAAGCAAAAATCGACTTTTTCGACATGTTTGGTCGTGTTTTTTAATGGGTAGCTGCTACGTTCATATAAAGCATCACCAATATACCATTGCCCTAGAGGGTCAATGTAAACAGGGAATGGATTATAATGGGTTGTATCAATAGCTTCTAGCGTTTGGAGGCCAGAGATCACGCTGACATCATGCTCAGCAGAACGACCTCCAAAAATTATAGCAATATCTTTTCTTTGTATGGTCATTTTATAAAAATTTGTTAGCGGGTTTATGTTTTAATCCTTGTGCGTCTGCAACGGCTTTGTAAGTAACATGGCCTTGGCAAATATTCAAACCTTCTTTGAGATGTTCATCCTCTTTCAAAGCTTTTTTCCATCCCTTATTGGCTAAATTAAGAACAAATGGAAGGGTCGCATTATTCAAAGCGAGTGTGCTTGTACGTGCAACAGCACCCGGCATATTCGCAACGCAATAATGGACGACATGCTCTTCGATGAAAGTTGGGTTTTCATGTGTTGTTGGGTGACTTGTTTCGATACACCCACCTTGGTCGATCGCGATATCTATAATAACACTCCCGCGTTTCATTCTTTTTAGCATATCGCGTGTGATGAGTTTTGGAGCTTCGGCGCCGGGAACAAGAACAGCCCCGATGACAAGATCAGCTGCGATACATTCTTCTTCAATATTACTGACGTTCGAATAGCGTGTTTTAACACGTCCGTTAAACTGAGCATCAATTTCACGCATCTTTTTAATATTACGTTCTAAAATTGTTACGTCGGCACTAAGCCCAACAGCCATTTCTGCTGCATTGATACCAGAAACGCCACCTCCAATAATAACAACTTTACCAGGTGTTACGCCAGGGACACCGCCTAGAAGAACGCCACGACCCCCTTGAGCTTTTTCTAAGCAATGTGCACCTGCTTGGACAGACATACGTCCAGCAATTTCGCTCATAGGAGCTAGAAGAGGGAGCCCTCCATAGATATCAGTAACGGTTTCATAGGCAATGGCAATCGCACCAGATTCAACTAAAAGCTTTGTTTGTTGTGGATCGGGGGCAAGATGTAAATAGGTGAAAAGAACCTGATCTTTTTTCAACATTTTACATTCATTGGGTTGTGGTTCTTTGACTTTGACGATCATGTCTGCGATATCAAAGATACTGGCGGCTGTGTCTAGGAGTGTTGCTCCTGCAGTGATATAGTCTTCATCTTCTGCTCCAATACCAAGGCCAGCACCTTTTTCAACATAAACTGCATGGCCAGAATGTGTAAGCTCTTTAACACTTGATGGTGCTAGGCCAACACGGAATTCATTATTTTTAATTTCTTTAGGAACACCTATTTTCATGATCCTTTATCCTTTCTAATTTAAAACATTTCCAAGATTAGACATCTGGCAGAGCCACCACCATATTCCTCTATCGTAGAAATATCAGGATGAATAATATCTTTGAAATAAGGTTCCAGGCGTGTTCTTTGGTCATCTCGCATCCCTTTGTAAGCGGTATCCGACATAATTAGATAGCGATCATTGTCAAAGTTACGCACTTCAAGTGAGTTGCCGACCATTTTGAGAAGCTGGTCTTTATCAAACTCAACGACATCATGTGTTTTTGATAAACGATCTAAGACGGGTTTTTTAAATTCTTCATCAACACATCCAGAAACAAAGCCAGCAACCTCTGTTCCAATATAAAGGACGAGATCAGTGTGATAGACAGATTTACCGTAGGGGTCTGTGCAATGAAAGATAACGGGCTCATAGCCTTGTTCTTTACACCATTGTTTCACAAGATCTTCATTGGTTCTTTTAGAAAGGGTTGCGTATACAACACGGTTTACATGATCCATGACCATACTACCTGTGCCTTCTAAAAAGCGATTATCTTGCTCAAGTGCGGAGTAATCAATAATGGTTTCATAGCCTCTTGTAATGATATCGGTCATGTAAGGGCGCTTTTCTTGACGCCGATTTTCAGCCATCATGGAATAGATATATGCTGTTCCATCTGCATGTGTTGAATAGCAATTACCGCCAAAGATATCATCGGGCGTGCCTTTCTTGCCTTTCATACAAGTCACAGCAATCCCGGCATTGATAATCGCATCTCGGTAAGCACGATGTTCTGCAATAGCTTTTTGATTAATCTCTTTTAGATTTTCGGGGTTTTGAGCTTGGTATGGATTTGTTTCCATTGTTTCTGGGTTGGAGAAGAAGCTCTCAGGCTCCACCAACAGTATGTGGTCGCAAGACTGGTTAATCATAATTCACTCCCATATCTTTGTTTTTATAAAAAGAATCACTATATATTTATGTGTATAAAGTAAAATATTTGTGACGCCCTCACAAGAAAAAGAAAGAAAAATTTATGCCTCATGAAATGCAGCCATCATGTTGTGGCGCAACAAAAAAACGCTCAATAGATTACCTTTTTTGGGGCGGGGTTATCGTTGTTATAGCTTCTTTTTTTCATGCATTCTTTTTGCAAGAAATTATCATAAATGACTCACTAGCAGTTTTTACACATGCTGTTCGAGAGTTTTTCCTGTTAATTTGGTGGGGGATTCTCTTAGGTGTTGTTTTTGTGACGATCTTGGACTTTGTCCCCAAAGATATGGCGATAAAACTTGTTGGGAAGCCAGGCACTAAAAAGGGAGTAGTGCAAGCAGCGTTAGCAGGCGTTTTTTTTGATTTATGTTCTCATGGAATTTTGTTGGTTGGCATGAAACTCTATGAACGTGGTGCTTCAATAGGGCAAGTCATGGCTTTTTTGATAGCAAGCCCATGGAATTCACTTTCTTTGACGATTATTTTATTCGCATTGATTGGTGTTAAATGGACTTTGTTATTCATTGTAGCTTCTGTCATTATTGCCATTCTTTCAGGTGTCATATTTGATTATTGTGTGCAAAAACAAGTATTAGCACCAAACCCAAACCAACTAGATCATCCTCATGAGATGAAATCGTGGGTTGATCTGTTTAAGGAAATGAATTGGGGTGAGAAATCCATTAAAGACAGTTTTAAACATGCGATCAAAGATAGTCAGATTATTGTTAGATGGATGTTTGTTGGCATTGTTCTTATTGCGTGTGTTCGCACATTTATGGAAGTGGATACTTTTCAAACGCTTTTTGCGCCAACGCTTGCAGGGCTTGGGCTAACGCTTGTGGCAGCAACGGTGATTGAGGTCTGCTCAGAAGGATTAGCTCCTGTTGCGGCAGACTTGATGAATAGAGCTTTTGCACCAGGGAATGCTTTTACATTTCTAATGGCAGGTGTTGCCACAGATTATACAGAAATTATGGGGATTAAAGAAGGAACGAGAAGTTGGAAAATAGCCTTTTTTCTTCCACTGATTACCATCCCGCAAATTGTAGTACTGGGCTATTTTATGAATGGGTGGTAGGCGTTAAGGCTTCTTTAAATATTATTGTTTAGAATCGAAGATAGATTACTTGCTTACAAGTTTTCTCTCTTCTTCTAAACTGGGTCCCTCTTATGAGGGGCTTTTTTTTGTAACTTTGTCTTTTGAATAAGCGAACTATATTAAAAGAGGAGATTTTATATGAAACAGATTATAGCACTTTTTATCATAGGAGTATTCGCAATGACAGGATTTTGCCGTGTGGTTAATGCTCAGATTGTGCCAGCATTGAACGCTGAGCAATATCAGGAAGTAAAAGAAAAAGTTGATGGACAAAATATTAAAATAGCAACTTTCGCGGGCGGGTGTTTTTGGTGTACAGAAAGCTTTTTTATAGAGGATGAAGGGATTTTGGCTGTGCAAGTTGGATATACGGGCGGTTATGTTGATAATCCTAGTTATAAAGAAGTTTCTGGTAAAAAAACAGGCCATGCAGAGGCGTTAGAAGTCATTTATGACAGTTCCCTTATTAGCTATGATAAATTGCTCGATTTATTTTTTGAATCACACAATCCAACACAGTTAAATAGGCAAGGTCCAGATGTTGGGCCACAGTATCGTGGAGCGATCTTTTATCATGATGATCAGCAAAAGGCATTAGCGGTGCAAAAAATTGCAGAAATTAACGACTCAGGTAAATATGATGATCCACTTGTGACGGAATTGAATGAGGCGCAGACATTTTACCGCGCGGAAGAATATCACCAAAGATATTATTGGGATCGTGGTATTGATAAAGAGCGTTTGAAAAAATGGAAGGGTAAATAAACGTGAAATCACTTGATATCACGTAATATCTATATCACACTTATTGGCGTGTAACCAAAGGCGCCTCATGAAAAAGAAAAACCAACAGTCTAAAATCTATCATATTGCATCTTATTTTAATGAAAAGTTGGAGCGTGAGTTATCAACTATTCAAAAAAAAGAAGAGCGTGCCATAAAAGACTTTTATTTGTTGGAGGCATTTGTTGAAAGTATTATAGAGCGTTTAGATCTTATATCTCAGCAAACCAAAGATCGATGCGCTTTTGGCTATCAGATCTCTTTTATCACTGATTTTGATATGGATACATCTCTTCTTATTGAGGCAGTTGTTGATGTGTTATACGATAAAGATAGGTTAGGGCGCTGTAGTCGGACGGAGCGTCTTGTTATTCAAAAGACATCAGATCATTATTACTTAGAAGTGAAAAGGCATGATTTATATGCTCAGAATAAAGGCTGGCCTGTTGCGCAAGATCGAAAAAGATCGAGTAAGAAAGAGATTATATCTTATTTAGACGCGTTGATAGTGCGTGTGTCTGAAAAAACACTTTCCGATATCGTCGAGCGTGAAAAAAGAAGTGCGAATGATCGTTTATATGCGGTAAAGCGCGCACTAAACCTTAAGCATTAAAGATAAACAGGTTTATCACCTTCTTGCCATGGCGTATGCTTGATCATGATCGATTTAAATAAAGAACTTTCTAGATGGTGATCTAACCATCTTTGTAGCGCTTTATAGGGAGCCTCATAAAACCAAGTTTTATCTACATGTGCAAATTGGCGAATAAAAGGAAAAAGCGCTATATCTGCAACGCAAGGAGCGCTTGACAGCAAGAAATCACTTTTAATCAATAGGTTGTTTAGTATTTCTAAAGTTGTTTCTGCGGTGTTTTTATGATCGATATCATCAAAATTATCATAGCGCTCAGGGTATTTATATCGATCTAAATGATATTTGAAATCATCATCATTGTTATAAATAAGCTGGTTAGCTTTGACCATATCACAATCAAGCCACCCATCAGGGTCATTTTGTTTTAAAGCGTAAAGCATAATATCGAGGCTCTCATCTATGACGGTACCATCTTCTAGAATAAGAACAGGAACTGTGCCTTTGGGGGAAGCGTTAATCATAGATTGAGGCTTGTTTTTGAGCTCTATTTCTCTGAGTTCTATTGTCAGCCCACTATATTTTAAAGCCATACGGGCGCGCATAGCGTATGGGCATCGACGGAAGCTGTATAAAATAGGGGTGCTTGAATTCATAATCTTTCTCTTACCATGCGAATGAAGTGTCTAACATTTTCTTCTTTCGCTGTTGGTAAGATACCATGACCAAGCCCACATATCCAGCCTTGGCGTTGTTCATTGGTAAGAGTGTCCATTCTATCGATAAAATCAGTAATTTTTTCAATAGCTTGATCTTCAGGTAAGGACATTGTTTCAGGGGGGAGATTTCCTTGTAGGGCAAAATTCTCATAGAGATGAGGAAGAAGTGTTTCCATGGAGTGAGAATGGTCAATACCAAAAGCCTCAGCATCTAGTGTTTTAAGGCTCTCCCATGTCTTAAAAGATAGATTCTTGCCGTAATATAAAAGGGGCATATTAGGGCATCTTTGTTTAAACTGTTTAATAAGTTCATCAATGTAGGGGCGATACTTCGTGGTAAAGACATCTTCTGCAAGCATACCTGAAGCACTGTCTAAAATAGCGATACAATCAGGCCCAGCTTCAGCTTGTAAAACCATATTTTCAACTAGCATTGGGAGCATGCGCTCCATAAAGCCGTCAAAGCGACCATCTTCAATCCCTGTAAGAGCAGATGACAAATCTTTTTTATGAGAGCCTTCAACGGCAAAAATATAAAGTGTAATAAGACCGCCAACAAAGCCAATAAGGCCTTTTTCATCGGGGAGGGCGATACGTATTTTACGCAAAGCGTCGGCTTGATAAGAGAGGTTTTCTATGCGATTAACATTACTCTCATAATGGGTTAAATCATCGTAAGTTCTTAAATAGCGATTAAAACGAGGGCCAGGATCAAAGTCTAGAGTTAAGCCCATTTCTTCAATTGGGAATAAGATATCTGAAAATAGGATCGCGGCGTCAAAATCAAAATCTTCGATAGGTCCCATCGTAACTTCACAGGCGAGATCACTATTTTTGCACAACTCTAAAAAACCATATTTTTTACGACGTTCTTGATAATGAGAGTGATAGCGGCCAGCTTGGCGCATAAGCCAAATAGGAGGAGTGCCTTCATTTTTACGAGCGAGTGCTTTTTGGAAAAGATTCATCGCGTTTTTAGCCTGCTATTCTTTTTTTGATTTCTTCGATATTAGGCGCGATAATTAAGTTTTCCACGCCTTCTGCTTTAAGAAGGTCTGCTGTTTTTCCTGGGCCACAGATATGAATGGCATTTGGCTGCGCGTATTCACTTAAGGCCTTATATTGTGAAAAAGAAGACCAAAAAATATGATCTGCATTTTTTAAGGATGTAATGGCTTCGTCTTCGACCGTTTTTTCAAGGCGATATGTTGGGATAACTTTCCCTTTAAGTTCATCCCAGCTTTCAGAGGCATCTGAATGTGTCAATATGTTCCAAGCAGGGCAAGAGGGTAGCTGTAATACAGGATCAGTGAGTAGCGTTCTAATCAATAGATCATACCCTAAACCATCTGCGCATCCTTCGACCCATAAACCTTTTTGAGCGAGTTTAAACCAGCTTTGAACACCCGCTGTCCAGATATGTTTTGTTTCTGTAAGTTTTCCAATGCTTTCATGAAGTGCGCGTGCATGTGACACAAAAACGGCTTCTGCATTAATTTCTGGATGTTCTAAGAGCTCTGTATCAAAAATAGAGTTACGCCAGTCTTTGCCGTTCCAAAGATTTTTAATATCTAAGCGATCATGGTGTGTTAACCAACGTGTTTCTGAGATGTCTGTGCCTTCCTTATCAAAGCCTTTTACGATGAGGAGGCGTTCAGATCCAAAGCCAAATTTTTGAGCTGTGACACCAAATGCTTGATGGCAACCACCGCCATGTTGAATAAGGATATTGCGCTCTAAAGTAATATCTCTTTGTGCTTGGCGGTCATTAATCTTTAGGAGAAGTTCTACTAGATCTTGGCGCTCACCTAAGGCTTCAACGGCTAAAGCCCCTTGGCCTGGTGCGCCAGGGCATTCACTTAAGGGTAAAATCATCCATTTTAAGCCGTCTAAAAGCTCGGCCATAAGGTCATGTGATTGAGTGTCTTTATAAAGGCGTGATATACCCGCAAAAGCCAAGCAAATACCATCTAATTGCACGTCGCATTCTTTAAGGCCTTTTAGTTTTTGTATACGGCTTGGGACATTCCCTCTTAATGGTACGACGGTTATTTGAGGTTTCTGTGTTCCAAGTTGGGGTAAAGCATTTTCTAAAAAGGGAGGGACTAAAGCCATGCGTCTTGGTGATGAAGCACCAATGATAATGGGGTCATTATTTTTAATTTTTTCAATGATCTTATCATTAAACAGAATACAATCATGTGGTTGAGCGCGTTCAGGAACCGCAATTGTTTGCAGAGTCCCTGGTCGTTTTGTCCCAATATCTTTTAAAGAATGAACAGCGATATCAACCGCACCACTTAAAACCATTTCATCGATTTCTTTTGTGAAAACGCCAATGGTCCCAAGTTCATGTAGGGGGGTTTTCTTATTCAAATCACCCGTTACATTTTTAACGCCGATGATTTCAATGGTAAGTTCTGGATCAACTTCCTTTAAGCGTCGTGCAATTTCTGTCGTTTGAGCCATTGCAAGGCCTGAAGTTCTTGTTCCTATTTTAAGTGTTTTCGTCATAGGTCACTTTTTTTTGAGTCTGTTATATCTGTGGCTTTTTTATACAGAAAAAATTCATGGAATTATAGTGAAAATTTTACACTTTCTATGGCATACTCATTCTATGAGTGATGATTCTGATAAAAAACCTAAAAATGACCCTGTCGGCGCTTTAGCACAAGAGCTGGGCGTTAAGGTTTTATCAAAAGCAGATCTCCCTAAAGAGCCTCATTCTTTAAAAAAGGAACGCCCTCCTATTTTGCTCCTTAGAGAAGTGCAGCAAAACTTTCTGATTGCTAAACAACAGCAAAATAGAAAATCTAAATAATTTTGATAAATCGTCTGAATCTCATAGAATTAGTGTTGATGACTGATTCTTACTTTTTTGCAGAGAATAATTTTTGGCTGACGATGTCTGCTATTGACCCCTTATGCGAAGGGCATATGATTTGTATGCCTAAAAATGGCCATAGAGGATTTTTGCAATGTGGTACTGTCTTATATCAAGAGGGTATGGAAATGATACAATCAGTTGTTGATCGAATGTTGGAGCAAGGGCATGATCATGTGGTTCTATATGAAGAATTGAATCCTTCAACTCAACATCCTTCCAGACAAACGAGCACAGAACGCTATTTAAACCTTTTGCCAGTTGAGAGTGATTTTTATGGCGCTTTTAGATATTTACAACAAGGATGGAAAAAAGAAGCGAGCTTTTCATCGGCTCGTAGATGTTTCGATAAAGGCGGATACCAACTCGTTGCTATTTTTTCTAATAAGAGCCATGAGATTGTCGTGCGCCCTTTACGTTATGCATTACCAGCGCATTATTTACAAAAAATGAGCGCACTCTTTTTCAATCAAGACCCTATCGTAAAAAAAAGTACGCCTTCAAAAGAGAAGGCGCACTTTGTAAGATCTTAATGTAAAGGTTATTTAGGTTTATGCGCTTTGCGAGAGCTTGTTGGCGTGTGTTTCTTGGCGTCCTTCATAAGGCTCAGGGTGCCTTTTCTAAATTCATGAATGGTTTGTCCAACAGGGTGTTTTTTAATCAATTCATCTGTTAATGTTTGTCTCCCTGCATTTTGTAAAAGCGGCGGTGGACAGTCATATTCTTTGATCTCGAAACGGTCATTAGGCCAAATAAAGCGCGGAATTGAAACACGGGCTATAGTTGGATCTTCTGGTTTTTCAACCATATGCCATGTCGCTGGCAAATAGCCTTTCGTCATACGGTCTAAAATACGACCAACATTCATGATAATATATTTTGACCCTGTTTCTGGGCGCAGCCAAGTGGAGGGATCATTTTTATCTGGCTGAACGACGAGTCCTTTTTGATTAGATGAAAGGAGGAGTGTTGCGAAACCACCATCTGTGTGTGAAGCCGAACGCTCACCACCAGTGTCTTCAACACCTTCCAATGCGGGGTAATGGATGGTTCGCCAAATAGTGTCTGCATATTTAAAGTAATCGTCGGCGTAGTTCTCTTTGTCAGACTCTAATACTATTCCGATAGCTGTTAATACAATGTCTTGGATGTTTTGAACTTGTTGATCCAGTTTTTGTAAACGTGTTTTAAATTCAGGGACTTCTTTTGGCCATACATTCGATGGAAGTTGGTTTTCCTCGAGTTCTTTTTTCGTTAAGTTATCTGGGCCAAATTGAAAGAACTCTTTCATATCAGGGTTTGTATTATTTGATTTGTAGTGGCGTTCACGACCAAAGACAGAGTAACCACGTTGTGATGTTGCATCCACATTGTATTGATCAAGAATTTCTTTTGGCTGCGCGAATAGTTTTTTGACGGCGTCATACACAGATTCGATTTCTTGTTCGTTAATGCCATGATTTTTAAAGATAGCAAAACCATATTTTGAAAGATTGAAAATAAAGCAAGCAGACCAAGCTTCAGGGTCTGTTTCATAAAGGCTAAGATCAATAACAGGGATATCTGATTTTTTTTCTTCAGCAGTTAGGCTTTTTCTTAAAGCTTTTTGCATTTTTAAAATACGCTCAGCCATTTCTGGTTGGTTTAGAAAGCTTAAATTGTGCGCGTTAAAAGACTTCTTGGCTGTATGATTTGCCATGATCACTTCTCCTCTGTTTTGAGTTTTCAAATTTTTATTATTTATGGTTAATTAAAGTTTGTAAAGTATCAGAAACAGTTTGTCCAGACTGTTTTGCATTCAAAGCAATTTGTTCCAAGGCATGTATAGGAAGATCATAATTTGGTAAAGCGTCTTGCGGTATCAGATCGATTTCGACAAGGCGCTGAATTAAATAATGATAGGCCGTTATGGGTTCATAATTGTTTGGATTGTCAGGCGTGATACATGAAGGGATTGTTTCAATTAAGCAATCTCTGTTTAGATGTTTAAAGAAAGGAATAGAATATCTAGACTTTAAGCGATTGGTTCCTGTTGGATTTATAACACGGTGTGTTCTGGACGGAAAAACATTATTGGTGAAACGTTGAAGCATATCAGCAATATTACAAACGATCGTTCCCTCAATAGAGGTAATGGGTATCCATCTATTTTGTTTGTCTAAAATTTCTAAACCAGGCTCATTGGATCCAACGAGGAGTGTAATTAAATTAATATCTTCATGTGCACCGGCTCTAATCGCTGGGCTGTCAAGATCTTGCTGAGGTGGATAATGGAGCATGCGCAGGATTGAGTCATCGTCTCCTGTGCGGTCTTTGAAGAAATCAGGTCGTTCGCCGACATAGATTGCAATTGCAGATAAAATGCGATCACTTAAATGATCTAGAGCCTCATATAAGGCTGTCATTGTTTCTTTAAATTCAAGAACCTCTTCTGGCCAAATATTGTCTAAAAGACGCATTCCTTCTGGCCATGCTTCTTGTGCTGCTTTTTGATTGCTGTTTAAAATGCGGCCCATATGCCAAAATTCTTTCAAATCAGAAGCCGAAGATGATTTAGCTCGTTCTTGTTGAAATGGGGTATATCCTCTCTGTCCGCCAGAGTTAGTGGGTGTGTAAGATTTTTTTACATCTTCTGGTAGTGAAAATAATTGCTCCATTAAGGAGAAACTCTTGTTAATAAGGTTGTCAGGGATACCGTGATTTTGGATGCCGCAAAACCCAAACTCTTGAATGCCATCGCCAATTTTTTGTGCAAATTGGCTTGGGTTTTTTTCAAAATCAGAAATATCAAATGTAGGGATTTCTTTATATAGAAGGGCGTTTTCTTCAATTTTGTGTGTTGTTTTCATGAGAAGTTTGCTCCTTATATTTTGTAGCTATTACGTGATTATAATAAGAGAAAAAAGAACATTAATTTGAGGAAAGTCAAAAAAATACATCTTTTGTCCTTTTCTCTATGTTAGAATCACCTAGCTTTATTAGATGATTTTACTATAAAATTTTGTCCAAAAGCAGTCAATTAGATTATTAGGAGCACAATGCCCGTTTTAGATTTAGAATTTTTAATTTATGAATTGGAAAATCCCATTTCTGTTTTGAATGAAGAAGGCTTATTCGTTTACGTGAATAAAGCGTATGCGAATTTGTTTGGTTATAAAGTCGAAGAGTTACAGAAATCTGAACGAGGGATTTTTGGTTTATTAGATGAAAAATCAATCCCAGTTTACAAAGAGTATTTTGAGAAAGCTTTAAAAGAAGAAACCTATTATGAAGCATTTCATACGAAATTAGAGGATTTTAAACATAAAGACGGCTCAGATGTTTTTGTCAAAGCAAGAGAACGCAGTTTTGTTTCAGCAAATAAGAAGCCATATCGAGTTTCTCTCTTGAACTTACAAGAAGATGTTATGGGTATGAGTGAAATTATTCAAAAACAAAAGCTTGAGGCGCTTGGTCGTCTTGCTGGTGGTGTCGCACACGAAATTAACAATTTACTGCAACCTATTTTGTTATTCGCTGAGATGGTTGAGGCAAATATGGATGAGGCAGAGGTGAAAAATAAGCATGCTCTCACAATGATTAAAGAGAGTACATTAAGGGCGCGTGACATTGTCGAAGATATTCTCGTTTTTACACGTAATGATAAACCCACAACAGAAGCTCTTAGGTTAGATCAATGTGTTCTTCAATCTATGGTCTTTTTAAAAGAAATCGTCCCGCCAGATGTTCATTTAAATTTAGAAGGCATTGAAAATTATGTAGCTCAAGCTGGTCATGAAGAGGATTTTGTCAGAACTGATAAAAATGCGATGACACAGATTTTATTAAATCTTATTAACAATGCTATGTATGCCATGGAAAACAAAGGAAAAATAACGTTGAATATCCAGAAAGAAGATGTGGGTGCAGGGCAAGCAGAAGCGTTGGGTGTTGAGCCAGGTTTATTCTTGAATTTACAAATTGGAGATACAGGCTGTGGGATGTCACCTCAGGTTGTATCTGAAGTTTTTGAACCTTTTTATACGACGAAAACAGTTGGTGAAGGGACGGGGCTTGGTTTATCTGTTGTATATGGTCTTATTAAGGGATGGGATGGCGGTATTATGATCGACTCTACCGAAGACGAAGGAACAACTATTAATATGTATTTTCCTGTTGTTGAGGTAAAAAATTAACTTTTATTTTCTTTTTTTCGATGTAGAATAGCACGACTTTTAAGCTGTCAGAGGAAAGCCTATTATGAATGTAGCTGGTAAGATTTTAGTAATTGATGATGTTAAGAACGTTCGCGAAAGTGTGAAAGCGATTCTGATCATGGAAGGGTATGTGGTTACGGATGTTGACAGTATTAAGGCAGCATCACAGCTCCCGAACTTAGGCGACTTTGATCTTATTATTACGGATATGATTATGCCAGATCAGGAAGGATCTCAAATTTTTGATGTCTTGGATAAGAATGGGCTAGAGATCCCTGTTTTGGCGATGTCTGGCGGTGGGGCTGGAATTTCTGCGCAATTGGCTTTGAAATCGGCCGAGAATAAAGCGCGCTCCATGTTAAAAAAACCTTTTACAGCAACTGAGATTAAGCAGGCTGTTGAGAATATCTTATTGTAATTTTCTGTTTTGAAATTTAAGTATCGTGGGCTTCTTCATTTTGTAAATGGAGAAGAATGATTTGTGCTGCAAATTGGCGTGTGTAAAAAAAATAAAAAAGGGCTGGTTTTTTGATCTTATATTGAGTATAAGAAGGTATTCTCCCCTTAATAAAGAAGCTTGTTACCCCACTTAATGGGGCGCCGAGTACTAGGGGAAGAGGAAGATGCGTTTAGGAGTGTAGCTCAATTGGTAGAGCACCGGTCTCCAAAACCGGGGGTTGTGGGTTCGAGTCCCTCCGCTCCTGCCATTTTTGGCAGTAATGCAGTAATAATGATTAAAAAGGATTTGAGAGATGGCCTTTAAGCCTGTGAAGTTTTTTAAAGAAGTGCGTAGTGAGGTAGCAAAAGTTACTTTTCCAACACGAAAAGAAACGACAATGACGACGATCATGGTATTCATTTTCGTGTTTTTAGCAGCATTGTTTTTGTTCGCGGCGGATCAGGTCATTTCATTTTTAGTGCAATTAATCCTTGGGATTGGTGCATAAGCGTTATAATTAATTGGTGTAATTAAGTTAAAGGATAGAGAAAAAATGGCAAAGCGTTGGTATGTTGTTCATGTTTATTCAGGTTTTGAAACAAAAGTAGCGGATGAGATTCGTCGTCAAGCAGCATCAAAAGGTATGGAAGATGCGTTTGAGGAAATTTTAATCCCAACACAAGAAGTTGTTGAATTAAAGCGTGGTCAAAAAGTGAATTCAGAGAAAAATGTCTTCCCTGGTTACGTGATGATTAAAATGGATATGAATGATGAAGCGTGGCACTTGGTGAAAGACACGCCACGTGTTACAGGGTTCTTAGGGACAGGCAAGCGCCCAGTTCCAATGAGTGACCGTGAAGCTGAGCGTATGATCAAACAGGTTGAAGAGGGGATCGAGAAGCCAAAATCTCTCCTATCTTTCGATGTGGGTGAGCAGGTTAAAGTTTGTGATGGACCATTTAACTCATTCAACGGTGTTGTTGAAGAAGTTGATGAGGATCGCGAGCGTCTAAAAGTATCTGTATCAATCTTTGGTCGTGAAACACCTGTTGAGCTTGAATTTACACAAGTTGAAAAGCAAGCAAGCTAAAATAGAATTGGAATTTAAAAAGAAAAAGGACGCTTGTAAACAGCGTCCTTTTTTTGCTTTATAGGGAGGGAGATTATAAAGGCGTAAATTTGATTGGTGGCTGGTTTCTTTTACCTAAATTTGGTTCAAAAAAGCGATTTGCTTTTGCTTCAAAATCTTCACGAAAAGGGGTTAATTGTCTTTCGTGACTTTCTGCTGCTTTCGTTGAAATGTCGGCTTTACTAATAGCATCCTTATAGGCTTGAGAGTCTTTTCCAGCATGTTTCTTTAGAAAACTGTCTCGTGATGTAGCAACGTAAGATCCACCCACCAACAGACTGAAAGCAGCAGGCAAAGCAATATTAAAAATAAGTGCGAAAGGAAGAGGGGGGATTCCAATGGTTGCGATAAAGCAAATATTTGTACTAATAAATGTTCCAATCAAAATTTTCCCAAAATTAATAGTGTGTTTGTCTTGTGCTGCTTTATGGGTTATGCCAAGGGCTTTGCTTTCTTCTTTGTCATGGATGAGTCTTGTGGTATTCGCTTTTGTTGGTATTTTGTGCAATGTGCTGACTATATCCATAGCGGCGTTTTTACGCTCTCCTTCATGACGAATTTCTTGATATAGGACACGCGTTACATCGGCAGCTGTTGCTTTCTCGCCAACGGTATGGAGATAGTGAACATCATTCAAAATAGCCGCTAGAAAACTAGCCTGTTCTTGATTGAATGTTGCTGATAGATCAGGGTGCTTTTCACGCAAGAAATCTTGTAACTCAACAAGAGCTTCGTTGAAATCATAATCACTCTCATAGGTGTCTATATTCCTTGAATCTTGTAACGGCATTTGTTGCGCTCCTTAGTAACGGTATTTGTAATTGAAATAACCTTTATAATAGATTCTGTTATATGTCAAATAAAATGTTTATTTTTTCTTTGACAAAGGGTGAAAAGCTGTGTATCTATGCGCTTTGAATTCATGTGGAAGACTTGACTTTTAAAGACCAAAAGCGGTTGCACCACGTGAGACACTTAAAATAAGCTATTATTTAAGGAGTTAAAAATGGCAAAGAAAAAAGTACAAGGATTCTTGAAGCTTCAAGTTCCTGCTGGTGCGGCTAACCCGTCACCGCCAATCGGTCCTGCTCTTGGTCAGGCTGGTTTGAATATCATGGAATTTTGTAAGGCATTTAATGCTAAGACAGAAGATGTTGAGAAAAATACACCACTTCCAACAATTATTACAATTTACACGGACAAAAGCTTCTCTTTTGAAATTAAGACAGCGCCTGCAAGTTACTACTTGAAGAAAGCTGCGAAAGTTAAAAAAGGGGCTGGTGCTGTTGGTTCAGAAATCGTTGGCTCTGTATCACGTGCTCAAGTTAAAGAAATTGCGGAAGCAAAAATGAAAGACTTGAATGCGAATGACATTGACGCTGCAATGAAAATTATTGAAGGTTCTGCCCGTTCTATGGGTATTGAAGTTCAAGGATAAGAGAGAGGTACAAGATGTCTTTTAAAGGAAAAAGAATTAAAAAAGCATTGGCTTCTTTCGATAGAGATGAACTCTTTGCAACAGAGGCTGCTGTTAAATTAGTAAAAGAAAACGCAACTGCAAAGTTTGACGAAACTATTGAGATGGTTATTGCTCTTAACGTTGACCCTCGTCAAGCAGATCAAAACATTCGCGGTATGATTACATTACCAAAAGGAACTGGTAAAGAGGTTCGTGTTGCTGTGTTTGCACGTGGTGATAAGGCTGAAGCTGCTAAGAAGGCTGGCGCTGATATCGTTGGTGCAGAAGATCTAGCAGATAAAATTAAAGCGGGTGAAATGGATTTTGACCGTGTGATCGCAAGCCCAGATATGATGGCAATTGTTGGTCAATTAGGTAAAGTTCTAGGCCCTAAAGGTTTGATGCCAAACCCTAAATTGGGTACAGTAACGCCTGATGTTGAAGGCGCTGTTAATGCGGCTAAAGGTGGATCTGTTGAATACCGTGTTGAAAAAGCAGGTATCATCCATACAGGTGTTGGTAAAGCTTCATTTAGCGAAGCTGATTTGGTTGAAAACGTGCGTGCACTTCTTTCAACTGTGAATAAAACGAAGCCTGCTTCTGTTAAAGGTACATACGTTAAGAAAGTATCACTAAGCTCTTCAATGGGGCCTGGTGTTAAGCTTGATGTAAGTGCTGCTCTTGCAGAATTAGCGGCTTAGTAAAAGAATATCTGTTAGCCTCTTATGAGGCTAGCGATATGCCTGTCCAAGACTACAGGTGAGGGGTAACTCTCTTAATTGCCTGTACAGACGAGGTAAGAACATAGAAGAATTTTTCTTTCATTTTCTTGTTTCGGGCAGGGTTTTTGGTCCGCTTCTTTAGATGCATTCGTGTATTTAAGGGGGTAAATAGTAACCTGTTAACTATCGAAAGGAACACAGTTCATGGATAGACTACAGAAAAAAGAAGCGGTTAGCGAATACAATGGCGTATTTGATAGCAGCAAAAGTGTGATCGTAGTTCACTGCCAAGGTTTGACTGTAACACAGTCGACAGACCTTCGTGCACGTCTACGTGAGGCTGGCGCAAGCTTCCGAGTGACCAAAAACAGATTGGCGAAACTTGCTGTAAAAGGTACGCCTTATGAAACTTTAGACGAGTTATTCACTGGTCCAACAGCGATTGCTTATTCAGATAGCGATGCGGTTGCACCAGCGAAAATTGTTTTTGAGTACGCTAAAGAAAATGATTTGGTACAAATCGTTGGTGGCGGACTTGGCAGCAATAGCTTGGATAAAGCTTCTGTTGAAGCCCTTGCGAAGCTTCCATCTCGTGATGAGCTACGTGGTAAATTGGTTGGTCTATTACAAACACCAGCACAGCGTATCGCGACAATCGCACAGGCTCCAGCATCTCAAGTAGCGCGTGTTATTAGCGCCTATGCAGAGAAAGGCTAAGTAAGCAAATTTGTTTTTTGGAAACAAACTGAAAAAATGAAGTATAAACAGCACTTATTTTTTAAATAAAAGGAGAAGAAAATGGCTGATTTAGATAAAATTGTAGAAGAACTATCAACATTAACAGTTTTGGAAGCTGCTGAGCTTTCTAAACTACTAGAAGAAAAATGGGGCGTATCTGCTGCTGCTCCTGTTGCTGTTGCTGCTGCTGGCGGTGCTGCTGCAGGTGGTGATGCTGCTGCTGAGAAAGACGAATTCGACGTTATCTTGGCTGCTCCAGGCGGTAACAAGATCAACGTGATCAAAGAAGTTCGCGGTATCACAGGTCTTGGTCTTAAAGAAGCGAAAGACCTTGTTGATGGTGCTCCTAAGCCTATCAAAGAAGGTGCTTCTAAAGAAGAAGCTGAAGAAATCAAGAAGAAATTGGAAGAAGCTGGTGCTACAGTTGAGCTTAAATAAGTTCGTCTTTCAAGACTTCAAAAAAGAAGAGTGGCTAGGGAAACCTGCCACTCTTTTTTTATATGGTTTTGTAAAATAATTAAGAAAATCTTTATTTTTCTATTTACATGGGGCTTGAAATGTCCTATAAGACGCTTTGATTTGCATGCAAAAATTAACTGATCAGGAAATAAAAGATTCATGAAAAGACCCTGAAAGCTCTATTCTATTTGATTTTTATCGGCTAGAGCAGTTCGGGTTTTTTGTGTTTTATGTACATATAACCTTAGTGGAGATAACGTAAAAAATGAGCGCAAAAAAAGCAACTAAACAATCTATTCATCACCATGGTTTTGCAGAAAAGAAAAGAGTTCGTCGTGATTTTGGTCGTATTAAAGAAGTGACCAAAATGCCAAACTTGATTGATCTGCAAAAGAACTCTTACAAGATGTTCTTGCAAGATGATGTTACCGCAGAAACTCGTCAAGAAATGGGGCTACATGATGTCTTGAAATCTGTGTTTCCAATTTCAGCTTTTTCAGGCATTGCTGAATTAGATTATGTTCGTTATGAGTTCGAAGCGCCTAAATATGATGAAGATGAATGTCGCCAACGCGATATGACATTTGCAGCGCCATTGCGCGTTACACTTCGTCTATCCGTCTTTGATATTGATGAAGAAACTGGTATCCGTTCTATTAAAGATATTAAAGAACAAGATGTTTATATGGTTGATATGCCATTGATGACAGATGAAGGGACTTTTATCGTTAATGGTACAGAGCGTGTGATCGTTTCTCAAATGCACAGAAGTCCAGGTGTGTTCTTTGATCATGATGGTGGTAAGACACATATTTCTGGTAAGTACTTATTCTCTAGCCGTGTGATCCCTTACCGTGGATCATGGTTAGATTTTGAATTTGATCCAAAAGATATTTTGAACGTCCGTATTGACCGTCGTCGTAAGCTTCCTGTTACAACATTGCTTTACGCTTTGGATTCTGCTGAAACAGAAGAGTATCGCCAAAAGCAGTTTGAAAATGGTGATCCAATTGATCCTATGATGATCACAGGAATGTCTAAAGAAGAGATCTTGTCTTACTTCTATGAAAAAGATGTTTATACAAAAGCTAAAGAAGGCTGGAAAACAAAGTATGATGCTGAGCGTCTTCGTGGTGCTAAATTACAGCATGACTTGATTAATGCTAAAGACGGTAAAGTTGTTGCAGAAGCAGGTCGTAAAGTTTCTCCTCGTATGTCTAAGAAATTGGCTGAAGAAGGTTTGGAAGAAATTTTGGTTTCTGAAGAGCGTTTGATCGGAAAATATTTGGCTGTTGAAGTAAGTGACAAGAAAACAGGTGAAGTTCTGTTTGATGCTGGTCATGAACTTTCTCAAGCTGATTTAACAGTGATTGAAACAATGGGCTTGAAAGAGCTTCCGTTGTTGAACATCGATAACTTTAATGTTGGATCTTATATTCGTGATACATTAGAAGTTGATAAATGTGAAACACGTGAAGATGCTTTGATTGATATTTATCGTGTAATGCGTCCTGGTGAGCCACCTACCTTGGATTCTGCTGAGGCGTTATTATACTCTCTATTCTTTGATCCAGATCGTTATGATCTATCAGCAGTTGGTCGTGTGAAGATGAACCAACGTCTAGGTCTTGAATGTCCAGATGATCTACGTGTTCTTCGTAAAGAAGATATCCTAGCGATCGTTAAAGCTCTGCATGAAATGAAAGATGGTCGCGGTGAGGTTGATGATATTGATCACCTTGGTAACCGTCGCGTTCGTTCAGTTGGGGAGTTGATGGAAAACCAATTCCGTATGGGGCTACTTCGTATGGAGCGTTCTATGAAAGAGCGTATGTCTTCTGTTGATATCGATACAGCGATGCCACATGATTTAATTAATTCTAAGCCTGCTGCTGCGGCTGTTAAAGAATTCTTTGGGTCTTCTCAGTTGTCACAATTTATGGACCAAACAAACCCATTATCAGAAATTACGCATAAGCGTCGTTTATCTGCCTTGGGCCCTGGTGGTTTGTCACGTGAGCGTGCTGGTTTTGAAGTACGTGACGTTCATACAACACACTATGGTCGTATTTGTCCGATTGAAACACCTGAAGGACCAAATATTGGTCTGATTAACTCTTTGGCAACATATGCACGTGTAAACCAATATGGTTTCATTGAAAGCCCATATAGAAAAGTTGTTGATGGTGTTGTAACTGATGAAGTTGTTTATCTATCAGCGATGGAAGAGGGACGTTACACAGTTGCTCAGGCGAATGCTGAATTAGATGCTAAAGGAAAATTCGTTTCTGACTTCGTTTCTTGTCGTCAAAAAGGTGAAAACATTCTAGCGACTTCTGATCAAATTGATTTAATTGACGTATCTCCAAAACAGATTGTATCTGTTGCGGCATCACTTATTCCTTTCTTAGAAAATGATGATGCGAACCGTGCGTTGATGGGATCAAACATGCAACGTCAGGCAGTGCCTTTGCTTAAAACAGATGCGCCACTTGTTGGTACTGGTATGGAGGCAACAGTTGCTCGTGATTCTGGTGCGGCTGTGGTTGCCCGTCGTACAGGTATTGTTGACCAAGTTGACGCCGCGCGTATCGTTATTCGTGCAACAGAAATTTCTTCTGATGACTTATCAACTGTTGATATTTACAACTTGAAGAAATTCCAACGTTCTAACCAAGATACATGTATTAACCAACGTCCTCTTGTTAAAGTGGGTGATTTGATCGAAGCGGGTGATATTATTGCTGATGGTCCATCTACTCAATTTGGTGAGTTGGCTCTTGGTCGTAACGTGCTTTGTGCGTTCATGCCTTGGAATGGGTATAACTATGAGGATTCAATCCTTATTTCTGAGCGTATTGTGCGTGATGATGTTTACACATCTATTCACCTAGAAGAGTTCGAAGTGATGGCACGTGATACAAAGCTCGGTCAAGAAGATATCACACGTGATATTCCAAACGTGGGTGAAGAAGCACTTCGTCACCTTGATGAGGCTGGTATTGCTTATATCGGTGCGGAAGTTCACCCGGGTGATATTCTGGTTGGTAAGGTAACACCAAAAGGCGAAAGCCCAATGACTCCTGAAGAGAAACTTCTTCGTGCGATCTTTGGTGAGAAAGCTGCTGATGTGAAAGATTCTTCACTCCGTATGCCTCCAGGATCTAGCGGTACAGTTGTTGAGGTTCGTGTTTTCTCTCGTCGCGGTGTTGATAAAGATCAACGTGCTCTTGCGATTGAGAATGCTGAGATTAAAGCTTTGGCAAAAGACCGTGATGATGAAAAGGCTATTCTTGAAGGTGGTTTCTATGGTCGCTTGAAAGAGGTTCTTGTAGGACAAGAAGTTGCGAAAGCAGCAAAAGGTCTGAAAAAAGGAGCAAAGATCACGGATGCTGATTTGGAAGCGTTGCCACGCAGTGAGTGGACAAACATCGTTTTAACTGACGAAGCGCAAATGGATACAATTGAAGGTATGCGTGAAAGCTTTGAAGTATCAGTGAATGATGTTAACAAACGTTTTGAAAACAAAATTGAAAAACTTCAGCGTGGTGATGAGTTAGCACCTGGCGTGATGAAGATGGTTAAAGTCTTCGTTGCTGTGAAGCGTAAGCTTCAGCCTGGTGATAAAATGGCTGGTCGTCACGGTAACAAAGGGGTTATCTCTCGTATTATGGCTCAAGAAGATATGCCATACCTCGAAGATGGTCAGCCTGTTGATATCGTGTTGAACCCACTTGGTGTTCCATCGCGTATGAATGTTGGTCAGATTTTGGAAACACACCTTGGTTGGGCTGTGTCAAATGTTGGGCGTCAAGTCGGTGACATGGTTGACAGCATTAAGCACGCAGCGAAAACAGGTAAAGACACAAAAGCGAAATTCTCAGAATTGAGATCGAAATTGAAAGATGCTTACGGTGATCGTGAGTATACAACAAAAGTAGAATCTCTCAATGATGATGAGATTTTGGAAATGTCAAACAACCTTCGTGGTGGTGTTCCAATTGCGACACCAGTATTTGATGGTGCTGAAGAAGCTGATATCAATGAAATGCTTGAGCGTGCAGGTGTTGCTACATCTGGTCAGGTAACATTGATTGATGGACGTACAGGTGAAAAATTCGATCGTCAAGTAACGGTTGGGTATAAGTACCTTCTTAAGCTTCATCACTTGGTTGATGATAAGATCCACGCGCGTTCTATTGGACCATACTCACTTGTTACACAGCAGCCGTTGGGTGGTAAGGCTCAGTTTGGTGGTCAGCGCTTTGGTGAGATGGAAGTGTGGGCGTTGCAGGCTTATGGTGCTGCATATACGCTACAAGAAATGTTGACTGTGAAGTCGGATGACGTTGCAGGTCGCACAAAAGCTTATGAGTCGATTGTACGCGGTGATGACAGCTTTGAAGTTGGTATCCCTGAATCGTTCAACGTTCTTGTAAAAGAACTTCGTTCACTTGGTCTGAATGTTGACCTATTACAGAAAGACTAAAATTTGATAAAAGGGCGCCTTTATAAAGGGCGCCCCCTTTACCGATTTAAACCTTAAATGGAGAAAAAATAAAAATGAGCAACGAATTGGCAAAAATCTTTGGTAGCAACAACCAAACACAAAATTTTGACGAGATCAAAATTACAATCGCTAGCCCTGACGAAGTAAAATCTTGGTCTTTTGGTGAAATTAAAAAGCCAGAAACAATTAACTATAGAACATTCAAGCCAGAAAAAGATGGTTTGTTTTGTGCCCGCATCTTTGGTCCAGTAAAGGATTATGAATGCTTATGCGGTAAATATAAACGCATGAAGTATAAAGGTATTATTTGTGAAAAATGTGGCGTTGAAGTAACATTGACTAAAGTACGTCGTGAGCGTATGGGTCACATTGACTTGGCTGCACCAGTTGCTCATATCTGGTTCTTGAAGTCACTTCCTAGCCGTATTGGTTTGATCCTTGATATGATGCTTAAAGATTTAGAAAAAGTTCTTTATTTTGAAAGCTATATGGTGACAGACCCTGGTATGACAAGCTTGAAGCCGAAGCAGCTTTTAACACCTGAAGAATATTATGATGCGCAAGACGAGTTCGGTGAAGATAATTTCAAAGCTGGTATCGGTGCAGAAGCTATTCGCGAAGTGTTAAAAACAGTTGACCTCCAAGCAGACTTTGATCGTGTAAGTGAAGAGCTAGAAGAAACAAATTCTGAAGCAAAGAAGAAAAAACTTGTTAAGCGTTTGAAGCTTCTTGAAGCATTTATTTCTTCGAACACACACCCAGAATGGATGATCATGGATACAGTTCCTGTTATCCCACCTGAGTTACGTCCTTTGGTTCCTCTTGATGGTGGTCGTTTCGCGACATCTGATTTGAACGATTTATATCGTCGTGTTATTAACCGTAACAACCGTTTGAAACGTCTTTTAGAACTTAAAGCACCAGACATTATTATCCGTAACGAAAAACGTATGCTTCAAGAATCTGTTGATGCATTGTTTGATAATGGTCGTCGTGGTCGTGTGATTACAGGTAATAACCGTCGTCCTTTGAAATCTCTTTCTGATATGTTGAAAGGGAAGCAAGGTCGCTTCCGTCAAAACCTTCTTGGTAAGCGTGTTGACTATTCTGGTCGTTCTGTGATCGTGTCGGGTCCGACATTGAAACTACACCAATGTGGTCTTCCTAAGAAAATGGCGCTAGAGCTATTTAAGCCATTTATCTATCACAAATTAGAAACATATGGTATTGCAACAACAATTAAAGCAGCGAAGCGTATGGTTGAAAAAGCGCGTCCTGAAGTTTGGGATATCTTGGAAGAAGTTATTCGTGAGCACCCTGTGATGCTAAACCGTGCACCAACATTGCACAGACTTGGTATTCAGGCGTTCGAACCAGTACTTATCGAAGGTAAAGCGATTAACCTACACCCATTAGTATGTACAGCGTTTAATGCTGACTTTGATGGTGACCAAATGGCGGTTCACGTACCATTGTCAATCGAAGCTCAGTTAGAAGCGCGTGTCTTGATGATGTCTACAAATAACATCTTATCACCAGCGAGTGGTAAGCCTGTTATCGTTCCAACACAAGATATCGTTTTGGGTCTATACTACATGTCTTTAGAGCTTGATGGTCAAGCGGGTGAAGGCTCAATATTTACTGATATTAATGAAATTCATCATGCTCTGAATGCTGGTGCAGTAACACTTCATTCAAAAGTGAAGGCGCGTTACCATACAGTTGATGAAAATGGTGAGCCAGTGCGTTTGGTTGTGGATACAACACCGGGTCGTATGATCCTGTCTGAATTGTTGCCGCGTCATCCAAAAGTACCATTTGGTTTGATTAATACAACATTGACGAAAAAAGCAGTGTCAAATGTGATTGACGTTGTTTACCGTCACTGTGGTCAAAAAGCGACTGTTATTTTCTGTGATAAGATGATGCAGTTAGGGTTCTCTAATGCGTGTAAAGCAGGTATCTCATTTGGTAAGGATGACTTGATTATTCCTGATGCAAAACAAAAGCTTGTTGATGCCGCTCAAGAAAAAGTAAAAGAATATGAACAACAATATCAAGATGGTTTGATCACAAAAGGTGAGAAATACAACAAAGTCGTTGATATTTGGTCTTCTTGTACAGATGAAGTTGCGGGCGAAATGATGAAAGTGATTTCTGCACCAACTGAGAAAGGCTTTAACTCAGTCTTCATGATGGCGCATTCAGGTGCTCGTGGTTCTGCTGCTCAGATCCGTCAGCTTGCTGGTATGCGTGGTCTAATGGCGAAACCTTCTGGTGAGATTATCGAAACACCGATTATTTCTAACTTTAAAGAAGGTCTAACCGTTCTTGAATACTTTAACTCTACTCACGGTGCTCGTAAGGGTCTTGCTGATACAGCGTTGAAAACTGCGAACTCTGGTTACTTGACACGTCGTTTGGTTGACGTTTCTCAAGATGTAATCGTTCGTGAAGAAGATTGTGGTACTGAGCGTGGTATTCAAATTCGCGCAGTTGTTGATGGGGGTACAGTTGTATCCTCTCTATCAGAGCGTCTTCTTGGTCGTACACCATCATTTGATGTTGAGCACCCAGAAACAGGTGAAGTAATCGCTGCAGCTGGTGAGATCATTGATGAAGTAACTGCAGAGCTTATTGAAACAGCTGGTGTTGACACAGTTCAAACACGTTCTGTACTCACATGTGAGACAGAAGGAAACGGTATCTGTGGTAAATGTTATGGTCGTGACTTGGCTCGCGGTACGAAGGTGAACATTGGTGAAGCTGTTGGTGTTATCGCAGCTCAATCAATTGGTGAGCCTGGTACACAGTTGACAATGCGTACATTCCACATTGGTGGTGCCGCTCAGGGTGGTTCTGAACAATCTTCTGTTGAAGCAGCTTTAGATTCTAAGGTTGAAATCGTAAACAAAGAGGTTGTTGTAAACTCTGAAGGAACACCTATCGTTATGGGACGTAACACAGAAATCGTTCTACGTGATGGTAAAAATGTTGAAAAAGCTAAATATCGTCTACCTTATGGTGCGAAACTTCTTGTTAAGGAAGGTGCTAAGGTTAAAGCAGGCGAGAAAATGGCGGAGTGGGATCCATATACTGTTCCGATTATTACTGAGAAAGATGGTAAGGCTGTATACGGTGACTTATCTGAAGGTGTATCAGTTAACGAACAAGTTGATGAGGCAACAGGTCTTTCATCTAAAGTTGTTATGGATTGGCGTCAAAGTGCGAAAGGTGGAGATTTGAAGCCACGCATTATGATTGAAGGTAAAGACGGTAAGGTTGTAACACTAGATAACGGCTTAGCGGCGAATTACCACATGTCAGTTGGTGCTATTTTATCTGTGACGAATGGAGATGAGGTTAAAGCCGGTGATGTGATTGCTCGTATTCCTCGTGAGACATCTAAGACACGTGATATTACAGGGGGTCTACCTCGTGTGGCTGAACTGTTTGAGGCACGTCGTCCAAAAGACTTCGCGATGATCTCTGAGGTTGACGGTCAGGTCGAGTATGGTAAAGACTATAAGACAAAAACACGTCTTGTTGTTAAGCCAACAGATGGAACTGAGCCACGCGAATATATGATCCCTAAGGGTAAGCATATTATTGTTAAAGAAGGTGACTTTGTCCGCAAAGGTGACAAGCTGATTGATGGTAGTCTTGTTCCACACGATATCTTGGCTGTTATGGGTGTTGAAGCCTTGGCTGAATATCTTGTAAATGAAATTCAAGACGTTTACCGTCTGCAAGGTGTGAAGATCAACGATAAGCATATCGAGGTTGTAGCTCGTATGATGCTTCAAAAAGTTGAGATTACAGATGCAGGTCAAACAACATATCTTGAAGGTGAGCAAGTTGACCGTATTGAATTTGATGAAGTGAATGCAAAAATTGAAGCGGCTGGTAAGAAACCTGCTAAGGCAACACCTGTCTTACAAGGTATTACAAAAGCAAGCTTGCAGACACGTTCATTTATTTCTGCGGCATCATTCCAAGAAACAACACGTGTTCTAACAGACGCGGCTGTTAATGGTAAGGTTGACGATCTAAACGGCTTGAAAGAGAACGTGATCGTTGGTCGCTTGATCCCAGCTGGTACTGGTGCTCTTGTCCATGAATTGAAGCGTATTGCAGCACAGCGTGATCGTGAAATTCTAGGAAGTACACAAGAGTTGTTGACAGATGGTCAAGAGGGTAGCCTCGATCTAGCTGGGGCAACAGCGGCGCTTTCTGAAGAAGGTGAAGTTGATGCAGCGTCTGAAGAAACGAAAAATACAGATGCAGCGTAATAACTCATTTTACAATTAATAAAAAAGGCTCTGAGTATTTCAGAGCCTTTTTTTCGTGATAATTGTTTATTTGGCGCGCATATCAAACAGAGACTTAACTTTGTTAACGCGCCAATTTCTGGCATATTGCATTACGTCATCCCGCCATACAGGGTTTTCAATATTTCTACAATTAAAAATATTAATATAGTATCTACCATCGTATTCTGTCTTTAAAACAGGCTTAGTGTTTTTTGCTTTTAATGCTTCATAGAGTGCTGCTTTATTTTCAAACATAATACTTAATAAGAAAAGAGGAGCGTTATAAAGCTTATGTTTCTTACTTAAATCTAAGGCATTTAACTCAATAAGTTTTAAGGTGGCGTGGGTGTTACCATCACAAACAGTATCAAAGATAGCATCATAGTTGTTGTTAAAGTCATAACCAATATCATGAATTTGTTGAATTGTTTCTAGATCCCCATTTTTGATGACTGTGTCGGCATATTCTTGCAGGCTTAAGTGTAGCCCTAATGGAGTAAGATCGTGAGGAGGAGTACCATTAAAATACGGAGTAATAGCTGTCATTTTTTTTTATCCTTTCTATAATTTAATGGAATTATATATATGGAAAATAAGAAAGAATATCAATGATAGTATATGTAAAAAAATAGATTTTTATGAAATATACGAAAAATGTCTTGACGAAACGTTAATGAATCGGTATATTTCGCCAGCTATAGAGATGGACTGGCTGTAGATTCATAGAGTATATCTAGACGCAGGCCTATATTTCCCGGAGAAAAGCGCACTTAGATAAAGTGAAGTTTTTTTGCCGAAAATGCAGATTTATCTTGCGTTTGTCATTGTCTCATCCTATAACGAGCTTCCATTGAGTTTTTTGATTCATTTGAATCAATGAATTTGTGATTGGTTTAAAAACAGAATTTAAAGGTTAAAAGAGTATGCCAACAATTAATCAATTGATCCGTAAGGGTCGCCAAGACAAAGTTGTAAAAAGTAAATCTCCTGCGTTAAAGGCTTGTCCGCAACGCCGTGGTGTTTGTACGCGTGTTTATACGACAACACCTAAGAAGCCTAACTCAGCGCTTCGTAAAGTGGCTCGTGTACGTTTAACAACAGGCCAAGAAGTAACAGCATATATCCCAGGTGAGGGGCATAACTTACAAGAGCACTCGGTTGTTCTTATTCGTGGTGGTCGTGTAAAGGATTTACCCGGTGTTCGCTATCATATTCTACGTGGTGTTCTTGATACACAAGGTGTGTCTGACCGTAAGCAACGCCGCTCTCTATATGGCGCGAAGAAGAAGAAGTAATTTTAAACGAGAAGGATTAAGACATGTCAAGACGTAATAGAGCAGAAGTAAGAGAAGTTCTACCAGATCCAAAATATAAAGATGTCGTTCTAACAAAAGTTATGAACTATATTATGTTGGATGGTAAGAAGTCTGTCGCTGAGAAAATCGTTTATGGTGCGTTAGAGCGTATTGCGAAATCTGAGCGTGCTGCGCGTATTGTTGCAGAGGGTGTAAATGATAATGTTGATATGAATGCTCCTTTAGAGCTTCGTGTATTCCACATTGCTCTTTCAAAAATTAAGCCGGCTGTTGAGGTCCGTTCTCGTCGTGTTGGTGGTGCTACTTACCAAGTACCTATGGAGGTGCGTCCGGCACGTCAACAAACATTAGCTATTCGTTGGATGGTTACAATGGCACGTGCTCGTAATGAAAAAACAATGGAAGAGCGTTTAGCGAATGAATTGCTTGATGCGGCTGAAGACAAAGGTGGTTCAGTTAAGAAGCGTGAAGATACGCATAAAATGGCAGAAGCTAACAGAGCATTTGCTCACTACCGTTTCTAATTTAATGTAAGGATTTAAAAGGGATTTAAACAATGTCGACAAATACACCATTAGAAAGATACCGCAATATTGGAATTATGGCTCATATTGATGCCGGTAAAACGACAACAACTGAGCGTATTCTATACTACACAGGTCGTTCTCACAAAATTGGTGAGGTGCATGATGGTGCGGCTACTATGGACTGGATGGAGCAAGAGCAAGAGCGTGGTATTACAATTACGTCTGCTGCGACAACATGTTTCTGGAAAGATCATCGTATTAATATCATTGACACACCAGGTCACGTTGACTTTACAATTGAGGTTGAGCGTTCTTTGCGTGTTCTTGATGGTGCTGTAGCAGTATTTGACTCGGTTGCTGGTGTTGAACCTCAATCTGAAACAGTATGGCGTCAGGCTGATAAATATAAAGTTCCTCGTATGTGTTTCGTTAATAAAATGGACCGTACTGGTGCGAACTTCTACCGTTGTGTTGATATGATGGTTGACCGTTTAGGGGCAACACCATTGGTTATTCAATTACCAATTGGTGCTGAGGCTGAATTTGCGGGTTGTATCGATTTGATCAAAAATAAAGCGCTTGTTTGGAAAGCCGAAAACTTAGGTGCTGAGTGGGAAGAAACAGATATTCCTGCTGATTTAGCTGATAGAGCTGCTGAATACCGCCAGACATTGATTGAAACAGCTGTTGAAATGGATGATGTGGCTATGGAATCTTACCTTGAAGGTAATGAGCCAGATGAAGCAACATTAAAAGCATGTATTCGTAAGGGTACAATTGCTGGTGCATTTGTTCCTGTTTTGTGTGGAACAGCGTTTAAAAACAAGGGTGTACAGCCTTTACTTGATGCTGTAATTGAGTTTATGCCATCTCCTTTAGACGTTGGTGATGTGAAGGGTGTTACTGTTGATCTTGATGATCCTCAGCCTGCATCTCGTCCTCCTGAAGCTGATGCGCCGTTTTCTGCGCTTGCGTTTAAAATTATGAATGACCCATTTGTTGGCTCTTTGACGTTTGTTCGTATTTACTCTGGTACTTTAGAGGCTGGTTCTTACGTTCAGAACTCTGTAAAAGATAAAAAAGAGCGTGTTGGTCGTATGATGTTGATGCACTCGAACTCTCGTGAAGAGGTTAAGGTGGCGTCTGCTGGTGATATTGTCGCGATTGCTGGTCTTAAAGAAACGACAACTGGTGACACGCTTTGTGTGAAAGAAACGCCAATTATTCTTGAGCGTATGGAGTTCCCAGATCCTGTTATTGAGATCGCGGTTGAGCCTAAATCTAAAGCTGACCAAGAAAAGATGTCTTTAGCGTTGCAACGCTTAGCTGCTGAGGATCCTTCTTTCCGTGTGTCTGTTGATCATGAATCAGGTCAAACAATTATTAAAGGTATGGGTGAACTTCACTTAGACATTATTGTTGATCGTATGAAGCGTGAATTTAAAGTTGAGGCGAATGTTGGTGCGCCACAGGTTGCTTACCGTGAAACAATGGGTAAAGAAGTTGAGGTTGATTATACACATAAGAAACAGTCTGGTGGTTCTGGACAGTTTGCGCGTATGATTGCTAAATTCATCCCTGTTGAGCCAGGTGAAGGATACAGCTTCGAAAGTAAAGTTGTTGGTGGTTCTATTCCTAAAGAATACATTCCTGGTGTTGAAAAAGGTGTAGAAGCAGCAAAAGAAAGCGGTATTATTGCAGGCTTCCCTGTAATTGATTTCCGTGTTGAGCTTCTTGATGGTGCGTATCACGATGTTGACTCGTCTGTTCTTGCCTTCGAAATTGCAGCGAAAGCAGCATTTAAAGAAGCGATGCAGAAGTCATCTCCAGCACTGCTTGAGCCAATGATGAAGGTTGAGGTAATTACACCTGAGGAATATATGGGTGATATTATCGGTGACTTGAACTCTCGTCGTGGACAAGTTTCTGGTATGGAGGACCGTGGTATAGCGAAAGCTGTTACAGCGATGGTGCCGTTAGCGAATATGTTTGGTTATATCAATACATTACGCTCTATGTCGCAAGGTCGTGCGCAATATTCAATGCAGTTTGATCACTATGATAAAGTGCCACAAGCTGTTGCAGATGAAGTTAAAAAGCAGTTTGCTTAAGAAAAAGAATTTAAAGGATTTTAGAAGGAGATAATAATGTCTAAAGAAAAATTTGAAAGAACCAAACCCCACGTTAACATTGGTACAATTGGCCACGTTGACCACGGTAAAACAACATTAAC
>CATLOR010000002.1 GCA_950054255.1 uncultured Rickettsiales bacterium | reverse complement strand
ACGAAGGTCTACGTTTTGCTATCCGTGAGGGTGGCCGTACAGTAGGTGCTGGCGTTGTTGCTAAGATTATTGAGTAAGTTTAAAGGTTAAAGGATATAAAAAAGGTATAAAAAAATGGATGCACAAAATATTCGCATAAAACTACGTGCTTTTGACCATCGCGTTTTGGATCAATCAACAAAAGAGATTGTGAGCACAGCAAAACGTACTGGTGCTAATGTTCGTGGACCAATTCCTTTGCCAACTAAAATTGAGAAATTTACGGTTATCCGTTCTCCTCACGTGTACAAAAAATCTCGTGAACAGTTCGAGATCAGAACACATATGAGAACAATGGATATTGTAGAACCAACACCGCAAACAGTTGATGCTTTGATGAAGTTAGACTTGGCTGCAGGTGTGGATGTAGAAATTAAACTTTAATATTATTAATTAGACTAAAGGAACCTCTGAAAGGGTAAAAAGAAAAATGCGTACCGGATTGATTGCTAAAAAAGTTGGTATGACACGCGTCTTCGATGATGAAGGTCGTCATGTTCCTGTAACAGTTCTATCTATGGATGGCTGTCAGGTTGTGTCTGTTATGACTGAAGAAAAGAATGGCTATAGCGCTGTTCAGCTTGGTGTAGGTCAAGCAAAAGTTAAAAATGTAACGAAAGCTAAGCGTGGTCACTTTGCAAAAGCAAAAGTTGAACCTAAGCAAAAAGTAGCTGAGTTTCGTGTAAGTAACGATGCATTATTAGAAGTGGGTGCTGAGTTATCAGCTGAACACTTTGTTCCAGGTCAATTTATCGATGTTGCTGGGCAATCTATCGGTAAAGGGTTTGCTGGTGCGATGAAACGTCACAACTTTGGTGGTATGCGTGCTACTCACGGTGTGTCAGTTTCTCACCGTGCTCATGGTTCGACAGGTCAATGTCAGGATCCTGGTAAAGTATTTAAAGGTAAGAAAATGGCAGGGCACATGGGTGCTGAGCGCGTAACAGTTCAGAACTTGCAAGTTGTTCGTGTTGATGCTGAGCGTGGTTTGATCTTAGTTAAAGGATCTGTGCCTGGTACGAAAAATGGTTGGGTTTATGTTTCTGATGCAGTTAAGAAAAAAATGCCAGAAGATTTACCGTTTCCTGCAAAATTAAAAGAAGCAGCAAATGCTAAAGCTGAAGCGAAAACAGAAGAAACACCTTCTGAAGTACCAGCTGAAGAAACAACTGCTGAAACAACAACAGAATAAGCGGTAGAAAGAAGAGAGTAAACGTTATGAAAGTTTCTGTAAAAACATTAGATAACAAAGCTGCCGGCGAAGTCACTCTTGATAAAGATGTCTTCGGTCAAGAAGAGCGTTCTGACCTTCTAAACCGTGCAGTGAATTGGCAATTGAGTAAACGCCAAGCTGGTACACATAAAACAAAAGGTATTTCTGAAGTCAGTGGTACAGGTGCAAAACCTTTCGCTCAAAAGGGTACGGGTCGTGCACGTGCGGGGTCTTTGAGAACACCAATTCACCGTGGTGGTGCGACAATTTTTGGTCCTGTGGTTCGTTCACATGCAACAGATTTACCAAAGCGCGTTCGTAAACTTGCTTTGAAAGTAGCTTTGTCTGCAAAAGCAAAGAACAAGCAATTAATTGTTTTAGATGCAGCAAAAGCAAAAACACATAAAACAAAAGACATGGCTAAATTACTTCAAAAGTTAGATTTGTCTTCTGCTTTGATTATTGATGGAAATGAGTTGGATGAAAACTTTGTTCGTGCAACAAACAACATTCCCTTAATTGATGTGTTGCCAGAAAAAGCAACAAATGTATATGACATTTTACGCCGTGATACATTGGTAATTACAAAGCAAGCATTAGAAACTTTACAGGAGCGTTTGAAGTAATTCGAGCGACTGAAGGAGAAAGAAAATGGCAAAAAAACAAACAGTTACAGTAACAGAGAGAGACTACCAAGTTATTAAGGCTCCTTTGATTACAGAAAAAGCAACAATGGGTTCTGCTCATTCTCAAGTTTCATTCCAAGTTTCTATGGATGCAACAAAGCCTGAGATTAAGCATGCGGTTGAAGCTCTTTTCAAAGTAGAAGTTCGCGCTGTTAATACATCTATCTTAAAAGGTAAGGTGAAGCGTTTCCGTGGTCATTTAGGTAAAAGAAATGACACAAAAAAAGCAATTGTTACTTTGGCTGAAGGTCAAACAATTGATATGGCAACAGGTTTATAATTTAGGGAAAAAAAGGATTAAAGATTATGGCTTTAAAAAAGTTTAACCCAGTAACACCAAGTACAAGACAACTTGTTATCGTTGATCGTAGCGAGTTGTGGTCTGGTGACCCAGAAAAAGGCTTAACAGTAGGTCTTAAAAAATCTGGTGGTCGTAATAATACAGGTCGTATTACATCACGTCGTCGTGGTGGTGGACATAAGCGCCGTTACCGTATGGTTGATTTTAAACGTACAAAATGGGATATGGAAGCAACTGTATTGCGTTTAGAGTACGATCCAAACCGTACAGCATTTATTGCTTTGGTTGAATATACAGATGGTGAAAAAGCATATATTTTGGCTCCTCAAAAATTAGCTGCTGGCGATAAAATTATTGCTGGGGAGAAAGTTGATGTTAAGCCAGGTAATACAATGCCATTGAAAAATGTGCCAATTGGTACGATTTTACACAATATTGAAATGAAACCAGGTAAAGGTGGTCAGATTGCCCGTTCTGCTGGAACATATGTTCAACTTGTTGGACGTGATGCAGGTTATGCGCAATTAAAACTATCTTCTGGTGAATTACGTGTGGTTCGTTCTGAGTGTTTAGCAACAGTTGGTGCTGTTTCTAACCCAGATCAATCAAACACAAACCTTGGTAAAGCTGGTCGTAACCGTTGGTTAGGTAAAAGACCTTCTGTTCGTGGTGTTGTTATGAACCCTGTTGATCACCCACATGGTGGTGGTGAAGGTCGTACATCGGGTGGTCGTCATCCTGTGTCACCTTGGGGGCAACCTACTAAAGGTAAGAAAACACGTACAAATAAATCAACAAGTAAATACATTGTCCGTTCAAGACACAGTAAGAGAAAGTAAGAGTGAGGAGTATATAAGATGCCACGTTCAGTATGGAAAGGTCCTTTCGTTGATCATCATCTGCTAGCAAAAGTAACGAAAGCAGTTGAAACAGGAAGCAATGGAGTTATTCAAACATATTCTCGTCGTTCTGTGATTTTACCTCAAATGGTAGGTCTAACGATTGCTGTTTATAACGGAAACAAAAACATACCTGTACTTGTTGACGAAGACATGATTGGTCACAAGTTAGGTGAATTTGCACCGACACGTACATATTACGGTCATGGTGTTGATAAAAAAGCGAAAAGATAAGAAGGAAAGGTTTGAGTTAAGATGGGACAAGTTGCCAACGAACCCCGCGTACAAGAAAGCGAAGCACGTTGTTTCGTAAAGCATATCAGAACAAGCCCTTATAAGCTGAACTTGGTAGCTGAATCTATTCGTGGTCAAAAAGTAGAGAAAGCACTTATTGATTTAGAATTTTCAAAGAAACGTGTTGCAAAACATGTTAAAGAAGCGTTACAATCCGCGATCGCTAATGCGGAGAACAACCATAATTTGGATGTTGACCGTTTAGTGATAAAAGAAGCGACAGTCGGTAAGTCAATTACGATGAAGCGTTTCCGTGCAAGAGCAAAAGGTCGTGGTGCTCGCATTTTGAAACCTTTTAGTAATTTAACAATTGTAGTGAAAGAATCTGAGGAGTAATAAAGATGGGTCAAAAAGTAAGCCCGGTAGGTCTTCGTTTAGGAATTAATAGAACTTGGGATAGCCGTTGGTTCGCAGGTAAAAAAGACTATGCGGATAAACTCCACCAAGATATTGAAGTGCGTCGCTATCTTTTTGAAAAGCTTAAGCCAGCTGGCGTGAGCCGTGTTGTTATTGAGCGTGCTGCGAATAATATTCGTGTAACACTATACACAGCGCGCCCAGGTGTGATTATTGGTAAAAAAGGGTCTGAGATCGAGACATTAAAGAACAAGCTATCTAAGATGATGGGCAGTGAAGTTTCTTTAAATGTTGTTGAAGTTCGAAAACCTGAAATTGATGCTCAATTAGTTGCTGATGGAATTGCTAGTCAGCTAGAGCGTCGTATTTCTTTCCGTCGTGCAATGAAACGTGGCGTTCAATCAGCGCTTCGCTTAGGTGCAGGTGGTATTCGTGTGAATTGTGCTGGTCGTTTAGCTGGTGCTGAGATTGCTCGTACAGAATGGTACCGTGAAGGTCGAGTGCCTTTACATACACTTCGTGCTGATATTGATTACGGTGTAGCGCGTGCAAGCACTACATACGGAATTATTGGTGTTAAAGTTTGGATCTATAAAGGTGAGATTATGGCTCATGATCCAATGGCACGTGATAAGAAATTTAATGAAATGCAAGGTGGTCGCGCTAACTAAGAGCACGCCTTAATAAGGATAGGTTTTAATAAACAGGAGTTTGAACAATGTTGTCACCTAAAAAGACAAAATTTAGAAAAGCCCATAAAGGTCGTATTCACGGGAATGCGAAGGGTGGTACAGAGCTTAACTTTGGTGCTTTTGGCCTTAAAGCTTTGCAACCTGAGCGTATTACTGCACGCCAAATTGAGGCTGCTCGTCGTACGATTACACGTTACATGAAACGTCAAGGTCGTCTTTGGATCCGTATTTTCCCAGATGTTCCTGTTTCTAAAAAGCCATTAGAGGTACGTCAAGGTAAAGGTAAAGGTTCTCCAGAATTTTGGGCATGCCGTGTTAAACCTGGTCGTATTATGTTCGAACTTGATGGTGTAAGTGAAGAATTAGCACGTGGTGCTTTTGAACTTGCGGGTTCTAAGTTGCCAATTAAAACGAAATTTGTGACACGCGAAGGTCGCGGCGCATAAGAATTGATTGCAAAAGGAAAAATAGAAATGACTACAGCAATGGATTTAAGAGCAAAGACAGAAGATCAGTTGAAAGACGAACTTTTATCTTTAAGAAAAGAACAGTTTAACTTGCGCTTTCAACAAGCAAACGCACAAGTTCAAGATACAGCAAATATGCGTCGTGTTCGTCGTGATATTGCGCGTATTAAAACTGTTTTAACAGAAAAAAAACAAGGTGTTGAGGTTGCTGCTAAAGAAACTAAAACATCTAAAAAAGCGAAGAAGTAAGTAGGAGATTGTAAGATATGCCACGTCGTGTATTAGAAGGTCAGGTTGTAAGTAACAAAGGTGATAAAACTGTAACAGTAAATGTTACACGTCGCTTCAAGCACCCTGTATATAAGAAGTTTATTTTTCAAACAAAAAAATATTCAGCTCATGATGAAACAAATGAAGTGGGTATCGGTGATACAGTTCTTATTGAAGAATGCGCACCAATTTCTAAAACGAAACGCTTTAAAGTCGTTGAGTTGAAAGAAAAAGCAGTATCAGCAAGCATCATCATTGAAGATGAGGTTAAAGAAGTCTTGAAAACCGAAGGTAAAAAACAAGACGATGCTGAAACAGCAGAAGACAAAAGCGAATAATATTAGGGTTAAGAAGTAAGACGAATAAGAAAGGACCCGGAAGAAGATGATACAAGTAGAAACAAACTGCGGTGTTGCTGATAATAGCGGTGCAAAGCGTGTTCAGTGCATCAAGGTTCTTGGTGGATCGAAAAGAAAATATGCATCTGTTGGTGATGTAATTGTTGTGTCTGTAAAGCAAGCAATTCCAAATGCTAAAGTTGCAAAAGGGAAGGTTTCTAAAGCACTCGTTGTACGTGTTGCAAAAGAAATCAAACGTCCGGACGGATCAGCTATTCGTTTTGATAGCAATGATGTTGTTTTATTGAATAATAATGGTGAGCCAATTGGTACACGTATTTTTGGCCCTGTGCCAAGAGAGCTTCGTGCATCTGGTCACATGAAAGTTATCTCATTAGCTCCGGAGGTATTATAAGATGTCGGCTAAATTAAGATTGAAAAAAGGCGATAAAGTTGTCGTTTTGACAGGTAAAGATAAAGGTAAAACAGGCGAAATTTTGCGTGTAATACCAAAAGAAAACCGTGTGTTTGTGCAGGGGATTAATTTGGTAAAAAAACATGTGAAGCCGTCTCAAACGTCACAAGGCGGTATTGAGACAAAAGAGGCATCAATTCATGTTTCTAATGTTGCTTTTGTTGATCCTAAAGAAGATAAACCAACACGCGTTGGCTATCAAACTTTAAAAGATGGTAAAAAAGTTCGCGTTGCTAGACGTTCTGGCGAAGTGATTGATTAATAAAAAGAGTTTAAGAGGAAAATAAAATGGCTCGCTTAAAGAAAAAATATTACGAAGAAATTCGTGGCGCTTTGAAAGAGAAGCTAGGTATTGCGAACACTTACGCTGTTCCTAAGCTTGAGAAAATCGTCTTAAATATGGGTGTTGGTGAAGCAACATCAGACTCTCGTAAAGTGAATGATGCATTGGCTGAAATGGAATTGATCGCTGGTCAAAAACCTGTTGCGACACGTTCAAAGAAGTCTATTGCGCAGTTCAAACTTCGTGAAAATATGAAGATTGGATGTAAAGTAACACTTCGTGGCGAGCGCATGTATGAATTTTTGGATCGCTTAGTAACAATTGCGATGCCTCGTATTAAAGACTTTCGTGGTGTTTCTGGTAAATCATTTGATGGCCGTGGGAATTATTCTATGGGTCTTAAAGAACAAACAATTTTCCCAGAAATTGATTATGATAAAGTAACACAAGCACGTGGTATGGATATTGTAATTTGTACATCAGCAAATAGTGATGATGAAGCGCGTGCTTTATTGGAAATGTTTAATGTGCCTTTTAAAAAATAAAAGATAGGATTTTAAGAAATGGCAAAAAGTAGTGCAGTAGCAAAGAATAATAGAAGAATTAAGAAAGCCCTTACGAATGGTGGTGAGCACAGACGTGCTGAAATCCGCAAAGCTGCTCGTAAAGCTTACGCAGAAGGTAAAGGCGTTGAAGAGGTTTTTGAACTTTATCAAAAACTAAACAAAATGGGCCGTGATACAAGCCGTATTCGCATCCGTAATAGATGTCGTGTAACAGGTCGTCCACATGGTTATTTTGGTCGCTTACAAATGTCAAGGATTGCGCTACGTCAGTTAGGTTCTGCTGGTGAAATCCCAGGTATGGTTAAATCAAGTTGGTAAGAAGATTTTAGGAGTATAAGACGATGTCATTTAGTGATCCTATTGGAGATTTGTTCACACGTATTAGAAACGCTCAAGCGCGTGGACATGAAACAGTTACAACACCTGCATCTACATTACGTGCAAGCGTATTGAAGGTATTAGAAGCAAAAGGTTTTATTGCAGGTTTTGAAGAAACAGCAGATGCTGCTGGTAAAAAAGCATATGAGATTGCTTTGAAATATTTTGAAGATGCTCCTGTTATTCAGGAGATTCAACGTGTTTCTAAGCCTGGTCGTCGTGTGTACTCAAGTGTTAAAGACCTAAAGCCGGCTAAAAACGGTCTTGGTATTTACATCGTGTCAACACCTCAAGGTGTTATGTGTGACTACGATGCGCGTGCTAAGAATGTTGGTGGCGAAGTTTTAGGAAGTGTTTATTAAGAAGTAAGAAGTGGAAGGATAATACCATGTCACGTATGGGTAAAAAGCCAGTTACTATTCCTGAAGGTGTTACAGTTACGATCGCTGGTCGCGATATGACTGTAAAAGGTAAACTTGGCGAGTTGTCTTTAATAGTTGATGACGAAGTTTCTGTAAAGCAAGAAGCAAGCGAGCTATTAATTGCACCTAAAACAAAGTCAAAGCAAGCGATGGCTATGTGGGGTACAATGCGTAGTAACCTTGTAAACGCTATTAAAGGTGTTACAGAAGGATTCAAAATCGACATGGAAATTAACGGTGTTGGTTATCGTGCGGCTGTACAAGGGAAAGAACTTGTTATGCAGTTAGGTTTCTCTCACGAAGTGCGTCACGCCATTCCAGAAGGTGTGAAGGCGACATGTGAAAAACCGACATTATTGACACTTGAAGGTAGTAACCGTCAACAACTAGGACAATTGGCAGCGAACATTCGCTCATACCGTCCACCTGAGCCATATAAAGGTAAAGGTATCAAGTATGTTGGTGAATATATTCTTCGTAAAGAAGGTAAGAAGAAATAATCGTTTTTATAGATTTAAGAGGATTTTAAAATGGCACATATTACTGGTTCTGCAAAAAGAAAGATGCGTGTACGTAGCAAACTTAAAAAAGTTGGCGGTGACCGCATTCGTTTGTCAGTTTTCCGTTCATCAAAGCATATTTATGCGCAAGTTATTGATGGCGAAAAAACAGTGGCGCAAGCATCAACAATTGACAAAGACTATAAAGGTAAAAAAACAACAGACTGTGAAGCAGCAACGACAGTTGGTAAAGCTGTTGCTGAGCGTGCTATCAAAGCGGGCGTTAAAGAAGTTGTTTTTGATCGTGGATCATACCCATACCATGGTCGTGTTAAAGCATTAGCTGAAGCAGCTCGCGAAGCTGGATTATCATTTTAATAGGTTAAAAAAGGATAGAAGAAGATATGGCTAGACCTAATGAGAAAAAACAAGAGAGCGAATTAATCGAACGCCTCGTCGGCATTAACCGTGTTGCCAAAGTGGTAAAAGGTGGTCGTCGTTTTGGTTTCGCAGCGATCATGATCGTTGGTGATGAGAAAGGTCGCGTTGGAATGGGAACTGGTAAAGCTCGTGAAGTTCCAGATGCGATCCGTAAAGCGAATGAGCAAGCTCGTCGTAATTTGTTCCGCGTTCCTCTACGTGAAGGTCGTACACTTCATCATGATGTTGAAGGTACTTTTGGCGCTGGTCGTGTGCGTTTACGTGCAGCTGAGCCTGGTACAGGGATTATTGCTGGTGGACCGATGCGTGCGATTTTTGAAGCACTTGGTGTACAAGATGTTGTTGCTAAATGTATTGGTACATCAAACCCACACAACATGGTTAAAGCGACATTTGACGCTTTGAAAAACATGAGTAGCCCACGTATGGTTGCTGCGCGTCGTGGAAAGAAAGTAAATGAAATTTTAGGACGTAAGAAAGACGACACAGCTGATATTGATGCTGAGTAATCTTTTTTATAAAAATAGAAAAGTAAGGTTTAAGGAGTTCATCTGATGGCTGAAGAAAAGAAAAAAACAACAGCAAAAAAAGCGCCAGCTAAAAAGACTGCGCCAAAAGCTGCTAAGAAAACAACACCTGCAAAAGCAAAAACAACAGCTAAAAAACCAGCTGCTAAGAAAACACCTGCAGGTAAGACAGTGACCGTAACACAAATCGGTAGCCCAATTGGTCGTACACAAGATCAACGTGCAACATTGATTGGTTTAGGTCTTGGTAAACGTCACAAAACATCAACGCTTGAAGATACACCATCAGTTAGAGGGATGATTAATAAAGTCGCTCACTTGGTTCGTGTTGAAGAAGCTGCTTAAACGAGATAAATACGTTAAACGAGGATAAGAACAATGAAATTAAATGAACTTAGTGATAATCCAGGCGCTCGTAAAAATAGAACACGCGTTGGTCGTGGTATGTCTTCTGGTAAAGGTAAGACTTCAGGTGCTGGTCAAAAAGGTCAGAAATCACGTACTGGTGTTTCTATTAAAGGATTTGAAGGCGGTCAAATGCCTTTGTACCAACGTTTACCTAAGCGTGGTTTTACAAATCATTCATCAAAAACATTTGCTGAGTTAAACCTAAGCCGTTTACAAGAAGCAATTGACACTAAAAAACTTGATGCTAAGAAAGCAATTGATGCTGCTACATTAAAAGAAGCAGGTGTTATCACGCATATTCGTGATGGTGTTCGTCTTCTTGGTAATGGTGAGCTTAAAGCAAAAGTTGAAATTACTGTTTCTGGTGCGACAAAAACGGCTATTGCTGCTGTTGAAAAAGCAGGCGGTAAAGTAACAGTTATTGCTGTTGAAAAAGCTGCGACACCTAAGAAAGATGCTAAGAAAGCTGAAAGAGAAGCAAAAAAAGTATCTAGACAATAGAATTTAAGCGAAAGCTTATGACTTAAAAAGGAAAAGCCCTGCATTTATTTTAATGCAGGGCTTTTCGATTCTTGTTTTTCTAATACCATTTACCGTGCTTTTTACATTTAGAACCAAATAGTTTTTTTGTTTCCAGTTTTAAAACGATTTCATGTTGGATCTCTCTGCAGAGTGTATTATCGAGCTGTCTTATTTCACGCAGTGTAACAACACTCCCGCTGAAGCTTGCATATTTCCAATGCTCTTTGACACCAACTTCATTTTCAATGGCCCGAAGCTCAGCTTTAACCGCATAGGGAACACCTAATTTAGGGATCATGTTGTATAAAGCATTCTCAACAGCAGAAACATAAGGTTTCTTTTTAGGTGTGGATGTACAGCTGGAAAGCGTAAAAAGCACCAGTATTAAGCATAAAAAGAGTAGGTGATGTGAACGAAGTGTATGATTCATAACGCTGAGTATAGCTATTTTATTTAAAAATAGAAAGGATCTTGTCCACGAAATCGGTGTCATTTTTTGAAGGAGAAGGCATTGTCGCTGTGTTGTTCTTATGAGCCTCAATCATGATATTCTTCCAAATTAAAGCGGGATAGCTTCCACCCGTTACATGATTCATTGGTGTATTATCATCATTGCCTAACCAGACCGCGCCAACATAATGATCACTAAAACCAATAAACCAAGCATCACGATAATCTTCACTGGTGCCTGTTTTACCATAGAATATGTGGTGAGGGCTATATGCATTCTTCCCTGTGCCTTCTGTTACCACAGATCTCATCATGGTTTTTAATGTGTCTAAATCATGTGTTCTAAACAAAGCGGATGACTCATAGGAGTGATGTTCGAATAATATTTCGCCATCTAAATATTGAATTTTTTGGATACCGTAAGGGGATACTGGATGACCTCCGTTGCTTATACTCGCGAAAGCAGCAACCATTTCTGGCATTGTGATTGAAGCAGATCCTAAAGCAAGACTGAGATCATTATTTAATTTACTCGTTATGCCGAGCTTTCTCGCTGTTTTTCGAACAGCGCTGATCCCTGTCTGATTTAATAAAGAAACGGCAACAGTATTTGATGATTTGGCAAAAGCTGTCTCTAATGCAATATCACCTAGATATTTATCACCGTAGTTTTTAGGCATATAGCCATTATAGTCTTTCTGTTCATCTGTGACGGATGTGTCTAATGTGACAGAGAGATCTTCTATGGCGGTTAAATAAACAATGGGTTTAAAAGCAGATCCAATTTGGCGTCTTGCATCAAGAGCACGATTGAATTGGCTTTTTTTGAAATCAATTCCTCCTATCATAGCAACAATTGCACCAGTTGGCGTTGTAACTAAGCTTGCGGCCTGAGAGAAGGAGCGTTTAGGGCCATATTCATTAACATAGCGTTTAATAAACTGTGAGGCAGATTTCTGTAAGTCGGGTTGAATTGTTGTGTAGACAATGAGATCTTTGTTGCTATTTCCAACATAGCTTTCAATTTGTTGAAAGACGTAATTCGTGAAATAAAAGTTAGAAGGTGATGATTTCTCTGCTGTGATATGAGGAGGGGCTAGCGTATTTGGGTCTTGTTTTAAAAAGCCAGCATCTTTCATTGCATACAAAACGGTTTTCATTCGTTTTTTTGCACCTTCAGGGTTGCTGTGCGGGGCATAACGGGAAGGTGCTTTTAAAAGCCCCGCTAGCATTGCCGCTTCACTTGTATTAATAAGTGTTGCGCTTTTCCCAAAGTATCTTTGTGCAGCTGCGTCAAAACCATAAGTGCCAGCCCCTAAATAGACACGGTTTATATAAGCGCTTAATATCTCATCTTTTGTATAGCTATATTCAAGCCAAAAGGCTGTAAGGGCTTCGTTAATTTTTCTGGAGATTGTTTTTTCAGGTGTTAGAAACAAGATCTTCGCAAGCTGCTGTGTAAGAGTGGATCCACCTTGAGCGAAGTAACCTTCTTTTATATTGGTGTAAAAGGCTCTGGCAAGAGCAATGGGATCTATGCCGAAATGAGAATAAAAGCGACGATCTTCGATTGCCAAGATGGCTTCTTTTAAATGAGTGGGGATTTCATCGGCATATAAATATTTTCCTTGTGTTTCACCATAGCGCGCCAATACGGAATGATCTGCTGCTATAATTGTAACAGAGGGGCGTTTTTCAAACTTCATAGCTTGCTTAATGTCTGGCAGATTATAAGCATTAATGAAGACAAGAGCGACTAAGGCTAAAATTCCCCAAATAAATGTAACAAACCCAAGTTTGAAAAGCTTTGACCAAATACTGATAGACTTTTTTGTCGTTTTTTTTGCCTTTTTTGAAGGGCGTTTAGAATATTTTTTAACGGGTGTTTTTTTGCGTTTTTGAGTCATGCGCTCATCATAAGAGTCTTTGATGTAGGGGGCAATATTATTCTTTTAGGACAAGACAAATAGCTTATTATGCAGTAGGTTATAAGGCATGAGTCTAGGAAAAGCATTTGCAACTGTTGGAGGGTTAACACTCTTGAGCCGTATCACGGGATTTATTCGTGATATTTTAACGGCGTTTTTTATTGGAGCAGGTCCTATTGCCGATGCTTTTTTTGTGGCTTTAAAACTTCCCAATTTTTTTAGACGTGTGACAGCAGAAGGAGCCTTGACCTATGCTTTTATCCCGCTTTATACGCAAATATTAGAAAAAGAAGATCCAAAACAAGCTTCTTTGTTTGTGAATGAAGTCTTTACATTGTTGCTGGTTATTTTAACGGTGATTTCAGCGCTTGTTATTACGCATATGGCATCTATTATTCCTTTTTTAGCCCCTGGCTTTGAAGAAGGAGGGGAGCGATTTACGCTCGCGGTGATTTTTTCTCAAATCACATTTACTTATTTGCTCTTTATGTCTTTAACAGCCCTAATAGGGGGCGTGCTAAATGCTCATGATCGTTTTATGCCATTTGCGGCAACAGCTATTTTATTTAATATTACATTGATTACGGCTCTTGTTGGGTTTGGCGGATATGCACCAACAATGGGGCATGCATTATCATGGGGGGTTTTTGTAGCAGGCTTAGTTCAATTTATATGGATTATGGCCTGCCATACGCGCGCTGGTTTAGCTGTTGGCTTAGTTATGAAGTTTATGACAGCGCGTGTGAAAAAGCTTTTAAAGCTTATGGTGCCAGCAACCATAGGCGCAGGTGTTACTCAAATTAATTTATTTATTGATGTTATTTTAGCGTCTTTTTTACCTGTGGGCGCGGTTTCTTATTTATATTACGCTGATCGCCTTAACCAGCTTCCATTGGGGGTTGTGGGCGTTGCTGTTGGGACAGCTTTACTCCCAATGTTAAGTAGGGCTTTGGCGGCGGATAATCATGAAAGGGCGACAAAGCTTTTTCATCAATCCTTAGAGTTTGCGTTGATTTTAGCACTTCCTGCAAGTGTAGGACTTTTTGTACTAGCACCAGAGATTATCATGATTTTATTTGAGAGGGGGTCTTTTGGTGAGATTGAAAGAACGATGACAGCGGCCGCATTACAGGCATATGTGATCGGGATGCCTGCCTATATTGCGATTAAAGTTTTTAATGTCGCTTATTTTTCTAAATGTGATACAAAAACACCCGTCTATATTTCTGTCATTGTGACATTTTTTAATATCGCTTTGAGTTTAATTTTAATCCAATTTTTTGATCATGTTGGGATCGCTCTTGCAACGGGGATTTCTGGTTGGATCCATGTCGCTATTTTGCTCTTTATGTTATTACGCAGTGATGTGGTTGATTTTCAAACCTATATTTTAGCAAAGATTATTAAAATGTTTTTGGCGTCCATTGTTATGATTGGAGGCTTGTATGGAATGCTCTTTTTTGCGAAAGAATATTTATATCATGAAGATTTTGCGATAAAAATAACCTTACTTGCAGGCTTAATATTCACAGCGGTGATTATATATGCTATAGCTCTTTTACTGTTTAAAGTAACAGATGTTAATCAACTAAAAGCAAATGTAAAAAGACGATGACAAAAAGAATTTTATCAGGCATGCAGCCAACCAATGATCTTCATTTAGGCAACTATTTAGGGGCTTTGAAAAATTGGGTTGGTATGCAAGAGGATAAAGACACAGAATGTTTGTTTTGTGTTGTAGATCAGCACGCCGTGACAATGCCTTATGATTATAAAACATTGCGTTCAAAAAGTCGTGAAGTGGCTGCCGCTTATATCGCAGCAGGGATTGATACAGATAAATCAGCAATTTTTGTTCAATCATCTGTACCAGCGCATACACAGCTTAATTGGGTCTTTTCATGTATTACACCACTTGGATGGTTGAATCGCATGACGCAATTTAAGGATAAAGCGGGTAAAAATAAAGAGAATGCAGGCCTTGGCTTATATGCGTATCCAGTTTTGATGGCTGCAGATATTTTACTTTATCATGCAACACATGTCCCTGTCGGTGATGATCAAAAACAACATCTTGAGCTTGCTCGTGAAATTGCTGGCGCTTTTAATCGTTATTATGAATGTGAGCATTTTGAGCTTCCAGAGCCTCAAATATTGGGCGAGGCAACACGTATTATGAGTCTTCGTGATGGAACGAATAAAATGTCGAAATCGGCGGAGTCAGATATGACGCGTATCAATTTAACCGATGATGCTGATACAATTGCGAAGAAAATTAAAAAAGCAAAGACAGATCCTGATCCTTTACCTGAAACAGTTAAGGGGTTAGAAGGGCGCGCAGAAGCTAAGAATTTAATTACGATTTTTGCAGCTTTATCAGACATATCATCACAAGAAGTGTTGGATCAATTTGCAGGCCAGCAATTCTCAGTCTTCAAACCAGCTCTGGCTGAATTAGCGGTTGAGAAAATGTCGCCGATTACAACGAAGATGAGACATCTATTGGCAGAACCACAAGAACTTGATAAGCTATTGATCAAAGGTTCTGAAAAGGCAAATGGAATTGCTGAAAAGAATATTAAACAAATTTATGACATTGTTGGGTTTTGGAATATATAAAGGCATAAAATGAAAGTATATCAATTAGTTCTTTTTCTTTTTTTAAGTTTCACATCAACTGTAGCGCAGGCGGATTATTTTGTTATTCAAGATTCTGATTTTGGATATAAGTTTTCTGTTCCAGATCGTTGGTATCCTATGGGCGGGATGGATAGTCGTTTGACACATGCCTATATGGCGCCAACCTTAAAAGATCATCGCGATGATGCCGGATGTGCTATTGCGTCAATGCGTGATAATCGTTTTCTTGTCGCAGAAGCAAATGAGCTTGATCACTATGTGAACCAAGAATTTACGAAAGAGTTTTTTGAAATTCAAGCGCCTCGTATGAATATTGGCCAAGCAGATGCCTTAAATATCAGTATTGTCGGTTATGAGAATGGCGGATTAGGTGACGGATTTGCACGCTATGCTGTTATTGATTACACGGCTTTATCTGGAACGAATAAGCGCTCAATAATGTTTGCGACACTTTATGGGGACATGCAGATGATTGTTTCATGTCAATCAAATCAAGAAACTTTTGAACGTCGTTTTCCTGAATTTATGAGTGTGATTAGTTCTCTTGATTTTGAACAATTTTATCGTAGTTATCCAACATTTTATTATCGCGATTTTGTGGGATCTGATCGTTCTCTTATTGAGATTTGGTTTTCTCAACTAAAAGAACAGTTGGGTTATCGCTAAAAGTAAGGAAATTTTTGTATGTTTATCCAAACAGAAGAAACCCCAAACCCGAATGTGATTAAATTTGTTTTAGAGCAAGAGGTTCTACCAAAAGGATCTGCGAGTTTTAAGACAAGACAAGAGGCTGTTGCATCACCGCTCTCTCAAAAGGTTTTTGAGATTAAGGGCGTTGAATCAATTTTCTTGGGGCAAGATTTTATTTCTGTGACTAAGGCTGATACGAAAGAATGGTTTGTTTTGAAACCTCAAATTTTAAGCGCAATCTTAGATGGGCTAACAATGGGAATTGCGTTATGGGATGAGAGTAAAGCAACATCTTTGAATGGTGATGCAGATGCGTCTTCTGTAGAAGATGATGAGCTTATTAAACAAATTAAAGAATTAATAGAAACGCGTGTTAGACCTGCTGTTGCGCAAGATGGTGGAGATATCGTCTTTCATGACTTTGATGAAGGCATCGTTTACTTGGAGATGCATGGTGCGTGTGCAGGTTGCCCGAGTTCAACAGCGACATTGAAGGTAGGCATCGAGAATATGTTGCGTCATTATGTGCCAGAAGTAAAAGAAGTACGTGCTGTTTCTCACGATTAAGATTATTCTGCTGCTGTTTCAAATAAAAGATCATCTTTAATTGAGAAAAGCATTCCAAACCAACGCCAGCGCATAACACCTTCATCATCAAAATCGGCAGGAAGTGTGCAGTTGATACGGCCTCTGCCTTGTGTGAATGGTTCGTTTAATCTGATTTCAACACGTTTGCCGATGATTTCAAGGCTTGTCTTCCCTGTTGCTGTTGCAAAACAAGATAATTGATCAATATTTTTATAGTCATCTAAGACTGTGAACCCTATGACGGGAGGGTTTTCTGTTAATAGTGGGTTGTCTGGTGATATATCTTTAATGCGAAGAGGAAGCGCATTTGCTGTTAATTGAAAACGTTCTATTCCCCCATAGCTTTCTGTCATAGCAAAACGAGGAATTGCAAATAAATCGCTTTGTTCATTGGCAACGCCTGATTGCTGTCCAAAAGCGGCTTTGAAGTGATTATCTTCAACCATTTTTTTTATGGTTTTGCTATATTCACCGAAGGGATAAGAGAAAAAAGCGGCTTCTTCATCAAACTCTTCGCGATAACGAGAGCGCGCACGATTGATTTGTGTTAAAAGATCTTGCTCATTTGTTTCTAATAAATGCCTGTATGTTGCGGGGTGTAGTCCAAGACTAACTTCATCATTTCGTATGAGTTTATTTAAATCGCGCCAACTTAAATAGCTATCAGATTGCCATTCGGCTTGGTCAACGGCAAAAAAGATTGTAAAAGGAAGTTCATGTTCTAATAATAGCGGAACAGCTTCATCTAGGATGGATTTATGCCCACCTTCAAAAGTAATCGCAACGGCTTTGGGGGGAAGGGATGTTCCTTCTTTAAACGCTTTGTAAATATCATTCAGTGATACAACTGTATAGCCATCTTGTATAATTTTTTTAATATGGGCTTCGAATTGATCGAAATTAATATTTGTAGAAGGATATTCAGGTTCGCTAATACGGTGATAAGCATAGATCACAGCGCTATTGTGGAAACTATTAGATGCGTAAATGTTTTTGATAGGGCATAGAAAAGCAGCCATAAAAAATGTGGCTAAGAATACAGTTATCTGTATTCTCCTACTAAGCATATGTCTTTGATGTACGAAAGACGCTTGCATTCTTTTTAATCCCTTTTACAATTGATAACAAATACATAGCAGAAAATTAAAGGAAGAGAAAGAAAATATGAGAAAAGACAAGATTTTGACAGATGAAAGTCTTGATGTTTTATTCAGAGATGCTCGAACATATAGTGCATGGCAAGATAAGGATGTGAGTGATGTCACATTGCAAGCTCTTTACGATTTGGCAAAAATGGGACCCACGAGTATGAATTGTTGCCCTATGCGTGTTGTTTTTGTGAAATCTTCTGACATGAAAGAGAAACTGTCTTCTGCTTTAGCTGAAGGTAATGTTCAAAAAACAATGACTGCCCCTGTAACGGCTTTGATTGCGTATGATACAGAGTTTTATGAGCATTTACCGATATTATTTCCTCACATGGATGGTAAAAGCTATTTTCAAGGAAAACCTGACCTTATTACTGAAACAGCGATGCGTAATAGCTCATTGCAAGGCGCTTATTTTATAATGGCGGCAAGATCCTTAGGATTGGATTGTGGGCCAATGTCTGGTTTTAATACAGACAAGCTTAACGACCTCTTTTTTAATGGGACATCTTATAAGATTAATTTCTTGTGTAACCTAGGTTATGGGGATGAAGAGAGTTTACATCCACGTTCTCCTCGTTTTAACTTTGATGATGTGTGTGACATTATTTAAATGAAAACACTTATAATTGATACGTCTATGACACATTTGCAAGTTGGGCTTTTTGATGCGGACCAATGTGTTTCTCTTTTTTCGCAAGAACAAAAACATCGCTTGGGAGATGTTTTACACCAAACCATTCAAGAGTGTTTCAATGACGCAAAATGGAGCTTGAATGTTCTTGACCGTATTATTGTCACTAAAGGCCCTGGAAGCTTTACAGGTGTACGTGTGGGGTTGGCTGCGACAAGAGCATTGGCATTGGCGTTATCTGTCCCTATATTAGGAATTTCTAGTTTAGAAGCGATGGCGTTATCAGTTAAAGAGCCTGTTTTATGTGCGATTGATACACGTCGTAAAGATTTTTTTACACAACAGTTTGACGCTCATTCACATCCTCAATCAGATATAAAAATTCTTAACCAAGAGCAATTAGATCAGCAAACAGGAATCATAATAATTGATCAGCCCATTGACCTTTCTGATGTGAACTGTTTTTTTCTTAATTGTGAGATAGATTCGTATCAAAAACCAAAACCTTTATATGTAAGAGGGGCCGATGCAGCCTTACCCAAAAACTTGCCAGAACTTAACTGGTGAATGTCGATTAAATGAATATAAGGATGCCTCAGCTGTTGCTGAATTCTTAAGCTCGGTTTTGGAGCAGAATTGGTCAGAACAAGATATCACTGATTATATTAAGAACCCTTCAAGGCATCTTTTGTCTTATTATGAGGAGAGTACGCTTGTCGCATTTATCTTGTTTGATTTCATTATTGATGAGGTTGAGATTATAGGTTGTGGTGTCTGGTCAAAATATCAAAATCGAAAAATAGCTTATTATTTATTTGAAGAATTATTTAGTGTTTGCAAGCAACAAGGGGCAAAACGAGTTTTCTTAGATGTAGCTGAGAGTAATGAAAAGGCAATTGGGTTATACCGTAAGTTAGGGTTTGGTGAATTAAGGCGTCGTAAACACTACTATCAATTGAGTACGGGTGAAACTGATGCTATTATCATGAATAAAGAATTATAAAGAGAGCTTATTTCATGATGACATTTTATATTGCGATGATTGCCGGTTTTTTTATAGGCTTAGTTGCTGGGCAAGGCCTTATTTTTGTTTTGTTAAAAGACATGCCTAAAGAAGAAATTCTCAATAACAAAAAGATCAAAATTCATTATGGTCTATTAAATTGGGCAATTGCTTTTTTAGGGGCTTATATCGCAACGCTTTTTATGTAATTCTATGATAATAAAGGGTGGTCAGACATATCTATGTCTGCTATAAGGGCGTTAAATATAATAATAAAAAAAGAGGCCAAATGACTTCTAAAAAATCTCTCTGTTGGTTGCCTGTCGCTGGAAATAACGACTTTCTAGCTTTGGGGGGGAACGCGAATATCTTTTCTCTTGTTGATATTGATGGAGATGGTAGAGAGTTATTTGATGAAAGCATTTTATTAGATTTTGGAAATATCCCTGTATATGGAGCGAATGATTTTGATTATGTTGTTCCTGATTTAGATAAATTTTTTCCAAGAAAAGAGAGTGGTAAAGATCCTGCTTTCAAAGCAATCTTGTTGACGCATTATCATGACGATCACTTAAAAGGTATTGTTGACTTGCTTATAAGGGGGCGTAAAGTGCCTCCTATAATTGCACCCGCCATGACATTTGAAATGCTTGATAAATATATCAAACAACACGGTTTTCAAGGTCAGTATCAAAAAATTGTAGCAGACTTAAATAAGCCGATTAAACACGGAAATTGGACAATTGAGGCTTTTAGTGTTAGTCACTCGACAGTGGGATGTGTTGGCTATTCTATTGAAATCGATGGTCATAGGGCGTTGCATTTAGGTGATTTTAAGATTGATCAAACGGTAACGCTGGGGCCTAAAACAGATTTAGAATATTTAAAACGATTAGGAAATGAAGGCGCCGTCGATGTCCTTGTCATAGATAGTGTCAAGGCACGCCAAGAAAATAATTTCTTTATTAATGATCGCGCAATGAAAACATATATTGATTCATTAATGAAAAAACATCCAGATCAACGTGTTGTCATGGGCGTGTATGGAGGTTATTTAGAATTAACAGCAATGTGTATGATTGCTGCGGCACAAAAAGGGCGGAAGGTTGTTATCGCTAGTCAGTATATGTATGACAATATTGAAGCTTTTGAAGCTTGTTATGGGAGTTTTGAAGCGTTTCTATCTGAAAAGGCGGGATGCCCTATAAAAATTTATAAGGACACAGATCCTGAAGTCGTTCATTTAAAAAAGAAAGAAACATTAGTCTTAACAGATGGAAATTTACGAGATGAAAAATCTCTATTGGCAGCTCATTTAAATGGGGATGAAAGACCATATATTAATTTAGAAAACGGCGACGTGATTTATTTATCTCGAGCCATATTACAAGGGAAACAAAAACTATTTTCTCCAGCTTTTGATAAACTAAAACAACAAGGAATAGATGTTTATTTGTCGGATGAGTGTCTACTTGCAGCTCATGGTCATGCGCCATGGTCTGATATTAAAAAAGTAATTGATTTGACAAAGCCTAAGCTTGTGGCACCCGCTTATGCAATGGATTTTATGCTCCAAGAGGTGTTTAATAAGGCCGCTGATTTAGATCATAAGAACACGACAATTGAATGTATTAGTAACGGTGAAATGGTAGAAGTTAGTCCTGCAACAGGGAAAAGAATATTCCATTTGCTCCCCTATTGGATAGGTGTGAAATATAGCCGATATGGTCAGAAAAAATCTAGAAAATCGTTGTTTGGCTTAAGAGCTAAAAACCCTTTGAAATTGTAATTAATCAATAGGTTTTACAAAATCAGAGAGAATTTTTTTACGTCCGGCTTTTTGAAAGTGGATATCGAGCTTGTTGCTTTCAACAGATAAAATTGTTCCTTCACCAAATTTTTCATGCATAACACGTTTTCCGGCATAAAAATCAGGGTTTTGTGAACTGATTTGTGAAGAAGCTCTTTTTTCAATGGATGGGTGAACACGTGTTGGCGTTCTGTCATAAGGGGTTCGATTTCCTGTGTAATTATTTGCATCATTGCCAAAACGATTTTGTTGGCTATAGACACGCATCATAGACCCATGATCGATATTATCTTCAGGGAGTTCAGAAACAAAACGTGAGGGTAGACTATCTACACGACTACCATATAAGCGACGATTTGAGGCAAAAGAAACATGTGCTTTCTTTTTTGCACGTGTAAGCCCAACATAGGCAAGGCGGCGTTCTTCTTCAAGTGCGGATAGTCCTGATTCATCAAGAGAACGTTGATTAGGGAATATACCTTCTTCCCAACCAGGTAAGAAAACATAGTCAAATTCTAATCCTTTTGCAGCATGGAGCGTCATCAACGAAACCATATCTTGATTTTCATCGCTTTGGGTGTCCATGACTAAACTTACATGCTCTATAAAAGAAGGGAGTGATTCAAATTCAGCCATTGCATTGACAAGCTCTTTTAAGTTTTCAATGCGCCCTGTTGCCTCAATTGATTTATCGTCTTTCCACATAGAAATGTAACCAGATTCATCAAGGATGAGTTGTGCTAATTCTGTGTGGGGGATTTCATTTAATTTTTCTCGCCAATCAGAAAATTGGTTAGAGAGTTGTAAGAGAGCTGATTTAAGTTTAGGTTTTAGTGCATCAGTCTGGACAAGCGCATCAACCGTTGAGGCAAGCGGTAGACCCATTTTTTTAGAATTCTCATAGAGATCAGAGAGAGCTTTTGGGCCAACACCTCTTTTTGGTTTATTGATAATACGTTCAAAAGCAAGATCATCGGCTGGTGAAAGCAAAACTCGAAAATAAGCAAGCGCATCCCTGATCTCTAATCTTTCATAGAAGCGAGGACCTCCAATAACACGGTAAGGTAAAGATTTTTGAATGAATTGTTCTTCAAATTCGCGCATTTGAGATGAGGCACGTACGAGAACAGCGATTTCATTTGGGGATACTTTGCGAATTTGAGTTAATGCTTCAATTTCATCCGCGATCCAGCGTGCTTCCTGTTCTCCGTCCCAAAGGCTTTTGACATGAACAAGTTCGCCGAGCTCATCTTCTGTCCAGAGTGTTTTTCCATGACGGGTTTGGTTGTTTGCTATGATCGATGAGGCTGCTTTTAGAATATGCCCTGTAGATCGATAATTTTGCTCTAGCCGAATGACTGTTGCCCCTGGGAAATCTTTTTCGAATTTTAAAATATTACCAACTTCTGCACCGCGCCAGCCATAAATTGATTGATCATCATCACCAACGCAACAAATGTTGTTAGACCCCATAGCGAGTAAGCGAAGCCATAGATATTGAGCAACGTTTGTATCTTGATATTCATCGACGAGTAGATATTTAAATTTTTGATGATAGCTGTCCAAAATGTGCTTATGAGCAGGGTTTTGAAAAATTGTTATCATATGTAATAGAAGATCCCCAAAGTCACACGCATTAAGCTCAATTAAACGCTTTTGATAGGCTTTATATAAAGGGATTATATGACCTCCTAAGTGATGAGGGTCTTCATGGGTTGGGACTTTGTCTGGTGTAAGTCCTCGATCTTTCCAGCGCTCAATAATGCTAAGTAAGAAACGAGGAGGGTTTTCTTTTGTATCAATTGGAAAAGACTCTAGGAGCTGCTTTATAAGGCGCACCTGATCATCTGGGTCTAAGATTGTAAAGTTACTACTTAATCCAATAATTTCAGCATGCCGTCTTAGCATACGCGCGGCGAGTGCGTGAAATGTTCCAAGCCACCATCCTTCAATGGGGGCGCCTCCTAATAGTTCAGAAACACGTTCTCTCATTTCAACAGCAGCTCTGTTTGTAAATGTTACAGCTAAAATTTGAGAAGGGTAAGCCAAATTTTTTGTGAGGATATGGGATAATCGTGTGGTCAAAACGCGTGTTTTCCCTGTACCTGCACCAGCAAGTATGAGAAGAGGGCCATCTGTTTTCTCAACAGCTTGGCTTTGCTTGTCATTTAAGGAAGATAAATAATCTTTATTATCGCCAGAAGAAGAGGCACTTGGTGTCTCTATTTCATCAAAAAAATCCATTTTGGGGTCACTAATCTAGTTAAACATTTTGGTGCAAATTAATATATGGATTTGCAGCAATTTCAACACGGTTACGGCCAAGTTCTTTTGCCTTATATAAAGCTTCATCAGCACGCTTTATGAGATTATCTGCTTCTTCACCATGTTGATATTCAGCCACACCAACAGAAATTGTGATTTGGCCTAAATGTAGACCTGTTGCTCTATTTACAATTTCTTTATTTGCAATGCGTTCTCTTAAACCATCTGCAACACGCTTTGCAGCAGTGAGAGGGGTTTCTGGTAAAATAATTGAAAATTCTTCACCACCATAGCGCGCAGTAATATCACGTCCTTTAACGCCGTTTACAAGTGTTGTTGCAACCAGCTTTAAAACTTGGTCACCAACTTGGTGTCCGTAATTATCATTAAAAGATTTAAAATAATCAATATCAATCATCAATAAGCAAACTTTGGCATGTTCTTGATTTGCGATATCTAATTCAACTTTTAATTTTTCATCAAAAGATTTGCGGTTTGCCACACCTGTTAATCCATCTGTCAAGGATTCTTTTCTAATCAGGTCAAGGCGTGACTTTAATTCTTCAACTTGTTCTGAGGATTGTTCTAGACGCTCTTCCAAAGCGGCGTTTTTCTCTAGCATTGCTTTTGTTTCATTGACAATGTTTTTAACAACTTTTGTAATGGCCTCAATGCTATCGGCTTTGCTTAGGTCCGAGCTAACATCTTTTAATGATCCGCCAAAATCAACGGCACTGTCTTTCGCATCGGCAATAACTTTTTGCATGAATTGCAAAGATTCTTGAATTTGATCGCCAGTTTCTTCAAGTAGGGCTTGTTCTTTCTCGCCTTTGTGAATGTATTCCTGATAGAGCTCAGCGCATGTATTGTTTGTTATTCTTTGTTTGCGCTCAACAAATTGGTCGATGATATGATTTAGTTCAGGCATGACTTCAGCATAATAAGCATACCATACCTCATAATTAACAGGTGTTTTTGTCAAACCTAGTTCATCAAGCTTCTCATTTGTTTTTGAGCTTGCTTCTAAGTCTTTTTCAGTGCTGATATCATAATTCATCATCGTTATTATTTTTAACCTGCAAATTCTTAATTTTCAACTAATTTTCCGGTAATTTATAATCTAGTCCAAGATTTTGATAATGCTCTTGATCTTTTTGCCAATTTTCTTGTGTCTTAACGAAAAGTTTTAAATGTATTTTACGTTCTAAAATAGACTCGAGCTCTTTTCTTGAGGTTTCACCAATTTTTTTAATCGTACTCCCTCCTTTGCCGATTATAATCTTTTTATGAGCCTGACGTTGGATGTAAATTGTTTGATCTATTTTTAAGCTACCATCTTTGAAATCTTCATATGAATCTGTTTCAACCGTTAAGGAATAGGGGATTTCGTCGTGAATATTATTAAATATTTTTTCGCGTGTTATTTCTGCGGCAAAGAGTTTTCCAGGAATTGTTGTCAATTGATCTTCTGGATAAAACCATTCACATACGGGCAGGTTTTGAGTGAGTGTTTTTGTGATATCATCAACTCCGCTATTATTGAGCGCAGAAACCATAAAGATATGTTCAAAATCGCCTAATTGAGAAAAAGTCTGTGCCATCTCAAGTAATTTTTCTTTCTTAATAAGATCGATTTTGTTTAATACAAGAAAGGCTTTTTTGTTATTGGATTTAAGGTCATTGATAATGTTACGTGTTTCATCATCAATTCCTTTTCGTGTTACATCATATAAAATAAGAACCAAATCGGCATCATCGATCCCAGACCATATACTCGCGACCATCGCTTTTTCAAAATGTTTTTTGGGACGAAATAACCCAGGTGTATCAATAAACACGATCTGATGTGTATCATCTGTATAAATACCAGCAATTCGGCATCTTGTCGTTTGCGCTTTACGGCTAACGATAGATATTTTTGTTCCTAATATTTGGTTCATAAGAGTTGATTTACCCGCATTAGGGGCGCCGACTAAAGCAATAAATCCAGCTTTCGTTTGTGTCATTTCAAATCTTTCTGTTGTTCTATGAAATCGAGAAGCAATTGAGCCGCTTTTTTCTCAGCCGCTCGTTTTGAATGTGCAGATGCGGAAAAAATAGGGAAATCATGTGCATGCACTTCTATTACAAATGTCGGAGAATGACTAGGCCCTGATTGGCTTTTCAAAACATAAGTGGGTAAACTTTGGTTAACCGCTTGAATATGTTCTTGTAATTTTGTTTTAGGGTCTTGCGGCGGGGCTTCTTGGGTCTCTATCAATGTATCAAATAACGTTATGATAACTTTTTGTGCAGGGGCATAGCCACCATCGATATAAATAGCTCCGAAAATACTTTCCACAACATCTGCTAGGATGGTTTCTTTTTTACGACCACCTGTTTCAGCTTCATTATCAGAAAGTGATAAATAATTCCCAAGTTTAAGTTTTTGAGCAATTTTAAAAAGAGCCTTTTTTTGCACAAGTGCTGCGTGTCTTTTGGCAAGGTCCCCCTCTGCTTCATGAAAGAATTTTTGATAGAGGGCATCCGCTATAGCAAGCCCTAAAACACGATCACCAAGAAATTCCAAACGCTCATAATTCTGAGAGTGAGGATCAGAGGCACTTGCATGTGTCAGTGCTATTTCTAAAAGAGTCTTATCTTTAAAGCTGTAATCAAGTTCTGTTTCTAATGCCTTGTTCATAATAGGGGTCTAAACAGGAGTTAATGAATTTTATTAAATAGTCTATTCCAACGAATAGCGCCTGGCCATTCCCAAAAATGGGTGAAGCGGGCTGTTCCATCTGTTGAAAAGAAAATAAATTGTGCTTTCCCAACTAAATTATCCATTGGAACAAAACCAACAGCGGCCATCGCTCGACTATCTTGTGAATTATCACGGTTGTCACCCATGGCAAAGAAATGTCCTTCTGGGACAATATAGGTTTGCGTATTGTCATATAGCTCTTCATCAGATTTCTCAACGATTGGATGAGCATATCCATTCGGTAATATTTCTTTGTAGCGTTGGTAATTTGATAAGCGCCCAAAACTGTCTTCTAAATGCTCAATGCTCATTTTTTTACGAATGACGGCTGTATCATTGATGTATAAAATACCGTCTTTAACCGAAATAGTGTCACCTGGAAGACCGACAATGCGTTTAATATAATCAATACTTGGTTGTTTTGGTTGACGAAAAACAGCTACATCACCACGCTTAGGTGTATCTGCCATGATACGTCCATCAAAGGTGGCTAGATCTAGTGGAAAAGCATATTTGCTATATCCATATGAATATTTAGAAACAAATAAGTAATCTCCGACAAGTAGTGTAGGGACCATTGAGCCGGAAGGAATATTAAAAGGCTCAGCCACAAAAGTTCTGATAATTAAAGCTAGCAAGACAGCTAAGATCGCTGTTTTGATCATCTCCCATATGCTCTCTTGGTCATCAGGGTTTAGTTTTTTCTGTGCTTCTTCCTCCATGCGCTTTGCATCTTCAGGGTAAAGCTTTTTATACCAAGATTGTTTATACAGGTCTTTTCTTTGTGTCATGTGTGTGTATCATCCTTAATGGCTTCGATAAGAGCGAAGGCTTGTGCATAATCTCCATCATCGCTTATTGATATATGCACATTACCTTGATAGCCCTTAGGGCATGATTTTGCAAGCTGTTTTAAAGCACCATTATATAATTCAACATATGGTGCGCCCAAGTCGTTATTGCGTATTTCGATGTCTTTTAAATAAACATCATTTTGTATCCCTGTTTTTAAGGCTTTCGCAACAGCTTCTTTTGCGGCAAACCGTTTGGCAACATAAGATGCTTTTTTGCTGTTATCTAAGCTGTGAAAAATGGTTTGTTCATGAGGTGAGAAATGTTTATCAACTAATCGAGAACCTAGTTTTTCTAAATTTTCTGAAAAACGTTCTATTAGCGCGAGATCTGTTCCTATACCAACGATCATAGAGCACTCTCCAGCTTTTCGAGTAAGGCGATTTCTTTTGCTAAAATCGTTTTATCCTCGGTAGGATTTTTAGCGATCTTATATAAGATATCTTCACATTTTGCAAATTGAAGTTTAAAAGGCGACACTTTCTCATGTGAGATAATTTCATAGCTTTGAATGATATGATCTTTCTCTTCAGGAATGTCACAAATGATGCGGTATATATCCTTTTCTGTATAAGATAACTGTGTTTCATAAAAGTCAGAAACACCGTAAAGCATGTAGGACTCGTTAAAAAAGAGATTTTTTAATGAGAAATTGCCATGAATAAGGTGTTCTGATGATTTTATATGTTTATCATAGAGCTTAGTTAGATAATCAATTTGTTCTTTAAAATAAGGTTGGGTATAGAAATGAGCATAGAGATCAAAGAAGGGTTGACTGATATAAGTAGATTCTTTTGAGAATTTCTTTAACGTTTTGTGAAATTTATATAGCCCTGTTCCTATAGTATCTGCGATATTTTTTTGTTCAGCGCCAGCCAATTTTCTAAATTCGCTTAAGGATATAGTGCGGCCATGAACTTTTGAAATAATCGTCCATAATGTGAACCCAGCTTGATATAGTGCATGGTTTTCAGGAATTGTTCCTGATTTAATGAGGACAGGCACATCAAAGGGAAGAATTTTTGCCTGCTCTTCTAATAGGTGAAAGATAAGGCGCTCTTGTTCTGCTTTGTCATCACCATCTCCGAGATCTGCCCCATGTCTTTTGGAGAGTTTCAAAAGAAATTCTTCTCCAATATCGTATATATGAGTATAAGCCGTTTCTTCAATAAGGGGGTATTTATCCTCTGTAACTTTTTCTAGATATAAGTTTTCAGCTATTTGAGCCGTTTTTATATTCTTAAGACGCTTGCGGCGTTCTAGTTTGCTTTTGAGTGTTTTGAATAATTTTCTTTTAGCAAGCATACGCCTTTGCTTATGGTGTTGGTATTTCTCAATGGCTTTTTCAAATAAGGAATAACTTGTAAACCAAGCAATAGCACCAACTAAAATGCCAGCTAGGGACATAGGAATAAAAATATTAAAGAAATTTTCTTTTAGGAATTCATATGAAACGCCGCCGCTTAAGTGGCTGGCATGTGTTTCAAGTCCTAAAAGGGTACCGCCTAAATAATAAGTTCCAAGCCATATGAAGGGGAATGTTGCAGGATTTCCAATTAATGTACCAATCACGCTGGCAATAACATTTCCTCTAGTTAGGATGCTTAGGCCAGCGGCAAAGAGTAAATGAAAACCAATAAAAGGGGTGAATGACACAGCAATCCCACTAGCAAGGCCCGCTGCAATGGCATGAGGCGTATCTGAAATTCTAAATAATCTTTTCTTATAATAAGTTAAAACACGTTTCCAGCCGATACGTGGCCAAATAAAATCACGCGCTCTTTGATTAAAACTTTTTTTTATATGGCGAGAAAAAAGGCTCATATGTGTGATTAACGACCTCGTGCTCTATCAACCGTTATAACCTCAGGTGTTGCTCTTAATGCCGCAATGATGTTATTGAGATGCATAACATCTTCTACATAAATATCAAGTTGCATATCCCAAAAATCTAAATCTCTATTTACAATTTTTAGGTTTGTAATGTTTCCACCATTCCTACCAATTACAGTAGAGAGTGTTCCTAAAGCGCCAGCTTCATTTCCTATTGTGATACTGATCCGTCCGATGTGGCTTTCTGGTTTGTCTGGACCTTCATCCCATGAAACATCAAGCCATCTCTCAGGCGTATCTGCAAAAGTTTCAAGCGTTTCACAGTCGATGGTATGAATTGTGACACCACGTCCTGTTGTAACAATACCAACAATGCGATCCCCAGGAAGTGGGTGGCAGCATCTTGCAAAATGAACGGCCATACCAGGAATTAAGCCTTTAATGGGGACGCCGTCTTTATGGGCAATTCCTTTTGCTGCTGTGGCAGCTTTCTTTTCAATGCTTGCTTCGATTGAAGGATCTGTCGCATTTGGCGTAACGACACTTTTCTTGTGATCAGGGAAGATTGTTGAAAAAACTTCCTTCACATTTAAGTGCCCAGAACCGACACCAGCATATAGATCTTCGGAAGCGTCCACGCGGTAATTTTTCAAAATACCTTGAATGGCTTTTTCAGTGAATTTATAGCCTTCTTGTCGGAATTTCTTTTCCAACATAACCTTTCCAAGTTGTGAATATTCATCGCGTTGTTGTTGTCTGATAAAGCGGCGAATACGCGATTTTGCTTTTCCTGTAACAACAAAGCGCTCCCATGTAGGAGAGGGGGTTTGTGTTTTAGACGTCTGAATATCAACTTGGTCACCATTGACAAGCTTCGTATTTAAAGGTGCTATACGACCATTGATTTTGGCACCAACACAAGTGTCACCAATGGCGGAGTGCACAGCATAAGCAAAGTCAACAGGCGTTGCACCGCTTGGAAGCTCGATTAAGTCACCGCGTGGTGAGAAACAAAAAACACGGTCTTGGAACAGTTCTAATTTTGTATTCTCTAGGAATTCTTCAGGTTGCCCAGCATTTTCTAAGATATCTAAAAGCTCACGAAGCCATCTGTAATGTTGAACATCTTTTGTATTCTTGCGTTGCTGTTTATAAGCCCAATGCGCAGCTACCCCAAGGTCAGCCTCTTTATGCATTTCATCTGTTCGGATTTGGATTTCAATTTTTTGATTTTCAGGTCCTAAGACTGTTGTATGTAGGCTTCGATAACCATTGAGTTTTGGGGTGGAGATGTAATCTTTAAAACGGCCAGGTACAACGGGGTACATACCATGGAATATGCCGAGTGCGTGATAACATTCTCCAACATCCTTTACAACAATACGAAAGGCCATAATATCTGAGAGTTGTTCGAAGGTCACATTTTTACGCTGCATCTTGCGCCAAATTGAATAAGGCGTTTTTTCACGTCCTGATACATTAGCGTCAATGCCTGCATCTGTCATATTTTTGATCAGAATGTCTAAGATCTTGTCGACAACATTTTGTTCTTCTTCCTCTTTTAAGAAAGCAAGACGCTTTAAAATACTCTGACGGGCTTCTGGTTGAAGATACATGAAAGACATGTCTTCGAGCTGTTCTTTAATATAGTGAAGGCCGATACGCTCTGCAAGTGGAGCAAAAATCTCAATTGTTTCAGAGGCAATGCGGCGCTGTTTATGAGGCTTTGAGATATATCCTAAAGTGCTCATGTTATGTGTTCTATCCGCTAACTTGACGATAAGGACACGAATATCTTCGGACATCGCTAGAACAAGCTTTCTAAAGTTTTCTGCTTGTTTCGTTTCTGTGCTTTGTAATTCGATTCTTGTTAATTTTGTAACCCCGTCAACAAGTTGAGAGATTTCTTCACCAAAATCACGAGAAAGATCTGCAAGTGTCATGTCTGTGTCTTCAACCGTATCGTGAAGAAGGGCTGTAATAATTGTTGCTTGATCAAGTCCCATATTCATGAGGATTTCTGCAACAGCAATTGGATGTGTGTAATAAGGCTCGCCTGATGCACGTTTTTGTGAGGCATGCGAATTGATGCAACAATCAAGACCTTTGAGTATGAGAGCGTGATCAGCCTCAACAATCTTGTCCCGCACTTGTGACATGAATGATTCCTTTAGAGCCTCTGGATCGATCTCTATCGGTTTTATATTTTCTTTTTGTTGTGTGTCTAATTCGCTCATTAAATTTCAGGCATTAGTTAAATATGAAAGCCAGTTAAAAGACTATAGCAAAAAAAAGGAAGCAACAAAGCCTCCTTTTTAAAAAAATCTATTTTTTCTGAGTGGATATCTTATTCTTCATATTTAAGCATGTCTTCAGGGACGCTAGAAGGATCGATAGCTTGTCCAATCATAAACTCATCTTCAGGAGCAGCGGCTTCTTTTTTAGCGGCTGCTTCAGTTTCTTCATCTGTAATGCTGTAACCAATGATATTTGCATCATCGCTAGAAGAATCATCGCCGAAGTTAGCAAGACCTGACCAGTCGTTTTCGCCATCCATAAGATCGATTGTTTCTTCATCTTCATCATCATCCATAAACGTAACTTTTTGGAAGCTTTTGATGACGTTGTCTTTTAATTCTTCTAAAGGAATAGTTTCGTCAGCGATCTCACGAAGAGAAACTACAGAATTTTTATCATTGTCGCGATCAAGTGTTAATTCAGCTCCAACACCAATTGCTTTTGCTCTTTGAGCCGCTGTTAAAACAAGCTCAAAACGGTTAGGGATTTTTGTAACGCAATCTTCAACGGTAACACGTGCCATGGATTTTTATCCTCACTTTAATCATGATTAAATTGTTAATTAACGACTTATAGGAAAAATCTCACCAAAATTCAAGACTTTTTGTTGTTCTTTGGCTTTTTATGTTTGTTTTTCTTGGTGTTTTTATTGTCTTTGTTAGAAAAATTGCCTTTTTGGGGTTTTCTTTTATCTTTTCTGTCTCCTCGACCACCTTTATCACGGCGTCCACCTCTATCTCTTCGGTTGCCTCGGTCGGATTTTGGAAGTGAGAAGGAGAAGCCGTCATGATGTGCGGAAAATTCATCAGCGACTTCAAAAATAATGTTATTCATAAGAGGGTCGATATCTCTTAAACGAACTTTGACGGAAGCCATTAATTGATAAATGCGCTTTGTTCGGCGCCCAATTAAACTTTGTGATTTTTGATCATGGATATAAAAATCATCTGGAAGCGTTCTAATTGGAATAAAGCCTTCTGCACCATAGCGGGGAAGACGGATAAATAAACCAGCATCATTGACCCCCGATATAATACCATCAAAAGTTTGTTCTTCTTGTTCAGAGAGATAGATTGCAGTTAAGCGACTCATCGCATCGCGCTCAGCTCTGACAGAGCGTCTTTCGGCATCTGAAATATCTTCGGAAATGCCTTGTAATTGTGAAATTTCGGTGTCTGTTAATCCATCTTTACCGAGCTTATAAGCGCGGATAAGCGATCTATGTACGATTAAATCAGCATAGCGACGAATAGGAGACGTAAAGTGTGCATATCGTTCTAAGCTTAGGCCGAAGTGACCTTGATTTTCGGGGGCGTATCGGGCTTGGCTTTGAGATCTTAAAACACTTTCTTGAATAATGAATTCTTCAGGCTGGCCTAAGGATTTTGTTAGAATGCCGTTCAAATCATTTCCGTTAATATTAACAGAAACAGGGACTTTATAGCCAAATCCACCAATGAAATCACGAAGTGTTGTTATGCGCTCTAGGCTGGGTGGTTCATGAATTCTGTACATGACAGGGGCATTTTTGGCCTCTAATAACTCTGCAACAGCAACATTAGATAAGATCATTAATTCTTCAATAACTTGGTTTGCTGTGTTTTGTTCACGTACGGTTACATCAGTAATATAGCCTTCATCATTCATGATGATTTTTTGTTCTGTACCATGAATATCAAGGGCACCACGCTTTTCACGCGCTTTTCTAAGTACTTTATAGGCATCAAACAAGTGACTAATGTGTTTTTTCACAGGTGTAATCTCATTAGGTTCGCCGCCATCTAAGAATGTTTGGACTTGTGTGTATGTTAGACGCGCATGCGACTTCATTAGACCGCGGTGAATCTTTTTCGATGTTAATTTACCATGTGTATCAATATGCATTTCAAGTGCCATACAGGCACGTTCTTCATCTGGATTGATCGAACATAAGCCATTTGATAAATGTTCTGGCAGCATCGGTACGACACGGTCTGGGAAATAAGTAGAGTTACCGCGTTTAATCGCTTCTTTATCTAAAGGTGAGCCGTGAGATACATAGTAGCTCACATCAGCAATAGCCACCCAGATTTTATAACCATGCTCAGTTGGTTCTGCATATACCGCATCATCAAAATCGCGCGCATCTTCACCATCAATTGTAACAAGAGGGATCTCTCTCATATCTGTACGATCTTTGAGAGGAGGGAGGTCTGAAGCTTTTGCTTGTTCAATACAATCTTCAGAAAACTCTGTACGGATATTATTTTCGTGAACGGCGATTAATGTAATGTTTTTGACATTATCGCTCGGGCCTAAATTTTCAATTAAAGAAGAAATACGACCATCTGTTGCTGAGATCACAACGAGATCATCATCGTTTAAATCACGTGCATCATCGCCTCTTAGTTCGAAGTTCTCTTTAATTGTCCTGTTTGTCGGGGTGATAATCGCACCTTCTTGTGTGAGGCGGACAACGCCGACTAATTTTGTACGGTCAGGGTAAATGAGTTTCAAGGGTTTTACTTGAGCGTGGCCATTATTTACATCTAAAACGCGTACGACAAAACAATCATTAACGCGCGCTTTGGGGCGGTCTTTATGGCGGATATATGCTTTTTTGATGCCTTCAACATCTTCATCGATGCATTCTCCAATAAAGGACATACGGTCTTCATTAAATTCAGTAATTTTGATACGAATTGTTTTAGGAATTGTGGCTTCGGCAGAGTAGTTTCGCCCTTTTTCTTTTTCGATTTTCCCTTGTTTTACAAGGCCTTTTAAAAGAATCTTAAAGTCTTGCCTTACCTCCTTCCCTTGGATCTTGAAGTGCTTTGAGAGTTCTTGTTTGGATACAGGAACAGGGCTCTTCATTAGGTAAGAAACTATTTCGTCAGGATGGGGGAGTGTTTGTGAATCTTTTTTCATTTCTAGCCACACTATACGCATAAATGCAGATAGAGTAAAGTAAGAACACGTTTAAAAGAGGGTATTATTTTATGATATGACCTTTTTTATGATTGCGTGTTTTGCGTTTAAGCTTTTTACGTTGCTTTCTATCATATTGTGCATCGAATGTACGGCTCATAATGCCAGCAATTTCGTTTTCGTATTTAGGAAGAAGTGCCATAGAAAAATCAACAGGCTCAAAATCACCTTTTTGAACTGTTTTATCAACAGGGTTTGGAATAGCAACTGTTAACCTAGCGCCTTGTTGGTAAGCATTCTCATAAGTTCTACGACCAACTTCAAAGCGAGAAACAAGGAGTTTAAAATCTTTGATATAGCGATATGAACCATCACCAGGTAGTAATTCTACAGGAATAAAGCCTTCGACACCGTTGCGGGCTAGTTTCACTTGTATGCCACCTTCCGAGATATCTGTGATAATAGCTTCATATTCATTGCTTTTGCCTGTTTTATAAGCATGACTTACTTCGCGATTAATCCATGCCTGACAGAAACGAGCGCGGGCTTCACGCTCTGCGCGTTTTGCAATATTTTCGCGTTCTGAAATATGCTCGGCCATCGCTTGTACTTTTTCAGCAGATGTAGATTTTGGCAAGCCATCTGTTCCAAGGTTACAGGCCGAAATAAGTTTGCGATGCACATCTAAATCGGCATAACGGCGAATAGGAGATGTGAAATGCGCATAATCTTCTAAACCCAAGCCATAATGGCCAACTTCTTCATCTGTTGAATATTCTGCGCGCGCTTGAAGCATTGTAACGAGTTGATGGACAAGCTCCATTTCTGGAGTGTCTTTTGATTTCTTTAAGATACCAACAAGTTGGTAACGAATACCTTCAGGGGTTTCGTCAATATCTAGTGGGTATCCGAGTTCTTCTAAGATAGCAGCATTGATCATCATACGCTTTTCACTTGGAGAACCATGGTTTCTATGCGGGGCAGGATATCCTTTTGCTTTTAAGATTTTAGCAGCACACATATTGGCAAGAACCATATATTCTTCAATAACTTTATTGATCTCCATATAGTCTTTTAAAACGATATCAACGAAGTTCCCTTCAGCATCAAAAGCAATTTTCTGCTCTTTACTTTCAATAGGTAATTTCCGACGTTTTTCTGATTGTTCAGCCAGTGGTTTGAAAGCAGCATACATATTTTTAATATGTTCCATATGCGGTAGTATTTCAGAATCTGGATTACCATTGATGGCGTCTTCAACTTGTTGATGGTGCAGCTTTGCACGTGATTTAATAAGACCACGTTGTAATTTGTAACTTTGTAATCTGCCATCTAAGCTAATATTCATATTCATTACGAGGGCAGAACGTATCTCATCAGGAACAAGAGAGGCTTTATCAGTTGCAATCTCTGTTGGAACCATATCACAACGGAAACCTGGTAAATAGTTTGTGTTACCACGTGCTTCTGCTTCACGGTCAATAGCGCTTCCAGCAGCAATATATTGTGCTACATCTGCAATAGCGACAGAAATAAACCAACCAGTTTGCTTGCCTTTATCGTTATATACTGGTTTAGAATATATAGCATCATCCATGTCGGTTGTCGTAACATCATCAATTGTTACATATGGGATGGCTGTTAAATCTGTGCGGTTGGCTGTCGTCCAATTTGGATCTTTGAGTGATTGCATCTCAGACATCACTTTTTCATTAAATGTCTGAGAGAGTTTAAATTCACTTGCGACAACAGGACTGATTGAATGCCAATCTAGCTTTTGTCCCAAAACGCTTATAATTGAAGGGGAGTTTGTTTGGCTAGAAAAGGTTTTGGAATCTAGTTTAAAGTTTACAATATCGCCTTCTTTTGCTGGGCCTAAATCAGACTCTCTTAGATAGAAGCGGTAATCTCTTGAGCCATTGACAGGTGTAATAAAGAATTCATCATTCATATTTTTTTCAATGAGGCCTGTTAATTCAGTATCTGGAGTTGTCGAAACAATTCCTTTGAATGCGATATTCTCACGCTTTTTTCGTGATGTGTTTACTTTTAAAGTAACAAGTGCACCATCATCTAATCGATAAGGGTTGAGAGGTGATTTTCTAGAGCGATCCAGCGCAATAAAAGCAGGCTTGTTATGATGTGCATTCTCAGGCCATGTTATAGGTTTGAATTGCACAGGCTGTCTTGGGTGTTGTGGTTTGATGTAGCGTGCTACGATATAACCAATATTTTGTTCAACGCGATATTTGCTTTGTGTTTTATCTCTAACGATAAGATCTTGGTCAAGAGCTTCTACAAGGAAGTGTTTTACAGCAATAAAGTCAGGGTTTTGGTCTTCAATGTCAATAAACATATGCTCGCAAATGTCTTTGATAGATGAATCCGCATGAGAAGCAATAAAGTCGATGATTTGTTTTTTTTCACCATCTGTTAAATGTGATGGGCTAACAATACGTTTTTTTGATGTCTTTGCCATTTTTGAGAGCTCCTCCTATTTCTTTATCTAGCGCATCTTTAAAAGAAGGAGCGTTTGAGAAAGAATAATTATGTTTTTGTTTTTTTAGATCCTTTGCTCTTTTTGCCTTTGGACTTTTTTTCTTCTATTAATGCCAAGGCTTGCTCTAATGTTACATCTTCTGGGTTCATGTCTTTCGGTAATGACGCCATCACCTTCCCAAATTTAACATAAGGACCATAGCGGCCATTATGTATAGTAATTTTCTTTTTGTCAACAGTTTCTAGCTCTTTTAATGCAGCAGATGATGTTTTTTTCGAAGCTGTTGCCAAAAGGTCTATAGCACGGTTCAATCCAATCGTTAAAACATCCTCATCTTTAGGGATAGATTTGAAGGTTGACTCATGCTTCACATAGGGGCCAAAACGCCCGATACCAGCGGTTACTTTTTTCGCAGTTTCTGGATGCGTTCCTATTTCTCTTGGAAGTGAGAGGAGGGCGAGTGCTTTATTTAAATCAACGGCCTCAATCTCTGTACCTTTTGGAATAGCTGTTCTTTTTGGTTTTTCTTTTTTGTCTTCGGCGTCTTTAGGCCCTAATTGAACATAGTATCCGTAGGGGCCTTTGCGCAATGACACATCCATATCGGTTTCGGGGTCTTGTCCTAAGATTTTAGGTTCATCAAGTGCAGGGGCATCTTTCTCATCCCCTTGGATCGCTAGCTGGCGTGTGTTTTTACATTCAGGATAGTTTGAACAGCCGATAAAAGCACCAAATTTCCCAAGCTTAAGGCCTAAGCGACCATCATCACAGGCGCCACATTTTCGTGGATCTGGGTTTTCTTTAGTTTCAGGAAAGAAGTGAGGACCTAAATCTTCATCTAGAGAGTCAATCACCTCAGTGATTGTTAAGCCTTTTGTTTCTTCAACAACAGTTGAGAAGGCTTGCCAGAAATCATGAAGAATTTTTTTCCATTGAACTTTTCCTTCTGTGATTTCGTCTAAACGGTTTTCAAGATCTGCTGTGAAATCATATTCAACATAGCGCGGGAAGAAATGCTCTAAAAATGTTGTAACAATACGTCCACGGTCAGAAGGGATGAAGCGTTTGCTTTCTAGTGTCACATAGGTACGTTCTTGTAACACATGTAAGATTGATGCATATGTAGAAGGACGACCGATGCCTAATTCTTCCATTTTCTTGACAAGGCTTGCCTCTGTGTAGCGTGGAGGTGCTTGTGTGAAATGTTGATTAGGTGTGACGAGATTTAAATTCAGCGCTTCACCTTCTTGTAACGCAGGTAAGATTTTATTGTCTGAATCTTTATCTTGATCGTCATCTCTATCTTCAATATAGAGTTTCAAGAAACCGTCAAAAGCAACAACGGAACCTGTGGCACGGCATTCGATTTGTCCTGTTTGGTCAACGATGTCGACACTGACTTGGTCTAAAACAGCGCTTTCCATACAAGAAGCAAGCGTGCGTTTCCAAATAAGCTCATACAGCTTAAATTGATCAACCGTTAAGCGGCTTTTTAAGCTGTCAGGTTTGCGTGTAATATTTGTTGGACGAATAGCTTCGTGTGCTTCTTGCGCATTCTTAGCTTTTGATTTGTACATACGTGGTGACTTTGGCGCATAATTATCGCCAAATTCTTTTTTAATCAGATTTGTACAGCTACTAATCGCTTCAGGAGAAAGAGTGATACCATCTGTTCTCATATATGTGATTAAGCCGACCGTTTCACCACCAATATCAATGCCTTCATAAAGTTGTTGAGCAACGCGCATTGTGTGTGTGGCACCAAAGCCCAGTTTACGAGAGGCTTCTTGTTGTAATGTTGATGTAATGAAAGGAGCTGCAGGATTGCGGCGTGCCTGCTTTTTTTCAATTGTTTTGACGGTAAAGCTTGATCCTTTAATAGCAGCAACGGCTTCAGTTGCATCAGCTTCGTTATTAATATCAAATTTTTTGAGTTTATCGCCTTTTAAAACAGTGAGTTTTGAAGGAATAAGGGCGCCATCAGCTTTTGCAAAATCGGTTTCAATTGACCAATATTCTTCTGGCTTGAAAATCTCAATTTCTGACTCGCGCTCACAAATTAATCGTAGAGCAACGGATTGCACACGCCCAGCAGAACGAGCGCCTGGTAATTTGCGCCATAAGATAGGAGATAAGTTAAAGCCAACAAGATAATCTAGAGCACGTCGCGCAAGATAAGCTTCTACCAAGCTCGAATCCAAATCACGCGGGTTACTAAAAGCATCTTTGATTGAGTCTTTTGTAATTTGGTTGAAGGCCACACGTTTGACATCAAGCTTATCAAGCATTTTCTTATCACGTAAGATTTCTTGGATATGCCATGAAATGGCTTCTCCCTCCCGGTCGGGGTCAGTTGCGAGGTATAATGTTTTTGCATTTTTAAGAGCTGTTGTGATGTCTTTTAGCGTTTTCGAAGAGCGATCACTGTTTTGCCATAGCATCTCAAAATCTTTGTCAGGATCAACAGAACCGTCTTTTGGAGGAAGGTCTCTTACATGTCCGTAACTTGCTAATACATAAAAATCATCACCCAGATATTTATTAATTGTTTTAGCCTTTGAGGGGGACTCTACGATGACAACATTTGATGCAGACACGATATTTTAAATCCTTTTATCTGTTAAAAATCATTCTCTATAGTAATAGCAACTAACGTGTTTTTCGATTCATCGCAAGAATTTTCTGCCAAGAAGTATCTTTAGGCTTTTGAGATTTTGTTTCCAGAGTGGCGAATGATGGCCCCAGAAAACTCAAGACTAATGATTGTTTTTAGGCATTTTTCAGGCGATATATTATTTGTATTCGCTATTTTTCTAATAATTAAATCTGTTTCTATCGGGGTGTGATCTAATATATCCAAGATTAAAGTATCTAATTTGTTTGTGGTTGTAGCAGGGATGGGTTCATCTTTTATTGATTGTGGCTCTGAACTAAAGTCAAAACTATTTTGCGGAGCGCTTTCTTTGTATGGTTTTGTGAGAGGTGTTATATCTTCTAAAATATCATTCACGGATTGAATAAGTTTTGCGCCATTTTGAATGAGTTTGTTTGTGCCTTCTGATCGGGGGTCGAGTGGTGAACCAGGAACAGAGAAAACATCGCGCCCATATTCATTTGCGAGGCGTGCTGTTATTAATGAGCCTGATTTGAGGGCTGCTTCTATGACAACAACACCTAAGCTTAACCCTGCGACTATTCTATTACGTCTTGGGAAATCTTGAGCCTTTGCTTTTGAGCCAATAGGCATTTCTGTTATGACGAGGCCTTTTTCATACATTTGATTGAATAGAGCGGTATTCTCGCTCGGATATATATGATCGATACCACCAGCGATAACGCCAATTGTTCCTGTTTTAAGGGAGGCCTGATGTGCGGCGCTATCAATGCCACGGGCAAGACCTGAAACACAGATATAAGACTGTGCGCCTAATTCTTTTGCAAGTTTGCTCGTGTAATGCTGACCGTTTAGAGAGGCGTTTCTTGAGCCAATCAGAGCAATCTTAGGCTGGTTTAATAGATCTATATTTCCTTTGACGATTAAAACGGGGGGCGGATCAGGAATATGTTTTAAAGCATCGGGATATAAAGGGTCAAAATAAGTGATAAAGCGTGCTCCTGTCGCATGCGTTGCATTTATCTCATTATTGATTTTTCCCTGTGAGGGAATATCAATCGAAAAAGAAAGTTTCTTGTGACGCTCTAATTCAGGAAGTGCTTTTAAAGCGCGTTCAGCAGTTTCGTAGTGATCAATAAGCTCAAAAAATCGAGTGACACCAATATTTTTGGTTCTGATTAATGTTAAGCAGGCATGAAGGGGGGTATCCATAGTGTTTATTTTTTCTCACCGATTTTGGATTCTGTTTTGTTTAAGATGCGTTTGATGTTGGCTTCATGGCGCAAGCAAATTAAAATACTAAGTACGAGGCAGGTGAGGGCTGTAATGCCTTGTGCAAATAATAAAGCAAAAAACGGTGTGCTAGCACAGGCAATGAGAGCGGATAATGAAGATATCCGTGTAATAAAAGCGGATAAGACCCATGTACCCATAGCGGCAAGAGCGATAAAAGGATTTAATCCGAATAAAACACCGAGTGCGGTGGCAACACCTTTCCCGCCTTTGAACTTCAGCCAGACAGGATAGCAATGACCTAAGATGGCTGCGATAGAAGCAATGGCGGCATAGCTATCTCCAAACTGATTGAAGATAAAAACGGGCAAAAAGCCCTTTAAAGCATCTAACAGGAGTGTGGCAGCGGCTATTTTTTTGTTGCCCGTTCTTAAGACATTTGTTGCACCGATATTACCTGAGCCAATTTTTCTGATGTCACCAAGGTTAAACGCTTTTGTTAAAATTAACCCATAAGGAACAGAGCCTGATAAGTATGAAAGGCAAAAGACAAAGATAAAAAAAAGAGTAACGCTCTCTGCACTCGCAAATTCCATGATATATCCTTTAAAAAGTAAAATAAGTATATGTCTTTATACGCTATTGATTTGAGTGCGTCACATAAAAAATGTTATTGACATAGTAATTTTATTACTATTATATTATGAAAAAATATAGAAGATTGTAAAAAAATGAATACAGAATTAAGACATAAAATAGCGGCTTTAATACCTGATGTGGATCACCCTGAAGCGAATTCATTAAGGAATAATATTATAAGCACTACCCCTGTAAATGTGAGGCTTTATAAAGGTAAAAACGTAGTTGCTGATGCGGATGTTATTTTACCAATGGGATATTGCACAAGCTTATATCCAGTAGCACTTTATTGTCTTTTGAATGAGTATGTGAAAGAAAGAAAAATAATAGAATGGGATAAAGCCTGCTTTATTGGCAATTCTGTTATGCATTATAAAAGTGATTTATTATCAGAGATTAAAGATAATCTTATTTGTGCTTCTACACGTGTTGCCGTATACGATCATAGTATCGATGAGATGATTAGGCGTACAAATGCTATATTGGGTGAGGGTGGATTTGAGAGAAATCCTGTAAAGGCAACAATATATTGCCAGTCCTTATATGGGGGTATTGTTGCACATTATACTGATTTTGTGTGGCATGTGGGAGAGCCGAAAAAGACATTAAAAGCAAGAATAAGAAAAGCATTAAAATTATAAAGGGAGAAGATTAACATGTTAAAAAAAATAGGATTATTACCAATATTCGCTTTGATGTCAGGCTGTGCATCATTATTGCACACTAATGAAGGGTATGACCTTGCAGAAGACAATACGCATGAAGCGAGTATAGACCCAAGAGCGCAATATAGCCCAGAGCTAATTGTATCAAGATATGATAAGCCGTATTTTGTGGTGGTTGAGTTATATGAACATGTTGATAATTTATCAAAAGAATTTTGGCAAGAAGCGGGGGCGGATTTGGCTCTCATTGGAGATGCTGGGAGTGGGAGTGCCGTTGTACTCAAACAAGTTGATTCAAAAGAAGAATGTATTTCTGAAGGGACGCATTTAACGACTTGGTTAACAACAGGATGGGGTGGGCCAAGATATACTGAGCCGACAAGAACAGTGACCTGTGTTAATAGAGATGAAATAAAAAGTGAGTTTAAAACACCTTTTCATCTAACAGCATCTTATATTTAAGCTTTTTTATAATGCGTAATGCCGTTTATAACGGTTTCTAAGACTGTGCCAGTCATAGCGCGTTGGTCAAAAGGTGTGTTTTTTGCTTTTGAATGCAATTTTGAAGCATCCATGCGCCAGCCGAGCGTTGGTGAAAAGATAATAAAATCAGCAGCACCATTTTTCTTTAAGCGTCCCGCATCTCTTAATCCTAAAAGATTGGCTGGCTTTAGACTTAAGCTTGCAATTAGATCAATAAGGGGCATGTCTGTTTCATCGGCAATAGCGAGCCCAAGGCTTAAAAGTGTTTCAAGGCCAACAGCCCCAATAGAGGCATCTGCGAATGGAAGTCTTTTTGAGTCTTGATCTTCGGGGCGGTGGTCGCTGGTGATGATATCAATCGTTCCATCTTTGATTGCGTGTGCAATGGATGAACGATCATCGTCAGATCTAAGTGGAGGCATTAATTTTGTGAATGTTCTGTAATCTTCCACATCATTTTCGGTTAAAGTTGCATAAAAAGCGGCCGTGTCACATGTAACGTTTAAGCCTTTTTCTTTTGCTTTTCTAATAATGTCAACAGAGTCAGATGTTGAGATGTTAGCAGCGTGATAGCGTCCGCCTGTCATTTCTAGGATGCGCATATCGCGTTCTAACATAATGATTTCTGCTTCACGAGGGATACCGTTTAATCCAAGGCGTGTTGCTAACGCCCCTTTATTCATATGCCCATCACCTGTTAAGTCGAGGTCGTTCGGGTGATTGATAATTAATGCATTACAGATTTTGCTGTAAGATAGAGCGCGTGCAAGTGTTTTAGGGCTTTTAATAGGGGCTAAGCAGTCTGTAAACCCAACAGCACCATTTTGTGTCAACATGCCAATCTCAGAAAGATCTTTTCCATCCATGTTTTTGGTTAGGCTTGCATAGGCATGTATTTTAACACTATTTTGTTCACGTGTTTTTTTTGCGACAAATTCAAGGCTGGCAATATTATCAATCACTGGTTTTGTTTCAGGGAGGCAAGCAAGAGTTGTTATCCCACCAGCTGCGGCAGCTGAACATGCAGATGAAAAATCTTCTTTATGGTCATTGCCTGGTTCTCCGATTAGAGCTCGAATATCAACAAGACCTGGGGCGATATATTCATCACCTTCTAAAATAGTGACTTCACAAGCGCTTCCAAGGCTATCTTTGTTAAGGTGTGCGCCAAGATCTAGAATGCGATCTTCTTCAAAGAGGATCCCGCCTTTTTCGTTAAGGCCTGTTTCTGGATCGATAAGTGTCGCGTTTAAATAAGCCTTTTTACTCATTGGGATACACTCTTTTCTTAACGTAATCTCTCAACTATGTTGTTGCTTTGTGTTAAAAGGTCTAGGCATGCCATACGTACAGCAACGCCCATTTCAACTTGGTTTAAAATCATGGAGCGACTAATGTCGTCAGCAAGTTCACTGGCGATTTCAACACCTCTATTCATAGGGCCTGGGTGCATAATAATAGCATTTGGTGATGCATAATTAAGCTTTTCTGCGGTGAGGCCGTAAAAGTGATAATATTCTTGAATAGAAGGGACGAATTGTCCTGTCATGCGCTCTTGTTGAAGGCGCAGCATCATAATGACATCTGCATCTTTTAAGCCTTCTTTCATATCGTAATATATAGTAGCACCCATTTGATCAATACCTGTTGGTATCAGTGTTGGTGGAGCAATAAGTCGGACTTCCGCGCCCATGAGGGTTAGTAAAATAATGTTTGATCGGGCAACACGAGAGTGGGCAATGTCACCACAAATAGCTATTTTTAAACCGTCTAGTTTTTTCTTAGCACGTAAAATTGTAAGGGCATCTAAGAGGGCTTGAGTTGGATGCTCGTGGCGTCCATCTCCAGCATTTAAAACAGGACAATTCATTTTGCGTGATAGGAGTTTAGCTGCACCCGAATCACCATGACGCACGACAAGCGCATCAGGGTGCATTGCATTTAAAGTTGCTGCTGTGTCGAGGAGTGTTTCTCCTTTTTTAACGGAGCTACTCTCTACTGTCATGTTAATTACATCAGCACCTAGCTTTTTAGCAGCAAGTTCAAAAGATGTTCTGGTGCGTGTTGAGTTCTCGAAAAATAGATTGAGGACAGTGCGTCCTGTTAGTGCATCACTTTTCTTCGCTGTCTGGCGATTTAGGGCAACATAGTGATCTGCAAGATCAAGGAGCGCTCTCACATCAAATTGTGAAAGGTTCTCAATGCCCAAAAGATGTTTGTGGGAGAATGTATAATTCGGGAGGCTGGCTTTTTCTGCAAAGTAACTCATCTCGAAAACGCACTATACGCGAGGGAGTCTAAATGTCAATATTTAAAATGAGGCGCGTGAGAAGAAAAATGACAGGGTAATCAATATACAAGACGGTCATTATCAGAGCGATGATGAAGCCTGGTCCCGCAGGAATGTGTGTATTCTTTAGCGACGCGTTTTGTTTCTTAAGATGTTTTTTATAACTAAAATTGCCAAGTGCGAGTAGGACACCAATAAAAGCACCAAGGCTTATTACATGAAAAATAAAAGGAAAGCCGACCCATAATCCTGAAACGAGGATTAATTTTATATCACCCATACCAAGTGTTTCTGTTTTATAACGACGATTCGCAAAATAACGGATTGTCACCATAAAAAGAACACCAATAAAGGCACCCAGCAAAAGATTCCACCATGAGGGAGATGTCTGAAGATGGGCGCCGCAGATATGGTAGATAAGGGCGCATATTCCAACAAGTAGGACACCATAATTAGGGAGTCTATGCTCTGTATAATCTTTGTAAAATAACCAGCCACATCCCAAAATCATGAGGATTAAAGCGGAGAGTGAAAACATAATAATCATGACGGCGATTGTAGTGTTGTTCTGAATAATAATCAATTGTGTATTTAGTACTTGGCAAGTGCTAAAGAGGATGTCACACTAGGAAGTGGCAAATTCTTGTCACTTTGATTCTTACACATATATTTTTCTATATATATTTATGCCTAAAAAGAAAAAAGAAGAAAACATTTTGAAGACAACAGCAAGTGGTGATGAATTGCGTGCACGTCTTCCTATTGATTCTTGGTTGCCTTTGAATTTGCATTTAGTTGAGTTGCTTGATGGGATGTTGAAATTATCACCTTTATATGATTTACCCGAGCCATCTTTAAGAAAGCTTCGTCATGCAATGGCGCGTAGAGGTTATTTTATGAAAGATGTTGTGGTTGATTTATGGGATCGACGCGCTTTATATGAAGAATTAAAATATGCGCATGAGCGCTTTTACGATTATCCGGAAAAAGTATTATTGGGATGGTTTGAAGACGTCACAAGTAAAGACATGCCAATCTTGTTTTTTCGTTCTATTATAGAACAAGCCTTACGCGAAGATGTTGATAAAATTCGTTTCCTTCCAACGGTTTTGAATAATTCAGGGATCCAAATTTTATATTATAAAAAAGGCCAAGAGCTTTTAAAATATGTTTTACCAGATATGCTTGCTATAAGTTTTCAAATTTTCTTAGAAGAGCTTTTTGAGGTAGGAGAAAATAAATCTGGTCGCTTTATGTATCACTGGTTTAATGATGAGATTGAGTTAGATTTATCAATATTGGATGCGTCTAAAAAACTTCATGATAGTGAGATTAAAATTAATATAGAAGGTGAAAGTGAATAAAGATATTGTATTTAAATATTTTTTTTCTTAAAAGAGTAACTAGATGTTATTAGGAAAACGCAAAAAAGAACCCCAGTTCAGTAAAGATGTCATGTTGCCACGTGATATCTTGGGCGGCTGTTTACCTCAAGATGGAAAAAAAGACCGTGATAATATCTTAAATGCTGCTTCTCAGGCTTTTGGAACAGAGCGTATCTTGTTTGCTTATAGCTCTTATGAAGGGAAGTGTTGGTATATTGCTATCCCATCTCATTTTGCAGCGGATTATACAGATGGATGGTGTCCTTTGGTGGCGGCATTGCCTGGTAACCCACTCTTTAAAACAAAAGATGATATCTATGTTTATGAGCAAGATGGGCTTGTTGCCGCGTTGGTTTTTGATGATATGTCTGGTCGTATGCAGCTATATGCGGGGGTTAAGACCCTAATCATGCCGCAACTTAAAAGTTTGCAAAAAAACATGATCACAATTGAAGCAAACAAAGCGCCATATATCTCATGGATAAATTGTGGGTTAGAAAAAGAACGTCAAAATGCCAAAGCAGGGCGTATGTTTCTTATGTCAGGCTTATGGTTTATGTTCTTGATTTTTGGTGCGTGGCTGTTCTTGCATATTCAAAACTATTTTTATACGCAATCAATCATGAAAGATTATGCGGTTGTTCAAAAGCAAACAGATAAGGTTTTAGGACAATGGAAAACCTTTACAAGACAGAGTGTGATGCCTCATTTGGCGCGTCTTTCAAGGGTTAAACATTTGATTGAACAACAGCAAGGTCAAGTTGTTTTATATGATTACAGTGCAGATGATCGTGTTTTTGTAAAAGCGCGTTTTAAGAAAAAGAAAATTACAGATTTAAATTTAAAATTTATGACTGTTATGGATACAAGACTATTTGAAAATGGGGATTTGGAGGTCGCAGGATGGCTCGAATAAAATATCTAAATCTGACCGTTTTTATTGGTTTAGTGACGTGGTGTTTAGTTGTTGTTTCGGCTGTTTTTTTGATTGAGGAACAGCGCCAGTTTGATTATCTCTCAAAGCAAGAGCTTACATTATCAATACAAAAACAAGCTTTGCCGCGTATTGTTTCGCAACGGTTCACTGTTAGCGAGTTAAATGAAGCTGTAGATATGGTTAAAACGCTCTATCCTGATTTAAGCTTTGAAGTGAAACCTCTTGGATATATAGAAGTTTCTGGTGATAAGGATGAGGATCTTTTTTATTTTAAAGAGGCTGTATCAGTGCTTTCATATCGAAATGAAAATATCGCTTCAAAATTAGACGGTTTTTGTTTCGGAGATGCATGTTTAAATGGTGTGCGTGTCTGGGGTAAAATATCATTATTTGATGTTAAGGTTCAAAAAAGATGAAAATAGCAATTGTGGGTGCTTCTGGTGTTTTGGGACGCCAAGTCGTTAATAAAATCGTTCAAAGATTAGAAGATAATAAACAACAGATTGATTTAACGGTTGTTGCGTCAAAAAAATCAGTTGGGCGTCAAATATCGGCTGGCGATAACCATGTTTTAAATTTGTTAGCATTAGAAGCTTTTTTAGGTGATAGCGATCACTATGATATACTCATATCGGCTTTACCGCGTGTTGTTCATGAAAAGTGGCGTTCATCTTTAGAGGGAAAAGCTCAAAAAATCATAGATTTGTCTGGGGCGACTTCTTTAGAACAAGATGTTGTTTCTCTTTATGACTGTGTTGATATTGATTTATCTCAGACGTCTTTTTCTATTGTCCAATCCGTTTCTTACGGGTTGATTAAGCTTTCTAACAAGTTGAAATCTGTTTTAGATGTCCCTGTACAAAGAATTGTAGCGACGGCAATGATGGCGGCATCAGAGAATGGAAAAGCGTCTATGGATGAATTATATGAACAAGCAAAAAAAGCTTTTGTTCATCAGTCCTTACCAATTAAGCAGTATGATAAACAAATCGCATTTAATTTATTGCCAAGACATGGTGTTCTTTTAAGTGATCGTCAAAATCACCAAGAATGGCATATTCGTTCTGAATTTTTAAAAGCGATGGGTAAGGATGTTGCTCTTGGTTTAACAACAGTTCAAGTACCTGTTTTTATAGGGACAGCGCTCAGTTTAACGATTGAGTTTGATGATGAAGTCTTGTCCCAAGATGTTTTGGCTCAGTTACAAGAAGATTCAGACTTTATTGTCATGGATAACAGACAGTTTGAAACATATGCAACACCTTTAGATGTTGCTTCTGCACCTCAGATTTTAATAAGCCGTATACGAGAAGATTGGTCACATGACACAGCCCTTAATCTATGGATGTGTGTCGATAATCTAGAAATAAGATCAAATTTAACAGCTGATCTTATTGAAGCCTTTATTCCTCAGTTTGGATAGGAAGTTCAAAAGTATCAATAGGGTTCGTTGAGCGGGCTTGTTCTGCTGCCTGCTGTTGCATGAGCGCACGTTGCTGTCTGATATCAACGCGACCAACTTGCGGTTGAGTTCCGTTGGAACGTCTATTAATTTCATCTAAAGTTGTGAATTGAAGTGTTTCTTCTAATGAGTTTGTTTGTCGTCCAGCAGCGGTCTCAATATTTGCTAAGTCACGTGCAGAAGGCGCTTCTTTTTCATCGAATGCAACCGATAGAGCGTCTTCGGCATTCATATTATATTCTGTTAATGTTGGAACAATAGAAACAAAAGCAAAGACACCTACAACTAAAGCGGGTAGCGCAAGCTTATCAAATAGAAGTGCAAAAAGAGATGTGTTGTTTTTCTCTTCATCGCTAATAGAAGGAACATAGACAGAGCCTTGTCCTTTGAAGATAAAGCCAAAAGGTTCAATTTGTTGCATGACCATTTGATAAACAGTACCAAGGGCGTATGTCAGCCATAAATAGCTTGTTACTTCAAGCATTGATCCATAGGCATAAGAGTCTGTAATACCATTAAAGGCTGTTATACCACCGTATAAAAGTGTGATAAAAGCGAGAATACCACCAATAGGAGAGTGTCCTTCATACGGCGTGGTATCAAGTGTGAAAGTTAAATAGAGGTTTGAAAACACCTGTTGAGGCCAAGGGATAAATCCTGAAATAGAGGCTGCATCACGTGCAATAAACGACCAAATAAAGCGAACAATAACAGAGGCAAGCATTAGATGCATACCTGTCATATGGGCAATGGAATTGTAAGGCGTTGTGATAACAAGGCATAAGCTTAGAAAAAAGGCCCAAGCGCTAATTAATGTAACAATGTCCCAAATGCGTGCTCTTTCTACCATGATCTCTCTCTTAATTTAAAAGTTTCATTTCTGTTGTCTAAAAAGTTAACAGATTCTTAATATTTGCAATAGTGCGGTGATTTTATTATGAAAATACGAGGGAGTCAAGAATAATTTAATAGTATTTTATTGATCTCATAGCTTTTTTCTTGAAAAACCACTCGAGATTGAGTACCTCTTATAGGGTAGTAAACTTACGTCTTGAAGGAAATTTCATATGACAGAGACTTCTAACACACCGCAAAAGCGCCCTTTATCGCCTCATTTGCAGATTTATAAACCGCAATTATCATCAACATTATCTATTTTACACCGTTTAACAGGAGTCGCGCTTGCTGTTGGCTTTGTTGTTTTTGTAGCATGGATTGCGATGCTTTCTTTTGGAACTGAGGATATGTATGACTGCTTTTTAACTATGGCAGGAACGATCCCTGGTAAAATAGCCCTTTGTGGTTGGGCATGGGCATTGAGCTATCATTTATGTACAGGGTTTCGTCATTTGATTTGGGATATTGGATATGGCTATGAAATCTGTTCTGTTACGAAAAGCAGCATTCTTGTCCTTATTGTATCGACAGCACTCGCGCTTTATATTTGTTTGACTGGTTTTGGAGTGATCTCATGATTAAAAAAGATGGATTAATTGACCCTTTAGCAAAAGCAAAAGGTTTTGGATCAGCAAAAGAAGGCGCACATCACTGGTGGATGCAACGCTTAACAGCAATTGCTAATGTTGGTTTGATGGTATGGCTGATGTGTCGTTTAACACAATTGGTGGCAACACCTTATGAAACAACAGCAGAAGCGATGGCTATGGCGAAAGCCTTTGTTGCTGAGCCATGCTCAACATTCTTACTGGCTTTAATTATCTTGAATGTGAGCTACCATGCGGTTTTAGGCTTACAAGTTGTGATTGAAGACTATGTACAGTGCAAATGCATGAAGATCGGAAGCTTAATTATGTTACGCCTTGGTGGTTTTGCAATCGCAGCTTTTGGCGTTTATTCACTTTTAAAAATTGCCTTTGGAGGGTAAGAAACGGATATGACAGAAGAAAACAAAAAAGTAACAGAGTCATATGACATTATTGACCACGAATATGATGTTGTTGTGGTTGGTGCCGGTGGTGCTGGTTTACGTGCAACATTTGGTATGGCTGAAAAAGGCTTTAAAACAGCGTGTATTTCAAAAGTATTCCCAACAAGAAGCCACACAGTAGCCGCTCAAGGCGGTATTTCTGCGGCACTTGGTAATGTTGGTGAAGATGATTGGCGTTGGCATATGTATGATACGGTTAAGGGCTCTGATTGGCTCGGTGACCAAGATGCTATTGAATATATGTGTCGTGAAGCTATTCCATCTATTTTAGAGCTTGAGCACTATGGTGTGCCATTTAGTCGTACAGCGGCAGGTAAAATTTATCAACGTGCTTTTGGTGGTATGACAACACATTTTGGTGAAGGTCAAGCTTATAGAACATGTGCTGCAGCTGATAGAACAGGGCATGCGATCTTGCATACACTCTATCAACAAAGCTTAAAACATAATGCTGAATTCTATATTGAGTACTTCGCCCTTGATTTGATTATGGATGAAGAAGGCGTTTGTCGTGGTGTTATGGCGCTTGATCTTGAAACTGGAACAATTCATCGCTTTAAAGCACATATGGTTGTTTTGGCAACAGGCGGTTATGGACGTGCTTTCTTTTCTTGTACATCGGCTCATACATGTACGGGTGACGGGAATGCAATGGTGCTACGTGCGGGGCTTCCTTTACAAGATATGGAGTTTATTCAATTCCATCCAACAGGAATTTATGGCGCAGGTTGTTTGATTACAGAGGGTGTACGCGGTGAAGGTGGATACTTAACAAACGGCGAGGGAGAGCGCTTTATGGAGCGTTATGCGCCTTCTGCAAAAGATTTGGCAAGTCGTGATGTTGTATCTCGTTCAATGACGATTGAAATTAACGAAGGTCGCGGTGTTGGTGAGGAGGCAGATCATATTCATCTGCATCTTGAGCATCTTGATCCTAAAATTATTCAAGATCGTTTACCTGGGATTGCTGAGACAGCAAAAGTATTCTCAGGGGTTGATGTGACAAAAGAACCAATTCCGGTTTTACCAACTGTTCACTATAATATGGGTGGTATTCCAACAAACTATCGCACAGAAGTTTTAAATCCAACAGCGCAAGATCCAAATCGCGTTGTGCCTGGCTTGATGGCGATTGGTGAGGCTGCATGTATTTCTGTTCACGGTGCAAACCGTTTGGGATCGAACTCGCTTCTTGATTTAGTTGTCTTTGGACGTGCAGCGGCTATTCGTGCTTCTGAAATTCTGCGTCCTGGAATGGCTCATAAAGCACTTCCTAAAGATGCGGGGCATAACGCAATTGAGCGATTGGATCGTATTCGCTATGCGAAAGGAGACACACCTACAGCAGAACTTCGTATGAAAATGCAAAAATCAATGCAAGGCCATTGTGCTGTCTTTAGAACGCAAGAGTTAATGGATAAGGGTGTAAAATTGATCGATGATTGTTACGCACAGCGCTCAAACCTTCATGTAACAGATAAGTCATTAATCTGGAACTCTGATTTGGTTGAAACATTAGAGCTTGATAACTTGTTATCTCAATCTCTTGTGACAATTAATTCTGCGGCGAACCGTAAAGAAAGCCGTGGTGCTCACGCGCGTGAAGACTTCCCAGAGCGTGATGACGAAAACTGGATGTATCATACACTTGCATGGTGTAATGAGGCGGGGCAAGTGCAATTAGGCGGTCGTCCTGTGAATATGTTTACATTAACAGACGAGGTGGATGTATTCCCACCGAAGAAACGTGTTTATTAAAGAAAGAGGCATTTGAGATATGGCTGAATTTAGATTACCAAGACACGCAACTGTGAAAAAAGGACAGCATTTTAAAGCTGAGGAGGGCGGTAAGAATATCCGTTCTTTTAAGATTTATCGCTGGTCACCAGATGATTCTGAAAACCCAAGACAAGATACTTATGAGATCGATTTGGATAAATGTGGCGCAATGGTGTTAGATGCCTTGATCCATATTAAGAATAAGATTGATCCAACGCTGACATTCCGTCGTTCTTGTCGCGAGGGTATTTGTGGGTCTTGTGCGATGAATATTGATGGTACAAACACACTTGCGTGTTTAAAACCAATCGATGAAGTTAAGGGAGATGTAAAGGTTTATCCGCTTCCGCATTTGGAGGTCGTGAAAGATTTAGTCCCAGATTTAAATCATTTATACGCGCAGCATAAATCGATTAAGCCATGGATCCAGACGGATTCTCCAACGCCAGAGCGTGAACGTCTACAATCACCAGAGCAACAAGAGCTTATTAATGAGGCAAGTGCTTGTATCTTGTGTTTTTGTTGTTCGACATCATGCCCAAGTTATTGGTGGAATGGCGATAAATATTTAGGTCCAGCTATTTTGCTCCAAGCCTATCGTTGGATTGCAGATAGCCGCGATGATGCAACAGGTGAACGTTTAGATGATCTAGAAGATCCATTCCGTTTATACCGTTGTCATACAATCATGAACTGTACAAGAACATGTCCAAAAGGCTTAAACCCTGCAAAAGCAATCGCAGAGATCAAAAAACTCCTCGTAGCTCGTAAGGTTTAATTGATAAGATAAGAGTATAAAAAAAGCCCTGCCAAAGCAGGGCTTTTTTATTTTAAAAGCTTTAATTACTTTTCTTTATTTTCTTTGCTAAAGAAAGGATTTGTGTTGAACCAAGCGTCATTTGTTTCTGGCTGTTCATCTTTCACGAGAGCATTAATTTGATCATCACGTTCAACGATAAAGTCTTGAGCGGCAAGAACTTGACCTGTTTGAGCATTTGTAATGCGTGCATTGAACATGACACCTTCGTCAGCAAATGCATATGTTCCGGCAACGATAAGTGAAGCCATGTATGTGCGTGATACATGTCCATCTTTTCTTGAAAGAACGAATTCACCTTCTGGGCGAACATCCATGCCATCACGTAATTTCACATCTGAAACATGATAGCCTAATTGAACGAGGCGTGTAGTAAATTGTTCAGATACAACCAATCCTAAATTGGATGTTTGTTCTAATCTATCGATATTTGCAAATGTACCAACAAGAACAGGTGAATGTTCGTTTGCGAGGCCTTTATTATTGATTTGACGCATGAGATCATCAACAGCTTGATATGTCACACGTGTTAGACCGTAACGTCCCTCTGTGAAGCCAGGATTGTTAAGTGTTGTTTGACATGCTGCGAGCATAAAAACCATAAAAAGAGCAAAAAGATGTTTCATGAAAATAACCTTAATTGTTAGTCAATATATATATGAAGAACTTCAATGTGCTTAGTGTATAAGGATTTTTTTTAATTATCCAGCTCTTTTTAAAGCAGATACATTTTTTCCTAAGGTGCTATCGATTTCGGCGATAAATACTTCTTTTCCTTGTGATATCACATGTTCATGGCCTAAAACCTCTGAAACATTGTAATTGCCACCCTTAATTAAAACATCAGGAGAAATGTTACAAATAAGTTCAATAGGGCTTCTTTCATCAAAAAGAACAACAGAATCGATAAATTCAATAGCGCCTAAAACGGCAGCGCGTGATAACGAATCTTGGATGATTGTGTCTTGTCTGTTATTTGCTTGAACGGAGCTATCTGAATTAACAGCAACAATTAATTTATCGCATTTTGATTTGGCTTGTTCAAAAAGGGATAGATGCCCTGGGTGAATAAGATCAAAATAACCATTTGTGAATCCAATTTTTAATCCTTGTGAGCGCCATAAATTTACTTTTTCTATAAGCGTTTTCTTTGAGGCAAGTTTTTTCAAGCCAGGTAAGACTAGAGATTTATCATTTTCATCAGCATTATCGAATGATAACAATTCCTCTAGTAAATCATCTGGGTGAATTTTAGCGGTTCCAATTTTACCGACAACAATGCCTCCTGCAATATTTCCTAATTCTGTTGCCTCAATTAAAGACGCACCAGAAGTCATAGAAAGTAAAATTGTTGCTCCTACGGTGTCACCAGCACCTGAAACATCATAAATATCTTTTGCATTTGTTTTGACGTGATACGTTTCATCATTTTTTGTCACAACACTCATGCCATCTTCGCTGCGAGTCACGATAAGGCCTTTGATTTCGAGTGAATTTATTAACTCTTTGCCAACTGTATTGATTTCATCATCCGTTTGGCATGTCTTTTTTGTGACATCAAAAAGTTCTTTTTTGTTAGGCTTTATAACGGTTGATCTATTATATTTTGAAAAATTAGTTCCCTTTGGATCTACAAGGATCGGGAGTGCGTTTGTGTTTGCTGCCTGAATCAAGTACTGGCATAGCTCATCCGTTACAAGACCTTTAGCATAGTCTGAAATAAGGACACCATCGGCTTTTTGAATAAGGATATCGATTGTTTTTTTAATTTGAGAGATAGCCTCATCACTTAATGTATGTTTTACATCTTCGCGGTCCACACGGAGGAGTTGTTGGCTATTGGCTAAGAAACGTGTTTTTTCAATTGTCGGCAATGATGAAAGGGAGATAAGTCCTTCTGATGAGCCGAGCTCTTCTTCGCACAGGTTTCGTACCGTTTCACCAGCACTATCTTTACCAATAAGGCCAATTGTAAGAGGGGATGCTCCTAAAGATTTTAAGTTCGCAGCAGCATTCCCAGCCCCCCCAAGCATTGTTTGCTCATGGTCAACCAAGACAACAGGAATAGGGGCTTCAGGAGAAGTTCTTGAAACAGTCCCATAGACAAAGCGATCTAACATAAGGTCGCCAAAACAGATAATTTTCTTATTTTTAAAATTAGTAATTACAGTCTTTAGATGATTTTGATTCATATGCAACTAAATATCTCTCTTTTATTATTATGGAATGCAATATATCTATTTTTTTGAAAAAATTCAAGTTTTTAATTCATCCATATTTTTGTGGATTTTTTTCTAAAAGGATGTAGTATCCAAAAAAATAAATAATAAAAGGCGTATCTCGAAAGGATTTCATATTATGAGTCACCTTGAAGACATGATTGATTCAATTAAAAAAGTCATTATTGTTCCTGTTCATCCAGCAGGCTATCCAATTATTGCAGCATTTGCAGTTGTAACATTGTTACTTTTCTTACTTAGCACATTTCTAGGATGGGTTGGAGTTGTTTTGTCTTTATGGTGTGTTTATTTCTTTCGCGACCCTGTAAGGCACACACCCGTTAAAGAGGGGCTTGTTATCAGTCCCGCAGATGGTGTTGTAAGCGCTATTGTTGAAAATATTTCATTACCAAAAGAGTTAGATTGGGATGATGCAGAAGATTATACTCGTGTGAGTGTTTTCTTAAACGTATTTAATGTTCATGTGAACCGTGTTCCATGTTCTGGTGTTGTTAAAAAAGTGATTTACACGCCTGGTAAATTTTTAAATGCGTGCTTGGATAAGGCGAGTGAAGATAATGAACGCTCAGCGGCATTAATGGAGACATCTGATGGAAAATTGGTTGGATTTGTACAAATCGCTGGGTTCGTTGCAAGACGTATTATTTGTGATTTACAGGATAATCAAGAAGTAGCAACAGGTGAAAGATACGGTATTATTCGTTTTGGAAGTAGAGCAGATATTTATTTGCCAAAAGGCGTTGCACCGCTTGTTGCTGTTGGTCAAACAATGCTTGGTGGAGAAACAGTTCTCGCTGATATGAAGAGTAAAGAGAAAGCACGCTTGACAGAAGTACGTGATTAAATAAATGCCTGCTAAAAAAATGACAGAAACAAATGATGATAAAGGGTTGAAAGTAATTTCTCTTTCAAAATTGATCCCCAATATGCTTACAGTGATTGCCTTATGTGCAGGCTTAAGTGCTATTCGTTTTGCGATCGCAGAGAAATGGGAGTGGGTTGTTTTAGCAATTATTGTTGCTGCAACATTTGATGCACTTGATGGTGCGATGGCACGTTTGTTAAAAGCAGAAAGTAAAATAGGGGCAGAGTTAGACAGCCTTTCAGATTTCTTGGCATTTGGAATAGCCCCAGCTTTGATTGTATATTTATGGCTTACGCATATAGCAGGTGGCTTTGGCTGGTTTGCGGCGATGGGATTTGCAGTTGCAACAGCGTTAAGATTGGCGCGTTTTAACACGGAAAGCAAATCAGATGAGAAAGACGAAAAAAACAGTATGTTTTTTTGCGGCGTTCCATCACCTGCAGGTGCTTTGTTGGTTTTGATGCCGGTTGTTGTGAATAATTATTTCGATACAATTATCTTCAAAGACTATCCTATTGTTGCTGTTGTCGTCAGTTTTTGGATGTTGTTTATTGGGTTGTTAATGGTGAGCCATATCCCAACATATTCGATCAAAAAATTAAAACTACCTCAGAAATTTGCAATACCACTATTGGCAGCTTTAGGTATTTGTATCGCTGCTTTGGTTACAGAGCCATGGCTTACACTGATGGTATGTTCAGTCATGTATATTGCCTCAATTCCGTTCTCTATCAGAGCACAGAAGCGATTAACAAAAACAAAGCGTTAAAAAAGAAGGTTAGCGATCTTCACTTGAAGATTTTGATCCAGGTTTTGGCGCTTGTCCCATATCCATCCCGAGTGATTTAAGAGGATCTATATAAGCAGGGTTTTTGAGCAACTGAGTAGAAGGATGTGGTTTTTGTTTGTTTTCTTGCTCTAATGTTGCACGCCTTTGTTCTTCAAGTTTTCTTGCTAAAATAACGGCTTGCTCTTGTCTTAGTTCATCTGCGCGTTTTTGTTGGGCTGCTGCTAATAAAGCCTTGTTGCGCGCATTAAACGCATTTCTCAATTCTTCTTGTGTCGGTTTCCTTTGTTGAGGATCAGTCTTATCCTTTTTTTTGTCATCGTCTTTAGGGTCCAGGGGAACAAGGCCCATTGTTTTTTTGCCTATACGATGCTTTAATGAATATCCGTCATCATCTAAATTTTCTTCATTTTGTTTTTTTTGCTTTGCTTTGGCTTGATCATCAAGTGTTTCAATAAGGGATCCTAGGGCAATACCGATACCGCCACCAGCATCCATGCCAAGAGCACCTGTGCCCATTTCAGATGTTTCACCATCTTCTTGTTTTTGTTCTTTTAAGGCCTCATGTTCCTCATTGGAAAGCTTAAGATCAGACGCACCAGCCTGCTCTTGCTCTGCTTGCGCAGTAGCAGCTTCAGCTTTTAAAAGCTCTTCATCCTTATCGTAATTCATTATTACCCTCAATATATGACTTATTCACAGATTATACATATTATTTGTAAATAAAACAATAATTTTTGCCATTTTTTCGCCATATTTTTTAGATCATCGCTCTAAAAGCGAGTGCTTCAATAATATGATCCGTGTCTATATTATCCTTTTTATTGAGATCTGCAAGCGTTCTTGATGTTCTAAGGAGGCGTTTATACCCTCTGCCTGAAAGTTTAAATCGCTCTGCCGCTTGGATTAAAAGCGTACGTGCTTCTTCCGATAAGCGTAACAAGTTCTCAAGATGTTTATCCTCTGCGCGGGCATTGGTTGAAAAAGAATAGTCTTTGTAACGATGTATTTGACGTTGTCTGGCTTCGATCACGTAACGCTTTAAAACAGCACTTGTTTCACCCGTTGGGGCATCCGCCATATGATGGATCGGTATTGTAGGTACATCAATAAAGAGGTCAAAACGATCTAACATGGGTCCAGAAATTTTATTTTGATAGTCTTGAGCACATTTTGGTGCTTTATTACAAGCACGCGAGGCGTCACCTAAATATCCGCATTTACAAGGGTTCATGGCGGCTATCAGTTGGAACTGTGCGGGGAATTTGATTTGCTGTTGCACGCGAGAAACGAGAACAGAGCCTGTTTCCAAAGGCTGTCTTAGTGCCTCAAGAGATTGTCTTGAAAATTCAGGTAATTCATCCAAAAATAAAACACCATTATGAGCGAGAGAGATTTCCCCAGGGCGTATACGTTGACCACCACCAATTAACGCAGCCGTTGAAGCTGTATGATGGGGGTCACGATAAGGTGGGGTTCTAACGATTTGACCGTTATCAAGACCTTTTGAAATACTATGGATCATAGATGTTTCAAGACTTGCTTGTGTTGACAGCTCAGGTAGGATTGTCGGAACTCTTGAGGCAAGCATTGATTTCCCTGAGCCTGGTGGGCCACTGAGTAAGGCGTTGTGCTCACCTGCTGCGGCAATAACAAGACCTCTTTTTGCGCTTTCTTGTCCTCGCACATCTGAAAAGTCTTTATTATCATTTGAAGAGTGATCTGTTGCTTGTTCGATAGAAAGTTTAGGGTTTGATAAAAGCTGAACACCTTTCATATGATTGATTAAATGCATTAAATGTGTCGGTGCTAATACAGATAATTCATTACTCGCCCAGAGGGCTTCATTTTGTTGCTTTTCTGGGCATATCAACCCTTTGTTGCTAGCAACAGCGTGAATAGCTGCGGGGAGGACGCCATTAATGGGCATGATTCGTCCATCAAGAGAAAGCTCACCGAGTGTTATATAATCTTCGACGGCATCTTGAGGAAATGCTTCCATTACGATTAAAACACCTAGAATGATGGGAAGATCAAAATAAGAACCTTCTTTATGCAGGTCGGCAGGAGATAAGTTGACAGTGATGCGTTTAGAGGGAAGAGATAGGCCTATGGCATGGAGGGCGCTTCTAATGCGCTCTTTACTTTCTGCGACAGCTTTATCGGGCAGGCCAACAATGTTGAAAGCTGGCAAGCCATTTGAAAGCTGTACTTGAACTTCGATATCTTTTGTTGAGATGCCTTCAAAAGCAACAGTGTTTAAGCGTGCAACCATTACGTTCCTTTTATTTGTTTAATATGCGATAAAATTTCTTCAACTGATTGATCTATCGTTTTTTCACTGACATCAAGATCTAAAAGGTGAGAGTGCGAGATGGTTAAGAGTGTTTTTGTGTCTGTGATATGTTCTAAAATGTCAGGTTGTGTGAGTTTAAAACGCTCTACACGCTCAGGTGCAATGAGGCGTTTTTTAGCTTCATCTATATTACAGTGAAGGCGTATAGGGATAAAATGAGCTTTACGCTGATTGGCTAAATCAGAAAGACGATTGTAAAAAATCTGATCTTCAGGATCTTCATTTGATAAAACATTTGTGAAAATAAAACTGTAATCGGTTGGGGAAAGTGTTTTGATCGTATCAATGACAGCGTCATAGATTGTATCAATATACTTCCAAGCTTGTTCAGGAATTGTTTTTGTCCCACGTTCAAGAAGTGAAAAAATAGGGTTATTTATTAAGTGGTTATCGACCAGTCTAAAGCTAGAATGTTGTTCGGAAATTTGTTTTCCGATTGTGTATTTTCCTGTCCCAGGAAAACCAATAAGATATAAGATACAATTTTTGAAAATAGGGTCGCTCATAAAAGAAGGGTAATACTGTGTTCATGTTTTGTTTCTTTGTTTATGCCACATATTTGTAAAAAATAAAACACTTTTTAAGTTGAATAAAAAAAGGTTTAGGGTTATGTTAATCAAACAATTATTAAAGGTAATTATATATGCATGTAGAGGCTATGCTGAGATCTGTGTTTAATGCGACAAGGAGGCAAGCCTTGGAGAAGCAGATGAGTGCACCTTTACCAAAGTTATCTGTTTCATATTTTTCTCCCAAATATAGTGGGGCTATGTTTAATTATAATGGTTATCATGAAATTTTGAAAAACAACCCAGCACAATATGATGCAATTCCGTGTTATACATTGGTTGTGAATAGCTTGGTTTCTCTTCCTGATACAGTATTAGAAATAGAAAATTATATCCGAAATAAAGATTTATTAAGGGCGCACCATATCTATGGACGATTATCTGCGAAAGCGCGTGAAATTCGTGGGGATTTGAATGCTATAGGGTGCCGTGCTGGCTGGGGACAAAATAATGTTACACTTTCTTCTTTCTCACATGTTGGTACCGATGAAGAAGGGCTCGTTATTGATGTAGAGCGCGATTCAACATATCAATTCGTTGTGACTGTCCCAATTTTTGCACCAATTCAAACAGAAGACTATGTTGGCACACATCCAACTACACAAGATAGTGTTCTTTTTTACACATATTTAAAACAGCGTGGAATATGTACACAGCAAGAATTGGATCATGTTTTTTCAAAAAGAGTCCAAAGTTTAGCTCAAAAAACTATTCACTCACCAAAGGTCCAATAGGGGCACCGCCTAGCATGTGAAAATGCAGGTGCGGGACTTCTTGACCGCCATGATCTCGGCAATTTGTAATAAGACGGTAGCCATTCGCAGGTAATCCTAGTTTTTCAGCGATGAGTGCAAATGATGAAAAAAGGGCTGTTTTTTCTTCTGTCGATGCTTTCTCGCTAAAGGTTTGCACATCTGTATAAGATCCTTTTGGAATGATGACAACATGAACAGGCGCTTTGGGCGCTATATCATGAAAGGCCAAGACGTGTTCATTTTCGAAAACCGTGTTGTTTGGGATTTCTCCTCGTAAAATTTTGGCAAAAATATTATTCGTATCATAGGCAAGTGACATAGGTTACTCCGCGATCATTGGTTTTGCTTTTATGAGTTCTGGGTTTAAAACTTTTGAATAATAATGACCGGCAATGACCTGATCTTTAACACGGGCATAATGAGGTTTTGTGCCCCATCTTTGATAGCCTAGGCGTTCATATAAGCGGATCGCCGCTGTTTGTGTTTCACGAACATCCAGATTTAAAACGGCCAGATCAAGACTACCTGCTTTGTCTTCAATGGCAGTCATCAATTTTTTAGCGATGCCATGGCCGCGCGCCCAAGGAGCCACGAATACGTTTGTAACGGTTGCGGAAAAGGCCTGGGCTTGGTTATTCGTTGGCGTCAAAATTAATTGTGCTGTTCCACCAATAATACCGTCTAGGCGTCCGACAAATAGTTTGCGATCTGGAATGACAAGGACGCCTTTCCAAAAACGTTCTAAGACATCACGAGCAGGAGTATCAACCCATCCAAAACCACCGCCGCTTTCAATGGCGTCATCGGTTGCATCACATAGATCATGTAAATCTGTTCCGTTTAGTTCGAGTGCTTCTTCAATAAGCACTTCTGGGATTTTGGGCTGTTCTGACATTTTTTTCCCTTTGGTTTTTATACTGCTATACTAATATTATATAATATATAGCAGGGATAAACAAAGTTTTATCTTTTCTTTTATTAAGTGTTAACAGTATGCAGGGACTTGCATTTTTAAAGGGAACGCTATATTAACTGTAGATACTTTTTAACAGGATAAAATAAGGTTATCAAAATGATGGAGCATAAAGATCAATCGACATGGTATGGCACAACAATTTTGTGTGTCCGTAAAGACGGCAAGGTTGTAATGGGTGGAGATGGACAAGTTTCGATCGGTCACACCGTCATGAAATCAAATGCACGTAAAGTGCGTCGTATAGGTGACGGATCTATTATCGGTGGATTTGCAGGTGCAACAGCAGATGCTTTTACGCTTTTTGAACGCTTGGAAGCAAAGTTAGAGCAACATCCAGGGCAGCTCACACGTGCTTGTGTTGAATTGGCAAAAGATTGGCGTACAGATAAATATTTACGTCGTTTAGAGGCCATGATGGCTGTATGTGATAAAGATGTTTCTCTTGTTCTTACAGGGACGGGAGATGTTTTAGAGCCAGAAGATGGTCTTATTGGCATTGGTTCTGGGGGGAATTATGCTTTATCGGCAGCACGTGCCTTACATGACCAAAAAGGATTATCAGCAAAAGAAATCGTTGAAAAATCAATGCAAGTCGCAGCAGATATCTGTGTCTATACAAATAATAACTTAATCATTGAAGAGATATAAAAGGATAAATAAGCTATGGATAACGTCATGCAAAAACAAGATCCATTCAAAGTGTTAGAAACGGTAACAGAATTAACACCTGAGCAAACTGTTGAGCAACTTGATCGTTTTATAATTGGTCAACATGATGCAAAAAAAGCAGTAGCTGTCGCTCTTCGCAATAGATGGCGCCGTCAACAATTGGAATCGCCTTTGAAAGAGGAAGTGTTACCAAAAAATATTTTGATGATTGGTCCTACAGGTGTTGGTAAAACAGAAATTGCACGTCGATTAGCAAAGCTTTCTAATGCGCCATTTATTAAGGTTGAGGCAACAAAATTTACTGAAGTTGGCTATGTTGGACGTGATGTTGAATCGATCGTGCGTGATTTGGTTGATGTCTCTATCAAGATGACTAAAGAACGCATGAAGAAAGAAATTCAAGCTCAGGCTGAAATTTTTGCAGAAGAACGTGTTGTTGATGTGCTTGTGGGAGATAATGCAGGTGATGCAACAAGAGGGTCTTTTCGTACTAAGTTGCGCTCTGGTGAATTAAAAAATCATGAGATTGAAATTAAAGTTTCAGAAAGTCAAAATGTATCAATGCCTAGTTTTGACATCCCAGGCATGCCAGGGGCTCAGATGGGTGTTATGAATTTAGGCGATATTCTTGGTAAAGGGCTGGGGGATCGTAAAGTCACAAAGAAAATGCCCGTTGAGAAAGCGTTAAAAGTTTTAGCAGATGAAGAAGCAGAAAAGCTTCTTGATGAAGAAAAAATCGTTCAACATGCTTTAGAACAGGTTGAACAAAATGCAATTGTTTTCCTTGATGAGGTTGATAAAATTGCAGGACGTAGCGAAACAGGCGGTCGTGGAGATGTAAGCCGTGAGGGTGTGCAACGAGATTTATTACCTCTTATAGAAGGAACAACAGTTACAACAAAGCACGGTATGGTTAAAACCGATCATATTTTATTTGTTGCATCGGGTGCTTTTCATTATGCTAAACCTTCTGATTTGCTTCCTGAACTACAAGGGCGTTTACCTATTCGTGTAGAGCTTAAGGCCTTAACTGAGGAAGACTTTAGACGTATTTTAGTTGAGCCAGAAGCGAGTTTGATTAAACAATACACGGCCTTGATGGGGACTGAGAAGGTTGATTTGGAATTCACAGATGATGCAATTAATGCACTTGCTGAGCTCACTGTACAGCTTAACGCAACAGTTGAAAATATTGGTGCACGTAGACTTCATACAGTTTTAGAAAAATTGTTGGATGAGGTAAGCTATAATGCGCCTGCTATGCAAGGCCAGAAAGTGACTGTTACCGCAGAAATGGTTCAAGAGAAAATCAAAGGGCTTTCTCAAAATACAGATCTATCAAAATTTATTTTATAAAAATAAAGGCTTTATTTTGAGGCGTAGTGGAGCTCATTGCGCTCGATCTTTGTGAGCATAATACAATAGGCCGTACATAAGAATAATGTGCTAATCCACCATCCTTGCCACAATCCATAGCCAACGCTTCCGACGGTGAAGAGTGCTGCAAGTGTTGATACAGCGGCCTTAAAGCTATAGCTTGGAAGCTTTTCAATTCTATTTAATAGAAAGATAAAAAATACAGATGTGAATAGAACACCAAGCACCCCAAACTCAATCCAAAGCTGTAAAATACCATTATGGGGGTGAGAAACACTTCGCCATGTTTTGTTTTTAACAATTTGATATTTTTCTTTTGTCTTAATAAAGCGCGTAGATTCGATGCCATGCCCTATATAAGGTTTTTTCTCAATATTTTTCGTGATGAATTTCCAAATTTGCAACCGCTCAGATGCCGAAGACGTTAAAATGTATTTTTCAAGAGATGTTAATTGGTAAACAGTTTTTGTTTTATCTACATAAAAAATGCCATCATTAATTTTAGAAAGTGACAGCGGTAGTCCAAATAAAAGGCCTATTACACCAATGATAAATAAGTTTTTGACATGTTTTTTACTTAAAACATATGTGCTGAGAAAAACTAAAAAAGAACAGATGATACCTAGAAGTGCTGACTGACTAAGAGCTTGAGAGGCAATTAAAAAGGAAACAGCAAAAACAATAAGGGCATGTATCTTCTTTTTCTGAAATAAAAGATGCCCTATAAGTGGCCACATAAAACCGATGACAGCAATCATAAGCCAGTTTAAGCGTGTTGGTGTGATATATGTGCCAAAGATATAGGGAATATTTTTCACGTATGTATAAATGATTTGAAAATAATTATATTCAATAAAAAGATAAGCTAACAGAATTAAGAAAGGAAGAAGGGCGCACAAAAATAATGAGGCCATAGATGTTTTTGGTTTATAGGACGCTAAACAAGATAACAGTAAATACCCTCCTGCGAAATTAGCGGCAAGTCTTTGTGTTCTCTCAATCACAAAATCAGGATGTTCAGCCCATATTGCCGAGCTTGCGGAAAGGGTTAAAAAACCGCCTAGGAAGAAAAAAAGTGTTTTGTCAAAGCGAGGTAAAGATCTCTCTTGTGCGATATAACATATTAAAACGAGTACACCGCATACGCCGGCTACGACACTTAAGCCACTCATGACGGCGATACATAAGAGAGGAGCAATAATAAAAGTAAGACTAAGCGCTATTTGTTGTAAATTTGTTTGTGACAAAGGCTTCATTTCTTTTTAAAAGTAAGTTATAACTTACGAATTACTAACATAATGAGTCTAAAAAGGATAATGTTTCTTTGAGAGTAAGTCGAGCGCATTTAGCATTTTTTCATGATATAGGTATGGCGTCTGTATCGTTGCTACTTGCTTTTTATTTACGTGTTGGCTCGGATATTTATTATAATCAAAATTATTGGCCCGTTTTATTATATGGTGTTCCTTTATTTACAGTAATTGCCGCTGTTTGTTTTCAAATGATTGGTATGTATAAAGGTATTTGGCGTTATGCGTCTATTCCTGATTTGAAAGCAATCTTTAAAGCGACGACAAGCTCGATTATTATTTTTGTCGCGATTTTTTTTATTGCAACAAGACTTCATGATTTTCCACGTTCTGTCCCTGTAATTCATTGGTTGCTTTTAATGCTCATGTTAGGGGGGCCGCGATTGTTATACCGTCTTTGGCGCGATAAGCGATTAGAGAAAAAGCAAGAATGCCATAACCAAATTCCTGTTATTTTAATCGGCTCAGGCGATGAAGCACAGCTTTTTATAAGAGCTTCTATAAATGTAGATAGCCATGATTATAAGGTTATAGCCATTCTGGATGAAAAAGGAAAAAGAGCAGGTTATTCTTTATTGGGTGTTCCGATTTTTGGATTAGAGCAAGGGCAATTAAAAAATGCTTTGGGTTTAATAGAATCTAAAACAAAAAAACGCGCTCAAAAAATTATTTTCACGCGTGACATGGATGATAGTGATAAAGACTTTATTCGCTCATTAGATAAAGAAAGTGATGAGTTAGGAATTTCTTTGGCGCGTTTGCCGAGTTTAACACAATTTAAAAAAGCAATTGGTGAAGGAGAGGTTTCGGTTGAATCTTTCGCAATTGAAGATTTGTTAGGGCGTGCGCAAGCGCGTCTGGATTATGTTTCAATTAAAGAGATGATCGTTGGTAAAAAAGTTTTAATAACGGGCGCAGGGGGAACAATAGGGAGTGAATTAACGCTCCAAATAGCGGGCTTTGAACCTCAATCACTCATGCTTTTAGATCATGGAGAATATAATCTGTATACGATTGATATGTCTTTAAAACAGATGTTTCCAGATGTGATGTATGAAGCTGTATTAGCAAATGTTAGAGATCGTGATCGCATTATGCAGCTTTTTGAAAGCTATAAACCAGATATTGTTTTTCATGCAGCCGCGTTAAAACATGTACCTATCGTAGAATTGAATCCAGAAGAAGGGGTTTTGACGAATTTAACAGGAACGAAAAATGTTGTTGATGCTGCCTGTAAGCAGAATGTTCAAACGATGGTTCAAATATCAACGGATAAAGCAGTTAACCCAACAAATGTTATGGGAGCGACAAAAAGACTTGGGGAGCTTTATGCACAATCGTTGGATTTAAGAGAAGATTCTATGACACGTTTTGTCACTGTGCGCTTTGGTAATGTGTTGGGTTCAAGTGGCTCTGTGGTGCCTTTATTTAGATCGCAATTAGAACGAGGGGGGCCTATTACTGTTACACACCCTGAGATTAAAAGATATTTTATGACTGTGCGTGAAGCGGTGGGGTTGGTTTTGCAAGCCTCAGCTAAGAGTAGTCAAGAAGAGCGTGGTAATATATTTGTTTTGGATATGGGCGATTCTATTCGTATACAAGATGTCGCTCGTAAAATGATCCGTTTGGCTAATTTGGAACCGGATAAAGATATTAAAATTGTTTTTACTGGATTGCGTCCAGGGGAAAAACTGTATGAAGAGTTATTTGATATTTCTGAAACACCATTGGAAACATCTATTGAGGGTGTTTTAGCTGCACGGCCACAGGCAGTAGAATTGTCATTGCTGAATCGTTCTTTTGATGCAATTGAAACAGCCGCCAGAGAAGGTGATAGAGAAGGGGTGTATCGATTGTTAAAAACGATTGTTAAAGGATATCAAAAAGAGAATGTGCTTGAACAGCCAACTTCTGTTACGATTGATGGTGAAATAAATAAAGACTTAAAAGAGGAATAGAATTTTATGAAAGATCATTTGCGCGCATTAGAAGATCAGTCGCTTTATATTATACGAGAAGCTTATAATCGCCTCGATCGCTTGGCGATGCTTTGGTCAATTGGGAAAGATAGTAATGTTTTGCTATGGCTTATTCGTAAAGCGTTTTTTGGGCGTGTGCCTTTTCCTATTGTACAATTAGATACAGAAATGGAATTGCCTGAGGTTTATGAGTTTCGTGATTTCTTAATTAAGGAATGGGGTTTTGACTTTGTGTGTGAGAAATGTCCTCCAGAAGCAGATATGGATCAAACATTGCCACCTGCAACGCGTGCGGCCGCACGTAAGACAGAAGGTTTAAAAAATTTAATCGCCCATCATGATTTCCAAGGAATATTCCTAGGTATTCGTCGCGATGAACAAGCAATGCGCGCAAAAGAGCGTGTTTTCTCACCACGTTCAAATGATGGTACATGGGATTATAAAGACCAACCAGCAGAACTTTGGGACCATTATAAGACAGAATTTCCTCAAAATACGCATGTGCGTATACACCCATTGTTGCATTGGACAGAACTTGATATTTGGTATTATACAAAGCAAGAAAATTTGCCAATTGTTCCATTGTATTTCGCAAAAGATGGAAAACGCTATCGTTCTTTAGGCGAGAAAAATATTACAAATGCGATTGATAGTCATGCAACAACATTAGATGAAATTATCGCAGAGTTAGAAGCAACAAAAGATCCAGAGCGTGCAGGTCGTGCTATGGATAGTGAAACAGAGGATTCATTCGAGCGTTTACGCCGTTCTGGATATATGTAAGAGGAAAGAATATGAGTAAGAAAGCCAAAAAAGATCAGCTCAGAATAGTCATTGTCGGACATGTCGATCACGGTAAATCGAGCCTTATCGGTCGATTGCTCTATGATACCGATAGCCTACCAACTGGAAAATATGAGGAACTCGTAGCTTCTAGTGAACGTCGCGGTATGGATATTGAATGGTCGTTTGTGCTTGATTCATTTCAGGCTGAGCGTGACCAAGCGGTTACAATTGATACAACTCAGATCTGGTTTAAAACAGAGAAACGTAACTATGTAATTATTGATGCGCCTGGGCATCGTGAATTTTTAAAGAATATGATCAGTGGCGCAGCGCAAGCTGATGCGGCTATTTTAGTCGTTGATGCAGACCAAGGCGTGCAAGAACAAACGAAAAGGCATGCGTATTTATTACACCTTTTAGGGCTTAAGCAAATTACCGTCGTCATTAATAAAATGGATCTGGTTAACTATGCTCAAGAACGCTATGAAGTCGTTAAAAATGAAATTAAGGTATATCTTGAAGAAATTGGTGTAACGCCTTCATTTATAGTACCTATATCAGCTAAGCATGGCGATAATATTCCAAGCAATAGCACGCAAATGCCTTGGTATAAAGAAGTGTCTTTGTTAGAGAGTTTAGATGCTTTTGAGGCTTCAAAGAAGGTGGATTCACAACCTCTTCGTTTTCCAATCCAAGATGTTTATAGATATGATGAGAAACGTATTTTAGTTGGACGTATCGAAAGTGGAGCTGTGTGTGTTGGGGATGAGCTGATTTTCTCACCATCAAATAGAACAGCAACTGTCACATCTGTGATGAAATGGAATGAAGAAGATCGCACATCAGCTGTGGCAGGTGAGTCGATTGGTCTTACTCTTGATAAGCCGATTTACGCGGAACGGGGAGATTTAGCTTCTCATGTCAAAGATGCGCCTGTTTTATCTCATGTAATGCGTATGACTGTTTTTTGGATGGGGGATGAACCCTTAACCGAAGGTCAAAACTTGCGCTTAAAATTAACAACATCTGTTGCCAATGTAACAGTCCAATCTATAGATCATGTTGTTGATACACAAGATTTGTCAAATAGTGATGATGAACGTATTGTTGAAAAATTCTCTGTTGCTGAAATTACACTGCGTGCACGTGAAATGGTTGCTTTGGATAGCCATGAGAGCGCAATAGTTGCAACAGGTCGTGCAGTTTTATGTGATAAATATGATCTTGTCGGTGGTGGGGTTTTATCGATGGAAGGTTATGCTGACCAACGTTCATTATCAATGGTCAAAGGAACAAATATATATGAAGTTGATCACTTGCTTTCAACAGAGGCGCGTGCAAAAAGAAATGGCCATAAGGGAACGGTTATTTGGTTAACGGGTCTTTCTGGAGCTGGTAAATCTACAATCTCTATGGAAGTTGAAAAGCGCTTGTTCCAAAAAGGTTTACAGGTCTATGTTTTAGATGGTGATAATGTACGTCATGGTTTAAATGCTGATCTAGGGTTTTTACCTGAGGATCGCGCCGAAAATATTCGTCGTGTTGGTGAGGTTGCTTCACTTATGGCAGATGCGGGCATGATTGTGTTATCAGCCTTTATTGCGCCCTATCAATCAGATCGTGACCGGGCCCGTAAAGCCTGTAAGGCAAATTTCCATGAGGTTTATGTGCAAGCAAGCTTAGATGCATGTGAAGAACGAGATCCTAAAGGCTTGTATAAAAAAGCCCGTTCAGGTGAGATTAAGGAATTTACTGGAATTTCTTCCCCATATGAGCCCCCTGTGACACCAGAACTCATATTAGACACTGAGAGCTTAGATATTGAAGAAGCAGTTGAAAAGCTTGTTTCTTATATTCTGGAACAAACGCATCTGGACAGAGTTGAAACAAAAGAAGTAAAAACAGCGTGAGGCATAAGGATGCAGAATAAAATGCAAGAAAATGAAATTCTAACACAGGCAGATGTACAAAAAATTATTGATATTGGGCGTAAGGCTGGTGAAGTTACGCTGAAATATTTCCGCGCCGATGTGGAAATACAAATCAAGGATAATAACAGCCCCGTGACTTTGGCAGATCAAGAAGCGGAAGAACTCATATTGCCTGTTTTGAAAGAGATTGCACCGTCTGTTCCAATCGTTGCTGAAGAGCTCTTTGCTGATGGCGGCGCACCGAGCCATGAGGATTTAACAGACTTTTGGCTGGTTGACCCATTGGATGGCACGAAAGAATTTATTAATGGTCGACGTGATTACACTGTTAATATTGCTTATATGAAAGATAAAAAGCCTTATTTCGGCTATGTGTTTGCTCCAGCTCGTGATTTAGAGTTTTATGGGTTTTCGGATGACGCACATGCTTATATGCGTGAACGTGATAAAACAGAATTTGTACCTATTCAAACAGCTAAAAGGCAAGAAGAAGGCGTGCGCGTTGTATCAAGTTTAAGCCATAGCCCAAAAGAAGGAGAAGATACAGCGCAAGATATTTTGGATTTTAAAAACTATCTTTCATCTTACAAGATCCAAGATCATGTTTTTTATGGAAGTTCTTTAAAATTTTGCGCGATTGCAGCGGGATTGGCTGATCTATATCCACGTTTTAAGCCTACATCTGAGTGGGACACAGCGGCTGGGGATGCTATTTTACAAGCGGCAGGTGGTGAGATTGTTACCTTAGATAACAAGACACTTACCTATGCCAAACGTGCGGACTATTTAAATCCATTCTTTATCGCGCGCAGTATCCATCTGCGTTAAGGCCAATCAATGTGAAAGATTTTTTCTTTTCCCGTGTGTCCGTGAGTTAACGTTAATTTGGAGGGGCTTATATTAAGCTCTTGTGCGAGTAATTTGATAATGGCTTGATTGGATTTCCCTTTTTCAGGAATAGCTGTGACATAAACACGCACCTTTATAGAACCATCAGGGCGATGTTCTAATTTAACACGATTTTCCGCTGCGCGCGCCCGTGCTCTGATAGGGAGCGTATCCCCAAATTGTTCTTTCCAATTAAAAAAGAGATCCATCATATGACTTTATATAAAATAATGCGCCATTGTTGAGAACGGACAATGTCTGGCGGTTGTTAGGTGATAGCTAGGACACTCTGCTAGGAGAGGGCTTAGTTTTGAGAGATGTTCAAAGACGCGCTCTGCTTTATTTGGAAAAGAGAAGTAACCGAGCGTCATATGAAGTGGCATATTACTGTTAGATCTAAAGCCAAAATCATTCTTTGTAATTTCACCAAATCTATTTTTGAAGTCTTGCAGTTCAATAACGCCTTGCTTATCTTCTTTACTGGCGCCATCAAACTCAATAAAAACACCATCATTTTTCCAATTAACAGATTGTATAGGCTTTAACTCTAAATCATAGTTGGCTTTAAAGATGAGGTTGTAATGCTCTTCTGTATAAGATTCTACATAATCGAGATAGGTTTTTAGGATAGCAGGGCTTATTTCTGAGAATGGGTGAGATAAGATATCAATATCATAGTTATTGAAAAAAGTCTGATTGATCTCTTTATCACGCCACGGATGTCCAATTTTATAGCTTTCATTTACACCATCTAAATAAGTGAGGTGATAGCTCTCATATGGTGTGGGTAAAAAGAACAGATTAAATTCTGGGTTCTGCTCAAAAGCAATCGCTTCATGAACGATATTTTGTATATAACGGCAACAAGCCAAGTTTTTATTCTGAGGCCGGTTCATTAATGCATTAAAGGGACGCATAGGATCGCCAGAAGAAATTCCTGTAACATCTTCAAAGATCCATGATATTCCGTTGAAAGGGCTAAAATAATGGTCGAGAGTGGTTTTCTTGCAAAAAGAGTAGTCCATAGCAGGTATCACTCTTTTGGGTTATCAATATCATTTGGCCATGTTGTAAAAGCGTAAAGCCATAAGGCTATGATTTGTAGATAGGGAATAAGAAGAAACAAAGACCATAAGGGGCTCTTTCCTGTTTTTGCGAGGATCTTACCACAGCAATAAATAAAATAGACGACGATGATGCCGACAGAAGAATATTCAACCCAAAAAGGAAGTTCTGTGAGTGTCATGCTTTGCTCCTTTTTTGTTTTTCATTCTTATCAATATACTGCCAAGGCATGTGAGCAATTAATGTGGTTGTGATGACAAATCCGATATATGGAACAAAGACAGGAAGACAAACCCAAAAAGGAAGACCTAATCTTTTGACTATGCGCATAACAGGAATAAAAATTAAAAGCGTAAAGAACAGGTAATTTATAAAAGGGTCTGTGCTCCAGCTCTCTGGATTTGGCCATTGTTCAAACATGATTTATCCTTTTATCTTTTCTTGTTGCATTATAAATGTCGTACACCCAATCAGTAAAAAGGCGACAGCTTGATGGAGTGCAGCTAGAGGGATCCATACTTGTGAAACAAGGGTAGCGATGCCAAGGCTTAGTTGTATGAGTGCTAATGCTCCAAGGATGATATACCATACACTCTGGCTTTTATTGTTTAAAGAAACGTATACGAGGTACGTAACAGTGCAAAGCGCTAATAAGCGATGCGTAAATTGTATCGTTGTATGGTTCTCAAAGAAGTTGATCCATAGAGGTGTTTTATCCCATAGTTCAGGTGGGAACCAATAGGCATCCATTTTAGGGAAACTGTTATATATTAATCCTGAATCTGTACCCGCAACGAAAGCCCCCCAAATGAGTGTGATAAAGACAAGCATTAAACTTGTATGGTTGGCTCTCTTTGTTTTAGAAATGAGAGATGTCTTAATATTACCGTATAGAGCTGCGTAATAGATAAGCAGGCTAAAGATAAAAGCGGCTAGTCCTAAATGAGCAGCAAGACGATAATGACTTACATCTGGGTTGTCGACAAGGCCACTCATAACCATATACCAGCCCATACCGCCTTGTAGACCACCGAGGATTAGGAGGATTGTAAATCTTATAAGCCATTTACGTGTAAATGCGCCTTTAATAAGAAAATAGAAAAAAGGTATCCCATAAACAAGACCAATCAAACGCCCCCATAAGCGGTGGAACCACTCCCAAAAGAAAATAGATTTAAAGTCTGATAAGGCCATTCCAAAATTTTTATGGAGATATTCAGGCGTTTGCTTATATAAATCAAATACACGGTTCCATTCATCTTCATGTAAGGGAGGGAGGGCACCAATGAAAGGGCGCCATTCAACCATGGATAAGCCACTCTCAGTTAAACGTGTAATTGCGCCAATTACAGCCATCGCGAAAACAAAAAAGGCTGTCGTGTATAACCATATAGGGATTGCTCTTTTATATGAGAGTTCCATGAGACTCCTTACTGATTAAAAATTATATGCGTTACTATAATCGCTTTCTAATAAAAGGCAATTCAATCTTGATTTAAATTCAGCGATTGATTACAAAAAAGAAACAGAAATATTGGAGTATTCATGACACGCATAGAAACAGATGTTGTAATTATAGGCGCGGGACCTGTGGGGTTATTTGCTGTCTTTGAATTAGGGCTGTTAGATATAAAGGCTCATTTAATTGATATTTTGGACAAGCCAGGCGGGCAATGTGCGGAGCTGTATCCTGAAAAACCAATCTATGATATCCCTGGGCTTCCTGTTGTAACAGGGCAAGGATTAACAGATCAGCTGATGGAGCAGATTAAACCATTTGATCCGCAGTTTCATTTGCAACAAATGGTTGAAAGTCTGGAAAAGCAATCAGACGATCGTTGGTTGTTAAAGACAGATGTAGGGCAAGAGTTTTTGACAAAAGTTATTGTAATTGCCGCAGGCGGTGGTTCTTTTATGCCCAAAAAGCCTCCTTTAAAAAATATTGATGCATATGAGGGGCATTCAGTATTTTACTCTGTACGAGAGATGGAAAAATTCAAAGGGAAAAACATCGTGATTGCAGGCGGTGGAGATTCTGCATTGGATTGGACAATTAATTTGCAACCGATTGTCAATTCATTGACTTTGATTCATAGAAGGGATGATTTTAGAGCCGCCCCTGATACAGTTAAGAAGATGAGGCAACTTGTTTCTGAAGGTAAAATGAATTTAAAAATTGGTCAGTTAAAAGACTTACAAGGAGAAGCTCCATCATTGACTGGTGTAACGATTTCTTCCAAAGAAAACGGTGATGAGGTTGTGGCCTGTGATACGTTGTTAGCGTTTTATGGTTTGACAATGAAATTAGGACCTGTTGCAGATTTTGGTCTTAATTTACATGAAAATCTTATTCCTGTTGATACAGAGAAATTTGAAACATCAGAGCCGACCATTTTTGCGATCGGTGATATTAATTATTATCCAGGTAAGCTTAAGCTTATTTTATCAGGCTTTCATGAAAGTGCGCTTATGGCTCAACAAGCGTTTCGTTATATCTATCCAGATAAGAAGCTCAGATTTCAATATACGACCTCTTCAAGTGATTTACAGCAAAAGCTGGGTGTGGCGTAAGGGTTCTTTTATCTTGAGTCTGTGTGTATTGTGATTTATCTTAATCTTAAACATGATTCATCTTTAAACCTGTTTAAGATCATATGCGTTCCATAGTAGAAAAAGTCGAAATATTTCCAACACTCTTATACGGTTATTTAATGCCGTTTAAGCGTATTTTCTTTGCTTTGCGGATTGTTTTGACCTATTTGTTTTTTTATGCTCTGGCAGGGGTTAGTTTCTCGGAAAGCTTGGGACAAGATCATGTCGCATATGAATGGTTGATGTGGCTTGTATCTGCAGTGCTTATGGGGTGGTCTTTATTTCATATAGCGCGCACGGTTTTTTTTGATGAAACATTAAAAACAATGACGCTAGAACAGGTGAGCGAGGTTTGGCGCTTGGGGGCTTGTGCAAAAACAATTCTTTACTTTGTTTTCTTTTCTTTTTTCTTGCTCCTTGTGCAAAAGGAAATGATGGATTTCTTTAAAGAAGGGCAAATTAAAGAGCATTTTTGGACAACATTAGGTTTGCTTTATTTGTCTGGAATGCTTGCTTTGTCAAAATATATCGCGATTGCACCAGCAGTGCGCGCACGCTCTTATACGTTTTTTTATATGATTTTTTACCCTGGCTATTTATTTAAAATTATGGTTTTTGCCCTTTTTACCTATGTGCCTTTTTCTGTTTTTTTATATGGAACAAAGATTTTAAAACAAATGCGTGTTGGGGATATTGAGTATTCTAGTCTTTTTGAGCAAACACATATTTTAGATTATATGCTCCATGGGAGTGTTGATATATTAGCCTTCTTGTTCTTTTCATCGATGCTTGTTCATAGTACAAAACATTTTATTGTCCCAGAATCTGCTTTTTTAATGAGAAAGTTAAAACCTGTTAGGGAAGAAGAGATGAAACCATATTTAGATGAAAATGGCCAAGAGATTACAGGTGAGGAATCTGAAGAAGACGATATCTCAGAAGATGGCGTTGAAGCACAAGAAATTATAACCCCAGAGAAAGATAATAGGATTTAAGCCATGGCAAATTTTGATATTATTGAAGCAACAAAAAAAGGTGTTTTAAAGACATGGGAGGATCGTGCTTTCTTATTGCGCGATGTTGTTTTGACAGCCGTTGTTCATGCAATTTGTTTTTATTTCGCTTTGCAAGGAATTGTTCCTATTGAAGGAGCGGGGCCAGATGAGGCGCCTTTTAAAATCGTTATGGGGACGCCAATGTATATTGGAATGGCGGCGTTTTTTATAGGGCTGTTTTTCTTTTCGCATTTGTTTGTTAAACAAGCACGTCTGGTTTTGGTTCGTGATGAGGAGGCAGGCGAGATCTCTGATCAAGGATTAAAAGATCTAAGAAAGAAAAGCTATATTATTGGAACGGTCATTATTGTTGGTTTCTTTTTGTTTAGACAGTTATTAGGTGAAGGGGCTTTGATCGTTTCCGAGATGTTAAGTGGTGTATCGAGTTACGCAGTTACAGTATTTAGTGTTGTTAATCTTTTGATTGTTGTGTGGCTATTAAGATTTGGTGTCTTGCACATTCCTGCCGCTATTGGACATTCTTTGAAAGACTTTTTGTACCGTGTTAAAGGATTAAAGTTCTCATTTTATTTATTGGGACTTATTTTTGCTGTTCTTGTTCCTTGTAGTTTTTTCTTTATGTTCGTTTCTATGTTATTTGTAACATTATTTGAGTGGGCTGGTCCTGATGTGAAATTTATCGTGGTTTCTATTTTACTCTCAATTTCATATGTTTTGTCTTTTACGGCTCTAAACGGAGCGAGTATTTACGCTGTGGATGAAATTATGCGCAAGAAATTGGATAAAGGTGAATCATGATTGTCAATGTAATTGATCGTGAAGGAGCAGAGCACGTACTTGAAGCGCCAGAAGGATGGCGTTTGATGGAAGTGATTAGAGATCATGATTTGCCAATAAAAGCAGAATGTGGGGGATGTTGCTCTTGTGCGACCTGTCATGTTTATGTTGATTATGACTGGTTGGATAAAATTCCTGATGTGCGTGACGATGAGGTTGATATGCTTGATGAAGCATTCTTTGTTGAAGATAATTCTAGATTATCTTGCCAAATCATTATGACTGACGAGATAGACGGTCTAACCGTAACATTGGCACCTGAAGATACTTAAAAGGACTTAATGTATTTGGTATTCTGCGGAAATAGGATCCCATGTGACGGGCTTTATAAGATCTGCATGTGTAAATTGAACAGAATGCAGTCTTGCATCAATTTCTCTTGACCAAAAATCTAAGAATTTTTTTAATATAGGAAAGCGTGGGGCAAGATCAAATTCTTGCCAAATATAGGCTTGAATTAGATGTGGATGGTCGGGCATATAATACAGAATCTCAGCTGTTGTAAGTCTGTAATTATTGAGTTGTTTTTCTAAATCATTCATGGATTCAAAAGATTTCATCTTAAAGCCTCCTTTATTAATATTCTACTAAGGGAATACTTAATATTTTTTTAACGATAAGACTTGAATTTTATAGATTTTATCGTATATTAGCACTCGAAAGAAGTGAGTGCTAATGGTTAGGCTCGCTTAACTTTCTAACTTGCTTAACTAACGTATAAAAGGAGTAAGATATGAAATTAAGACCTTTACATGACCGCGTTCTCGTTCGTCGTATCGAAGCTGATACAAAAACAGCAGGCGGTATTATTATCCCAGAAACTGCTCAGGAAAAGCCAATGGAAGGTGAAATCGTTGCTGCTGGTAACGGTTCTCGTGATGAAGCTGGCAAAGTAATTCCTCTTGATGTGAAAACAGGGGACCGCGTTTTGTTTACAAAATGGGCTGGTACTGAAGTGAAAATCGACGGTGAAGATCTCATCGTGATGAAAGAAGCAGATATCATGGGCGTAGTGGAAGCTGCGTAATTCATTAAATCAAAAATAATTATATTAAGAAGGAGTAGTTAACATGACTGCAAAAGACGTAAAATTCGGTGCTGAAGCACGCGAAAAAATCTTAAAAGGTGTTGATACACTTGCAAATGCTGTAAAAGTAACATTGGGCCCTAAAGGTCGTAATGTTGTAATTGAGCGTTCTTTCGGTTCACCTCGTACAACAAAAGATGGTGTTTCTGTTGCAAAAGAAATCACACTTGCTGATAAACTTGAAAACTTAGGTGCACAGATGGTGCGCGAAGTTGCAAGTAAAACAAACGACTTGGCTGGTGATGGTACAACAACATCAACTGTTCTCGCCCAAGCTATTTACCGTGAAGGTGTAAAGGGTGTTGCTGCTGGCATGAACCCAATGGATCTTAAACGCGGAATCGACTTAGCCGTTAAAGCTTCTATTGAGAGCATCCAGTCACGTGCACAAGAAATCTCAACAAATGAAGAGATCGCACAAGTTGGTACAATTTCAGCAAATGGTGATGTCGAGATTGGTAATATGCTTGCACAAGCCATGGAAAAAGTAGGTAACGAAGGTGTTATCACTGTTGAAGAAGCAAAATCTTTAGAAACAGAATTGGATGTTGTTGAAGGTATGCAATTCGATCGTGGTTACTTATCTCCATATTTTGTGACAAACACAGAGAAAATGGTATGTGAGTTGGATAACCCTTACATTCTTTTCCATGAGAAAAAATTATCAAACATGCAAACATTGGTGCCGATCTTAGAAGGTGTAGTTCAATCTGGACGTCCTCTTTTAATTATCGCTGAAGATGTTGAAGGTGAAGCTTTGGCAACCTTAGTTGTAAACAAACTTCGTGGTGGCTTGAAAGTGGCTGCTGTTAAAGCACCTGGTTTTGGTGATCGCCGTAAAGCGATGCTTGAAGATATGGCAATCTTGACAGGTGGTCAGGTTGTGTCTGAAGAACTTGGTATTACAATGGAAAATGTAAATCTTTCTATGCTTGGTACAGCGAAAAAAGTTCGTATCAGCAAAGATGACACAACAATCGTTGATGGCTCTGGTGAAACAACAGCTATTGAAGCGCGCGTTGCTCAAATCAAAGCTCAAGTTGAAGAAACATCTTCTGATTATGACCGTGAAAAACTACAAGAACGTTTAGCAAAACTTTCTGGTGGTGTTGCTGTTATCCGCGTTGGTGGAGCAACAGAAGTAGAAGTGAAAGAACGTAAAGACCGCGTTGATGATGCGATGCATGCTACACGTGCAGCTGTACAAGAAGGTATTGTTGCAGGTGGTGGAACAGCATTGTTATATGCTGCTCAAGCATTGAAAAACGTTGTTGGTATGAATGATGACCAAACATTTGGTGTAAATATTATTCGCCGTGCGTTAGAAGCACCAATTCGTCAGATCGTTGAAAATGCTGGTGATGAAGGGTCTGTAGTTGTTGGTAAATTATCAGAACAAACAGATACAAACTTTGGTTACGATGCTCAGATGGGCGAGTACAAAGACCTTGTAAAAGCAGGTATCATTGACCCTGTTAAAGTTGTTCGTACAGCTCTACAAGATGCAGCTTCAGTTGCAGGTCTTATGATCACAACAGAAGCAACAATCTCTGAGATCGAAGATAAAGCAGCAAACGCTGGTGGCGCTCCTGATATGGGTGGCATGGGCGGTATGGGCGGCATGGGTATGATGTAATATCTTGCTCGCTTATTAGCTTAAGACATAAAAAGCCGTTAAGTGATATACTTGACGGCTTTTTTTTATGTATTTTTTGTAATATAAAAATATCTTTATTATGTGAGGTGATATGCTAAAGTGCGTTTTATTATGAGATACTTTATTCTTACAGTGTTGTTTTATATATGTTTTATGAATGTGTCTAGCTATGCACAGACTAATCATATTGTTGTTTCTGAAACAGAGGCTCAAAAGGCAAAAAAAACCGATTTACTGTCATATCAACAGGAATGGGCGCGCTTAACATTTGAAGAAGAAAACAAAGAAAAACAACAAGTAGGTTTTGATACTTTGTTAGAGCGTGTTGAGAAAACGTTAAAAGAAAAACCAAGCAGCGCAGATATGCGTATTTGGCTTGCTAAATTAAAAATGGAAAAGGCATCTTCGTTAGGATTATTTAAGCGCGATGACATGAATAAAGAGGCTTTGGCATTACTTGAACAAGCAACACTTATTAATCCAAAAGCCTTAGATGGGTATGGATATGCCCTATTAGGACATTTATATAATAGTGCGGATGTGTGGCCTTTTTCTTTTGGGAATAGAGTGAAAGCAAAAGGGTACCTTTTGAAAGCATTGGCACTTGACCCTGATAATTTAGAAGCTAATTATTTCTACGGCTTATATTTAAAACAATATGAAGGCTTAGAAAGTGCTAATCCATATTTTAAAAAGGCACTTGAATCCAAACAATATCCAGATCGAAAAACGGCCTATTTAGGTCTTCGTGATATGATTAGAGAGGCGATGAAAGAAGAAAAGGAAGAAAAAGAGGATGACAGAAGAAAATAAACAAACTGATACACATCCAGAAATTAAAACAGGTAAGACAGGCTTATTATTTGTTAATTTAGGAACACCTGATAATACAAGCACAGGGGCTGTGCGCCGTTATTTAAGAGAGTTTTTGAGCGATCGACGTATAGTTGAGGCTAACCGTTTTGTTTGGTGGTTTGTTTTGAATTTTATTATTCTTGTATTTCGTCCATCAAGAACAGCAAAGCTGTATAAGAAAATATGGCTAAATGAAATCGATGAATCTCCGCTGCGCCATTATACTAAATTACAAGCCGAAAAAGTCGGTGAGGCTTTTAAAAAGCAAGAAGGCTTAATTGTTGATTATGCGATGTGCTACGGCAATCCATCTATTGAGTCAAAAATTAAAGCGCTAAAGGAGCAAGGTTGTACAAAACTTGCGGTATTCCCTTTATATCCACAATATAGTGCGGCAACGACAGCTGCTGTTAATGATCAGGTCTTTCGGGCTTTAATGAAGATGCGCTGGCAACCAGCTCTTCGTACCGCAGAGCCGTATCATGATCACCCGCTCTATATTAAAGCATTAGAAAAAACGATGATAGAAACGATCAAAGATTTGGAGTGGAAACCAGATTTAATCTTGGCATCTTATCATGGTATCCCAAAAGAGTATTTTGATAAAGGTGACCCGTATCATTGCGTATGTAAGAAAACGACACGCTTATTGCGTGAATCATTAGATATGGGAGATGATGAAATTATGACGACTTTTCAATCGCGTTTCGGCCCGAGAGAATGGTTGCAACCATATACAGACAAAACAGTTGAAGAATATGCCCGTAAAGGATTAAAGAATATCGCGATTATTACGCCTGGTTTTGCTTCAGACTGTATTGAAACTTTGGAAGAAATTGATATCCAAGTGAGAGATATATTCAAAGAGAATGGTGGTGATAATTTTGCTTTTATTCCGTGTTTGAATGATCATGATCTCTCTATTGAAATGCTTCATCAGTTAAGCAAAAATCTGCTTGAGGGCTGGGTATAATACGTCATGCAAAGACAAGACTTCTTTTTTGAGTTACCTGAAAAACTCATTGCTCAAAGGCCTGCTGATAAAAGATCGGCAAGTCGCTTATTATGTGTAAATGGTGAAACAGGTGCGATTGATCATAAGAATTTTACTGAATTGCCGGATTTGTTAAACGCGGGTGATTTGTTAATTTTAAATAATACAAAAGTGATTCCTGCGCGTTTATATGGGCATCGTTTGACGGGTGGTAAAGTTGAAGTGATGCTTGATCAGATTGTTGATGATAAATATGCAACGGCACATCTGCGCGCGAGCAATACCCCTAAAATAGGGACAAAAATGACATTGCCTGAAGGGAATTTATTTGTTGCGGAAAGCCGTGATGAAAGCATATTCCATCTCAGATTAGAAGAGGGCTATTTAAGCTGGTATGAATTGTGTGAGAAATACGGACAAATGCCTTTGCCGCCTTATATTGAGCGTGAAGAAGACGCCGATGATTATGATCGTTATCAAACGGTTTACGGTCAACATTTAGGCTCAGTTGCAGCCCCGACGGCAGGACTACATTTTGATGATGAGGTGTTTGAGCGCTTAAAAGAAAAAGGTGTTGAGGTTGAAAATGTTATGCTTCATATCGGAGCGGGTACGTTTTTACCTGTGCGTAAAGATAATATTTTCGAACATCGAATGCATTCAGAATATTTAGAAGTCACTCAAGATATTTGTGATAAAATAAAGGCAACAAAAGAGCGTGGTGGACGTGTTGTTGCCGTTGGGACAACCTCTGTTAGATCGCTTGAGACAGCGGCTTTATCAGGAGAATTAAAGCCCTATAAAGGCTCGACCGATATTTTTATTTATCCTGGCTTTGAATTTAAAGTTGTGGATGTATTAGTAACAAATTTTCATTTACCTGAATCAACACTTATCATGTTAGTGAGTGCTTTTGGTGGATATAAAAATGTAATGAATGCTTATAAACAAGCCGTTGAAGAGGCGTACAGGTTCTTTAGTTACGGAGATTCTATGTTTATTACTTGCAATTTAAATCCAGATAAACCATAACTAAGCGCATGGCAAAACGGAATAGCAGAATAAAAACAGACGATGTGTTTGAAACACCTAACGGAGAGAGGAAAGTGCTTCTCCATAGCTGTTGCGCGCCTTGTTCTGGTGAGGTGATTGAAAAGATGGTGCAATCTGGTCTTGAGATCACAGTCTTTTTTTATAATCCTAATATTCATCCTAAAAAAGAATATGAGATGCGTAAAAATGAAAATATTCGTTTTTGTGAGAAGCTGGGTATTCCGTTTGTAGATGCTGATTATGATGTGCAAAACTGGTTTTCTCGTGCCAAGGGGCTAGAGATGGAGCCTGAACGAGGTATCCGCTGTACAATGTGTTTTGACATGCGTTTTGAGCGCACAGCTTTATATGCCTTTGAAAATGATTTTAAAGTCATTACCAGTTCGTTGGGTATATCACGTTGGAAAAATATGAACCAGATCAATGATTGTGGGAAACGTGCGGCTTCTCATTATGACGGCGTTGATTATTGGACTTATAATTGGCGTAAAGATGGCGGTTCATCGCGTATGTACGAAATTGCCAAGCGTGAAAACTTTTATAAGCAAGAATATTGTGGTTGTATTTTCTCTCTGCGCGATACAAATGATTGGCGTGAGCAGGGTGGTCGTGAAAAGATTGAAATCTGTGAAAATTTCTATCAAGAAAAAATCGATCAAAATAGCCATCAAAAACAATAAATATATACATATAATGCTTTTTGTTTGACGTAACAAAAAAAATTATGATACTCTCTTTTTAATCCATAATAATAATAAATAAAGAAGAGAGAGGCACTTTCTATGACTAATTCACTACAATCTTTTGAACAAGAAATGCGATCACGCGCACAACAAGTAATTGACTATGCATTACAAGCTGGAAAACCATATGGTGTAACAGATGTTAAAGTCACATTTACTCAAAATGACAAAAAAACAGTTACAACGGAAAATGTAATATCAGGAAATACAGTAAGTGCTGGTATTGTTATTTATGCTGGACAAAAAGCGATTGATTTCTCACCAGCAAGCACTGAGTTAGAGGTTTTAAAATCGGCCATTGATCAAAATTTACCAACACTGAATATGGTGCCTGAGAATCCATATATTGGTTTGATTGAACCGTCTTTTGTTTATAAAGGACCTTTGGAGGATTTGGAACAAATAGATACAGTTGGATTAACAGATGATGAAATGCGTGCCTTTGTTGAAACAATGTCTCAAACAGTTTTAAGTGTTAAACAGATTAAAACTTTAAGAGATGCGGGACTAACTTCAGTACGCGGTAATTATGTGAGTATAGCGACAAATGGTGCTGATCTTGCAAGTTCTAATACATATTTTTATGCCTATGCGAATGCGATTGCAGAACATAAAAAAGAGATGCAGATTGATTATAATGGAGATGGCGCTTTTCATGCCTCAGATTTGTTATCTCCAGAAGAAATTGGTTTGAAAACAGCGCAATCAGCGATTGCTAAATTAAATGCCAAAACACCAAAAACATCAGAACAAACACTTATCTTATCACCAAATGCAGCGCAAACATTCTTTGGGAGTGTGTTTAGTGCTATAAGCGGTAATGTTGTTTTTGAGGAAAAGACATTTTTAAAAGATAAAATTGGTCAGCGTGTTTTAAATAGTCTTGTGAATATCACAGATGATCCGACAATTAAAAGAGGGTTGGGGTCACAAGTAACGGATAAAACAGGCATGAAATCTGAACCTGTGGTATTTGTGGAGAACGGTATTTTAAAACAATTTAATGTTTCTGCACAAAGCGCACGTAAATTAAAGCTTGATTATATTGGCCGTAATGATGGTAATACAACAAATGTGATTGTTTCAGGCGGTATTGAAACACCAGATAGCTTAATGGCGGATGTGCGTGATGGGATTTATATCACAGAATTTTCAGGCGGTGTTGCCAATGTTGCTAATGGCGGTTTCTCTCGTCAAGCAGAAGGGCATCGTATTGTGAGAGGGCGTGTAACAAATAAAGCCGTTTCTTCATTTGTCGTTGCGGGTTCTTTGATTGATATGTTCCAAAAGGCAGTTATTGCTAATGACACGCCGTCTTCAACAAAAAAACGCTTTGCGGTACCTACGACACGTTTGGATAAAATGCGTATCTCAGGTAAATAAAAAAACCTATATTAGAAAAAAAGCGCCAAAATAAGGGCGCTTTTTTTAATTGTTTTTTTAAGATTTTTAACGAGCCAAGAGGCGTCTTAAAAATGATTTCTTTTCTTGTTTAGAACCACCAATTTGTAAGCCGCGTACTTTAATAGCGGGTTGTCCAACGCCAGCGGGGACGCTTTGTCCATCTTTGCCACACATACCAGCAGCTGTCGGTAAATCTAGATCGGAACCAATCATATCAACTTTATTGATGACTTCTAAGCCACTACCAATGATAGATGCGCCTTTTACAGGTTCACAGATTTTTCCGTTACGAATGCGATAAGCAAGCTGTGCATTCATATTAAATGTTCCAGACACAATATCAACTTGCCCATTAGCGAAATTATCAATAAATAGGCCATCTTTTGTCGAGGCGATCATGTCTTCAAAATGATCATTTCCTTTTTCAAAAAAAGTGTTTGTCATGCGAGGCATAGGTGCATGTTTATAGCTTTCACGACGACCATTTCCCGTAGGAGAAACACCCATCAGTTGGGCATTGCGACGATCTTGCATATATTTTTTCAATACACCATCTTCAACGAGAATGTTGCGTTGTGTTTTTGTGCCCTCATCATCAAAGTGAAGAGAACCGCGTTGCCTAGGAATATCGCCTTGATCAACGATCGTAACAGTGTCATTAGCAATTTTTTGTCCAACTTTTCCACTATAAACAGAAATATCACGGCGATTAAAGTCACCTTCTAATCCATGGCCAACAGCTTCATGTAAAATAATGCCTGACCAACCATTGCTTAGAACGCAATCCATACGTCCTGAAGGTGCTTCGTCAGCGATCAGAAGCATTTTTGTATCCGCTAAAACTTTTTGAGCAACCTTTGAATATGTTTCAAATTCAAAGAGTTCATCGGCTGTGATACGGCCACCATCATGGGCATAAGATTGTTCAATTTTGCCATTATCACCTTTCATAGCAATTGAGATGCTAAGGACAGTGTAGGGACGATTTTCAACAAAAGCCTCTCCTTCGGCGTTCACAACTTTTACAAGCTTGGATTTAGCATTATATGTAACAGCAACATTGACAATATTAGGGTCAAGTGTACGAACATAGGCTTCAATCTCGTCAATTTTTTTGAGTTTTTCTTCAATGCTCATTGTGCCAAGCGCATTATCTTGCGTGTAAAGCGTTTGATCTACAGAACCGGATGCTAAATGCGTTGTTGCAGATGTATGGCCTTTTAAAATTTGTCTAGAAGCGCTTACAGCCGCTAAGAGAGATTTTTCATTAAAAGCTTGAGAGAATGTGTATCCAACTTGATCTTCTTTACCAATGCGAAAGCCAAAGCCTGAATCGCCATTGCCAACAGAAACTGTTGTTGTCCCCATATTGCGTGAGATGCTTTCGCTTTGAACGTCTTCTTGATAAAATTCACCATAGTCTGAACCGCGCAGACCATCTCGTACAATACGTGATAATTTTTCTGGGTTTAAGTCAGAATTATTAAAAAATAGAGAGTCATGAGTATTGCTCATTGTTTGCCTTCTTCCTGTTTTTTTATTTTTATTTAAAATAACCTTAGACAATATGGTTATATCTAGTCAACATAATTATTGATGATTGTGTAAAATAAAAGATGTTTTTGTAGAAAAAGCCTAGCCAGACTCTGTTTCTTTTCTTTATACTTTAAGTATGAATCATTTAGCGCGTAATAATGGATCTGATATAGCAATCAGTCCCGTTTCTGTTTTGAAAGACATATTTGGTTATGACTCTTTTCGAGGGCAACAAGAAGAAATTATAAATGCGGTGATTAATGGTGATAATCTATGTGTTTTGATGCCTACTGGCGCCGGAAAATCCCTCTGTTATCAAATTCCAGCACTCTGCATGAAAGGTGTTGGAGTGATTGTTTCTCCATTGATTGCTTTGATGCAAGATCAAGTATTAGCGCTTAAAGAGCTCGGTGTGAATGCTTTAGCTATTCACTCAGGATTAGAGCGCGAAGAAACAGCAAAAGCTTATCAAGCTTTGCGTAGAGGAGAGCTTGATTTAATCTATGTTGCGCCAGAACGTTTGATGATGGATGATTTCTTGGATTTGCTTGATGGGGTGAATGTTGCCCTTTTTGCTATTGATGAAGCACATTGTGTTTCACAATGGGGGCATGATTTTAGACCTGAATATCAGCAATTATCAGTTTTAAGAACACGCTTTCCAAATGTTCCTTGTATTGCTGTGACAGCAACGGCGGATACGCCGACGCGGAATGAGATATTAGAGCGTTTACAGCTTGATAAGCTGTATACAAGTGGGTTTGATCGCCCTAATATTCAATATCATGTCGCAATTAAAAATAGTCCTAGAACGCAATTAATGGGATTTTTAGAAAGCCGCGATTCAAAAGAGAGTGGCATAGTTTATTGTTTGTCACGTAAACGCGTTGATGATGTGGCGTCATGGTTATGTGAGAAAGGCTACCATGCTTTGCCTTATCATGCCGGTCTTAATAAAACTATTCGTGAAGAAAATCAAAACCGTTTTCTAAAAGAAGAAGGTGTGATCATGGTTGCGACAATTGCCTTTGGAATGGGCATTGATAAACCAGATGTACGCTTTGTGGTTCATATGGATTTACCAAAGAATATTGAGAGCTATTATCAAGAAACAGGCCGTGCAGGACGAGATGGGTTGCCTTCTGTCGCTTGGATGATTTACGGTATGCAAGATGTTGCATTGCAAGGACAGATGATTGATCAAAGCTATGCCCCTGATGCTCAAAAAAGATTAGAGCGCGGAAAATTGAATGCCTTTTTAAGCTTTTGTGAGGCATCAACTTGTCGTAGACAAGTATTGCTTAGATATTTTGGGGATGAAAGTGAAAAATGTGGGAATTGTGATACATGTCTTGAACCACCAGAAACTTTTGATGGTACAGTAGCTGCACAAAAAGCATTATCGTGTATTTATCGCACGAACCAAATTTTTGGTTCTGGATATATTATTGATGTTTTATTGGGAAAAAACACAGAACGTGTTGTTAATTTTGGTCATGATAAAATATCGACCTACGGCATTGGCACAGAATATTCTAAACAAGCATGGCAATCGATCTTAAGGCAATTATTAGCTGCAGGACTTATTCATGTCGATTTAGAGCGCCATGGAAGTCTTTTAATCACACAAAAAGGCGCTGATTTCTTAAAAAATAAAGACACAATAGAACTGCGCTTAGATAAAACAAAAGAGCAAAGTAAGACGAGAAGTTCTGCGCCTATGGAAGCATTGGATCGCGAAGATGATCGTCAATTATTTGAAGCGTTGCGCACGCATAGGCTTGATATCGCCAAGTCTGAAAACATTCCTCCCTATGTGATTTTTCATGATAGAACATTAATTGAGATGGCAATCGCAAGACCCGATACCTTGACCGCTATGTCTTATATTGGTGGTGTTGGAAAATCAAAACTGCGCAAATATGGTGACGAGTTTTTAGAGATTATAAACGATTATTCTTAAATTCTTTTATGGCTGTGTTAATTTTTTTTGTGTACTATTTAGAGATACAGGGAGAAAGGAGCTATTATGGCTGATCAGGATAAAGTGTTCATTTTTGACACAACACTGAGAGATGGTGAACAATCACCAGGGTATTCGATGAACCTGCAAGAAAAACTCCGCATGGCTCATAAACTTGCTGAACTCAATGTTGATGTAATTGAGGCTGGTTTTGCCAATGCCTCTCTGGGTGATTTTGAAAGTATTCATGCAATTGCGAAAGAAGTTAAAGGTCCTGCTATTTGCTCATTAGCGCGGTGCCATGATGGTGATATTGACCGTGCGGCAGAAGCGATTGAACCGGCTCATAATAAACGTCTTCATGTTTTTATTGCGACCAGCCCGCTTCACCGTGAATACAAGCTTAAAATGAGTAAAGAAGAGATTATTGACCGCGCCGTTGCCGGTGTTAAGCGTGCAAAAGGCTATGTTGATAATGTTGAATTTTCTGCAGAAGATGCGATCCGTACAGAGCCTGATTATTTAGCTCAAGTGGTCGAAGCCGTTATTGACGCAGGGGCAACAACCGTGAATATTCCAGATACTGTTGGCTATTCAACGCCGCAAGAAATTGAAGAGCTGTTTCGTTTCCTTATAAAAACAGCGCCGAATTCTGATAAAGCGATTTTTAGTGCTCATTGTCATGATGATTTAGGGATGGCTGTTGCGAATGCTTTGGCTGCTGTTCGTGGCGGTGCGCGCCAAATTGAGTGTACGGTTAATGCGATTGGTGAACGCGCAGGAAACTCATCTCTTGAAGAATGTGTGATGGCGATGAAAACACGCGCTGATTTTTATGGTGTACGCACAGATATTGATACGCGGAAAATTTTTGAAGCTAGTCAGCTTTTAATTGAAATAACAGGTAATGATGTAGCGCGTACAAAGTCAATTGTTGGTAAAAATGCTTTTGCGCATGAATCGGGTATTCACCAACATGGCATGCTTGCAAATCGTGAAACATATGAAATCATGAAACCGGAAGATGTGGGGGTTGAAAGCTCACTTCTTGTGCTTGGAAAACATAGTGGACGCGCGGCTTTAAAACAACGCGTTGAAGATATGAAATTTACATTAAGTGAAGAGGCTTTGGATCAATTATTTACATTATTCAAAGAGCTTGCCGATACAAAAAAAGATATTTTTGATAAAGATTTAGAAAAACTGATAAGAACACATAATCTTATATAACTTAGAAGAGAGAAAACAATGAAAGCAGTAGACTACATTTGGATGAATGGGGAGATGGTCGAGTGGGATAAGGCAACAGTCCATGTCATGTCACATGGGCTTCACTATGGCACCTCTTTTTTTGAAGGCATAAGAGCTTATAAAACGCAAAAAGGGACATGTGGGTTCCGTTTGAGGGAGCATATGAAGCGTTTATATAAATCAGCCCAAATGTATCATGTTGATCTCCCTTATGATTTTGAAACACTTGTTCAGGCAACACATGATGTGATTTTGGAGAATAAATTACAAGATGCTTATATTCGTCCAATTGCTTATATCGGTTATGGATCAATTGGTGTTTGTCCAAAGGAATTTAATGTTGATGTTTCCATCGCGGCGTTCCCATGGGGGGCTTACCTTGGTGAAGGTGCTTTAGAAAACGGTGTTGATGCGTCTGTTTCTAGCTGGAACAGAATTGCACCTAATACTGTACCAACAGGCGCAAAAGCGGGCGGGAACTATTTATCAAGTTTCTTGATCTCACATGAGGCGCACGCTAATGGTTTCCATGAAGGTATTGGTTTAAATATTTCTGGTTCATTAAGTGAGGGTGCGGGAGAGAACTTATTTTTTGTTAAAGATAATAAGATTTTTACACCAACGGCATCGAGCTCAATTCTAAGTGGGATTACACGTGATAGTATTTTAACAATCGCACGTGATTTAGGATATGAAACGGAAGAACAAGTATTGCCGCGCGAATTTTTATATACAGCAGATGAAATCTTTATGACGGGTACAGCTGTAGAGGTTACTCCTGTGCGTAGCGTTGATCGTATTCCTGTTGGTGATGGAAAGCGTGGAGCTGTTACGCATGCGATTCAAAAAGCCTTTTTCGGCCTATTTGATGGGAGTTATGAAGATACGCATGGCTGGTTAGAGCCAATTAAAAAATAAAAAACAGAACAGTGAGAAAGAAAGTATGGGAGAAGCACTATCGCTCTTTGATAAATTGTGGCAAGCACACGAGGTTGTACCAGAAACAGAAGAAAACCCCGCTGTTATTTATATTGATTTACATCTTATCCACGAGGTGACATCGCCGCAAGCTTTTACCGTGTTGCGTGAGAAAGGGCTATCAGTTGCTAGACCTGATCGTACGTTAGGAACAATGGATCACTCAACCCCGACCTTACCTGTGAATGAAAAAGGAGAGCATCTCTTTGCAACAGATCAGGCACGCAGGCAAGTATCTCAACTTGAGCGTAATTGCGCAGAATTTGGGATCGAGCTTCATGATTGGCAAAGTGATTATCGCGGGATCGTCCATGTTTTGGGCCCAGAGATCGGGGCGACACAGCCAGGAAAAACAATTGTCTGTGGTGACAGTCATACAAGTACACATGGTGCCTTTGGCGCGTGGGCTTTTGGAATTGGAACAACGGAGGTTGGTCATGTGCTCGCGACGCAAACATTATTGCAACGGAAACCGAAAACGATGTCGATTACGGTTGATGGCCATATTGAAAAAGGTGTAACAGCTAAAGATATTATTTTGGCGATCATTGGAAAAATTGGTGTGAATGGCGGGACAGGTCATGTCATAGAATATCGAGGCTCTGCGATTGAAGGCCTATCCATGGAAGAGCGGATGACGATTTGTAATATGTCGATAGAGGCGGGCGCTAGAGCAGGCCTTATCGCCCCAGATGAAACAACCTATACATGGCTCAAAGGACGTTTGAAAGCACCTGAAGGAGAGGCTTGGGATAAGGCTATTCAATATTGGCGTACATTAAAAACAGATGTTGGCGCGCATTTTGATAAGGAAGTGCATTTAAATGTAGATGATCTTGTGCCTATGGTGACTTATGGGACGCACCCAGGAATGGTGATGCCAATTGATGGGCTTGTGCCTGATGCGAAAGATCCTTCTGAAGAAAAAGCACTGTCTTATATGAAATTAAAAGGCGGGCAATCTATTAAGGGTGAGAAAATCCATCAAGCTTTTATTGGGAGTTGTACAAATTCAAGATTGTCTGATTTGCGCGCTGCAGCTGAGATTTTAAAAGGACAAAAAGTAGCCACTGATGTCCGACTTTTGGTAGTGCCAGGTTCCCAACAAATCAAACATATGGCTGAAGCTGAGGGATTGGATAAGGTTTTTATCGAGGCTGGGGCTGAGTGGCGGGAGTCTGGTTGTTCGATGTGTATTGCTATGAATGGTGATATGGTTGAGGAAGGACAGCTTGCTGTTTCAACCAGTAACCGTAATTTCGAAGGGCGACAAGGAAAGGGCGCTCGTACCATTTTAGCAAGTCCTCAGACAACGGCGGCGAGTGCTATTAAGGGATGTGTCGCTGACCCAAGAGAGTTTTTATAAGAGGTATATAATGGAAGCGTTTAAAACATTAACATCAAAGACGATTATCTTACCGAATAAAGATATTGATACAGATCAAATTATTCCGGCGCGTTTTTTAACGGTTGTGAGTAAAGACGGTTTGGGTGAAAACTTATTTTACGATTGGCGCTATCATAAAGATGGTTCTTTGAAAGAAGATAATATCTTTAATCAAATCGACCCAAATGAACATCGCATCATTGTTGCGGGTAATAATTTTGGCTGTGGTTCTTCTCGTGAACATGCCCCTTGGGCTTTATATGATTACGGTATCCGTGTTGTGATTAGCACAGAGATTGCTGATATCTTTAAAAACAATGCGCTTAAAAATGGAGTGTTGCCCATTGTCGTTGATCAAAAAACGCATGCATATTTAATGGAACACTCAGAAGAGGCTTTAACAATTGATTTGGAAAATAATCAACTCACATTAGGGGATGGATCATGTGTGACGTTTGAGGTGGAACCATTTGCGCGTATTTGTATGTTACAAGGTGTTGATCAATTAGGGTTTTTGCTTAATCAAGAATCCACAATAAAAGCGTATGAGAAAGCGCATGAGGTTTTTTAAATGAAATTGAATATTGTTTACTTACCAGGAGATGGTATTGGCCCTGAAGTTGGAAATGTTGCTATTTCGTGTTTAGAAAAAGTGTGTGAGCGTTTTGGTCATGACCTGATTCTTGAAACACATTTATTTGGTGGAGCTTCTATTGATGCTTACGGCGTGCCTTTAACAGATAAGACATTAAATGATTGCAAACGTGCAGATGCGGTTATTTTAGGAGCTATTGGAGGCCCTAAATGGGCGCATGGAGATGTCCGCCCTGAACAAGGGTTGTTAAAACTTAGAAAAGAGTTGCAGACATTTGCAAATGTACGCCCCGTTAAGACACACGAGATAGCTTGTGAGCAAGCACCGTTAAAAACAGAAATTTTAAAAGGTGTTGATATTGTTGTTGTGCGTGAACTAACAGGAGGCATTTATTTTGGTGATAAAAATAAAAAGCCAGACGAGGCTTATGATGTGTGTACTTATAACCGCGAAGAAATAGAGCGTATTATTCGTTTCTCTGCGGATTTAGCCATGACCCGTAATAAGAAATTAACCTCAGTTGATAAAGCAAATGTTTTAGATACAAGTCGTTTATGGCGTGAAATTACAAATGAAATTATTGATCAAGACTATCCAGAGCTGACATTAGAACATTTATATATTGATGCTGCGACAATGCATTTGCTTGATCGCCCAAATAGCTTTGATGTGATTGTAACAGAGAATATGTTTGGTGATATTTTAACAGATGAAGCATCAATGCTGGCGGGATCTTTAGGGCTTTTACCTTCAGCCTCAATAGGGAGTGGTCGCGGTGCGATTTATGAACCAATTCATGGCTCGGCTCCTGATATTGCAGGTCAAGATAAAGCAAATCCAATTGGAATGGTGTTATCAGTTGCGATGATGTTGCGTTATAGTTTTGGTTTAGAAAAAGAATCTAACCTTATAGAAAAGAATGTAAAAAAGATTTTAGACGATCGTCTTTTTACAGGTGATTTAAAGGGAAGTGAATCACTGAGTTCTCTGTCTAAAAAACTTATAGCACTTTTTGACGCTGAGTAAACTTATCTTTTACTCACTTAAAAAACCGCTTGATTGCATGCCCCATAATTTATTGTATATGCCTTGTTGTTGAATAAGGGTTTCGTGTGTACCTTGTTCAATAATTTTTCCTTGTTCTAATACAAGAAGACGATCTAGATGTGCAATCGTTGAAAGTCTATGTGCGATGGCGATAACCGTTTTGTTTTGCATGAGTGTTTCTAAGCTTTGTTGAATATAACGCTCAGATTCTGTATCAAGTGCCGAAGTTGCTTCGTCTAAGATCAGAATAGGGCTATCTTTTAAAATAGCGCGCGCAATTGCGATACGTTGTCTTTGCCCGCCAGAGAGTTTGACGCCACGTTCTCCAACAATTGTGTCATACCCCTTTGGAAGTGATGAAATGAACTCATGGGCGTAAGCTTTTTTAGCAGCTTCTATAATATCTTCATCAGAGGCTTCTGGGAGCGCATAAGCGATGTTTTCTCTGACTGATCTATGAAAGAGGGACGTATCTTGTGGAATATAGGAAATCATTTGTCTAAGCTTTGTTAAGTTTAGAGTTGTGATGTCTTTATCCCCAATAAAAATTTGATTGGGATTCGCTCTAAAAAAACCAAGGAGGAGATTTACAAAAGTTGATTTTCCAGCGCCACTCATGCCAATTAGACCAATTTTCTCGTTTTCTGAAATTGTTAAATTGATCGCATCTAATACATTGTTTTCAGCGTCATAAGAAAAGGACATATCTTTTAAAACAATCGCATTTTGTCCTAGGCTTTGGACGTTTTCTGGCTGTGTATAACCTGTGTCATTAATATCAATAAGCTGATCAAGAGACTCTCTTAAAAGAGCTGAGTTCTCTGTTAGTTTCATGATGTTGTTTGTAAGCTCTTTTAGTTTTGTTGTGACATGGTTTCCCATGATAAGGGAAAGTGCGAAGTCACCTGTTGTAATGGCATTTGCATTCCATAGATAATAAGCAGCAAGAGCAATGATCGCGACAAGTAAAGTATGTAAGAGTGTTTTATAGGCACTCATATTTCGATAGGCACGGATATAGCCAACGTGATTTTCTTTCTCTTGCGCATTATAAATATTAAAATTTTTATGTTCTGTGTCAAATAAGGCAAATGATTTAACAGTTAAAACATTGGCTAAAATATCAACAATACGACCGGTGAGGGTGCTACGAGATTTTTCTACCTTCTTCATCGCAGAGTGGATTTTTTTAACAGCATAAATACTAAAGGGAATATAGACAGTAAGCCAAAGTGTAAAAGTAAGAGCTAGCTGTAAATGAATTGTTGTAAAAATAACCAGCACTGTTAAGGCAATAACACTGCTATATAAAAAATCTGTAAAAAGGGACATTGTAAAACTATTTGTTGCCGTCCCTGCACGCATGATCTTATGCGCGACTTGCCCTGAGAAATTATTCTGAAAATAGTGAAAAGGGTGGTGTGTGACATGTTTTAATAAATAGTCTTTTACAACATTTTCAATACGGGGAGCAACGCGGAGTGACAAGGTGTGATAAGAAAATCAAATAACAGAAACAACACCTCTTAGAGCTAAAAAGCCAAAGAAAAAATATAAAAGAAGTTTATGGAGTTCTGTATTGTTTAAAGCGTCTTGACTTACCTCTATTGAATCCAATATCAATTTGATAAAGTAATTGAGCCCAGCTTCGCTGGCGGCGCCTAAAAGAACCAAAAGAGACATTGCAATAATAAACCACCGTAAAGGTGATATAATTAATTTGATAAACGCCAAATTGGTTTTTGGTAAACTGCTTGGTGACATTATTATTTTCTCGCCTGTTGATAAAGGAAGGATAACATAGTTAGATGGATTCATTAACACAAATTTTGTTAGGTGTGAGCGTGTCTTACGGCGTTCTTGGTAAGTCGACAAAATCTATAAAAGTACCGTTAATTTTAGGGGCGGTTATAGGAACAGTTCCCGATCTTGATGTTGTGTTTAGATATGTTGATCCGATTGATAATTTTGTCCATCACAGAGGGTGGAGCCATTCTTTAATTATGCATGTGGTTATGGCGCCGATTTTAATGGTCTTAGCGCGTTTATGTAGTTCAGCTTTGCGTGATGTAAGTAAGCTAAGATTGTTTTTTGCTATTTATCTTATTTTATCGACCCATGCTTTATTGGATGCATTCACCGTTTACGGAACACAATTATTTTGGCCTTATACGGAGATGAGTCCAGTCAGTATAGGGGCATTGTTTATTATAGACCCTATCTATACAGGGTTTTTACTGTTTGGACTGTGCGGTGTTATTTGGGGGAAAGGAGAGAGGAAATATTTTTATAACCTTATAGGGTTCACGTTGAGTTTCTTTTATATTTTTGTTGCTTTGACATCTCAGGCTTACATTCAAAAAAGTACGGTGTACACATTGCTTGAGCAAAATATAGCTTTTGATAACTATAAAGTTTCGCCTACACCTTTAAACACTTTTTTATGGCGCATAATTGTTCGATTTGATGGTGGTTATAAAATTGGTTACATGTCCATATTTGATGAGAATAAGAATATAGAATTTACAACTTATAAAAGTTTAGATGCTTTAAATCTTGATGATAATACTCATGTGCGCAAGATTAAACATTTTGCGAACGGTTTTTTTAAAATATATCTCAATGATAAGGGGGAAGTTATTTTATCTGATCTTAGAATGGGAGCTGAAAATGGGTATGTCTTTTCTTATGCGATTGGTGTTTGGGATCAAGAAAACGCAACGCTTATTCCTTATGAATTATCAAAGCGTGTTCTTTCAATGCGAAAAAGGCAAGATTATATAGATAAGGTTTGGGCGCGTATTTGGGATGAAACGGTTAAGCTGTGATTTTTATATTTGTAATCCACATTGATTGATATGGCTCAAAGATGACATCTTGATCTCGGTGCTCGAATTCAGTGCCGCTAATTAGATCTTTCCAAACATAGCCAGAATATAAATGTAAGTGATGTAGATGTAGGGTTATCGGCTTATTGGTGAGGTTTGTAATGCAAAATGTATCTTGTTTGCGATCTAGGCTTTGTCTTAAAATACCAAATAAACCGTCAGGGAGATGTAAAGTAAATTGAGTTGCATTTGGATGAAATGATTTTTGTTTTGTCCGTAAAGCAATCAGACTTTTTATCGTTGAGAGCACGATGCTTTGGTTGCTTTCAGGATTTGAAAGTTTTTCTTTCAATGTATCATATTGCCACTGATGACGGTTTAAGGATCTATTATGCTTTGTTTTTTCAAACTTCTCATAGTCATTTTCTGTGGCAAGTAGTGAATGAATATAGATGGCTGGGACACCTTGAAAGGCGAGTAATATTGTCTGCGCGGCAATGAAACGATCAATGTGATAAGTGTCTTCTCCGTTTATTGTTCCTTTTAAAGCATCAAAAAGGGATATGTTCATTTCATAGGGGCGTTTTTCACCTTCTTGTGTAGTGCGCATACTAATACGGCCACCAAAAGATTGAATGGTTTCAATCATTTCTTGAAGATCTTCTTCGAGTAAAATACCTGTTGCAGGGCGTAAACCAATACCATCATGGCTCGCAATAAAATTGAAATAGGCACAGCCATCTTGTGTAGGGGGAAGCTCCATAGTCCATTTCTTTAAGTAATATTCATTCCCTGTTAATAGCGCTTGAATAAGAAGCGGCGGAAGTGAGAAATTATAGATTAAATGTGCCTCATTCTGGTTACCAAAATAAGACAAGTTTTCATGGTGGGGGACATTCGTTTCCGTGATTATTAGTGCATCTTCTTTGTAGAAGTCTAAAAGAGTTCTAAAAAGCTTGATGATTTCATGAGTTTGTGGGAGGTGGATTGAACTGGTTCCAATTTCTTTCCACAAAAAACCAACGGCGTCTAATCTAAAAATACGAATATTATTATCAAGATAGTGGCGTACAACTGAAATAAATTCAAGCAATACGGTTGGATTTTCAAAGTTAAGATCAATTTGATCTGGCCCAAATGTACACCATAGATGTTGTAATCCGTTTTTGCTTTCAAAAGGCGTTAAAAGAGGGGATGGGCGCGGACGAACAACGTCTGATAAGTCATCTTCTGGAGATGCTGTATAGAAGTATTCATTATAAGGAGTTTCGTCTTTTAAAAATTTTTCAAACCAGTCTCCTTTTGAGGAAGCATGATTTAAAACAACATCTGACATGAGTTGAAAATCAGATCCAATTTTTTTGATATCTTCCCATGACCCTAAATCTTTGCGTACAGCGTAATAATCTTTAACAGCAAATCCATCATCAGAGCTATAAGGAAAGAAAGGCAGAATATGAACAAAATCAATTAAGCTTTCTAGTTCTGTATGTAGAAATTCATTCAATGTTTGAAGCGGCGGTTCACTGTCTTTTACAATACTATCTCCGTATGTGATAATGGCTGTGTGTTTTTCTGACCATACATCACTGCTGGGGATATGGGACTCTTGCGTAGGAGGCGATGATCTATTTGGCCAAAAGGTATTAATGATTTGATCTGCAAATAGATCATGATCCATATCAGGATAAATACATTTAAGATGGAGGATAATACGGTCTTTTAGCATAGATAAATTTGAAATAGAGATTTTAAGGTAAAAATTATTCGTTCTTTTAAGGAAAAGGGATTCTTTTTTTAAGATCAAGTTCTATATTGATTTTTGACATTTAATACAGACTCTTACATTCTAGATTGCATGACAAAAGAAATTTCTATTTTTTGGTTTAGACAAGACCTTCGAACTCAAGATAATCCTGCTTTGGATCACGCTTTAAAACAAGGAAACGTGATGCCGATTTATATCTTGGATGATGTAAATTCTGCAGAATGGAGAATGGGAGGTGCGTCACGTTTGTGGCTACATCACGCGTTAGAGAGTCTTGATGAATCACTGGATGGTGCATTACAAATTTTTTCTGGTGATGCGGAAAAAGTGTTTCAAAATATTATAAAAGACTATGATGTAAAAGGGGTTTATTGGAATAGATGTTATGAGCCCTGGCGTATTGAGAGAGATAAGAGAATAAAAGCGACTTTATCTGAGCAAAAGATTATGACAGAGAGCTTTAATGGTTCTTTATTGTGGGAGCCATGGACGGTTAGAAAAGACGATGGTAACCCATATAAGGTTTTCACACCTTTTTATCGCAAAAAATGTTTAACTGTAGAAGCGCCTGCGAGGCCTTCAAATAAAAAAACTCCTTTTGATTTTGTTACGGATAAGAATAAACACTCACTATCTGTGACTGCTCTTAAGTTGTTGCCAAAGAAGTTAGAGTGGCATCACTCTATACAAGATGAATGGGATATAAGCGAACAAGGTGCACATAAGAGGTTAAAAGAATTTTTGAAAACAGGTCTTAAAAATTATAAAAAAGGACGTGATTTTCCAGGCACAAGTTTTGTATCTAGGTTATCGCCTTATTTACATTTTGGGCAGATATCGCCTAATCAAGTTTTATATGCGGTTAAAGACTATTCAGAAGGGGATCAAGCGCTTAAAAAAGAAGTGGATCATTTCTGTAGCGAATTAGGATGGCGTGAATTTTCTTATAATCTTTTGTATCATTTTCCAGATCTTCCAAAAGAGAATTTACAGGATAAATTTGATGCTTTCCCGTGGGAGAATAATAAGACTCATTTGAAGGCTTGGCAGATGGGACAAACAGGTTGCCCGATCGTTGATGCAGGGATGCGCGAATTGTGGCAAACCGGATATATACACAACCGTGTCCGTATGATTGTTGGATCATTTTTAGTTAAAAACTTAAGGATTCATTGGCATTTGGGCGAGGCTTGGTTTTGGGATTGTTTGGTGGATGCTGATTTGGCAAATAACGCAGCGAGCTGGCAATGGATTGCCGGCTGCGGCGCTGATGCGGCTCCGTATTTCCGCATTTTCAATCCCGTTACACAGGGGCAGAAATTTGATGCAGAAGGAGATTATGTGCGACGCTATGTGCCAGAGCTTAAAGATATGCCGAATAAATACCTTCATAACCCTTGGGAAGCACCGCAAGATGTTTTAGAGAGAGCTGGTGTCATATTGGATAAAACATATCCGCGCTTAATCGTGGATCTTAAAACGTCGCGGAATAACGCGCTTGAAGCTTTTCAGTCATTAAAGAAAAATGAGGCGTGAGTGTTATGATATCTGACCCTAAAGAATTTATTCATCAAATGTGTTTTGAAGCTATTGCGGCTGTTGATCCTTTGAAAATTATACCGCCTTATCTTGATAAGACAGGATTTGATAAAAATAAGTCCTATAAAATTATTGGTGCAGGCAAAGCCTCTGCGGCGATGGCACTTGCTTTTGAACATGTGTTGGGTGTTGATAATGTTGAGGGTATTGTCGTAACAAGATATGGTTATGGTGTTAAGACAGAGAAAATAAAAATCATCGAAGCAAGCCATCCTGTTCCAGATGCTTTTGGTATGAAAGCCGCCGATGAAGTCATAGATTTTTTAAAGAATTGCGATGAAGAGGATCATATCATTGCTATCATTTCAGGAGGTGGATCTTCGTTATTGTCAAAGCCTGCACCTTGTTTAAGTTTTGAGGAAAAGCAATTTATTAATAAACAACTCCTTAATTCTGGGGCCTCTATCCATGAAATTAATACAGTGCGTAAACATATCTCTGCGGTGAAAGGTGGTGGATTAAAGCGCTTTATCGGTAAGGCAAAACTGACGACCTTTATTGTGTCCGATGTGACGGGCGATGTTCCTAATATGATTGCTTCAGGGCCAACGCTTAGTGATCCATCGACACAAGGACAAGCACTTGCTGTCATAGAGAAATACGATATCAAAGTTTCGGACGAAGTCATCGCATGGTTAAATGACCCTGAGAATGAAACGGACAAAACGAAAGAGATGGAAGATGTGCATGTGATTGCTACAGGTAAAACCTCTTTGGAAGCGGCAAAATACTATGCAGAGAAACAAGGCGTAAAAGTAATCGATCTTGGTGATGAGATCGAAGGCGATGCAGGTGATGTTGCACGCGAACAAATCTCAAAAATAAAAGCCTATGATGATGCTTTGCCCGTTGCCTTCATCTCTGGTGGGGAAACGACGGTAAAGGTTCAAATGGGTGGTAAAGGTGGCCGTAATGCTCATTATATTTTATCGTCGCTCATTGAAAGTAAAGGAGCAGATAATTTATATGCGGCGGCTATTGATACAGACGGTATAGATGGAAGTGAAGATAATGCCGGCGCTTTTTTTACACCAATGACTTATAAGAAAGCTCAAGAAGATCATGTTGATTTAAGTCAAGCCTTAGAAATAACAAATTCTTATGATGTATTAAGAAAGCTAGGCTGTCTAATCACAACCGAGCCTACCTATACAAATGTAAATGATTTTAGAGTGTTATTAAAAATCTGATTTTTTTATTTTGGCTTTTGTATTAACACAGGTCTATTTTGGTAAAAAAGCTGTTGCCATTTCTCAAATGGAATTTCGTTAGGCTCTCTTTTTCGACGTTTGTCTTCCGCAGCGTCTTTAAAAGTCAGGCGTGTTTTTAAATCAATATCACCATCAGAAACTGAGCTATAAACGGTTAAACGATCACCATTTTGTAGGCAATGAAGTGTATCATAACCACCTTTTTCTGCATATTCAGATAAGCTCCAAATAATACCTTCTGTACCTGTTTCAAAGAAAGGGTCAAGAGAGCCATGATATAGCTTACCATCACGTTCTAAAGTAGCAGGCAGATCTAATAAAAACATAGCGGCCCATGTTTCTGGATCTAAATTAGCTTGAAGTCCACGTACCCACATGCCAAAAATTTCTTGTTGGCCATATTGAGGGTTCATTGGGAACGGGCGGAGTCTGTTTTTATATTCAAGATCAACAGTGCCTTGCCAAAAAATATCGCCTTTTGAGATTGTGTTAAAAACAGTGATAAGAGATCCGTCTTCGATTTTCTCAAGTGTTTCTTCTCTTTCCTTATTGGCCTGTAGTGCACTTAATTGTGCCGCTAATTCATTTTCAGATATGCTACACCATTCATCATATCCTTTAGTTGCGTGAAAGCCCAAAGCAATATGCTCACCTTTTTCTGTCACGACATATTTTGATTTCAATAAAGCTTTTCCCATAAAAACCCCTCTGTTATATTTTGTTTATGAGATAACATTTTCATATTAATGGCGTATTGTCAATATAGGCGTATAAAAAAGATAATATAGCATCTTCTTTTTCTGTAAAATTATTTATGCTCCCAAATATCAACGCATCACTTTGGACGTTACTGGACGAATAAATAACCTTAAATGGCGTTATTCTGTATCTTTTTGGACTATTCTGGATTTTGTTGGACTTTGAAATGGTAGCGGAGGAGGGATACGCTATCCAAAAATATACCCCTTATTTTCTGCGGATTAATGGGATAGTTATTTACAATTTGTTACACTATTAGGTTACACCCTTAAAGGATTCTGTCAACTATTTAATGCGGCGGGTATATTATACTTTCTTCTATTTTGTTGTTTAAGTTTATTTGTTACAAGGGCTGTGTATGTGTGTAGCGGGTATAAAATAGCTATGGGGGAAGATTGGTTTTGATTGTTATTAATTAGTACCTCGCAAAATTATATTATTTTTTCCATTGACTTTTATAACAAAGTATAGGGTTATATTCTTAGCAGCAGTAACAAGTCCGTCTTGAGTGCTGCTTTTTTTATTTCACTTAAATTTTGAAACTCTAACGAAAGGAAGCACAATGGTGTTTGACCTAAACAATGGCCTGTTCTCAGGCATTAAATCCATCTTCTCAGGTGGTATCGGTAATGATGAAGATAATAACGAAAATGATGTAATCAAGGCGAGAGATGGTTTAGCTAAAGCAGGCTATGAAGCTGGTGAAAAAGGTCTAGGCATTTTGGATAGAGCCCTAGACACAGCCACAAAAGCATTCCAAAAAGATAATGGCTTAAAAATTGATGGCGTTATGAAGCCAGGCGGTGAAACTGAAACAACCTTACGAGCTATTCTGAACCGCAAGAGCGGAAAGAGTCCTGAAGTTAAAGGCAAAGGCAATAACTTCTTCCCGACACCACCAAAGCCATTAAAACTTCAATCATCTATTGGTGATGGTTACGATAACACAGTAGAAGACATTGGCGCATTGGAAAATGTATTGGCCGGTCTTGGTCATTTAAAGCTAGGTGATCTTAACAAAGGTAAAGGAAAAATCCGTCAAAGCATTATCGCTTCGACAAAAGATTTTCAAAAGAAAAACGGTCTGTTCGTTGACGGTGTTATCAAACCCAATGGAGAAACACAACAAGCCCTAAACGAAGCTATTAAGCCTTATACGGGATTCATAGCTGAAAGACAACCAACAGAAAAAAAGAAAGAGCGTTTTGTCCTTATACCAGAAGTAGAACAAGAAGAAGCCTCTTCTCAAGTTTTTGGAAGCGGTATGGATAAAGAGCATTTTGAACGCACAGGCGAAATTAGAATGAGCCTTACGGGAGAAAATAAGTCAACTCCACTATTCGATAAATTCAAAGAAAGATTAGGGCCTCGTGAGGGCGGCTTTGTTGATAATCCCAGAGATAAAGGGGGCGCAACAAATAAGGGCATTTCCCAAACTCTTCTAGATGCGGTAAAAGATGGTCCTGAAAAAGAAAAATATAAAGATTTCCCAGATAATACCATTGACCTAACAGATGAACAAATTAGATACATCGCCAAAGAAGAGATTTTTGATAAGCTAAAAATAGATAAACTTGATGCTGTTGCGGGTAATGATAAAACAGGGTCAAAATTAGTTGAACACGTATTTGATGCGGGCTTTATGAGCGGCATAACAGACTCTGGTAAATGGCTACAACAATCTATTGATGAAACAATCGGGACAGATTTAAAAGAAACCAATAAAGATACCGGAAACACTTTCTATGACGGTAACATAGGACCAAAAACCAGAGACGCTTTAGCTAATGCAATAGAACAAGGAAAGCTAAAAGATGTAAGTAAGTTATTTGCTGATAAACGCATTGAATACCTACGCAAGCATTCTGATTATGATGAGTTTGGCAAAGGTTGGGAAGCGCGAGTGGCTGACTTAAGAGATGAAAATTAAAGCTCGTCTTTATAATCTTCAATCTTAATATAAAAGTCTCGAACAACCTCTTCCATTTCTTTTGCCACTTGAGAATTGTGAAGAATTTGGTACATGCTACCGCATGCTCCACCGCATCCATCATGAGAGTTATGCAGCAACCAATAAAGACGACCAGTACCATCCGTAATCTTTTCTAAAGATTCTTTAACTTCAGCTTGAGCTTGCTTATTGTTTTTGAATAAAACGGTTTCCGATAGCATAAGAGTGTGCTCTTCCATACAGAGGGCGCTATCTAAAGCACCAGATCTCATTCTGCCTGTAACACCGCTATCACGGTCTTCTTGAGATATAGCCCAACAAGCATCAATCGCTTTTTGGGCTTTTTCTTTTGCTAATTCTCGCCCCTCATCGCTCGCATAGCTAAGAGATGAACTTGTCGCACATAATAAAACAGTCAAAATAAATAAAATCTTTTTCATGGTTGTGATAGTAGCATAAAAAGAGAGTGTTTCAATAAAGGAAAGCATATATGAATTTTACGTGCTTAAATTAAGAATATTTAGTATAATTAACAATAATCAAAAATTCTAATTTTAAAGTAGTTTATATGCGTCTTTTTCTATTTGCGCTAGGTAGGCGGAAACTTTTTTCATTGTGCTCAGCGACTCTCTTTCGGCGTTTTTGAGTATGTCTCTATACTGAGAGACCCTCTTTTTATTTCTTAGCTCACACTTTTATGTTGAATACATGAATAGGTTTATATTTGAATTAAACAAAATATAATCCATTAAACAGAAGAAATAAAAAAGACAGATATAAACAGGCAAGTATATTCATTCTTAAATATTAAAGATCATAAAATGATTATTAGATCATAGAAGGTATTATCTATAGTCTTATATATATGATGTTATTTATTAAGAGGTATATCTAAAGTAAAAAATGTCATGCCTAGACTTTACAAGATAATTGGGATTATACATTTTGGTCGCACTTTTCGGTTGCACCCAATAATCCGAGTTGTAACATATTTGAAATAAAAGGAAAATTTGTAAGATGGGGGAGGAGGGACTTGAACCCCCGACACATGGATTATGATCCAGTCGCCAATCTTCTTGATGTTAAGTTGTTCTAATAGGTTCTACTACCGAGGACGTTTGATTTATCATCTCTTAGGCTTTTGGGTGGTTTTAGTTCTAATAGGTTTTTATAGGTTAGAACAATAGGTCATTGTTACCCCGTATGTTACCCCAAATATTTTTCTTGACTTTTACAGTAAAGTGTAGGAATATAGTCCTTGACAGCAGTAGAAGTGTATCTTCTCACTGCTTTTTTCTTTTAACCCCCATAATTTTAAATATGAAAGAGGTATACTATGACATTCAGCATAGGTAATGGCCTATATTCTGGCCTATCTTCAATTTTTTCCGGCGGGGTCGGTAATGATGAAGACAACAATGAACAAGACGTAAAAACAGCACGTGATAATTTGAACAAAGCAGGCTATGAGGCGGGTGATAAAAGCTCAGGCATTTTAGATAGAGAATTAGATACAGCAACAAAAAGTTTTCAACGTGACAACGGCTTAAAAATTGACGGTATTATTCGCCCTAACGGTGAAACAGAACAAGCCCTCAACACAATAGTAAAACGCAAAACAGGACAGAGCAAAGAGGTGAAGGGCAAAGGCAATAATTTCTTCCCAGAAATGCCAAAGCCCTTAAAACTACAATCCTCAATCGGTGATGGTCGTGAGAATAAAGCAGAAGATATAGGTAATGTAGAAAACGCTCTCGCAGGTTTAGGGCACTTAAAAATCGGTGAGTTTAATAAAGATAAAGGTACGATACGCCCAAGCCTTGTGAAAGCGATTAAGAGCTTTCAAAAAGATAATGGCCTCTTCGTTGACGGCGTGATGAAACCGGACGGTGAAACGCAAGAAGCTTTGGGCAAAGAAACAAAACCTTACTTTAGCATCATGCCAACAAAAGAGCAGAAAAAGCAAAGTGAGCAATCTATCCTTGAGCAAGTTGAAGATTGGTTGGATCCTAGAGGTGCTGAGGCGCGAGAAAAAGCAAAAGAGCAAGAAGAAAAATATAAAACACCACCCTACATTCCAGAGATAGAAGAAGGAGATGATTTAGAAGAACTTGCAAGACAAGGAAAAATATTCAGTACTATTCCACCTAGAGACAGAGAAAAAATGATGAAAGAACTAGGCAAAATCCCAGAAATAGATGAACGTTTCATAAATAAAATGAGCGTAAAAAAAGAAGAAGAAAAAGGTTTCTTAGATAGTATTGGCGATGCAATCTCAGGCTTATTTATCAGTGAAGCAGAAGCAAGCGAATTGCCTGAGGTGGATTTGGCAGATGGCTTAGGAAAAATAAGCGATAAAGAAAAGGGGTTGCCATCTGATGATTCGATTACATCGAAAAACGTAAAGACATTAATGGGAAGCGCTGAGTTAGATGAAAAACTTATTGATAATATTATGGATGAAGAATTACATGTCGAACATTTATATAAAGATAGCAAGGGAAAAATAACCATGGGAGCAGGGATTTTGGTTGATAGCCCTGATAAGATGAAATCATTACCTTTGTATGTTCTAGATAAAGATGGGGTAGAACGTGTCGCCACAGATGCAGAAAAACTTAATGCATACAATAAACTGGAAGCATTAAAATTGGATAGTGATTATAAAGATATACCTGCATCTAAATACGCTCCGAATTCAGAAAATGGATTGGGAGAAGTTTATATGAAACTCGATGTTTCTAGAGATTTGGTTACAAAGCATTTGCATGAAGATTATATTAGTTTAAAAGGTGAATTAAAAAAATCGGGTATTGATTTTGATAAGCTTGACGATGACATAAAAATGTCAATATTTGATATCAAATTTAATACGGGGAATTTTAAAGAAGAGGCTGAGAGCTGGCCAACACTTATAAAAGCAATAAGAGAAGATGATTGGGCAACAGCCATAAAAGAAACACATAGAAAAGATGTTGGTAAAACACGAAATGGCAACACACTTGGGCCTTTTTTTAGAAAATACTTTGAGAAGAACTCTCATCAGTTGCCTAAAAAGAAACCGCAGGCATCTTTCTTAGATACTGGTGAGTTAAGAGATGGTACTTAAGAGTATATTTTAATGTTTTAATGGTAGGTAAACATCTCCAGAGATTGTCACGTTACCATTTCTGGAGGTGTAATCTTTGAAAGGGTGATGGTGGCGTTCATATTTTATTCTTATGCTAACATTGCAGTCGTTGTGAGCCAAAAATCGTTGGATAAGCCATTGGTTCTCTTGTTCTTGCCAGTCTTTATCTGTCAGTTTGTATTTGTTACATCTAATTACTTTTTCTTCTAAGTCTCCGTAGGCTTCTTGATGTTTATATTGTGTAAATTGATAATATGGTGCTTCTGTATCAAGGCTATATGAAAGCAAATAAAGCTCTTGTTTTTGTTTATCCATGCCTAAAAAGTAATATTTTTTTTGTTCAATTTCTTGTCCATCTTGACGTGAATAATAAATAATGTTGCCATCTGGGCGTATTTGAAAAATAAGATCGGCGGAACGGCTCCCGATAAAATCCCACCACCCTAAAAATTCTTTAGGGATATTTTCACCGCCATGGGGTTTTTCTCCTTCTGTTAGTTGGCAAGATGTTAATAAAACGAGTAAGCAGATGATTATAAAGTTTTTCATGGTTGCGATAGTAGCATAAAAAGAGAGTGTTTCAATATTTGTTATTTCATTTAATACTGGCTGTTTACTGGCTGAAATCGAGAAAAATCCTTCTTTTTTTAATCGAAGTGATTAGATTTTTATGAGTTCTGATGGCTTTTATTTAGTTTTGTAAGGCTAATTTCTTTGAGTTTTGTTTATGCCTTTCTTATGTTGATGGCGAAAGGAATGAATTCTATGCGCTGTATTTTAAATGAAAAGAAAATAGCCTCTATAAAAGCTACAAATAAACGACAAGAGTTTTTTGATGCTTCTTTGCCGGGGTTTAGTTTACGTGTAACATCAAAAGGGAAAAAGAGCTTTTGCTTAATGTGTCGTGAATGCGATGGTAAGCAAAGGCGTGTAACATTAGGGCATTAAAGTAGAAAGTAGAGATAAAGGATCTTGTTCTTTTGCAATATTTTGAAGTTCTGGTAAGCGTTCTATGTATTTTTCGCCTGCTTTTTGAGCTGTTTCCTTAATAAATTCCCTGCGTTCTTTGTCGTTCATGGCCTTAAACGGATTATTAAATACTTCATAAGTAAATTCCGTTTTTTTTTTTCTTTTGGATTTTACTGTTTTTTGTTTTCGCTTTTTCATCTTTTTGTTACCCCAATGATACCCAAATGTTCAGACTTCTAAACACTTTAGCTTGTATTGGTTTATAATGCTATGATTTCATTGGAAATAAATGGTAGCGGAGGAGGGACTTGAACCCCCGACACATGGATTATGATTCCACTGCTCTAACCAGCTGAGCTACTCCGCCACAAAGATCTTAACCTCTTGGACTGAACGAGAACATATCAAGTTATTCTGAAAAAATAAATATCTTTTTTTACTTTTTTAGCGAAGTAGTGGGTTTTCTGGGGTGAGGGGCTTCTTTTTGCGGTTTTCATCCTTAAAAACGTCAAATGTTTTGGTTTTTATAAATCTCACGATTTGGTCAAGGCAATCGATATCACTTTCCATTGCGATATGATCGAGATTAGGGATTGTTAAATGCCCTTTTGCACCTTTTAAAAAAGTTTCTTTAACACCTACAATGCCGTCATGCAGTCCTGTATATTTAAACATTTTCTTGCCGTATTTAAGAGGGAAGTAAACAAATTTATCAAAACCTGCAATAATGCCTAGTTGGGCTTTTTTGGAGGGGAATTCATCTCTTAACTCCGATAAAATACCGTCTTTTCCTGGGCGTAACTTATGAGCCTCTTTCCCTCGTAATAAAGTTAGAATGGGTTTTGCCCAAAAACGTGCTCGATACATATCAATTATTTGGCTCCCTTGATTTGGAGTGCCTAACATCACGCAAGAGTCGAGGTTTTGGACAGTCTTTTCAATGCCTTGCTCAATCAGTTTACGGATAATTAACCCACCTCTGGAGGCGCCAACAAAATGGGTTTTCTCAAAACGCGTGTTAAGATCCATATCATGGAGTTTTTGTGCGCAGGTTGTGGCGGATTGTGTAAGGCTTTCATAGGCCTTTGGAAAGTCTAATATGGTCACATAATATCCATGCACTTTATTTAAATAGCGAGCCATGATATCCATATCTTCAACTTGACGATTTAAGCCTTTAAAAAGAATGATAGCTTCTTGTTCTTTGCCCGTTCCGTAATGGCGATCATTATTGATAGTGCGCTTTTTTTTACGCATGGGTATCTCCCTATAAAATATCTGCTTTTATTATTGTTTTAAAAAAGAGTACAAGAGTTTATGCAGCGATGCAAGTGTCGTCTATATAGTCAGCATGTGTAATCCAGCCACCACCTAAGACGCGTTCATTATCATAAACAACACAGGCCTGCCCACCAGCAACGCCAAATTGATCTTGGTCTGTGATGATAAAGTATGTGTCATTTTCTTTGTGAAAACGAGCGTTAACAGGAGAGCTAACTGATCTGATTTTAACAGAGCATTTAATGCCTTCAGAAGGAATGTCTTGTCCCAACCAATTTGTTTCTTTTAAATAAATTTTATTCTTAGCCAAAGACTCTTTGGGGCCAACAATAACCGTATTGTTCTCGGCGTCTAGGGCCAAGACATATAAAGGTTGAGTGTCCACACCCTTGCCATCAATGCCACCACCAATGTTAAGGCCGCGTCTTTGACCAATTGTGTAGTGCATAATACCTTTGTGAGTGCCTACTTTGCGTCCATCTAGGTGAATGATATTGCCTTCTTTGGAGGCATTAGGGCGCAAGCGTTCAACGATCTCAGCATATGAACCGTTTGGCACAAAGCAGATGTCTTGACTATCGGGTTTGTCTGCGACTTCAAGGCCGTATTTTTCGGCAAGCGCGCGTGTTTCTTCTTTTGTATTGCCTCCAAGAGGGAAACGTAGAAAATCTAATTGTTCTTGTGTGGTCGCAAATAGGAAATAGCTTTGATCTTTTAAAGGATCAATGGCTCTGTGTAGTTCAGCTTGTCCAGTTTCTGAATTAACGGCACGTTGGATATAGTGTCCAGTTGCAAGAGCATCACCACCTAAGTCACGAGCCATTTGAAGCAGGTCTTTAAATTTCACACTTTGGTTGCATCGCACGCAAGGAAGGGGGGTTTCACCGCGTAAATAACTATCTGCAAAGTCTTCGATAACACTTTCTTTGAATTTATTTTCGTAGTTTAAAACATAGTGAGGGATGTCAATCATCTCTGCAACGCGTTTGGCGTCATAGATATCTTGTCCTGCGCAACATGCGCCTTTTTTCTTTAGCACTTCACCATGATCATAAAGCTGTAATGTAATACCAACAACGTCATACCCCTGATCTTTTAATAGAGCTGCGGTTACAGAGGAGTCAACGCCACCAGACATCGCCACGATAATGCGTGTATCTTCTGGTGCTTTTGCAAATCCCATACTGTTGAGTTCTTGTTTCATGTGTTATGTATATAGCGTAAAAGAGTGAAAAAGGCAAGAAAACTCTTGAGTTTAAGGGAGCTTTACTTTTAATCCATCAAGGGCATTATCCATGATGATTTGACATCCTAATCTCGATGTTGGAGATAGGTTGAAAGCAAGGTCCAGCATATCTTCTTCATCCTCACTGACCTCATTAAGGCGATTATACCAAGAAGGGTCAACAATGACGTGGCATGTCGCACAAGCAAGTGAACCACCACAAGCGCCTTCAATATCAATATTATTCTGTTTGGCAACTTCCATCACAGAAAGACCATTCGGCGCATCAATTGCAAATTCACCATTGCTTGTTTGAAATGTAATTTTGGGCATTTTTTGTCCTTTTTGTATTTTATTTTATTAGTTTTTTATAGGCTTCGATAAATTTGTCAATGTCGTTTTCATTTGTTTGCCAACCTGTTGAGATACGGATAGCGCACATATTGTCTTCGTCACTTATGTTCATAGCCTTTAAGGTGTTTGAAGGGCGCAGGGTGCCACTCGAACAGGCTGATCCTGCAGAAACTGCAATAGCTTCTAAGTCAAAGAAAATGAGCTGACGTTCGGCTGTAATGGCGGGGGATATGAGGCATGTTGTATTGGCAACTCTGTCTACGCTTTCTCCCACAATTCTACAGTCGTGATTTAAAAATTTAACCTCTGTTTCCAGTCTATTGTGTAGTTTTTTTAATCTATTGTTATAGCTATTCTTCTCAGCATCAACGGCTTTTAATGCAGCCTCAAATCCTAAAATGGCGGGTAAATTTTCTGTTCCTGCGCGGCGTTTTTTCTCTTGGGCGCCGCCATGCATAAAAGGTTCAAAAGGTGTGAGGTCGGCGGCTATTATGAGGCCTATACCCAAAGGACCTCCAATTTTGTGTGCAGAAAGTGACATGAAGTCACAGCCATAAGCGATGTAGTCTAATTCTATGCGTCCTAGCGCTTGTACAGCGTCACAGTGAAACAGCCCTCCATTTTGATGAATGATATTAGCGATCTCAGATATAGGTTGAATAACACCTGTTTCACTATTAACAGCTTGGATAGAAACGAGGAAAGGTTTTGTTTCTTTTGAAACTACCGTTTTTAAATGATCTAAATCAACAAGCCCATTTTCTTTGAAGGGGAGTATTTCTGCGTTTGGTACTGCATTGGTAACAGAGGGGTGTTCGCCAGCACTAATAAAAATTTTCTCGCACTGCGGTAGACCTTTTAAGATCGTGTTATTCGCCTCTGTTGCACTGCTTGTAAAAATAAGATTGCTGGGTTGAGCATTGATAATACGCGCAATTTCTTCACGTGCTTTTTCAAGGGCAGAACGTGATTTGCGACCAAAGCTATGAATAGAAGAAGGGTTCCCGATAAGGTCAAATCCACGCACCATCGCCTCGCGCGCTTCATCACGAAGCGGGCATGTCGCATTATAGTCTAAATATGTGTTTTCTTTAGCTGTCATTCTAGGGCTAGGTTTAGCTTATTTTTTATAGAAGAATCAAGTTTTTAATTTCTTGGCCTAATTTTATTATAAGAATATGGAAATATTGACTTTATTCTATCTTGTTGTTTTAAATCAATAAAATGATGGATTTAAAAATTTTCCTTTTTTTTCTTCCATAAGTTGTCTAAAGATTTATATGTCACATTATTGATACAAACTCTAACAACGAAGGGAGCGTTTAATGCCTGACGTTATTTTTAACGGACCTGCGGGACGTATCGAAGGTCGTTATAAACATTCTAAATTACCTAATGCACCATTAGCTTTAATTTTGCACCCACATCCGCAACATGGCGGTACAATGAATAACAAAGTGGCGTATTCGCTTTACCAAATTTTTTCTAGCAGAGGCTTTTCTACATTGCGTTTTAACTTTCGCGGTGTTGGTCGTTCTCAAGGCGAATTTGATAAAGGTGAAGGCGAACTAAGTGATGCAGCAGCAGCACTTGACTGGATGCAATCAATCAACCCTAATTCAAAATCTGTTTGGGTTGGTGGGTTTTCGTTTGGTGCGTGGATCGGCATGCAACTTTTGATGCGCCGTCCAGAAATCGAAGGATTTGTAAGTGTTGCTCCGCCAACAAATATGTTTGATTTTAGTTTCTTGGCGCCTTGTCCATCTGGTGGCTTGGTTGTTCATGGAACACAAGATGACATCGTACCTCAAGAAGGTGTAACAGCTTTGGTTGATCGTTTGGTTGCTCAAGAAAAAGTTGACATTGATTATCAACAAATTGATGGTGCAAACCACTTCTTTACAGACCGTATTGATCAACTCGTTGGCTCAGTTCATGATCACTTAGATAAAGCAGATGTCCTACGCGTCGCTGCTTAATTAAGAATTTTAATCGTTTTAAAAAAAGCCCCGTTCGTAATGAGTGGGGCTTTTTTAATTTTAAAGTGCTTTTACAGCGTCTAGAACTGCGGGGATGTGATCTTTTACTTTTACCTTTGACCATATTTTTTGGATCGTGCCTTCACCATCAATTAAAAAAGTTGTGCGTTCTATCCCCATAAAAGTTTTGCCATACATGCTTTTTTCCTTCCAAACGTGGTAGGCATCACACAAGGCGCCATCTTCATCAGAGATAAGAGGGAAACCAAGGCCATATTTGTTTTTAAAGCCATCATGTTTTTTAATGCTGTCTTTTGAAACGCCTAAGATCACCGTATTATTATCCTCAAATGATTGTAAGTCATCATTGAAACCGCAAGCTTGTTTGGTGCAGCCCGGAGTGTTGTCTTTGGGGTAGAAATATAAAACAACATTTTTGCCTTTAAAATCCGAGAGCGAAATCTCTATATCACCGTCTGTTTTAGCTGTAAATGAGGGGGCTTTTTGGCCTTCTTTTAAATTCATGTGTTTCTCTCCTTTAAAAATTTGAAATCTTATCTATAATCTTTCTCGCATTAGTCAAGGATAAGCGTATTTTTTTATGAAACAAAAAGCAAAACATATTGCGAAAAAAGCGATTAAATATTTTTTAGAAATCAGTGCAGGATTGGTTGCTCTGATGGCTATTTGCGTTGTTGGCATTGTCTTGCGTCTGTCTCATGGGCCGATACCGTTAGATTTTTTTAAGCCTTTTGTCTTAGAAACAATTCAAAAAAGTGACTTTGCGGCCTCAATCACTTTTGAAGAGTCCGTTTTGCAATGGTCTGAAAAAACAACATCCCTTCAATTGGTGTTATCAGATATTTCTGTTTTTAATGAAAATCAATTAAAATTGGGGAACGTGAAGCGCTTAGGCTTTGGAATTTCTCTTCGAGCTTTATTAGATGGTGATATTCGTGTTAGGGATTTAGTGATCTATCAGCCTAATTTATATATCTTAAGAAATGAGCAAGGAGAGATTCATTTAGATTTACAAGCCTCAGGAAAGAAACAATCCAACGATCTTGAAAAAGCAGATCAACAAAACAATAAATGGAATCTCGTTACTGTTTTAAAAGGTCTTGCAACACCTTATGAGCAAGCAAAAAAACCGAGCCTTTTAAATTATCTTAATTCCATTTCTGTTGTTGATGCTGAAATGCGTTTGATGGATATGTCTACTCAACAATATTGGCGTCTACCAAAAGTGAATTTCGTGTTTGCAAAAATCGATAGTGGCTTTGGCGGAGAATTGGATTTTGATTTAGAAAGTAATGACCGTGTTATGAATTTCAAGACACAGTTGTTATACAAACTTTCAAAAGAGAAAGATAAAGATGAGATTTTTTGGGGTGTTGATGTTGAGCGCTTTTATTTAAGTGATTTTATTAAACGATTTGATAGCCTGTCTTTCTTGGAGGGGACAACCCTGCCTTTATCGCTTCATTCAGATGTTCATTTCTCCGCAGATTTAAAGCTGTTGAATTTGGACATGAAAGGAAAAGCAGAAAAAGGAGATTTGCAAATTTCTGATATTCTTGAAAATAAAGTAGCAATCAAAGAATTTGAGATTGAAGCACATTATAATGATGAAGAAGGGATTGCTGAAATTAAAAAAGCTAATCTGACTCTGAATGAAGCTTTGTTTGATGTTAAGGCGTCTTGGGATCTTAATAAAGCTCAGAATAATGTTCTTGTAACAAGTGAATTTGGAGGGTTTTCGACAAAAGAATTATATAATGTCTGGCCACTGGTTGCCGCACCTGGTGCTCGTGAGTGGGCTGTTTCTAGTATATCGGAGGGGTATGTTAAAGAGGGCGGTTTTAAGTTAGACGCAACGTTGGATTTAGCACATAAGGATCAAGTTTTTGAAGTAGATGATTTTAAAGGAAGTTTTGATTATGAAGGGTTGTCGGTGAAATTTTTGCCTGAAATGCCGGCTGTTACAGAGTTGAATGGGACGGCGGATTTTGATCTAAATTCTTTAACTTTTGGTGTTGAATTTGCAATGATTAATGATCTCGTCATCGGTGGAGGGAATGTTAAAATTCATAACTTTGATTACGCACAACATCCTATTGAACTTTTGGATATTAATTTATCGCCAGTATCTGGAAAAATTTCCAATATTGTTACAGTGTTAGATAAAGAGCCTTTGAATATTGTTTCTCGCGTGAATAGAAAAATTTCAGATTTTGATGGTGATTTTAAAGGGGATGTCTTCCTTTCTTTTCCATTAGACAAAGATTTGAAAATGGAAGAGGTTGTCTATAAGGGGAGAGCAAGCTCTCAAAATTTAACAGTTAGGAATGCATTTCAAGACATCGTTTTTGAACAAGGTGCTGTTGATATATCTGTTGATACGAAAGAACTTGTTATCAAAGGTCAAGGAAGTGTTGATGGAGAACAAGTGAAGGATTTATATTTGAAAGAAGATATTTCTGGAGAGCAGACACCAAGAACGCATGTTGCTTTTAAATCAAAAATGAAAACAGATAAAATTTCTCGTTTTACAGATGTTTTAGACCCGTATCTAAGTGGGAAGGCATTTGTTGAATTTGATTATAAAGATAACCGAAAATCTGGACAAAAAATTCAATTGAAGATGGATTTAACAGAGAGCCATATTAATCTTAATCAGCTTTTACATTATACTAAAAAAGAGGGGGAATCTTTAGACTCCTCTTTAGTTATAAATCTTGATAGTGGCGGTAATCTTCAAAAAATATCATCTCTAAAATTATCGTCTAAAAAAGACAAGGTGGACGTGTCTGGAGATATTCATTTTACAAAAGAGGGGGCTGTTCAAAAAATAAAATTCCCTTCTTTGAAAATAGAAGAAAATGATTTCTCACTTATGGGGCAAGCTTCTGATTTAGACCCCACTCTTTTAGAGATTGATATTACAGGTAATAGTATTGATATAGCAGGTCTGTTTGAAAATGATGATGATTTTGATATAGAGAAAAAGCAAACAGAGGATGTCGCCGCATCGTCATCAACAGCCTATGAAATTACGATTGATACTAAAAATGCATACGCTGTTGATAAAAAGCTATTTGAAGATTTTGATGCTTTTATTATGAGGGATAAAAATAAATCCATCCAAGTTTTGGAGTTAGATACGCAGGTGCGTTCTACGGAATCAATCGTGAACCCTTTAAAGGTGAGATATACACCACAAAAATTAACAGCATATACAAATGATGCTGGTGGCGTTATCGAAAGACTTGGAATATATGAAGATGTTAAGGGCGGTGCTTTATATTTGAAACTTTTGCCTAAGACAGATGTTGGTAATGTGATGGAAGGACAATTACTTATCAAAGATATGCGCGCGGTTAAAGCGCCTGTTATTGCACGTATTTTAGATGCTTTATCTTTTGATGGAATTTCTCAATTATTTGATAAAGAAAAAAAGGGATTATTATTTAATAGGATAGCAACAAATGTAACATGGGATAAAACACCCAAAAAAGAAGTTTTAAAATTACGAGAAGGAAAAACGAAGAGTGAGTCACTTGGTTTAACATTTGATGGGAATTATTATTTCACGACAGGAAAAGCAGAGATTAACGGAACAATCGTTCCCGTTAGTGATGTGAATAATTTTCTTGCCTCAATCCCTTTAATTGGTGATATCATAACAATGGGTGCGGGAGACTCTATTTTTGCGGCAACATATACAGTTTTGAAGAAACCTGATGCTAAGGATGTAGAGGTAAGCGTAAATCCCGTAGCCGCTTTAGCCCCAGGCTTTTTAAGAACATTGTTTTTTGAAGAACGTTTTGACGAGGATACATTTAATGACCAATAATACAGCCTATATGTTTAAAGCACTCGGTCTTATGAGTGGGACATCTACAGATGGTGTTGATATCGCACTGATTGAAACAGATGGAGAGACGATTTTAAAAACGGGTGCATCTGCTTATTTCGCTTATTCTGCAGAGCAAAAAACGATTATTCAAAGCGCTTTTGGTGAAAAAGATAGGGCATCAAACCTTTGTAAAGAGGTTGATACATTGATTACTTCTTTTCACATTGATGCTGTTAAGTCCTTTATGAAGGATCAAGGGTTAAAACCTAGTGATATTGATATGATTGGATTTCATGGACAAACAATTACACATGCACCGCATGAGAAATTAACAATTCAATTAGGAGATGGTCATGCGCTATCGCAAGCCGTAAGTGTTCCTGTTGTTTTTGATTTTAGAAGTGAAGACGTTTTTCTTGGTGGACAAGGCGCGCCCTTGGTACCTGTTTATCATAAAGCATTAATGTCTGAATATTCAGGTGCTGTTGCCTTGGTAAATATTGGTGGTGTTGCAAATATTACTCTTATTGGTGATACAGGAAATTTGGTTTCTTTTGATACAGGAACAGGAAATGCATTGATTGATGATTGGATGAAGTTACATCAAAAAGGCGATTTTGATATTGATGGAAAATGTGCGCGTTCAGGCACAGTGGATGGAGAAGTGTTAGCGCAGCTTATGAGCCATTCTTATTTTTCTGCTCCTTACCCAAAGTCACTGGATCGCAATGATTTTTCTATTAATGACGTGAAACATTTATCTTTAGAAGATGGCGCAGCGACACTCACTGCTTTTTCCGCAACTGCGGTTGTAAAGGCGATTAATGATTTACCTGAGCAACCTAATCAAATTATATTATGTGGAGGTGGGCGACATAATACATATTTGTACGAGCTTATCCAAAAAGAAATGAATATCCCTGTTTTTACCTCTGAATCATGCCAGTTAGATGGAGATATGATTGAAGCAGAAGCTTTTGCTTTTTTAGCTGTGCGCTCCTACCTTGGATTGCCGAGCACATTCCCAGAAACAACAGGTGTACCTTATCCTTTGATTGTCGGTGTTAAAACAGGATTTGTCACTAAAACGGATACAGAAAAAGTAGCTGTGATAAGGTGATGGAAACCAAATTAGTAAAAGCAACGGAGTCAACACTTAAAGAGGGCTGTGCTTTTCTTGAAGCAGGCGATATTGTCGCTTTTCCAACGGAAACTGTGTATGGGTTGGGGGCGGACGCTTATAATGGAGAGGCTGTTGCTCGTATTTTTGAGGTTAAAAAACGTCCTCAATTTAATCCTTTGATTTCTCATTTTTCATCAGTGGAAGATGTTTTGAAAGAAGGAGTATTAAATGAGCATGCTATAGAATTGGCAACGCATCTATGGCCAGCGCCAATATCATTGATAGTGAAAAAAAGACACGATAGTCAAATACATGACTTAGTAAGTGCAGGCTTAGACACAATTGCCGTCAGGATCCCAGATCACCCAATTGCTTTAAAGCTTATAAAGGAATTTGGGCGACCGATTGCAGCGCCGAGTGCAAATATATCAGGGCAATTGAGCCCTACAAATGCAGCGCATGTATCTCATGATTTTAAGGGAATAATTCCCATGATCCTTTCAGGTGGGGCGTCCGCTGTTGGATTGGAGTCAACGGTTGTTGATTGTACAAAAGAAATTCCTGTTATCGTTCGCAAAGGTTATTTTGATGAAGAAGCCCTCAGTGAAATTTGTGGGTGTGAGATTGTGTTTCAAAAAAGCTCTCCGTCAAAGCCAATCTCACCTGGCCAGCTCTTAAAACATTACGCACCAAAAGCGCATTTGGAGTTAAATAAATTATTTCCTCAAGAAGGTCAGGCTTATTTAGGTTTTGGTCCATCACTCTCTCTTAAAACGAAAGCGCCTGTTATGAATTTAAGTGAAAAAGGGGATTTAATAGAGGCTGCTAGTAATTTATTTGCTTATATGCATAGGCTTGATGAAGAAGGCGTTTCCTCGATTGCTGTTGCCCCCATACCTGATGAAGGTATTGGGAAGGCAATTAATGACCGTCTGATTAAGGCTGCTCAGGCATAAATACTTTTGATTAATACTTGTGTTTTATTTTTTGTATGTTAATGATTATTGTAATTAATAATAATTATAACAGAGAGAGGATATCATGAGCGATAAGCTAAAAGAATTACTTGAGCAGTTAGAGAGACAAGAAAAAGAGTCAGAATCTCAACCTGAGCAGCCAGAACAGCCAGCAAATAATAATACAAACCCAAAAGAGCCTGATTTTAATGATTCTGGTTTTGATGCTTTGAATCAAAAATTACAAAATTTAGATAAACCATCTTCTGGCGCACTAGGTAGAGATCCTATGGATCTCGTTGTTGATCCCGCTGTTTTAAAGCAACGCGCAGAAGAACTTCAAAGAATGAAACAAGCTTACCTTGCTGGGAAAGCAAGTCTAAAGGATGTGTTTAAAGCTGAGGCTCGTAATTTAAAGCCTGTTGTTGATTTTGTTGATCAACTCGGCGGCATGACAGGTGTGAAGATGCTTGTTGATAGCCTTCTTATGGGAGATTCAGTTCTTGAAACAGATATTCAAGAGCAACAAATGAGAAAGATTATTTCACTTGTTGTTCAACAAAAAAATATTATGAAGACGCAATTACCTCCAAGAGATATGTTGACGTTAGCAGGGCCTGTTATTAAACAACAATTGCGTCCACAAGTTCAAGCTGGATTAATTGAGCAGTTAAAATTTAGCGTTAAAGTGGCGCAAGAAATTCCGTTTGAAGAAAGACATGATTTGTTCGAAAGAGTTTATGAAGTGATCTCGCCATTTATCTCAGAAACAAAAGAAGAATTTCTCGCGAGTAAGAAGAAAGACTATGAGCGTACTTTGACAGAGGCTGTTAATGAATTTATGAAAGTATACGACAACACGAATATCGTAGATCTCTATGATCTTGTTGATGATATTGTTAGTGAAGAATTTATTGATGAAGCAATCACTGTATTGAAGAAGACATTTAACGATATGACGATGCAAGAGAAAAGAGATCTGATTATTGGTGGTGTTTCTTACTTGTATGAAAGTGCGAAACATGTTGAAAAAACAGGTGAGCCTCATAGCTTTAAGCCGTCTGCTGAAGCTGAGTTAGTTGTTCCTGGCCTAAGAGCGGCCTTTACAAAAGCAGCGGCGGCTGCAACAACGACGATACAACCACAAAGACGTCAAAATATTGTGGGTATGTTGAAGAAATTAAAATTTATCAAATAAAACTCTTATATTTGTAATGAAAAAAGCGCCTCACTATGGGGCGCTTTTTTTTTATAGGAATGCTGTTTTGCGATCTAGGTCTGCAATAATTTCTTGGATTAGAAAAAGACTTTCACTTGTTAGTGGACTGGTATAGCCCATGCTTTTTAGTTGAGATAAATAAGGTGTTTGTGTTGTGTTTTGATACATATCAGAAACAGCTTTCAACGCATTTTCTTGATGAGATGAAGGGAGTGAGGCTATTTCTAAAACAGGGACTTTTTGTTTGCTCGGGGTTACATCTTGTGGTTCGAATTTCTTGTCAAAAAAACTATAGACTTCTTCAAGGCTACGTGGCTTGTTCGTGCCTGCATGATAAAAAACAGCATGATTTGCACGTGCTTCTTTTTTGAAAAGAGTTGCAGCATTTTGATCAGGGTTTTCATTCATGGCATTAATAAAGCGCGCCGCGCCATTAGCACCCATAAAATGTGCAAGATAGAGATCAGTTGAAGAGGCGTTATCAAAGCCGCGTATATGATGTTTTAAGTATGTTTCATTGTCTTGTGCTAATTCAGCAGCCATATTAGAGGCAATTTCAGGATTATTTCTTAGATTTAAAATTGCTTTTTTAACAGATGGGTCAGAAACTGTTGCGCGTCCATTTTCTAATGTTATTTGATCGGCCCATTTTGCTAAACCATGATGAGAACCATGTTTTTTAACGACAGAAAGCCATGTTTGATCAATGAATTGATAAAGTCCAGATGCGCTGCTTGTTTTGGCTTTAGCAGAGGGGTTGAAGGCACTTTCTGCCTGTGCTTGGTTGAGTAAATAGGCAAAATCAACACCCGTATCTTTGCTGGCGCTTTGAATAGCGTTTAAAACAGATTTTGAGGCAACGCCTTGATATTGCTGTATTAAATTTAAATTATCTCTTTGTATTGTCTGTGACATTTCTTACCCACTTATTATTTTCATTATCTATAGAGCAAACTATGTGCCAATTTCTTTTAAAGCGTTATATGATATAAAAAAGTGGATTTTTTTAGCCGATGCTCTACCCTAGATAAAAATGAATCATATAAGGAAGGATTTAAGTCATGACATATACACCGCCAGTTGAAGAGATGCTATGGTGCTTAAAGCAAAATGCTGGTTTAAGTGAAATTCAAAAACTAGAAGGGTGTGAAGAAGTAAGCGATGATTTAATCACAGATATTTTTGATCAATCTTCTAAATTAGCACGTGATGTCATAGCTCCTTTAAATAAGGTAGGTGATGATGAAGGGGCAATACTAAACGATGATCATAGTGTCAAGACAGCATCAGGGTTCAAAGAGGCATATGCACAATACTGTGAATCTGGTTGGAATACATTGCCTTTCCCCGAAGCGTTCGGTGGTATGCATTTGCCATGGGTTTTATCAATGGCGATTAATGAAATGTGGCAGTCTTCTAATTTGTCTTTTGGCTTATGTCCGCTTTTAAATCAAGGCGCTGTAGATGCGATTGAAGCTTATGCAAGTGACGCATTAAAAGAAACATATTTACCACACATGGTTTCTGGAGAGTGGACAGGGACGATGAATTTAACAGAGCCTCAGGCAGGCTCTGATTTGGCAGCTGTAAAAACAAAAGCCGACCCTATCAATGGTGAAGAACATTATCTAATTTCTGGTCAAAAAATATACATCACATTTGGTGAGCATGATATGGCTGAAAATATTATTCATCTTGTTCTCGCACGCACTCCGAATGCACCGGAAGGTGTAAAAGGAATTTCTCTGTTTCTTGTCCCTAAATTCTTAGTGAATGAAGATGGAAGCTTGGGCGCTCGTAATGATGTGAAATGTGTAGGCTTAGAGCATAAATTGGGTATTCACGGTTCTCCAACATGTACGATGCAATATGGTGATGAGAAGGGGGCGATTGGCTATTTGATTGGTGAGGAAAATCAAGGGTTACCTTATATGTTTAAAATGATGAATAATGCGCGTTTGCATGTTGGTTTACAAGGTGTAGCGGTTGCTGAGAGGGCGTATCAACAAGCATATTCTTTTGCAGATGAAAGAAAGCAAGGGCGTTCATTTAAAGGAACTGAAAATGCGCCGATTTCTCATCATGCGGATGTTCAAAGAATGCTCTGGACCATGAAAACATTAACGCAAGCAGGGCGTGGGCTTTGTTATTTATCTGCGGCGCAAATGGATGTTATGGCACGTGGTGCAAATGATGAGATAAAACAGACGGCTTCTGACCTATGTGCTTTATTAACACCAATTGTTAAAAGCTGGTGTACGGATATTGGAAATGAAGTGGCTTCTCTTGGGGTACAGATTCATGGTGGAATGGGTTTTATTGAGGAAACAGGTGTTGCGCAATATTTTCGAGATGCTCGTATTTTACCTATTTATGAAGGAACCAATGGTATTCAAGCTAAAGATCTTGTTTTTAGAAAAATATTAAAAGAGCAAGCGCCAGCGCTTCGTCCTTTAATGGATTCAGTTTTAGATTTGGCTGAAAAAATTAAACCTCATAACGAAGCATTCTCTTCCTATTTGATACAAGGTGTTAATTTAATTAGTCGTAGTATCGCTTATATTTTAGAGCGCGCAGAGCATAAAGATTTGAATGCATGCGAAGTTGCAGCCTCTTCTGTGTTGAACTTGATGGCTGTTGTTTTAGGAGGATATATGATTACACGTTCATATTATGCTTCTATTGAAGATGAAAGTCTTTCTAAAGAATTTAAAGATGAAAAGAAACACAGTGCTAATTTTTATATGACACAAATATTCCCACGCAGTGAGAGTCATTATCGAGCTGTTATTACCTCTGGTGTACTTAATGACGTTATTGACGCTATATAAAGAACGCATCAAGCAGAATAACTTTGAAGATGATGCTTCTCAGCGTCATGCGATTTCTTTATTAGAACCTATAAAACAAGCCTTAGAAGAAAGAGCTAATAAAAAATGGTGGCACTTTCTGCAAGGGATGAATTTAAAGCCAATCAAAGGGCTTTACCTTTATGGAGGTGTCGGGAGAGGGAAGTCTTTTGTGATGGATCTTTTCTTTGAAACCTTGGAGTTAAAGAAAAAACAGCGTCTGCATTTTCACGAATTTATGCGTATGGTTCATGAGTATAGTCATACAAACAGAGATAGAATACGTCTTGACCAAGCTTTACCAGAATTTGCAAAAGAATTTTCAAAGAATGTGCGAGTGTTGTGTTTTGACGAATTTCATGTGACAGATATAGCAGATGCAATGATATTAGGGCGTTTATTTGAGCATCTTTGGGAGAATGGAGTTGTCGTTATTGCGACCTCTAACTGGGCGCCAGAAAATCTCTATAAAGATGGACTGCAAAGAGATCTGTTTTTACCATTTATTCAGCTTCTTAAGGGTAAAATGGTCGTTTATAATTTAGATAGTGGTATTGACTATCGCTTAGAGAAAATTAAAAGAGATGATTTTTATTGTTGCCCTGATGATTTAAATGGAACTCAGAAAATGGATGAAATGTTTGCTATTATGGTGGATGGTCATGATGTAACATCGAGAACGATCATTGTTAAAGGGCATAATTTCTTTATTCCAGTTCAATCAGATCATCGTATTGCCCGATTTGATTATAGGGATATAATTGAAAAAGAGTATGCCGCACTTGATTTCCTAGAGCTTGCGCAGGCATATGAAGTGGTTATGATTGATCATGTCCCTCAATGGAAAAAAGAACAAAAAAATGAAGTGAAACGGTTTATGATTTTAGTCGACGCGCTATATGATAATAAAACACAGCTGATCTTGTCAGCGGCCAAACCTATGACAGAATTGTACGAAGAAGGGCCTTTGAAATTTGAATTTGAGCGAACGATTAGTCGTTTACAAGAGATGCAATCTGTAGACTATATTGAGCAAATATATGAGGCACACGCATGAAAGAATGGATCTCAAAAGCAATAGCAGGGCTTGGTAAGCCAACAGAGAAAGATTCACCTCAATATAAAAAGGAGCGTGAGCAAGCGCGCTCAGATGATCCCAAAGTGCGAAAAAAGTTAGCAACAAAAACAAAAACACGTCCAGAGATTTTATATTACTTAGCCGGTGATGATGATGAAGCTGTGCGTCGTGCTGTTGCTATGAATAAATCAACACCAATGAAAGCCGATGTGTTGTTGGCTCAAGATAAATCTGTTGATGTTAGGATGGTGCTGGCAAAGCGTTTAATGGATTTATTGCCAAATGTATCCTTAGATGAACATTCTCAACTTTATTCTTTTACTGTTGGTGCTTTGGCGACGCTTGCACGTGATGAAGTTTTAAAAATACGCTTAGCATTATCATCTACTTTAAAAGATAAGGTTTATACACCAAATGTAATCGCAAGTCGTTTAGCTAAAGATGCTGAACAAGAAGTGGCGGAGCCTATTTTACGTTTTTGCGTCGCTTTAAGTGATGAAGATCTTTTGGAAATTATAGCCGATCATCCATCTTCTTGGGTTTTAACAGCGATTGCAGATCGTGATCAAGTGAATGAAAGTGTTACAGATGCTATTATTGAAACAGAAAACGAAGGTGCTGGCTCTGTTTTGATTCAAAATGAGGGTGCAAAATTTTTCCCTCAAACTTTGGAGATGGTTGTTGAGAAGGCAAGTGAAATAACAGCGTGGCAAGAGTCCCTTGTAAAACGAAAATCATTACCAGTTCAGCTTGCCCGCGAGTTGGCTAATTTTGTTGATCTATCATTGTTTAGATATCTTGAGAAGAGATCTGATTTTGATAAACAAACAAGAGAAGAAATTGTATCGGTCGTTAGGCGTCGTATTGAATTTGAAAATGCGATTGGAGGTCAGGTTGATAAAAAGGATCTCCATAATCAAGTCTTTTCATTATATAAAGAAGGGCGATTGAAGGATGAATTAATTGGGGATGCATTGTCTTGGCGTCAATTTGATTTTGTTTATGCATCTTTGGCTGTTTTAACAAAATCACCAGAAGAAATTATTCGTAAGATTATTGAATCAAAAAAAGCAAAACCTATTGTGGCATTATGCTGGGGTGCTGGTCTGTCTATGCGAACAGCTGTTAAAATTCAAACAGACTTGGCTTTAGTGCCAAGACAAGAAGTTGTGCTAGCACGTGGGGGAACGGATTATCCTTTGGAAGAAAAAGAGCTTATTTGGCAGCTGGACTTTTTGGGGTTATCAGAAGGAAAACATTAATTAGATGAGTATGAAAAATATAGTGCCTCAATTGTTATGAGGTGATTAATCTATATTTTTATATTTTTTTTCTAGTATAAATATTTCAAATATTTTTGATTTTAAATCTTGCTATCTGTGGCGCATTTTGTATCCTTGAAGCATAATAAATCTCTTCGGTCGAAGGGGTGTAACAATCAAAAAAGGATTAGAGATTATGGCTCGTAATAAAATTGCTCTTGTGGGTGCAGGACAAATTGGTGGAACGCTTGCATTATTAGCAGGCTTGAAAGAGTTGGGCGATGTCGCTTTGATTGATATCGCAGAAGGTATTCCTCAAGGTAAAGGATTAGACTTAGCAGAAGCAGCACCGGTTGAAGGTTTCGATTGTGTGTTTGCTGGATCAAATGATTATGATGTGATGCAAGGGGCTGATGTTGTTATCGTAACAGCAGGCGTGCCACGTAAACCAGGTATGAGCCGTGATGATTTAATTGGTATCAACAGCGGTGTTATTCGCTCTGTGGGTGAAAATATTAAAAAGCACGCACCAGATGCTTTTGTTATCGTTATTACAAACCCGCTTGATGTGATGGTTGGTTTGATGCAAGAGGTGACGGGCTTTGATCCTAAAAAAGTTGTTGGGATGGCTGGGGTTCTTGACTCGGCGCGTTTCCGCTTCTTCCTAGCAGAAGAATTTAATGTGTCTGTAGAAGATGTAACAGCCTTCGTTCTTGGCGGTCACGGTGATACAATGGTGCCGTTAACCCGTTATTCAACAGTTGCTGGTATACCTCTTCCTGATCTCGTGAAAATGGGATGGACAACACAAGAACGTTTAGATGCAATTGTTGATCGTACACGCAAAGGTGGAGCAGAGATTGTTGGTTTGTTAAAAACTGGTTCTGCATTTTATGCACCAGCATCAAGTGCGATTGCAATGGCTGAGAGTTACTTGCGTGATAAAAAACGCGTTCTTCCATGTGCAGCTCATTTAACAGGTCAATACGGTGTTGACGGTCTGTATATCGGTGTGCCCGTTATTATCGGTGCTGGCGGTGTTGAAACAATTATCGAAGTTGAGTTCACGCAAGATGAGCAAGCGATGTTCGATAATTCTGTTAACGCAGTAAAAGATTTAAAAGCGGCAATGGATAAAGTTGCTTAAAATTTTAAACTAAATAAAAAGGAAAAGATAAGAATGAATATTCATGAGTATCAAGCAAAAGAACTGCTAAGTAAATTTGGCGTTCCTGTAACAAAAGGTCTTCCTGCTATGTCACCGGAAGAGGCTGTGAAAGTTGCGCCAGAAGTTGATCCAAAAGGACCGTGGGTTGTTAAAGCTCAAATCCATGCGGGTGGCCGTGGTAAAGCGGGTGGCGTTAAGTTCGTAACGAACATGGATGACTTGAAAGAAAAAGCAACAGAGATGTTTGGTAAGACGCTTGTGACGCACCAAACTGGCCCTGAGGGTAAAGAGGTTCAGCGTCTGTATGTACAGTATGGATATGATATTGAGGCTGAATACTATCTTGGTATGTTGGTTGATCGTGATACAAAGACGATCGCTATTATGGCCTCTACAGAAGGTGGGGTTGATATTGAAGAGGTGGCTGAGAAAACGCCTGAGAAAATTATCAAAGTATATGTTGATGCAAAAACAGGATTGATGCCATTCCATGCACGCAAAGTTGCCTTCGGACTTGGTTTTTCAGGGGATACATTTAAGCAATGTGTGAAGCTTGTTTCTAAACTTTATGAAGCATTTACTAAGCTCGACGCTTCTATCGTTGAGATTAACCCATTAATGCTTTCTGAGCAGGGCGATCTTATGTGCCTTGATGCGAAAATGAACTTTGATAGTAATGCTTTGTATCGCCAAGCAGAAGTTCTTGCGCTTCGTGATCTTACAGAGGAAGATCCAATGGAAGTTGAAGCATCTAAATCTGATCTTAACTACGTTAAGTTGGACGGTAACATCGCTTGTATGGTGAATGGTGCTGGTCTTGCGATGGCGACAATGGATATTATTAAACTTTATGGTGCAGAGCCGGCTAACTTCCTTGATGTTGGTGGTGGGGCAACTGCTGAGCAAGTAACAGCAGCGTTTAAGTTGATTTTATCTGATCCAAATGTTGAAGGTATTTTGATTAATATCTTTGGTGGGATTATGCGATGTGACGTGATTGCTGAAGGTATTTTGATCGCGGCTAAAGAAGTTGATCTTAATGTGCCTTTGGTTGTGCGCCTTGAGGGAACAAATGTTGATGAAGGGAAAAAGCTTTTAGCTGGTTCTGATTTGGCAATTATTCCTGCAGATAACTTGAATGACGCGGCAAGCAAAATCGTTGATGCAATTAAAGCCTTAGCGGCATAACTTAATTATTTAGGAGAATATGAATATGTCAGTTTTAGTAAACAAAGACACAAAAGTTATTTGCCAAGGCTTTACTGGTAAAAACGGAACTTTTCATTCAGAGCAAGCAATTGCATATGGAACAAAAATGGTTGGTGGTGTGACACCAGGTAAAGGAGGATCATCGCATCTAGGTTTACCTGTTTTTGACACGGTAAGCGATGCGCGTGAGGCAACAGAAGCAAATGCCTCTGTTATTTATGTACCGCCTCCATTTGCAGCCGACTCGATTATTGAAGCGATTGATGCTGAGCTCGAATTGGTTGTTTGTATCACGGAAGGAATTCCTGTTCTTGATATGATGCGTGTTCATGCTGCTTTGGAAGGTTCTAAAACGCGTTTGATCGGCCCAAACTGCCCGGGGATTATTACACCAGGTGAGTGTAAAATTGGTATTATGCCAGGTCACATTCATCAACGTGGTAAGATCGGTGTTGTTTCTCGTTCTGGAACATTGACGTATGAAGCTGTTGCGCAAACAACAGCGGAAGGTCTGGGGCAAACAACATGTATCGGTATTGGTGGTGATCCAATTAATGGAACGAACTTTATTGATTGTTTGGATATGTTCTTGAGCGATCCTGAAACAGAAGGGATCATTATGATCGGGGAGATTGGTGGTACTGCTGAGGAAGAGGCCGCAGAATTTTTGAAGCAATCTAAAATTAAGAAACCAACAACAGGTTTTATCGCAGGTGTTACCGCCCCTCCAGGTCGTCGCATGGGCCATGCTGGCGCGATCATTTCTGGTGGTAAAGGTGATGCTGGTAGCAAGATCGAAGCGATGAAATCAGCAGGTATCTTTGTAGCCGATTCACCAGCTGCACTTGGCACAACAATGGTTAAGGCAATGGCTGCTTAAGTTTTTAAATGAACAACAAAAAAAGCCCTTCATTTATTGGAGGGCTTTTTTGCTTTTATGCGTTTAATAGTAGCTTTTGTTTTTTTGCTAATAAATTTGCACGCTTTCTCAAAATAAGGTCTGAGTGCTTCCGCGGCGTGCATATTATTATTTCCTAAATCATCATACATATGGCTTTATAATAAACCTCTATCTATATGTCAAATAAAAACGTTAAATATTTCTTTATTCTTAATGGTTAATCTACATTTGCTGTTGATCTGATGGGCGAAGCGTTGTAGCTTAAACTTAACTAAAAATAAGAGGGTAAAGTTCTTATGTCATCTTCGGAAATTCTTGGTTTTCTAACCAACACAAATGCTGATTATTTATCTGATATCTATACGCGCTATTTAAATGATGCGGGCTCTGTTGATCCTAGTTGGCGAGAATTATTTGATAATTTAGATGATGATATGCGCTCACTCATGCGTGAGGTCACAGGTGCTAGCTGGAGTAAAGGTTTAGAGCCTTTGGTTGTTGATGCGCCTGCAAATGAGAATAAAGAAGACGTTGCACAAGGGCATGTGACAAGGCGTGCGGATGATAAGTCTATCCAAGACTCGTTACGCGCTTTTCGTTTGGTTGAAGCGTATCGTGTGCGTGGGCATTTGCTTGCAGATATTGATCCTTTAGGTTTGAGAGATAAGACAGCACACCCAGAGTTGAAGCCAGAGCACTATGGTTTTACAATGGCTGATTATGATCGTTCTATCTTTATGAATGGGTTAATGGGCTTGGAGCGTGCGACTCTGCGTGAAATTATTGCAGCTTGTCAAAAAACATATTGTGGGCATATTGGTGTTGAATACACACATATTCTTGATCCTGAAGAAAAAGCATGGATTAGAGAGCGTGTTGAAGATGGTTTAAATCGTACGCATTTCTCTGATGAAGGTAAGAAAGCGATTTTACACAGTTTGACAAGAGCTGAGGGCTTTGAGCAGTTCTTACATGTTAAATACCCTGGCACTAAGCGTTTTGGTATTGATGGCGGTGAGTCGATGGTTCCTGCTATTGAGCAAATCATGAAACGTGGTGGTCAGTTAGGCTTAAAAGAAATCGCCATTGGGATGCCACACCGTGGGCGTCTAAATATTTTAACAAACGTTATGGGTAAAACATTTACATCGATGTTTTCATTGTTTATGGGGAAATCAGATAACCCAGAAGGTGTGTTAGCCTCTGGAGATGTAAAGTATCATCTTGGTGCATCAAGTGATCGTGATTTTGATGGAAATGAGATCCATTTATCATTAAACACGAACCCATCGCATTTGGAGGTTGTTGATCCTGTCGTTGAAGGAAAGGTGAAAGCAAAGCAAATTCAGCGTGGTGGAACCGATCAAGCCCAAAAAGAAGTGTTGCCTTTAATCTTGCACGGAGACTCGGCATTTGCGGGGCAAGGTATTGTGGCTGAAACATTTATGTTTTCAGGCGTTGATGGGTATAATACAGGGGGGACAATCCATTTCGTTGTTAATAACCAAATTGGGTTTACAACACATCCTGAAGAGGCGCGATCAGGGCCTTACTGTACAGATATTGCAAAGATGGTTCATGCGCCTGTGTTCCATGTGAATGGTGACGACCCTGAATCTATGGTGCATGTTGCACGTATGGCAATTGAGTACCGTCAAAGATTTGGCAAGGATGTTGTTATTGATATGTATTGTTATCGTCGCTTTGGTCACAATGAAGGGGATGAACCGATGTTCACAAGCCCACTCATGTATAAAGAAATTAAAGCGCACAAAACAACAAGAGATCTTTATGCTTCTTATTTGGAGCGTGAAGGGTTGATGAGTGCTGATGAAACAAAAGCGGTTAAAGATGATTTTTCAAACCAATTAGAAGCAGAGTTTAAAGCCGCAGAAGATTATAAACCAAATTCAGCTGATATGCTTGATGGACGCTGGTCTAATATTAAGATTGCGGAACGTGATGGAGCTAGACGCGGTAAAACAGGTATCTCTAAAAAACTTGCACAAGAAATTGGTGCTGGGCTTACGACTCTTCCTGAAACATTTAAGGTTAATACAAAAATTGCACGTCAATTAGAGCAGAAAAAAGAAATGTTTAAGTCAGGTGAGGGCTTTGACTGGGGGACAGCAGAAGCAATGGCCTTCGCATCATTGTTGCTTGAAGATATTCCTGTTCGTTTATCAGGGCAAGACTGTCAAAGGGGGACATTCTCACATCGTCATTCTGTTTTACATGACCAAGAAGATGATAGTTTATATACACCTTTGAATAATCTGCGTGAAGGTCAGGCGCAATATGATGTTTATAACTCGCCTTTATCGGAGTTAGGGATATTAGGATTTGAGTATGGATATTCATCTGCTGAACCGCATGCTTTAGTTATTTGGGAAGCACAATTTGGTGATTTTGCGAATGGCGCACAAATGATGATTGACCAATTCATTTGTTCTTCTGAAACAAAATGGTTACGTATGTCGGGTTTAACAATGTTATTGCCGCATGGCTACGAAGGACAAGGGCCAGAGCACTCATCGGCGCGTCCAGAGCGTTTCTTGCAGTTATGTGCGGAAGATAATATGCAGGTTGCTAATTGTACAACGCCTGCAAACTTTTTCCATGTTTTGCGTCGACAGATGAAGCGTGAATTTAGAAAGCCGTTGGTTGTCTTTACACCAAAATCTCTTCTTCGTCACAAGAGATGTATTTCATCCCTTGATATGATGTTGGGTGATCAAACATTCCACCGTGTGCTTTATGATGATGTGTTGCCTAAGAACCCTAAGAAAGTAAAGCGCGTTGTTTTATGTACAGGTAAGGTGTATTACGATTTACTCGAGGCGGCTGAGAATAGGAAATTAACAGATGATGTTACATTCTTGCGTTTAGAACAGCTCTATCCATTCCCAAGTGATGGTGTGGAGGCTGAGCTTAAAAAATATCCAAATGCGGATGTTGTTTGGTGCCAAGAAGAACCTGAGAATCAAGGTTATTGGCATTTTGTTGATCGTCGTATTGAAGCGGCTTTGAGCAATATAAAACATAAAGCGGGTCGCCCTCGTTTTGTCGGGCGTGCGGCATCAGCATCGCCAGCAACGGGATTGCTCTCTGTTCACTTAGAACAGCAAAAGAAATTAATTGATGAAGCTTTAACTCTATAAAAGGTAGAAGGAAAACAAAATGACTGTAGAAATTAAAGTACCAACACTTGGTGAATCTGTCTCAGAAGCAACAGTGGCAAGCTGGTTGAAAAAAGAAGGCGAAGCGGTAAGCGCGGATGAACCAATTGTAGAACTTGAAACAGATAAAGTGACTTTGGAAGTGAATGCACCAGCAGATGGTGTTATTACTGAGATTAAAGTACAAGAAGGAGACTCGGTTGAGTTTGATGCTGTTTTGGCCTTGTTTGAAGAAGGGGCGACAGGATCAAAGCCTGCGAAACAAGAAAAGGCAGTGACTTCTAAGGAAGAAAAAGTAGCAGAGAAAGATGCTCCAGCCTCAACACCATCAGCTAGAAAAACGGCTGATAATAAAGGTGTGAATATTGATGATGTTAAAGGCTCTGGAAAAGGTGGTCGTGTTATGAAAGAGGATGTGGAAGCACATACATCTTCTCATGTTGCCTCTGGCGGTAGCGCGATGGAGCCAAGAGATGTGAAAGCACGTCAAGAGCGTGTTAAAATGACTCGCTTGCGTCAACGTATTGCTGAGCGTTTAATGGATTCACAACAATCAACAGCAACACTGACAACATTTAATGATGTTGATATGTCTGCTATTATGCAAGTACGTAAAGATTTTAAAGATGCATTTGAGAAAAAGCACGGTGTGAAGCTTGGCTTTATGTCTTTTTTCTTGAAAGCGGCTGTTCACGCACTTCAAAAAATCCCTGCGGTGAATGCAGAAATTGATGGTGATGAAGTTATTTATAAAAATCACTATGATATAGGCTGTGCGGTTTCTACACCACAAGGTCTTGTTGTTCCTGTTGTTCGTGACGCAGATAAAAAGTCATTTGCAGATATTGAAAAAGATATCATCGATCTTGGTGGTCGTGCCCGTGATGGTAAATTATCTATGGAAGAAATGATGGGCGGTACATTTACTGTGACAAATGGTGGTGTATTTGGCTCTATGCTTTCAACACCTATTTTGAACCCACCACAATCAGGTATCTTAGGAATGCACCGTATCGAAGATCGTCCTGTTGCGATTAATGGTGAGGTTGTTATTCGTCCGATGATGTATTTGGCTCTGTCTTATGATCACCGTATTATTGATGGTCGTGAGTCGGTAACATTCCTTAGAACTATTAAAGAATGTATCGAAGATCCAAAACGTCTTCTTCTTGATCTATAATCGCTTATAAAAAGGATATAAAAATGGCTGATAAAGAATTTGATCTCGTTGTAATTGGTGCGGGCCCTGGAGGGTATGTATGTGCTATTCGTGCGGCTCAACTAGGTTTGAAAGTTGCTTGCTTGGATAAGCGTGGCTCTTTTGGCGGGACATGTTTGAATGTTGGTTGTATTCCTTCAAAAGCTCTTTTAGCAGCTTCTGAAAAATACGCAGAGGCTGCGCATCATTTAGCTGATTTCGGTGTTAAGACAGGTAAGGTATCACTTGATCTTAAAAAGATGATGAAACACAAAGATTCTGTTGTGAATGATAATGTTGCTGGTATTGAGTTTTTATTTAAGAAAAACAAAATCGAAGGCATTAAAGGTGCTGGTGAAATCAAATCTAAAAATGAAATTGAAGTCACAGATGCTAAGGGCAAGAAATCGACAATTAAAGCTAAAAACATTGTGATTGCGACGGGCTCTGATGTGTCATCTCTTCCAGGAATTGAAATTGATGAGAAACGCGTTGTATCTTCAACGGGCGCTCTTGAGTTAAGCGAAGTTCCAAAGAAAATGGTTGTCATTGGTGGCGGCGTTATTGGTTTGGAAATGGGTGCTGTTTGGTCACGCCTAGGGGCTGAGGTAACTGTTGTTGAATTCTTAGATCGTATTTTACCAGGTATGGATGGTGAGGTTTCTAAAACAGCTAAAAAGATTTTAGAAAAACAAGGTCTGACATTTAAATTATCAACGAAGGTAACGGAAGTTAAAGCAGGTAAGAAAGATGTTGCTTTGAAATTAGAACCTGCAAAAGGTGGCAAGCAAGAAAAGCTGAAAGCTGATATTGTCCTTGTTGCTGTTGGGCGTCGTCCTTATACAGATGGTCTTGGGTTAGATAATGTTGGCGTTAAATTAGATGAGCGTGGGCGCGTTGATGTTGATGCGCATTTTAAAACAAATGTTGATGGTATTTATGCGATCGGTGATGTTGTGAAAGGGGCGATGCTAGCTCATAAGGCTGAAGATGAAGGTGTCGTTTTGGCTGAACAAATTGCGGGCATTAAAGGTCATATTAATTATGATGCGATCCCTGGTATTGTTTATACATCTCCTGAAATTGCTTCTGTTGGTAAAACAGAAGAGGAATTAAAGGATGCGGGTATTGCATACAAAGTCGGTAAGTTCCCATTCAGTGCAAACGGACGCGCACGTGCGATGAACGCAACAGATGGCTTTGTTAAAATCTTAGCAGATAAGAAAACAGACAAGGTTCTAGGTGGTCACATTGTTGGGATTGATGGTGGTCATTTGATCTCCGAAATTGCAACAGTGATTGAATTTGGCGGCACAGCTGAGGACATAGCCTTGACATGCCACGCACATCCAACTCTATCAGAAGTTGTAAAAGAAGCAGCCCTCGCAGTAGACGGTCGCCCACTTCATATGTGATTTATTATTTATTATTTCTAGGATGGCACCGCTCATGAACGCTCATGATGTGGTCTAGGGAGAGTTCAGTGTAGATTTGTGTTGATGTTAGTGATGCGTGGCCGAGGAGTTCTTGGATAATACGCAAATTAACCCCCTTATTCAAAAGATGTGAGGCGAAGCTATGACGGAAGGCGTGAGGTGTTATGCTTTCTGGCATTTGTAATTGACGTCTTAGTTGCTTAATAGCTCGTTGGGCTACACCTGCGTGAAGCCGTCCACCACGCGCCCCAATGAAAAATGGATCCTCTTTATTTATTCCTATTTCCGGGCAAGACTCTTTGTAAAAGAAAAGAGATTCTTTCACCACGGGGATAAGAGGGACATGGCGTTGCTTTTTCCTTTTTCCCATCACAATCACATGATCTTGATTTTCTCTATCATAAAGATCACCAACATTAAGAGATAAGGCCTCAGCAATACGTAGACCTGTTCCATATAAAAGTGTAAAGAGCGCGACATCTCGTAAATTTTGCCAATCTTCTTTATTCTGACCTGTACGAAGCTCTGATAAAATTTGAAAAAGCTTATCCATTTCAATTGTTTTAGGAAGGCTTTTCGGTTTTTTAGGGGCTGTCATAAGTTCTATTTGTGGATTGTGCAAAATGCCTTGCTTATCTAACCAACCATAGAAATTTTTTAGAGATGAGATTGAGCGTGCGCGTGACGTATTTGAACTACCTTTAGCGGCGCGTTTAGCCACATAGCTACGAAATTCGGTCAGGCGGCATTCTGATAGAAGGGTTAATGAGATTTTCTGCCCTGTATGTTCAGCTAAAAATAAAAGGAAAAATCTGAGTTCCGATAAATAGCCTCTTTGGGTATGTTCTGAATAATTTTTCTCATAGCGAAGCCAGTCATAGTAATCATGGAGATGTTTAATGACCTCTTCTTGGCAAGGAAGATGATTTATCAGTCTTAAGAAGGCAGGTTTAGCCATGCACGAATACATCTTTCTATGACACGAGCAAGAAAGGAAACTTGATCAATTGCCTGATCTTCACCAAAACCTTGGGGGTTACGTGATCCAAAAGCTAGAATTCCTTGAGGAACTTTTGGATGAATGGCTAAGCGAAGAAGGGCATGAGATTTAACAAGACCTGCGGCCTCTCCAAATACATAGTCATTTCCTTTAATGTCTGATTGTAAAATTGAACTATTGTCACCGATAAGATAATCAACATCCCCTTTTTTGAAAATTCGAACACCGGATAAATAGCGTGTTGGTAATGTGTCTGCATTCTCACTTTCAACACAAAGGCAAATTACATCGACATCAAGTGTAATGGCAAGATCAGAGGTAATTGTATGAATGAACTCTTCAAAACTTGCCGCGTCCAGTAAATGCAGAATAGCTTCATGAACAGCGTTTTGGTTGTTTAAGTTTGCGCGTGAATATTCAACAAGCATATTTTGCGTTTCAAGGGCTTCTGCGTGATCTTTACGAAGTTTTTCAACCAATTTCTTTTGAAAATCGACAACGGTTTTGTCTTCCGTTATTTTTGACGTACTATTGGCCAATACTTCCAAAGCCTCGGGTGAGTCCTTAAAAAAAGTTGGGTTTTCTTTTAACCAGTTTAAGACATCTTCTGATGTGATTTTAGTCATTGTATTATGAGCCTGTGTCATTTTTATAAAATAGATTGTCCAGTTTCTGCCCAGTCTTTAACAAAAGCATCAAGGCCTTTATCTGTTAAAGGGTGATTGTAAAGCTGCCAAATAATTTTTGGTGGGATCGTTGCTACATCGGCGCCAATTGCAGCAGCATCTAAAACATGGCGAGGATGACGAATAGAAGCAGCTAAAATTTCTGTTTCTAGATTTGGATACATCGCATAAATTTGAGCAATCTCAGAAATAAGCTCCATCCCGTCTTGCCCAATATCATCCAAACGACCAATGAAAGGAGAAATAAAAGTTGCGCCAGCTTTAGCAGCAAGGAGAGCCTGTCCAGCAGAGAAACATAAAGTAACATTCACCATCGTTCCTTCATCGCTTAGGATTTTACATGTTTTTAAACCAGCGGGTGTTAGAGGTACTTTGACAGCAATATTATCGGCAATCTTAGCAAGCTTTTTAGCCTCTAAAAGCATTGTATCAAAATCAGTTGCGGCAACTTCTGCGCTTACGGGGCCTTCAACAATTTCACAGATTTCTGAAATTAGACTAATAAAGTTATCATGTCCTGATTTTTTAACTAAAGACGGGTTTGTGGTAACACCATCAAGAAGACCTGTGTCAGCAAGTTCTTTAATCTCATTTATATCGGCTGTATCAACAAAAAATTTCATTTTTAATCTTAATCCTTTTATTCGTTAGTTGTTGGCATTATCTTATATAAATATGAGTAAAGCTTCCAGAGATAATATCGTTCAATCTGTATTATTACCGCTTCCATTTGGAAGGGGCTTTGATTATTTGATCGAAGCCGACACACCACTCCCTCTAGGCAGTTATGTTCAAGTACCTTTTGGCAAGAAGCAATTGATAGGCGTTGTTTGGTCAAATGAAACTGAAGACAAGGTGGCTTTTGAGAAATTAAAGAAAGTATCTGAGGTTTTTGATTTTGAACCTATGAGTGATGCGCATCGAAAGTTTTTAAACTGGCTCTCTGATTATACAATGGCGCCTTTGGGATCAGTTCTAAAAATGTCTATTCCTGTACGCGATGCACTTGAAAAACCAAAGAAGGTTTTGAGTTACTATCTGAATAAAAGCTTTAACTGTGATGGGGTGCGCATAACACCTAAACGCCAAGAGGTTTTGGATTACTTTAATAATCATGAAAATAAACCAGTGCCGGCAAGTTTCTTTAGTAAAGAATTAGGCGTATCAACATCTATCCTAAAAGGAATGATGGAGCAGGATATTTTAAAAATGGCGTATATTGAGCCTGTTTTTTCTAAGGATTTTACAAGTGAGGTTGAGCGCAAACATCTCTCAGAAAAGCAACAAGAGGCTGTCACTTTTTGTAAAGAACTACAGGAAAAAGATTTCTCCGTAACGCTTCTTGATGGTGTAACGGGCTCTGGTAAAACAGAGGTTTATTTTAACTTGATTGAAGAGCAAATTTCTAAGGGTAATCAATCGCTCGTCTTGTTACCGGAGATTGCATTGACGCAACAAATCATCGAACGTTTTCGGAAACGTTTTGGTGAGATTCCTACTATATGGCATTCAAATTTAACACCTGCACAACGCCGTGATAATTGGCGATTAATTGCCTCAGGTAAAGCGCAAGTTATTATAGGAGCCCGCTCAGCTCTCTTACTTCCATATAAGAAGTTGGATTTGATAGTTATCGATGAAGAACATGACAATGCTTACAAGCAGGAAGAAGGAGTCTTGTACAATGCGCGTGATATGGCCGTTGTTCGCTGTAAAATGATGCATTCTCATCTTATTCTAGCAAGTGCAACGCCAAGTTTAGAAACGCTTTTAAATGTAGAACATGAGAAATATGCACATTTTGTGCTGCCTTCGCGTTATGGGGAATCTGTACTTCCAGATATGCATCTCATAGATTTAAGACGAGATAAACCAGAAAAGGATCATTGGATCTCTCCGACATTAGCAGAAGCCTTAAAAAAGACATATGAACGAGGTGAGCAATCATTAATTTTCTTAAATAGGAGAGGTTATGCTCCTTTGACAATATGTAGAGATTGTGGACATCGTTTTGATTGTCCAAATTGTAGTACAAGCCTTGTTGAGCATAAACGATTCCATCGACTTCAATGTCATCATTGTGGCTATGTGATGCCTAAGCCAGATTCTTGTGAAGGTTGTGGGAGTGTCGATTCTTTTATCCCATGTGGTCCTGGTGTTGAACGCATGATTGAAGAGGTAAGAGAAATATTGCCAACAGCAAAACAAGTTGTCTTTTCCAGTGACAACATGAAGGATCCTGATATTTTAAAAAATAGTCTTCATCAAATTCAAAAAGGTAAATTTGATGTTTTGATTGGAACACAGATGCTTGCCAAGGGTCACCATTTTCCTCACTTAACAACTGTTGGTATTATTGATGCGGATAGTGGTTTAGCAGGCGGTGATTTAAGAGGGAGTGAACGAAGCTATCAGCTTCTTCATCAGGTGTCTGGAAGAGCAGGACGTGAATCTAAAAAAGGGCATGTTTATATACAAACACGCCAAGAAGATCATCCGATTATTCAAGCTTTAAAAGCTCAAGACCGTGATGCTTTTGTAGAGTTAGAAATGAGTGCACGTGATGAAGCTGATATGCCTCCATTTACGCGCTTGGTAGCTTTAATTATCTCAGGTGAAGATGAGCAACAGATTATTCGTTATACAAAAGAGCTTGCTTTTTGTGCACCATCGACAGAACAATTTATGGTTTTTGGTCCAGCTCAAGCACCATTGGCAAGAATACGTGGGCAATACCGTTACCGTTTTTTAGTGAAAGCTGATAAATTTTTGAATGTACAAAAAACATTAAAAGAGTGGCTAAATCATATTAAAAAGCCAAATGCTCTTAAGGTTCAAATTGATGTAGATCCGATGAGCTTTCTCTAGCATTTTATGCATTTATTCTTTTTTTGCTTTAGCTGTGCTATAATAAAATCTACGAAGTGAGGTTTCTTTGGATAATATCGAACAAGTAAAAAAAGAAATGCTAAAACAAATTAAGGAAACACGAGAGCGTGTTCCACCTGATGTTTTGGCGCGTGCTCAACAGATTGCAGAAACACAATTAAAGGTTCAGCAACAAGGACTTGAGTCACCCATGCTTGATGAAGGTAAAACATTTTGGTCAGGGGATATCGATTTCTCACGCTTCCCTAGATATAAAAAAGAAACGACATCGGAAGATAAACAAGTTGTTTATTATGATAGGCAGGCAGCAAAAAACATTATCGAACATTTTTTTACGAATTTTGACAAAGAAGGAACACTTCTTTCAAAGTTTAAGAGCCTTATCCAAAAACATTAGTTACTTTTATTGATCTGGCGGTGAAATCAAAATATTGTAGAGGTCTATCGCTCTTCCTTCGATTTCTTCTTGATGTTCTTCACCAGCAAAATCGGCAACAGAGTTACTTAGGTTTTGTAATTGCCCTGACTCCCAAGCTCTATATTGAGACGCATACATTGCGTTCATATCAATTGCTTTGTTACGAACATCACTCATAAGAGCATTTGCTTGATTGCAGGCGCCATTTGCAAGTGCATTCATCCCCATGCCAACCAGATCAACATTTTGTCCAAAGATGTTAATACCACCAGATAAGCCTGATCCTGATACAACAGAACTCATAATAGATTGGAAGTCATCAAAACAAGATAGATCAGAAACGTTACCTGGTTCTGATATAACGGCATTTCTTAAATTCTTTTGGTTTTGTAGGCGTTGTTCACTACGCTGCATCAATCCATCTTTAACATTTTGTGGACAAGTAGGGGTAGCGCTTGCAGGTGTAGCCGCCGCGGCAGGTCCCGCAAGACCATACGCCAATGATTGGTATCTGACATTCGATCCATCTGATCCATTTGCAATACTAATATAGGTAGGCGCATTTTTTAACACAGATCTAACAGGGAAGTCTTTAACAGACATCATGCGATTATTCCGTTTTGTTTTTGTTGGCTCTTGTCGCGCAATCGTTTCTTGAGAGGATTGCGTTGAGCTATTACCACTAAAACTATAAGGGCGAATACCACCATCATCATTATTGTCTTTTTTTAACGGAACATAATATTGTTGGGCAAGACCAAGATTTTGTGCGCTGACAGTAAAGCTAGAAAGGCGCTTATTTTGTAGATCCTGAAAGTTAAAGCTTAAGTTATGACCATTTTCTAACGTATGTTCGAAATATAAATGATTATTAGCAGTAACGTGATCTGCTGTTCGGATGAAATGTCCAATCTTTTCTCCGCGTTCTACACGGTATTTTGAAGAAATCAAGGAATCGAGGTCCATGCCGCCAAATGTAGAAGTAGAGCCGTTGTCGTGTATAATTTTAACGATCGTTCCATATGTGTTGTCTAAACCTGCATAAAAAATACGTCCTGCATAAGGGGTTAGAATATCTAATGGCTCACCGCTATTTTGAATATCTTCACTCAGTCTAAATAATGTTCCATTATGAAATGAAATAACACCATAGTTAGGGTCAATGATTTGGCCGACAGGTTTTTCAACAATAACTTTATCAAGATCAACAGGAGAGCTTAATACGGTATTATTGGCTTGTGCTTGCATAGAAAGGCATGTGCTTAAAAGAAGCGCTGCACATAGTGAAATTACTTTTTTCATTTGTTTTTCCTCCGTCCCTAGAAGATCTTTATTTAAAATATTAATTATTGCCCACCATCAGGATCATATGAATCATACGCGTCTTGATAAATTTGGCGATAGTCTGAATATGTATCCACGGCTTGTGTTAAAAAGTCAGAGCCGTAATCGTAATATGAACCTAAAGTTGCTGATTCAAAATATTTATCATCTAGCTCAGGCATGTGGTTTCCAAGTTGCTTACCCCACCAATTGTTGCCTTGGTAATCTTGCACAGAGCTGTAGAGAGCACTTGCATGGCCATTAAAAGAAGATTGAACCCCTTGCATAAAGTTTTGAGAAGCTTCACATATTGAACTTGATAAATAGTCTGATAAGGCCCCAGAAGCATAGCTGCCGATTGCGCCAGAAGCATTTGCTGGGATACCGAAGCTAGAGGCGACATTACTAATCGCACCGCTAAAGAATCCACCGCCAGCACCGGAATTTGATAATGTATTCCCAACGTCATTAAACATTGTTAACTGATACATATCAAAACAGCTCATGCTACCGAGATTTAAAACATCAGAAAAAGTACTGGTTCGCATATTTTCTTTGTCTTGTAGTGTTTTTTCTCTTTGTGAACTTAAGGCCATACGTGCAGAATCACTACAATAAGAAGAGCCTGAGAGTGCCCCCATAACAGAACTCGCTTCAACACCGGATGTGTCCATAACGGGGCTTGGGCTTGTTCCTGTTGTTGTTGAGCCTGTGTATAAAACAGGCGCATCACCAAGGGGCGTAATCGTTCCAGTTGGTCTGATATCTTCATTAATTGCAAGATCTCTTGCTGGTCTGGATGGGTCAACATCTTCACTATAATATTCATCAAATCGTTCATCTACATAATCTTGTAAATCCATCATCCCAAGAAGGGTGCGGCTATTTACACTTACGCTATTATAGAGTACTTCATGATCGTTATAAAGGACGCCTCTCGGGCCAATACTTCTTCTTGTTGTAAAGAAGTCTGGACGAATACTCGCTTTAATAAGAGGTGATACTTTTCGTAAAGGGTTACCGTTTCTATCAGAAATTGTAATTTCAACCATGCCACCGCCAAGTTCTCGAGAAACAGAAGCCGTTCCACTTAATTCGGCATATATGGGGGCATGGTTCTCTGTCAAACGACCCATGACACGGTAATTAACACCAGATACGTTTGGTGTTGTGTATCGGTAGCCATTACGTGAGTCAATATGAGGATAACGTGTATTAATAGTCCAGAGGTCACCGTAGGCGAAAGCGGGTTGAGATTCGATGAAAATAGCCAAGCCAAAGAAAAAGCAAAAAATAGCTAAAATATATGTTTTTGTTTGCATCATTTTTGTCCCTCATATTTTTTATAAAAGCCATCTTGCCAACTATAAATGATTCCCTCCTGAGTTGGAGAGTAAGAAACAAGGAGGTCTTTTGTTCCATTATGTTGAGTTTCTAAAGCATCTATTGTGCGTGCATTTAATTCTGCAATTTTGACAAGACCTTTGTCCGTGATCGCAAAACCAATCACTTTACATACGTCATCAAAACAAAAAGCTTCTTGATCAAGCAATCGAACAAAGAGTTCTTTAACACCATCACCATTTAAGTCTATGCGCGCTGTGGCAACATTTATAATGCGCCCAACATTTGTTTGTGCTTTTGTCAGCATATCATTAACAGCCTTTACAGCCATTTTTTCATTGGCAGTGTCTTTTTCAATAGAGAAAAATATAGGTGTTTTTGATGCGTTTTCAGAATGTAGTGGGGAGGCAACAGCTATGTTTGTTGTCAATACAAACATAACAGACAAAAAGCCTATAATGGCTATGAAATTGCTTTGTCTTAGCATATAAGTGTCCCCAAAAATTTATCCCTACATAAATAATATCACAAATAATCTTAATTTATGATTTAAAAATTAATTTTTATTTGAGTCTGCTGGATGTTCGGATGTTACGTGCATTTGGGCATAATATCGTATGTGGTTTTTATTTTTTGATTATTTTTTAACGTGTTGTAATAAAAAGATAAAATAGTAATGTCTTTACATTTTTTACCATTTATTAAAGGTGATAAAACAACCTATGGTAGTTATATATGGAGGTTTTTATGAGGCGCTTTTATCAAGATTTTTTCAAAAAAATACCATTTCCTGCCTGTTTTGTTAATTTAAAAGAGGTCAAGAATTCTTATGCAGTTATCTCTATGAATGATCTGTTTAAAAAAGAGTGTTCTTCTTTGAAAAATCAAAAACTCTATGATGTCATTGATTATGATAGATCGTCTTTTGAAGCTTTTTGTAATAAAAAGACACAATTTTTTTATGAGGCTGAATGCTTTTTACCAAATGGTCAACGGAGTATCCTTTATGCACATAAGGATGTGAATAGTTCAACATGTGCTTGTTATTTTTCTCCAGATAATGAATGCGATTGGCAACAAAGAATACAAGACTCTAAATTGGATTCTATAGGTCATTTAGCTGGCGGTATAGCTCATGACTTTAATAACATTCTTTCAATTGTCTTGGGATATGCTAGGGCACTACAAGATGAGCTCGTGCATGATAAGCAAATATCTCATTTGGATAAAATAATTAAAGCGTCACAAAAAGGGGCTAGTTTAACAAGGCAACTTCTTGCATTTAGTAAACAGAAAATTATGTTGGAAGCATATGAAGATATTAATTTATCTGTTGAGGAGCAGGTCGATCTGACGATGCGTGTATTGGGATCGAATATTCAAGTTAATTTGTCTAAATCAGACAAACCTCTCATTGTAAAAACAGCACCAGATGTTATTGGGCAAATCATGTTAAATCTTTTGATTAATTCACGAGATGCTATTAATGCAAAAGACGATAAAAATGGAAATATTGATATCTCACTTTCCTATATATCTGTTGTTCAAGATCAAGAAAAATACCCGCATGGCTTAGCGAAGATACGTGTTTCAGATACGGGTGCTGGTATGAGTAGTTTGGTGATGAGTAAAGCTTTTGATCCTTTTTTTACAACAAAAGATCAAGGTGAGGGGACAGGATTAGGCTTGTCGACGGTTCATGGGTTGGTTTCTCAAATTGGAGGAACAATTTCCATTCAATCAGTTAATGAAAAAACAATATTTGATATAGAGATTCCATTAGCAAAACCGATCCAGAATATACAGGAAGTAGATGTGATAGCAAAAGCCTGTTCTCTAAAAGGAAAAACAATTTTAATCGCGGAAGATGAGAAGGACTTAGCTTATTTATTAAAGTCCTCTTTAAAAAGAATTGGAATGTCTGTTTCCACTGCAAAGACAGGGAAGGAGGCTTTGGATATATTGGAGGGGAATATAGGGCGTATAGATTTTTTACTAACGGATATTGTTATGCCGGAAATGCATGGCATGTATCTGGGGGAAATATTCTCTAAAAAAAGCCCCGATACGCATATTATTTATATGAGTGGTTATCCAAGTAGGAATTCTTTCTCTCAACTTATTGAAGTGCCTAAAGGATGCCATATATTAGCAAAACCGATTCAAATTGACGCCGTTGTTTATTTGATGGAACAATTGATTTTAGGGGCTAAAGAACATGAAATAGAGCGTATATATAAAAGCCTTGAAAGATGTGTATAAAGCACTTTATTCTTTATAAAGAAATTGTTAGCGAATCTCTGTTAGTATTGACCCATGAAAAAGATTTTAGTCATTGAAGACGATATAACAACGTCCTTTTTAGTAGAGCAAACATTATTGAAACACGGCTTTGAAGTTGATGTTGTTGATGATGGCGATAAGGCTTTTGATTCTTTTAAGCAAAATCTTTATGATGTTGTGATAACAGATGTTTATTTACCAAATAAAGATGGGCTAACGTTACTTAAAGAGATTAAAGCACATACACCAAAAACAAAAGTTATTGTTATGTCTGGTGGAAGTTTCAAAGGCTATGATGTTTTGAAAATGGCGTTAACGCAAGGTGCTGACAGAACAGCTAGAAAACCAGATGACATGCGCTTAATTGGTGATATTGTTAATAGTTGCTTTGGTGAATAATCACTTCACAAAATAAATTTTTCTTTCTCATTTGATCTTTCACTGGATGCGTTTTATCCTGTTTAGGATATGTCTTTGAAACTTTACGATATAGTTATTATTGGTGGGGGTATTAACGGTGCTGGAATAGCGCGTGATGCAGCCATGCGTGGTTTGAATGTTGGACTATTTGAAGCAAAGGATTTTGCCTGTGCAACATCGTCTAATAGTTCCAAACTTATTCATGGCGGGCTTCGTTATCTCGAATATTATGAGTTTGGGTTGGTTCGTAAGGCTTTAAAAGAACGAAAAAAATTGATGAAGATTGCGCCTCACATCATTTCTCCTTTAAAGTTTACACTCCCTTATGAGAAACATTTAAGGCCATGGCTTTTGCTGCGTCTGGGGTTGTTTCTATATGATTTTTTAGCACCATTTTCAGTTTTTAAATTTTCAAGAGCTGAATTTTTTAAGAGTGATTCTCCTGTAGGGGAACATATAACATCAGGTTTTAGTTATTATGATGGGTGGGTTGATGATGCACGATTGGTTTTACTAAATATTATCTCCGCCAAAGAGCATGGCGCTGAAATTCACCCGCATACAAAAATAACCTCTATTGAATACTCTAAGGCGGGTAATGGTTATGAACTTGAGTTAGAGGATGGAAACTGTGTTCACGCACGCACGGTTGTGAATGCCGCCGGTCCATGGGCTGATGGTTTTTTTAGAGATAAAGCATCTTTGCGTTTAGTTAAGGGGAGCCATATCATTGTCCCTGAAATTTTCTCTAAAGAAGAGGGGGCTTTTATTCTACAAAACAAAGATAAGCGTATTGTTTTTGCGATCCCTTATGAAGAGAAATATACTCTGATTGGCACAACAGATGTGCAATATAAGGGCGATCCATATAAAGCAGAAATATCAGATGAAGAAGAGGATTATTTAGTTGATATTGTAAATCGATATTTTAAGAAACAAATTACAAAAGGGGATATTGTATGGCGCTATAGTGGTGTTAGACCGTTATTAGAAGATAATGCAGATAACCCATCAGCTGTAACAAGAGATTATCGGTTTGATTTCAAAGAAGGACGTTTGGATATTTTTGGTGGAAAGCTGACAACATATCGTATCTTAGCAAAAGAAGCGGTTGATAGACTATGTTCTTTTTTAGATGTTACAGCTAAGTGTATGACTCATAAAGAACCTCTTCCCGGAGGACATATAGATGATTTTAATGCTTTTGTAGCGCATAAAATTGAACAATATCACAATTTACCAGAACAACTAATTTGTCGTTATGCTCGTTTATATGGTGATCGAATGGATCACGTTCTAGCGCAATTAGGAGAAGATTTTGGAGAGAATGTGTATTCGGGTGAATTGGATTACGCAATGGATAATGAGTATGTTACATGCGCAGAGGATTTCTTGTGGCGTCGAACAAAGCTAGGGCTTCATGTTTCTAAGAACGTACAGCAACGCATAAAAGAGTATATTGAAGGGAAGTTATAATGAAAAATTATATTCTGGCAATTGATCAAGGAACAACAAGCAGTCGAGCAATTATCTTTGATAAAAAAGGCGCATATATAGCGTCTTCTGGTCAAGAATTCACACAACATTTTCCAAAGCCTGGTTGGGTTGAACATGATCAAGGTGATATTTGGGGGGGTGTCGTTAAAAGCTGTCAACAAGCTATAGAAAAAGCAGATATTTCCGCGGAGATGATTGCTGGGATTGGTATTACGAATCAACGTGAAACAGTTTTTTTATGGGACAAAGAAACGGGAGAACCTGTTTATAAGGCAATTGTTTGGCAAGACCGTAGGACGTCAGATTTTTGTAAAACATTAAAAAGTCAAGGACATGAGTTGGAAGTACAGAAAAGATCAGGCTTACTTCTCGACCCTTATTTTTCTGCTAGTAAAATAGCATGGGTTCTTGATAATGTTGAAGGAGCTAGAGAGAGAGCTGAAAAAGGAGTGTTATTATTTGGGACTTCTGAAACATTTCTGTTGTGGCACTTCACAAAAGGTAAAAGTCACTTTACGGATATAAGTAATGCATCTAGAACATGTTTATTTAATATTCATACACAAGATTGGGATGATGAATTATTATCTCTTTTTAAAGTACCGCGTTCTATTTTACCTGAGATTAAAGAAAATATTGATGACTTTGGTGTTATTGATCGTGAGATTTTAGGCGCTGAAATTCCTATTGTTGCAATGGCTGGTGATCAACAAGCCGCAAGTTTTGGGCAAGGGTGTTTCGAGCCAGGTATGATAAAGTCAACATATGGAACGGGCGCTTTTGTTCTTAAAAATGTTGGGACTACGGTAAAAGAATCTGCGCATAAATTATTAAGCACAGTTGCTTGGAAAATAAAAGGTGTTACACATTACGCCCTTGAAGGCTCTGTGTTTGTTGCAGGATCAGCTATTCAATTCTTGAGAGATGGATTAGAGATCCTTGAAGATGCTTCGCAAAGCGAGGCAATAGCTGAAACACTTGCGAGTAATGATGGTGTGTATTTTGTACCTGCTTTGACAGGTCTGGGAGCACCTTATTGGAATGCAGATGCACGGGGTGTTATTTGTGGCTTAACGCGTGGCACGACATCAGCGCATCTTGTTCGTGCAGCACTAGAGGCGCAAGCTTATCAAACGAAAGACTTACTTGATGCAATGGAGAAAGATACAGGGATTAAAATTAAAGCGCTGCGTGTTGATGGTGGGCTTGTCAAAAATAATTGGGCATGTCAATTTATGGCGGATATTCTTGATGTAACGGTTGATAGGCCTGTTATTACTGAAACAACGGCGCTGGGTGTTGCTATGATGGTAGCTATCGGTGTTGGCTTTTTTGATAATGAAGAAGATGTTACGAAACTATGGCAGCTTGATAGACGTTTTGATGTGTCAATGACTTTTGAAGAACGAAATACGCTTTATAATGGTTGGAAAAAGGCAGTGGAAAGGTGTGCGTTAGCATGATGAAAAAGATTTTATATTTTAGCCTTTTTGTAATGGGTGTTTGTGGTTTTTCAATAAATGCAAAAGCACAAGCGATGAATGCGATCACGCCTGAGGTTGTGGCGCGCATTATTCAAGATGCGGGGTTGTCTTATCAATCTAAATTTGATGCCTTAGACCGTCCTCGTATTATCGTTACGGAACCGACTTCTCTAAAAGCGCAAGAATTTGAGATTTACTTCTTTGATTGTGAACAACAGGTTTACTGTCAAAGCATTACATTATGGAGCTGGTATATGCCTGAAGCGCGCATAACGCATGCACGTTCTAATTTGTGGAACCAAAAAAATAGATTTATGAAATCATATCTTGATAAAGATTCTCAGCCTGTTTTAGAGATGGATATACAAGGATATGGAGGGCTGGGTGTTGAGAATTTATCTGTTTTAATTAATGCATATATTAAAATCATGCCTGCCTACGCTAAATTTATGGCCGTAGATTTAGCACAAGACCAATAGATATTTATGTGATGGGAAGAAGATGGTGCCCGGAGGCAGACTCGAACTGCCGACACAAGGATTTTCAGTCCTTTGCTCTACCAACTGAGCTATCCGGGCATGCTATTTAAAAGCAGCGTCTTTGTTATATAAGGAAATAAAACAGCTTTGTCTAGCGTTAATTACGCATTTTTTTATAGCTTTATAGTTTTAATAAGGTCGCCGTTGGATAATCACGACGCTCAATGGTTAATTCATATAGTCCTGTATGTGTGTATCCATGGAAATGGCAAGGCATAGGGCTTGTTTTTAAGGCTGATTTTAATTTTTCTTCGACATCATTTCTCTGTTTTTTATGAGGCATGCGGATGAAATCAATCATGATTGTTCCACTGAGTTTTCTTAATATAATATGCTGTGCAATTTGTTTGGCGAGCTTGATGTTGCTGGATAAAGCGCTTTTTTGTGTGGACTGATCAATATCAATAGCAACAAGCGCTGATGTTTGCTCAAAAGATACGCGTCCTTCATTTGTTTCCAGTTCTGTTTTTAACAGATCTTCTATTTGGGGCCATAAATCAAAATGATCTATAATATTTTCTTCAAAGATAATTTTATCAACATTTGTGCGCTCAGATAAACGCTCTATGGCAGATTTTTTACGTTCTGGCGTATCATGTAGTTTTATCTCAGGGATTTTATTGGGAGAAAGTTTCGTGATAATTCCATCAAGCTGATGTCCCGCGGGCAAGGATGTATTTCTTAATAGATACTCTGTTGTATCTGAGGCCGTTACAATAGAGGCTTTTAAGCTTGTATCGATCTTTGTAATTCTTCCGGTGATTGATTGTCCATAGTGGTGCGGGTATTTTTTTGAATCGATCTCAATATCCCATAAAACGCCTTCTTTTAGGTAAAGGGCGATAAGACCATAGTCGCTTTCCTGTGCTATGATTTCATGATTCATCTGTGTTAAATAGGCTAGGGACTATGCCTTGAAGCATTTGATATGTGTTATAGGTGCATAGGCCGACAATATTTGTATAAGATCCGTTTATTCCTTTGATAAACGCACTGGCTTTACCTTGAATGCCATAGGCGCCAGCTTTGCCGTCCCATTCTTTTGTTTCAACATAAGTTTTAATTTCTGCCTGTGTGAGGCGTTTCATATTAACGTCTGTTTTTACAACACGTTTAATCAAGTGGTTGTTATAAATGATGGCGATCCCACCATAAATAGTATGACGACGTCCAGAAAGTAGATTTAAACAAAAATAAGCATCTTCAGCCGTTTCTCCTTTGGGAAGAATGCGACGACCACAGGCAACAACAGTATCTCCAGCTAGGATTAAACTATTGGGGTTTAGATTCGCAATTTTTTGTGCTTTTTCGGTGGCTAAGCGAAGAGCATGTTGCTTGGGGTGTTCATTTTTAAGAGGGGATTCATCAATATCAGCGGGAATAATTTGATCAGGCGTTATACCAATAGACTCCAAAAGAGTAACGCGTCTAGGTGATGCTGATGCGAGAATAAAATCAACCAATTGGAGCCTTTTCTTAAAGCAAGAAGTTAATCTTTGTGGCGGAACGTGATACGTCCTTTTGTAAGATCGTAAGGTGTCATCTCAACAGTTACACGATCACCTTCTAGAACGCGGATACGGTTTTTACGCATACGTCCAGATGAGTGAGCGATAATTTCATGTTCGTTTTCTAATTTCACACGAAACATTGAATTGGGAAGAACTTCTTGTACATGTCCTTCAAATTCCATTAGATCTTCTTTAGCCATAAAACTCCTTAACTAAAAATATTTGAATTATTAAAAATAATTATGGCTTTTACCATGCCTGATTCAAAAATTCAAGTCTAGCTATAGATTGCGTTAAAATTACTCTTTGACACGTTCTATTTTTGCGCCACAATTTGTTAGTTTCTTTTCTAAGTTCTCATAACCTCTATCAAGGTGGTATAAACGGTTAATGGTTGTTTTTCCATTCGCCGCTAGCCCAGCAAGTACTAAGGCCATAGAGGCACGTAAATCAGTCGCCATAACAGGAGCGCCGTTTAACTTTTCAACACCACGAACAAGAGCAGAATTACTGTGAACGGTTATATTAGCTCCTAATCGACAAAGCTCAGGCACATGCATGAAGCGATTTTCAAAGATTGTTTCTGTAACCATACCAGCGCCTTGAGAAACACAGTTTAAAGCCATGATTTGAGCTTGTAGGTCTGTAGGGTAGCCTGGATAAGGCTCTGTCATTACATCAATAGCATTTGGCGCTTTGTCCATGATAATTCGTACAGTGTTTTCGCCATTTTCATTAAAACGAACATCGGCACCACATTCTTTGAGTTTTGACCAGAAAGAGTCTAGAAGCTTGTAATTTAAGTGCGTGAGCGTGATGTCTCCTTGTGTAACACAAGCTGCAATCGCATATGAGCCAGCTTCAATACGATCGGCCACGACATCATGAGTTGTTCCATCTAAACTTTCTACGCCCTCAATAATAATTGTATCAGTCCCTGCGCCTGTAATTTGAGCGCCCATTTTATTTAAGCACTCGGCAAGATCTACGACCTCAGGTTCTTTTGCCGCGTTGCGGATTTTTGTTGTTCCTTTTGCAAGTGTAGCAGCCATTAAAGCATTTTCAGTGGCGCCAACAGAAACTTTGGGGAAAATAATTTCTGCACCAACTAAACCATCAGGGGCAGAGGCAAAAATATAGCCTTCTTTAATGTCTATTGTTGCTCCTAGCGCTTCCATTGCCTCTAAATGAAGGTCAACAGGACGTGTTCCAATAGCGCAACCGCCAGGGAGAGAAACTTCAGCCTGTTTATGGTGCGCAAGTAAAGGGCCTAGCACAAAAATACTTGCACGCATTTTTCTTACCAAATCATATTCAGCTCTGTGAGAGGATAAAGACTTTGTTTCAAGAACCATAGTGCCAGTAGTGGAATCTAATTTGACAGCACAACCAAGACTTTCTAAGAGAGAGGAGAGTGTCTTAATATCAGCAAGGGCCGGAACGTTATTCAATGTAACAGGCTTGTTTGTTAAAAGGGTGGTGATCATAAGTGGAAGTGCTGCATTTTTTGCTCCACTTACATCAATAATACCTTCTAAACGGTTGCCACCAATAATCTCTAATTTATCCATTTTTATAAACACCTAATAAGTCAAAATAGGTATTAATGAATATTCTGAATTAAAGAAAAAGTCTAGTCGTTATTTACATTCTATATCGATTTAAGACATCTCATTTTTGAGATAAACAACAACGTCATCATGTGTCTTTTTGAGTTGATCTAGTAGAAGTTTTTTCTCTTCTTTTGAACAATCGCATTCTTCTTGGCCTTTTTTTGCTAATTCGGCAAAGTCATATGCACCAAGATTAAAGGCAATACCTTTGAGGGCGTGTGCGTTACGGCGCCATTCTTCGTTGTTATTCTCTAAATAGTTGTCATGCAACTCACCAAGAATTCGTCCTGAAGAGGAAATAAACTCGTTAAAAAGTTCTTGTTCGAGATCTTTGTCACCACCCGTAATTTGTCTAAGATTTGATAAGTTTACCATTTTTTTTCTTTCTCGTTTTCTCATAAAGTTTAATGACACTCAAAAGCTCATCCTTTTTAAAGGGTTTGCTTATGAATTTTTTTACATTGTTTTCTTTGGCTTGTGCCACGTGTGAATGTACGTTATGGGCTGTTAACATCACGATGAAGGCATCATCATCTATTGAATTTAAAACACTGGCGAGAGTATGCCCGTCAAGGTCAGGTAAATCAATATCTAATAAGACAATATCAGGGCATTTTTCTAAATATGCAAGAATGGCCTCGGAAGTACTGGGAACCACGTGAACGGTATAGTCTTTGAGAGCGGCTTGTACAAGTTTTTGGGAGAAGATCTGGTCTTCGACGAGTAAAATATGGGGTTTTGCACGGTATGTGCGTTGCATGGCAATGATTTTCATTGTGTGGTAAAAAGTTTTTACCAAATTGAAATCATGGAGCATGTTGTATAAATCTTTTGCGGCTTTTGTGACTTTTCCAAGTTTTTTAGAAATAATTCGTCTAAAAATTTTGGTTTCTTGGTTGAGATTGAAAAACTCAAAAAAATCATAAGGGCTCATATATTTTGAAATGCGCTCACCATAGAGCTCCATAATCATATCCATGATGGTTTCAACATTATAATCTTGAGTGTTTGGTGGCCACATAAGGATAACGTCCCCGTCATTACAGAGATAGATATTCATATCATCATATTTTGAAAGAGATTCTTTAAGTTCTGTAATATCGTCTTCTTTCCAATTTACGCCGATGTGAAAGAAGTTACATCTTAATATATCAAATGAGCGCTGTTGATCGAATTCAATTTGTTGAATTTCGTTCAATAAAAAAGCGTAGATCATTTCTTCTACATTTTGATCATATATGGTTGCACCCATAATTATTTTGCTCCGTTATTTAAATTTATAAATACTTTTTGATCATTTTAATAAAGAGATCTTCATCAAGTGGTTTACTTAAATAATCATTCATTCCTGAATCGTAACATTTCTGTTTAATACCCGATGTAACATCTGCGGTGAGAGCAATGATAGGGATGGGCTCTCCAGACCTAGATTTTATATCGAGTTCACGTATCGAATTTGACGCTTTATATCCATCCATTTCAGGCATGTGACAATCCATTAAAATAAGATCGTACCCATCTTTCGATTTTACTACTTCATCAATTACTTGTACACCATTTAAGCAGATAGTGTAGTCTTTAAGATTATACTTTTTTAGTAAAACTTTCATTAAAACATTGTTAAATTCTTGGTCTTCAGCAATTAAAACACGATAATCATCAAAGTTAGAGATCTCATTTGAATCATTATCACTTGGTTTTAGCGCCATGTCATCTTCTGTCACTTTTTGAAGAGGGATCTGAATTGTGAAGCAAGATCCTTCGCCTAATTTACTCTCAACAGAGATGCTTCCATCCATGATCTCTAATATTTTTTTTGTGATATTTAATCCTAAACCTGTGCCACCGAATTTACGCTCAATAGATGCATCCGCCTGTGTGAAGCTTTCGAAAATATCGGCTACTTTACTCTCATCAATTCCTATCCCTGTATCTTGAACGGAGATTTTAAAGGTATCAAAATCTGATTTCTCTGGATGAAAAGAAACTTTTGCATTAACTGTAACGCGTCCATTTTCAGTATATTTGATTGCATTTCCAATTACATTAATAAGTGTGCGTGAAATTCTATGTGCATCAGCGTAATAATATTGTTTTTCATCAATTGACTCTTCTATATTGACAATAAAATCAAGCTCTTTCTCGTGCGCAAGGGGGGCCATCTGGTTGAGGGTGTTTTTGACACTATCTTTTAAATTAAATTTGACTTTATCTAAAATAACTTTGCCAGCCTCGACTTTTGATAAGTCTAAAATATCATTCACAATATTAAGCAGAGCACCAGAGGCTTGTGTTATCGTTTCGATCATTTCTTTGGGTTCAGGTTTTGTGTCTTTATGATTTAATAAAACCTTAGAAAGACCGATAATACTGTTTAAAGGAGTGCGCAGTTCATGCGACATATTTGCTAGAAACTCACTTTTAATCGTACTTGATTTTTCGGCTTGCTCTTTTGCTTTAATAAGATCGTGTCTAATTTTTGCTTTTTCGGTGACATCTTCATAGATATTTAAAAGAATTTCTGCTTCTCCATTATCATCATAGATAGGGACTTGAATAGAACGTGCTGTAAAAATTTCTTCTGTAATACCATCATTGACAGAAAAGGTTTCCTCATCTTTGTAGTGAACACAACGGCTTTCTATGATTGCCTCATCTTGTGCACGGATAAGAGCGCCGTGACGCTCATTAAAGACCTCATAATCAGTGCGTCCTTTAATGTCTTTAATAGGCCGGCTTAGAAAGGTTTCTGCATATTTATTAATAATCGTATATTTATAATCATGCTTAACATCTTTCACAAAAATACCAAGAGGCATATTCTCTAAAATTGTTGTAAACATATTCTTTTGAGATTCAATTTGTTTTTGGAATTTATAATCTCTTTTTCTTTGTTGTATTATTGTTAAAATATACAGACTAAATAAAACAACAAGCGTAAAGCCGCTTAGAAATGTTTTGTAGAAAGAGGCGCTTTTATAAAAAACAGGTGTTTTTACGGGTTTTATATATATGGGGATATCTTGACCCAAGAAAGAAATATATTTTTTCTCGTAATTAGGTTGATGTTTTAATGAGGCGTTTAGAATCGAGTAGTATGGCTGAGCGCCAAGCTCTTGGAGCATTTTTTCAGCGTCAAATATATTGAGTACGATACCTCTTTGTGTTGTTTTTTTACTGTTTTTATTAACATGCGCGGAAAAGATAATTTGATAATCACTTTCGACATAATCGGCAACTATTTGATCAGATATAAGGGCTTTTTTAATGACTTTCTGAAAATTGTAATGTCTTAATAAATCTTTAGGTATTGGTATGTATTTATCATCAACTCTTGAAGAGTAAGTGTAAACTACGGGTGTTGTTAGTGTATTTTTGACGGCTTGTTTGGTAAGCGTATGAATATCAAGAGAGGTATTATTTGCTGTGTATTTCTCGAGCTCTGTTGGTAATGTTTTTTGTGTCAAAATAGGGGCAAATAAGAAATGGCTATCATTATCTTTTATGTTCATTTTATTTAGAAAAGAAATAAATTCTTGATTATCAACAAATGACGATGAGCTAAAGAAAGAGTCCAAGGCGTAAATAATACTTCTCTTTTTTTCTAATTCATTTTCAACAGAAACTTGAAGTCCGTTGAAAGCATTGACATAGGTTTCATTTGTTTGTGTTGTTTTGTCATGAAAAAAAACAAGAGCAATATAAAAAGATAGTAAGGCTCCAATAGTAAACAAAATAAAGATGGGAATAAAAGAGCTTAAAGAGTTCTCATCAATAGTGTGATCTGGATCATCAATATCTTTTGACGTTTCAGACCAAAAAAAGAGTCCTGTGAAGAAGAATAAACTCCATAAAATAATTTGCCATGCGAAATCAAATTTTTCCGCTAAGGTTAATAGGGTATCTGTATTTTTAAGGGTGTTGACATCTGTATAAGAAATAAAGCTGTAATGAATAAGGTAAAAAATGAACAACGATAGGAGTGTCGTTAGTAAAAGGGTTATATTAATCTTGTTATTATGAGAGTTTTTATGTGCGATAAAAAAAAGCAAGCTTATCAATGGAAATGCCATTGTAAGACAGGTGAAAAATCCTTTTATAAAAACGGTAAATGTAATGGTTTGGCTTGTGAATGCAATAAGCAGTAAATAAAAACTCACTATCCCAGAGGTGCTATATAAAAGACTTGGGGAAAAAATATTTGAAAACCATGAAGAGCTAATGTTTTCTTTTCTTTTTAAGTCACAATAACATGTTAAAAAACAAATCAAAAAAGTGAGTCCTAAATAAGGTGTTTTGATATTAGATGATAGTGGGATATCGCAAGCTAAAAATCCTGTTGTAAACAGGGATGTAAGCCCAAGAGATAGGATCAAGATATGCAAAAATACAAAGAAAGAGTATTCAAATTTATGGGATGATATTTCTGTGTGATCTTGGTTGACATGTTCTTTTTTAAAAATGTAATAGGTAAGTGGGATTAATAAAAAATATGAAAGTCCAACAATTCTAAAATCATAATGATTTAAGAAAAAGGCATAAGATAGAATCTCGCTCACACTTTGAAAATGAGCCAAAATAAAATCAGTTATTGAATTTATTGTATGGGGCAGAGAACCCATATTTTGTATCCTTTTTTTATTAGAAAATAAAATTCACCTAAGAATTATAAGAAGAAATAATTAATGATGTCTTTATATATACTAATGCATTGAATTTATAATTTTTTTGATATTTTAATGGCAAGCTTTGAAGCGGTTTTTATAGCTTGTGTTAAAATCGAGTATGCGGCGGTTTCGTGAGCGTCATTATCAACACCTATTTGACGATGTTCATCTTCTTCATCTTTAAATTTTTGAATGGCAGATATAAGCTCTTTTTCATCCTTAGGGAGTGTATCAATTTGTTCTTGATAGTGGTCAATAATAACTTCCTCAACAGCTTCTGTACAGGCCATAGCAGCCTTTCTACCAAGCAAAGCTGTTCCTGCACCTAAAGCAAATCCAGCGACGTGCCAAAGAGGTTGCATGAGCGTAGGTCTAATGCGTCTTTTTACAATTTCATTTTCGAAGTAAGATAAGTGAACCGCTTCTTGGTCCTTCATGTGTTGAAGAATTTCGACGGTTTCGGTGTCTTTTTTTAAGATTGCGATTTGTCCTTCATAAATACGTCTTGCGCCATACTCACCAGCATGATTAACACGAATAGCGCTTTTGGTATATTCTTCTTTTGACGTTGTATTCGCTGCAGTTGGGTCACCAGGAAGAGTGCGTTTTCTAGTTGTGTTCGATGTCATTATTTATAGTTCCTTAAAACAGTTAAACCATAAAGAGCCATAGCAAGACAGAATAAAACATTATAATTAGCCATAGAAACACCAAAAAATTCCCACGCGATTTCATCACAGCGCGCAAGAGGTGTTTGGGTAATCATTTGTTTTAATTGCTCGAGTGTCATGCCAGCGGAATCTAAATCTGAGGAGCATTCTTCAAACCCTTTCCAGAAATGTCTTTCTACACCAGAATGAAAGAAGGCAATACCTGTATTAATAACAAAAGCGAATGAAATAAGGCCTAAACCGCAGACTTTAAATTTATTGTTATCGATAACGCTTGCAACACAGGCAATCATCATAATAGCCCAGAAAGGAGCTCTTTGATACACGCATAAAATACAGGGTTGGTATCCAAAAAAATATTGGCTTATATAAGCGAAAAGAAGCGCGGAGAAAGAAAGCAATCCGCAAAGGATAAGAGCCCCTTTAAGTGAGTGTATAAAAGTGATGATTTTGTCCATAGTTATATAATCCATTTAATTGCTAAAAAGCCTAAAATGATTATACCAAAAAATAACAGAGTTAATAGACCAAAATATTTATCAATAAATGTTTTTATACGATCTCCGAAAAACCATAATAGAAATGCTAAGGCAAAAAAGCGTACGCCTCTAGCACCAATGGATATGAGTGTAAAAGCGAATAGATCCATATGTGTTATTCCGCTTAAAATCGTTATAATTTTATAAGGAAATGGTGTTACACCGGCCATGCCAACAATCCATGCACCATGGGCGTTGTATAGCTCTGTAAAACGCGTGAAACCATCTTCGTATCCATATAAAGAGATAATAAAGTGACCAATAGTTTCATAAAAAACAGCCCCTATATAATAGCCAGCAATACCTCCAAGCACTGATGAAATAGTACAAATGAAAGCATAAAAGAAGGCCTTTTGTCTATTTGCAAGCATCATAGGAATAAGCATGACATCTGGTGGGATAGGGAAGATAGAGCTTTCGATAAATGACACAAATGCTAAAGCGTAAACAGCCTTAGGTGTGGCCGATAATTCGATAATATAATCATATAGACGGCGCAACTGTTTAATCATAGCTTTATATATGTGATTTTTCTTTAAATGGTGCGGGTGGAGAGACTCGAACTCTCACTTCCAAAGGAAACCAGATTTTGAGTCTGGCGCGTCTACCAATTCCACCACACCCGCATAACAATTGATGTGTTCAAAAGTGGTGTCTTTTTACATGGATTGTTATAACAAAACAAGCTTTTTTTTGATCCTCCCATAAAATCAAAGTGATTCGAAATATCTATATCTGGTGTTTTTAGTATGTTTTTATACTAAATATTGTGTGTTTTGGGTTTGTTCTGAAAAAATGATATGTGGATAAAAAAATGTGCTTTTATTATGAATCAGTATGTTAACTATGCCTTCGGATAAAAAGATGTGGATATTAATAAAATATATTAATTTTGTTGGAACTTTTCCTTTACTTCGACTCGGATATAAATAAAACTATTTTCATACAAAATATAAATAATAATAAAGATAAGGGCATGTAAAGGTGTGGATATATTATGACACTGAGACAACAGGGAAATGCCATCCATTTGATCAAATATTGCAAATTGCAGCGATCGTAACGTCCAAGAAATGGCGGGAGTTTGAAACAATTAACTACCGCTGTCGCTTAAGACCAGATGTTATTCCTACTCCTGAGGCGATGTTAGTAACACGCCAACGTCCCACTGACTTAGAAAGCAACTCCCGCAAAACACATTACGAAATGTTCAATGATTATGATCGCTTTTTGAAGGAGCGGATCATTTCTCAAAAAGACCGTGGTGGTGATATTAATGGCTACACACGCGAAAGACCGGTCACATTTAAGGGACACAATATTTTAGGATTTGATGAATATGCGTATCGCATGGATACACATATGACGCTCCACAATCCTTATATTCATATGATAGATGGATGTGCTCGTTTTGATACAATGATTGCGGCGCAAGCAATGGCCATTTATGGTTCTGGCAAGATGAAATTCCCCACAACAGCGAAGGGGAATTTATCATTTAGGCTGGGCGGCTTGTGTGAAACTAACAATATTGTCGTTGATCATAGTGACTTACATGATGCTTTGGCCGATGTGCGTTATACAATTAAATTAGATCAAAAAATGGCTGAGCTAGAGCCTCAATTATATTATCAAATGGATTTGATGGCGAATAAGCAAGATGTGCGCGCTTTTTGTCAAAAAAACCAAGTTTTTTCTTATAGTTTGATGCATTTTGGAAAACCAAAAACAGGCTTTTTTACCTCCATTGCGAATGATGACGATCGCCCACGTCGAACGGATAATAATCAATTGATGTGGGACCTAACACAAGATCCGGAATTATTCTTTGAAAAATCGGTAGAAGAATTATCTGAATATTTCTCAAAGTCAAAACGAGGTAACAATTATAAAATGGGAAGTGCGCCAGTTTTATGGTGTCGCCGTAACGAACAACCTATGATGATGCCCCTTCACTTAGTGCCAGATGAACTCAAGAAAAAAGCAGAATTTTCAGACATTAATGATGTCAAAGAAATTGAAGACATCATGCAGGAGCGTGCAAAGAAATTGAAGAAAAATCCAGATTTCATTAAGAAACTGAATGAGGCTTATAAAATGGCTTTAGATGTGGAATATGATGAAAGACCTTATGCACAAGAATGGTTATATGAAGGGTTTCCTGATAAGCAAATGAAGGAATGGATGACGCGCTTTCACCGCTCTGATTGGGAAACTAAGAAAGATTTGCTTCAGGATTTTAAAAATCGCTTTAAAAAGGAATTGGAAGAAGAGCCTAAATTAAAACGTTATTGTCATTTTGGTATTTTAATTGTGCTTGAGAATGCACCGCGTCATCATATTGAACATGATCCGGTTTGGTCTTCTCTGGAGAAAAAATTTAAAAGAAAACGGGCTCTTGCACAATTATCAACGAATAAATATTACCCAACAGCTTCTGACCCAGATGATTATAAAATGACGTTGCCTTATGCGAAAATGCGTATGGAAACAATTAGAAAAGACATTGTATCAGCAACAGGAGATGCGCAAGCAGCCTTACAGGATAAATATAATTATTCACATAAGCGTGAAATTATCCCTCTGATTGATTCTTGGATTCGATATTATGATCAACGCATTGAACGTGCGATCTTTGATGCAGGCTTAGTTGATACGATTGGACAAAAGAAGAGCAAACGTAAGAAAAAAGCGCCTAAGCGCGCGATGAGATAAGGAAAACAGGGGAATGCCATATATTGTTTATAGATGTGACTTATCACAAGAAGTTGTTACCAAACAAACTCAAGCGGTTCGTTTCCGCGCGGTTGTTTTAAGTGATAAAATGAATGTTATGGATGAGATTGATTTAATCTGCGCTCTTGATGATCGTATTATTCCATCTCCTTCTCATTTGGATGAGAGCTATGTGAATATTAATGATGTTTCAAAAGCTGAACAATCTTTGGAGTCTTTTAAGGAAGAAATTCAAACATGGTTTGATCATCAAATTGAAAAAAGAAGAGGGACGATCCGTTTTGTCCCAGCGCGGGGATTGGATTCAGAAGATCATAAGTTTCTTCCGATGGCGCTGAGTGGGGATAGTGCTTATGGCGTTTTGTTTGATGAGCCAGGTAAGAAAAAATTGTTTATGCTTGATGTTCAGGCGTTAGCAAAAAGAATTATTGGCCTTGAGCGATGGCCTGCAAATGATGATGGGTATGCAACTGATATATTAGCGATTGAGAATGCGTTATTGCCACGCCCTTATTTGCCTTTTCATCTGCAAAAAGATATGCCTGGTGATATGATCTTACCAGCATTTCACGGGAGTATTGAAACCTTGAGGCATGCAAGCCAATATTATGAGGAATTAATTAAAGAGTTTGGTTTAAACCCGATGGATCTTTCTTTTCCTGAAGTTAAAAGTAGCTCGAAAGATGTACGTCCAGGTGTTTTGGTTCAAGCTATGGAGCGTAAGGATGAAACACCTCAACCCTTTTATGTTGTAGAAACATTTATGTATGAGGGCGAGGAGTATGCTTTGTTATCTTCTCTACAAGACCGTTTCGCAAAAGGAGATAGTCGCAAATCTCAAAAAGCTTTGGCTCAGGAAATGCGCCAAGGAAAGGGTAGTTTTAAAACCGTTAAAATTAGCGATATCCCGCAAGAGGCTTTAATTGATATCAGGTATCTAAAAGCCGATGAGAAGAGTGATTATAAGGCGATGCTTTCTGATATGGAGAAACGCCCTTTAATGCGTAAAAAAGTTGTAAAGGCGGGGATGCGCTTTCTAAAACAAAAGCATGACTTTTCTGTTTTATTTAATGAGTTTTCTGATGATGGTGAGCAAAAAGAGCAAGATGTTGTTAGTTACAGAAGTGAGCTTTTTAATAAAGCTGCTTTATATTCAGGATTGAATCGTAACGCAGAAGATTGGGTTGGATTTAATGATGCTGAAACAGAGATTGATGATTTTGATTCAGATTACAGACAAGAATGGGAGAAGTTCTTGAAGTCAAAACGTCGCACACTTCGCCCTTAATAAATTGATTTTGATCGTTTTTAGAATCATTTAAAGTGTTTTTCATACAAAAATAGACTTAAAAGGAGATCTTTATGAGCCCGCAAATTATTTTTCTATCTGCAATGATTTTATATGTCGTTGCCCTTGTTTTTGTAGGGATTAAAACGGCACGCAACCAAACAGATTCTGGTTTTGTGATCGGCTCACGTAAAGTGGGCATGATTCCAACAATGGGGTCATTGGCTGCCTCTTTTAGGGATGGTATGGGGGCTGTTTTCTGGACAGGGATTGCTTATAGCTACGGTTATGGAGGGCTTTGGCTCATTTATGGCGCTATGCTTGGGTTGGTCTTTTTGTCAATTGTTGCTCCTACAGTAAGGAATTATGCAGAAGAGCAAGGCTTTGTAACAGTCGGCGATTTCTTAAAGAACAAATTAGGAGGAGCTGCTGAGAAGGTTGTGTCTTTATTCGTTCTTTTAAAGGCTTTCTTGTTTATTGGTATACAGCTTTATGTTGTCGGATTGATTTGTTCTAATGTGTTTAATGTACCTGATTACGTTGGTATCTTTGGAACAGCTTTTGTGATTTTTATGTATCTCTATTTTGGTGGATATTCATCTGTTGTAAAAACGGATGCGCTACAGTTCTTTATGATTATGGGCTTGATCGCTGTTCCATTCTTTATTCAGCCAGATTGGGATATGGCGCTTGATTTCTCAACGTATAACGCAATGGGCTGGCAGAGCTCTCTTGGATTGTTTATCATTGGTGTTTTTTATGTGATTGCAGGAGCGGATGTTTGGCAACGTATTTTCTCTGCGCGCGATGAAAAAGTAATTAGATGGGCATTTCCTTTATCGGGTGTTTTCTTACTTGTGATGACATTGACGTTAATCGCAATTGGTTATGGTTTGATGAATGTCTTGCCATCAGACCTTGCGCCAGATGAAGTTTTGTTCTCATTATTTAGTAACTTAGATGCGGCTAACTCTTATGTGATTGCCTTTATGGGCGTTACGATTATGGCGGTAAGTATGTCGACGCTTGATACAGAGGCTTATGTGTTTACATCTTCTTTTGTTAGAAACTTCTTACCAAGTCAGTATTCAGAAGACCGTAAGAGCTATATTAAAATCTCTAGAACATTGATTTCATTCTTGTTATTAGGTACAGCAATCGTTTCTCTGGCGATTACAGATGTCATTAAATTCTTATTTGATGCGGTAAGCTTGGTATATGTGATTGTGCCATTGCTTGTGGCGTCTATCTTTGGGTGGGTTAAACCTGTCGCGCGCCAAGATGTTTTTTTAACGGCAAGTGTTTTAGTCGCGGCGAGTGTCTATATGTATCTTTTCTTAACAGGTGGTTTTGTTAACTTGCTATATAACTGTATTCCACTTGGCGTTTCTGTTGTTTTGTGTGGGATTTCTATCTTATTTACACGTGAAAGATCAGCGCATTAAGATTTTTCTTTAAGGATATAGATTAAGTCTAGGGCCTCTCTTGGGGAGAGGCTATCTGGATTAACCTCTTTTAAGAGTGTTTCCACTTCCGAAGCGCTCTTTTTTTCTTGAGGCTTTGCTTGAGAGAAAAGAGGTAACTCATTTTGGATTGTATCTTTTTTGTTTTTAGATTCTTTATTTTCAAGATACTGTAATATCTCTTTCGCGCGTGTGATAACGGCCTCTGGAAGGCCGGCAATTTTTGCGACGTGAATACCGTATGATCTATTAGCAGCACCAGAGATGACCTTATGGAGGAAAATAATTTCGCCTTTCCACTCTTTGATATCCATGCTGTGGCAAGATAAGCCTTTGAGGCGGTGATCTAATTGAGTGAGCTCGTGATAATGTGTTGCGAATAATGTGCGACATTTATTGATTTCATGCAGATGCTCCACGCACCCCCAAGCAATAGATAGACCATCAAAAGTTGAAGTGCCTCGTCCAATTTCATCTAGGATAACCAAAGAACGATCTGTCGCTTGATTAAGGATCGCAGCAGTTTCAACCATTTCTACCATGAAAGTTGAAAGGCCACGTGCTAAATCATCGGCGGCGCCAACGCGGCTAAAGACTTTATCAATAATTCCAATTTCGGCTTTATCCGCAGGAATAAAAAATCCAGCTTGTGCCATAATAACGAGTAGTGCGTTTTGTCTTAAAAATGTTGATTTACCAGCCATGTTCGGCCCTGTGATAAGCCACAAATGATCATTGTCAGTGAGTGTACAATCATTGGGTACAAAGGTTTCATCAGTTTTTAAATGGGATTCAACGACGGTGTGCCGGCCATTTTCTATGATAAAACGCGTATCATTAAACAGATGTGGGCGCGTGTAGTTTTGTGATTGCGCAAGTTCTGCAATAGAGGAGGCGCAATCCAAAAAAGCAAGACTTTGAGCAATTAAAGAAATTTGTTTTGCAACGTTATTTACTTTCAAAACAAGATCTTGGTAGATTTGTAACTCTAAACCAAGCGCTTTTTCACTGGCTGAGGTTATTTTGCTTTCTAAATCACTAAGAGCAACTGTTGTAAAGCGAACAGCATTTGCCATTGTCTGACGGTGGATGAAGAATTTTTCAGGGTCATCAAATAAGTTTTGAGCTTGCGCTGAAGGGACTTCGATGAAATAGCCAATTACATTATTATGTTTGATTTTTAACTTTGTAACACTAGAACGTTTTAGGTACTCGGTTTCTAAATCGAGAATAATTTGTCTGTTATTATCTCGTAATGCTTTTAGAGAGTCTAATTCAGGGGAATAGCCTTTTTCAATGAAGCCTCCATCGCGACTTAAAAGGGGTAAGTCTTCTTTAAGAGCTCTGTTTAAATGGTCAATTAGCTCATGAATATTTGAGCTGAAATGCATTTGTTCTAAAAAATGCTTTAATAAAGAGGGGCGATTGAGGTCATTTACGTGACCATCATCATGATTGATGTGATCTTTTATCCTAAGGCTATTCATAAGGCTTGTTAAAATAGCACTTAGGTCACGAGGCCCACCTCGATCAACGCTTAAACGGCTTAAAGAACGCTCAAGGTCAGGGCAAGCTTTTAAGAAGTTTCTTAATGTCTCTCGTTTGTCATTGTCATTTATAAAATAAGAAACACAGTCTAAACGATCATCGATTTCTTGTTTGTGTGTTAAAGGGTTGTTGAGCCAATAGGCAAGTAAGCGAGCGCCAGAGGCTGTAACTGTTTGATCAATTGTATGAAGGAGAGAACCTTTTTTCTCACCATTCATGGTTCTATTGATTTCTAGGTTACGTCTTGTCGCTGCATCAATTTGTAAAACTGTTTCATGTTCAATAAGACGAGGTTTCTCGATATAAGGAATTTTTCCCTTTTGTGTCAGGTCAATATAATCAAGCAAGGCTCCAGAGGCTGAAACGCTTGCTGTTGTGAACTCACCAAGACTTGATAGGCTATCGATAGAATATTGCTTTCTTAATAGGCGCTCACTGTTATCAACGTTAAAGCGGCTATCAACCCAAATTGTTAATAAATGGCGATTTATATGCCAGAACTCAGCGAGAGAAGGATCTTGTTGTAGTTTTTCAGAGATTAAAATTTCTTTAGGCGCATAGCGCTCCACAATATGAGGAATATCGTCTATTGTGGCATGCTCAATATAAAAATCACCAGTAGAAATATCAATAACAGCAATCCCTGTTTGTACGGCAGATATATGTACGCACATTAGATAATTGTTAGTGCGGTGATCTAATTGATTATCCTCTGTTAATGTTCCTTGAGTAACAATCCGAACAACATCTCTTTTTACAAGCGCTTTTCCACCTTCTTCTTTTGCACGAATTTTTGCTTCTTCAGGTGTTTCAACTTGTTCGCAAATGGCAACTTTGAATCCCTGACGGATGAGTTTGGATAAGTAGCTTTCATGCGAGTGATGTGGAACACCACACATAGGAATGGGTTCATCTTTGAAAGAGCCTCTTTTTGTTAGTGCTATGTCTAAAGCTTTTGATGCGATAACCGCGTCATCAAAAAACAGCTCATAAAAATCACCCATGCGGTAAAATAATAAGCAATCAGGGTGCGCCAACTTTGTTTCCATGAATTGTGCCATCATAGGCGTCATGGTTGGGATGTCTGATTGAGTAAAAGAAGGTGTTGGGAGAGCGTTCATATCTAGTCTTCCTTACAAAAGTCAAATAAAGGTGTTGAAAGATAACGTTCTGCAAAGCTTGGTACAATAACAACAATTGTTTTTCCTGCATTTTCTTCTGCACGTGAGAGCTCGAAAGCGGCCTTAATAGCTGCGCCAGATGAAATGCCAACAGGAATACCTTCTGTTTTTGCAATTTCTAATGTCATGCCATAGGCTTCGTCACTTGAAACGGTTAAGATACCGTCTAAGTGTTCCGTATTTAAATTTTCAGGAATAAATCCAGCGCCAATTCCTTGTATTTTATGAGGTGTTGGTTCACCGCCAGAAATCACAGGGCTTTCACTCGGTTCAACGGCGTAACATTGAATTGATGGTTTTTTTTCTTTTAAAGTTTTCGAACAACCTGTAAAAGTACCGCCAGTTCCAACGCCTGCGACAAAGATATCAATCATGCCTTGTGTATCATTCCAAATTTCTAAAGCTGTTGTTTTGCTATGAATTGATGGATTAGCAGGGTTTTCAAATTGAGATAGGATAAAAGAATGTTCAGTCTCCCTTGCTATATCCTGGGCTTTTTCAATCGCTTCGCGCATACCACCTTCTTTGGATGTGAGAACAAGTTGCGCACCGAGTAATTTGAGCATTTTTCTACGCTCATAAGACATGCTTTCAGGCATTGTTAAAATTAACTTATACCCTTTAGCGGCGCAGACCATTGCTAGACCAATTCCTGTATTGCCAGAGGTTGGCTCAATAATCGTAGATTCTTTTGTTAGAAGACCTTGATCTTCTGCATCTTCAATCATAGCATGCGCGATACGGTCTTTTACACTTGCACCAGGGTTAAAGAACTCTAGCTTGAGTAAAAGGGTCGCTTTTAAATGGTATTTTGCTGTTAAGTTAGGCGTTTTTACAAGAGGGGTTTGTCCAATTGTATCCAAAACGCTTTCGTAAACTTTGCCACGAAAACTCATCGTTAATAACTATCCTTAATCAAAAATATTATATTCTCATCATAAGAGATTTCAAAAATCTTGCAAGGATCTATTCAATTTCTTTGGGATGAGAAGGCGTTAAGGGTTGTCCTTTTTTCTTTTTCTCCATGATTTCTTCAGCAGATGCTTTTAAAGCGAGGTATCTTTTTGCGGAAGAGGGATGTGTTGAGCCTTCTAAGTGGATTGAGTTAGGGCTTTTAGTGGCCATTTTGCGCCATAGCTCTGGTGCCTCACTAACGTCATAGCCTGCACGTGCTGTATAATAAATCCCGTAATAATCGGCTTCAGCTTCAAAAGATTGGGTATAAGCACCGGCGCCAACTTGTGTGAAGAGATCACTTTGAACGCCAGTTAAAATACCAATACCAACATCGGCAAGACTACCTAAGACGACATTAGCTGTCTTTTTGTTGATATGCTCCATTGTGTTGTGAGCCATTTCATGACCAATTACAAGCGCAAGTTCTTGATCTTTATCTGCTAAAGATTCAATGGCTGTTGTAATGTATATTTTATTGCCATCGGCAAACGCATTTACTTCCTTACTTTTTTCTGTAAGCAAGATATAGGGGCATGTTTTTTTCTTTTCTAAAGAGCGCGCAATTGCTTTTCCGTTTCTAGAAACTGTAATTTTAACCGTATCAGATTTCTTATCATCATTGATAAGTTCAATATATTGCCTAATATTTTTACCAAGATTAGTTTTGTTAAGTTCTTGATCATTTACATGTGTGATGACGTCTAATGGTTTAAAGCCGGCTTTTTCAGCGGGAGAGTTAGGTGTTACATAAACAATAGAAGGCGTTGCATCAATACGAGAGCTTGAGGCAACATCAGCAACTTTGCTTAAAAAAGTAGCTGTTGAAATGTGAAGGCCTAAATGAAAGCGCTGACCATCTTGTGTTTCCGCACATAAAGGTGCATTTTTTTCAAGAATAGGGTACCCAATACGCATAATACGATCGATTTGATCTCTGTAATCATCAATCGCTAGTTGCTGTTGATACAAAGCTTCTTGATAAGCCATTTGGTCTGAGATAACGGGGCCTGAATTAACGGGGGCGCATCCCAATAAGGGCAGTAAAATGACCCAACCTAGTTTTTTAGCAAAAGAAAGCATCGATTTTTAGCTCGCAATTTTTTCAACACCTGTCGATCCAAAACCACCTTCACCGCGCACTGTTTCGTCTAAAGAGGTTACAAGTTCAACGGCTGGCTGTTCATGTTTTGCTACAACCATTTGAGCGATACGCATGCCACGCTCTACTGTAAAGGCTTCTGTTCCCATGTTGCCAAGAATGATTTTTACTTCGCCGCGATAGTCGCTATCAATTGTGCCTGGGCTATTGATAACAGTAATTCCGTGTTTAAAAGCAAGACCAGAACGCGGGCGAATTTGTACTTCATATCCAACAGGAATAGCCATTTGTAACCCTGTTTCAATCAGTGTTCTTTCTCCTGGTTGTAATGTTACAGGTGTCGTGACAGCGGCAACAATATCCATGCCAGCGGCGCCAGTTGTTGCATAAGCAGGAAGATCTAGTCCTTGGGCATGATCCATTTGTACAATTTGTAATGTTAAGTCAGTCATTATATCTCTCCTTCGTTTATTAAAGTTCTTTATATCCCCAATGGATAGCGGCAATACCGCCTGTTAAATTACTGTATCCTGCAGTTAAAAAGCCAGCTTCTTCTATGCGGTCTTTTAAAGACTCTTGTGAGGGGAATTGGCGAATGCTTTCAGCTAAATATTGATAGCTTTCGCTGTCTTTCGCAATTAAGTCCCCCATTTTAGGGAGTGCCTTGAAAGAATAGAAGTCATATAATTTAGATAGGATAGGATTATCAACTTTGGAAAATTCTAAACAGTAAAAACGCCCACCGGGTTTTAAAACACGATGCGCTTCTTTTAACGCATTGTCGATATGGGTTACATTTCTTAATCCAAAAGAAATTGTATAGGCATCAAAAGTTGCGTCTTTGAAGGGGAGTTTTTCTGCGTTTGCTTCTACCCAAGTGAAATTGTTAGCCATACCACGGTCAATGGCACGATCTCTACCAACGCGTAACATGTCTGAATTAATGTCAGAAATAGTGATGTCAGCAGCTCTGCGGGATTTTTGATACATTAAAAAAGAAATATCACCAGTTCCGCCAGCAACATCCAGAATTTTTTCTTCTGGGCGTGGGCGCACGCGAGAAACGAAATGGCGCTTCCATAAACGGTGAATGCCCATAGACATAGCATCATTCATAACATCATAATTATCGGCAACAGATCTAAAAACGCCCAAAACTTTTTCTGTTTTGTCGCGAGGATCAACTTGTTCATAGCCAAACCATTGTGATTCGGGGTTTTTATGTTGGTTTTCTTTACTCATCATCAAATTCAATAATAATTGGTGTGTGATCGGATGCTTTTTCTTTACCGCGTGGCGCACGATCAATCAAACAATTTTTTAATCTATCTGTTATTTTTGGGCTTGTGAGGAAATGATCAATACGAATACCTTCATCTTTTGGCCAGCGCCCAGCTTGATAATCCCAGAATGTATATTGATTGGGGTCTTTGTTAAAAACTCGAAAAGCATCGGTTAAACCTGCATGGAGAAATTTTCTAAAAGCTTGGCGTGTTGGTAATCTATATAAAGCATCATCTAGCCAGGCATTTACATTATAACAGTCTTCAGGGGTTGGAATAACATTGAAGTCACCACCAACAACAAAGTTAGAGTCATTGTCTAGTAAGTTTCTAGAGTATTGAAACAGGCGTTCCATCCATTTCAGTTTGTAGAGATATTTTTCTTCTTCACCATTCCCGTTGGGGAGATAGATATTGATATAAGAAACATTCTTGTAGGATACATTTATAAAGCGTGCTTGCTCATCTTCTTTATCGCCTGGCAGGGTAGTATCAATTATTGTGGCATCATTATGCGGTGTAAGAATAGCGACACCATTATATGATTTTTGACACACGGCATGTGCTTTGTAACCAAGATCTTCTAGTGCAGCATAGGGAAAGTTTTCTTCCTGAGATTTTAGTTCTTGTAAGAACAAAAAGTCAGGCTTGTGTTCTTCTAACCAATTACACACATGATGCAGGCGTGCATTAATAGAGTTGATGTTCCAGCTAGCTACTTTCATTTATAAAAAATCCTCATTCACAGAGAAAGAAACACCGCAGCCACAACCTGAATCTGCGTTTGGATTGTTTACCTTAAATGAGGCACCGATTAATTCACTCACATAATCAACAGTTGAGCCTTTTAAGAGGTCAAGAGAGCAATCATCTGTGACGAGTGTAACACCTTCTTTTTCAAATGTAATATCATCATCATTGAGGCTTGAATCAAAATCAAATTTATATTGAAAACCAGAACACCCTCCGCCTAAAACACTTAGGCGAAGCATTAAACTATCATTGCCTTCTTTGTCGCGAAGAGCTTTTATTTGTGCCGCCGCACTGGATGTGAGTTCAATATGTCTTTCCATTGCCTTTTCCGCATAGTGTGTTTATAGTGATTGATATAGGCTCACTCTAGCTCAATGGAAGAGGCAAAGCAATGTTAAAACCAGATTTAAAAACAATTTCTTCAGATGACCAAGGGACTTTTTGTAATGCGCTCTTAGCGCCTTATGCGGTTAAGCCGCATGAAAGTCGTGGACGTTTTTATAAAGAAGAAGAAAGTAAGCGACGCTCTCCTTTTGAACGTGATAGAGATCGCATTATTCATTCACGCGCGTTTCGTCGCTTAAAGCATAAAACACAAGTCTTCATATCAAATGAGGGAGATCATTACAGGACGCGTTTAACACATTCATTAGAAGTTGCACAAATCGCACGCTCACTTGCTCGTAACTTAAGGTTAAATGAGGACTTGGCTGAAACAATCGCACTTGCTCACGATCTGGGGCATACACCTTTCGCTCACTTAGGTGAATATGCATTAAGAGAATGTTTAGAAGAGCGAGGAGGTTGGTTTAATCATAACGAGCAAACATTTCGTGTGGTGACGGAGCTGGAGCGCACTTATCCAACTTTTGATGGCTTGAATCTAACGTGGGAAAGTTTAGAGGGGATAGCAAAGCACAATGGTCCATTGACAGGGGACGGCGATGAAAAACGGAAATTACATTCAATATATGAATTCTCTGATCAATTTGATTTGGAGTTATCTGGTTATGCGAGTGCAGAGGCTCAAGTCGCAGGGATAGCAGATGATATTGCTTACACCAATCATGATTTGGATGATGGGTTAAGAGCTGGATTGTTTACATTAGATGATCTGCTGGATTTGCCTCACGCAAAACCTGTTATTGAAAAAGTTAGAAAACAATATTCAGATTTGCCAGATTTTAGAATAAGTTATGAGATTATCCGTCAGTTAATTGGAAATATGATCACTGATTTAATTCAAGAGAGTTTAAATCGTATTGAGCGTATTAAACCAAAATCAGTTGATGATATCCGTAATTGTGGTGAGATGATTATAGGTTTTTCTGAAACGTTTTTGGAGCAAGATAAGATCCTTCGTACATTTTTTAAAGAGCGTATGTATACACATCATACGATTGATCGTATGCGCTTTAAAATGGGGAATGTCGTGAAAGACTTGTTTAAGGCGTTTATAGCAAATCCAAAATGTTTGCCAGAAAGTTGGCAAGAGCGCGTTGATAGAACGGGCTTTGAAAAAACAGTGGTTGATTATATAGCAGGGATGACAGACACACATGCTTTAAAGGAGCATCGTCGTCTTTTTGATCCTTATCATAAAGAAATATAATTTTTTAAGGCTTGCTTTACATTCCGTAGACGAATCGCATATTGTTATGGTTATTAACAACAATATTAGGTGATATTAATGATTAAGCGCAGAAAAAGACGTTTTGGTGCACGTCGCTCTTTAGGTTCAGTAGTTTTAACAACAGCAACTTTTTTAGCTTTTTTAGGGATTGTATGGCAAGCCTATCAATCAAGTGTTGATGACGGTAATCAAAAAGGATCTCTGCCAATAATACAAGCGCAATCGACACCAGAAAAAATGCGCCCTGTTGAAGAAGGTGGTATGCGTTTTGCTAATCAGAATGTTTCGATTTTTGAACAAATTGAAGAACCATTTGCTGGTGATAAGCGCCGTGTTGAACGTCTTGATTTTTTCAAAGAAATTGATGAAAAAAATACACCTCCTCAGATGGCTGAGATGAATGATGTTTCTGAAAACTTCCGTGTTATTCCTTTCGCTCGTGATGTGGATGCACCAGATGATTCTGCGCCTTTGCCTGTCATCGCATTACCATCTGATGAAGATAAAACAGGAGCCGAGGTTGCTCAAATTGAAACGGCAAGCGGTGAAGAAGAACTGGTTAGATCTCAAGGAGCTGCAACAACTGCTTCAGCAACAACAGCTGTAAGTGTTAAAGAACAGCAAAAAGAAAATTTGGCTACAACATTGCAAAATATTGTGAATAGTCAGGTTGGTGAAAAAGAAACTCTGAATGAAGACGTTGAACAAGTTGCAATGGCGAAAACAGTTGCAACAGATGTTCAAAAACGTGCTGTTAAAAAAACGCCTGAAGCTGTTCAAACAATTTATCTAAATAATTCTGCGAGCACGATCAAAGAAACAACAGAGCAAGCTAAAAAGATGATGGCAGGTGGTTATACTATACAACTTGGCTCTGTTCGTTCAGAAGAGGGGGCTTCTCAGGAATGGAAAAAAATGCAAGCAAAACTCCCTGCTGTGTTATCGGATTTATCAATGCATGTAGAAAAAGCTGATTTAGGGGCGCGTGGTGTCTTTTATCGTATTCAGGCAGGTCAACTTGTAAAAGAAGATGCTGATCGTATTTGCAATGAGATCAAATCAAGCAAAGTTGCTGATTGTTTGGTTAGAAAAAGATAAATTTCTATGGGCAAGCATTCAAAAGCTGCAATTGTTGGCATTCAAGGGCTGGTTTTATCTGAAGAGGAAAAACAAGCCTTTGCTGATTATAAACCATTAGGATTTATTTTATTTTCAAGAAATATTGAAAGCCGAGATCAGGTTAAAAAGTTATGTGACGATTTGCGTGATTCTGTTGGTTGGTATGCGCCTATTTTGATTGATCAAGAAGGTGGACGTGTTGCTAGATTGAGGCCACCGCTTGTTCCTGAAAGTTTGCCTTTTGAGTTCTTTGGTTTTTTATATGAGAATGATCCAGAAAAAGCATTCAGAGCGCTTGCGCTTAATACTGAAATGCAAGCTTCTTATTTGCTTGATATGGGGATTAATGTTAATTGCTCGCCTGTAATGGATTTGCGCATAGAAGGCGCTCATGACATTATAGGCAACCGTTCTTTTGGTGAAGACCCTTATATGGTTTTTGCATTGGCGCGCCATGTTTGTGAAACTTTTTTGGCTTATGGTGTTACACCAATTGCAAAACATTTACCTGGGCATGGACGTGCCTTAAGTGATAGCCATTTAGAATTACCAAAACTCTCAACCGATATAACAGTTTTGGAATTAAGTGATTTTATTCCTTTTAGAGAATTATATGATGAACCATTTTTTGAACAGTCTGTATGGGGAATGGTCGCACATATTGTTTATGATGCTATCGATGCTCAAAAGCCTGCTACAACATCAGAAAATGTGGTAACAACATTACTTAGAAATAAGATTGCGGGAGATGCTTTTTTGGTTGCGGACGATATTGGTATGGAAGCATTGAAAGGGTCGGCTGTTGAGCGTGCTTTGGCCACATTACAATCTGGTTTGGATGCAACATTGGTTTGTAATAACCCCTTTGATGAGGTTTGGGATATTTTAAAAGAGATCCCTTTAATGAGCGATCGAGCTTGGGATCGTTTTGAAAGCGCAGAAAAAGTGCGTAAAAGCGCAGAAAATAAGGCTAAAGACGCTTTTATACTTGAAAAAGAGTTGAAAGCACTTATACAGTAAAGGTTATATGACAGAACAAATAGCGCAAGAAGTTCCTTTCGAGGAAGATGAAATTCCTGTTTACCGTGTACCAACAGAAGAAACACGGGAAGGGATGCTTGTTGTCACATTAGATGCTTATGAGGGACCATTAGATTTATTGCTTGATTTAGCACGCGATCAAAAAGTAGATTTAGTACATATTTCTATTTTAAGGCTTGTTGAGCAATATGTAGCTTTTATTGAAGAAGCCAAAAAAATAGAAATTGTCGTTGCTGCAGACTATTTGTTAATGGCCTCATGGTTGACTTTCTTAAAATCAAAACTTCTCCTCCCTCAAGACGAAGAAAATGAAGAAGAACCATCTGGGCAAATGCTTGCTGATGCACTGACTTATCAATTAAAACGTCTTGAATCTATACGTAATGTCGCGGATCTTGTTTTTGACTTGCCTCGTTTGGGGATCGATTTCTTCGCATTGGGTAAGCCAGAAGGATTGATTACGTCGCGTTATACTATTTATGATGTGAGTGTTTTAGATCTTATGAAGGCTTATGGCGATATTCATAGGAGAAAAACACATTCTTCATATAAACCAGAAGCATATCGCTTACTTTCTTTAGATGAAGCCCTTGAGCGATTAGAGCAAATGCTTGGTAAGATTGATCGAGGTTTATGGCTTAATTTATTTTCTTTGATGCCAAGAGAAGATGTTGAAATTGACAATCGTCTTTATAAAAAATCACGTATTGCATCAACATTTATTGCCGGACTGGAAATGGGTAAAAGAGGGGCTGTTTTTTTAAAACAGGAAAAGCCTTTTGATAATATTTTTGTACAAAGACGCGAAGAGGAGTCTATGTAATGAGTATGAGTGCAGAAAAAATAAAAACTGAAAATTATGATGCTGTTTTATGTGAAAAATTGGTGGAGGCGATTGTGTTCGCGTCAAGTGAACCTGTAAGTGAAGCAGAAATATTGAAGCGATTGCCAGAAAATGCACAAGCGCACTTAAAGACTATTTTACAAAGCTTAAAAGAAACCTATTCAAGCCGTGGATTTTCACTTGTTGAGCGTGACGGCGCGTGGTGTTTTAGAACGGATCCAGCATTGGGTGAAGATCTTGAGATTGTGAAAGAGATCCCGCGCAAATTATCGCGCGCTGCAATGGAAACATTGGCTGTGATTGCGTATCATCAACCTGTTACACGCCCAGAGATAGAAAATATCCGCGGTGTTGCTGTAAGTAAAGGAACTCTTGATTTATTAATGGATGAAGGGTGGATTGCCTTAGGGCGTAGACGCGAGGTACCTGGGCGTCCAGTTACTTGGAAAACAACACAGCATTTCCTTGATTGTTTTGGCCTTGAACGTTTAAAAGATTTACCTGGTGTTGATGAAATGAAAGCTTCTGGATTATTGGATAGTCGCGCAGCAATTGAAATTGTTGGCGGTGAAGAAACAATTGATTTGTTTGACACGGACTCTGATAGCGGTGTAAAAGAAGAAGATGACGATTTATAATGCGTAACAAGGAAGTTTAAAATGAGCATTGGTATTTGGCAAATTATTCTAGTTTTGGTTGTGGTTCTTGTTGTTTTTGGTGCAGGAAAATTACCAAATGTCATGGGTGATTTAGGAAAAGGCATTAAAAATTTTAAATCAGGCATGAGCGAAGATAAAAAAGATCAAGAGGATAAAAACTCTAAGCCTGAAGCCTAATTGATAGCGGGGTATTTGTTATGGGATGGCAAGAAATTCTCGTTGTGGCTGTTTTAGCCGTTCTTTTTATCAGGCCAAAGGAAATGCCTGAAATTCTTCATAAATGTGGTCAATATGTTGGCTCGCTCCGCGACTTTTGGCGCGGCACAATGGATGATATTGACCGAACACAACATAATATTTCAGTTTTAGAAAAAGAAAGACGTGATAAGGGTGAATAATAAAGTCCTGAAAACGGATGTTTCTGAAAAAAGGCCAGGGGTTGAAAACACTTCAGATGAGCAGTTTCTTCAAATGCCTTTTGTTAAACATTTAACAGATTTGCGCCGTGTGTTGGTGAGATCGATTATCTGTGTTGTGGTTTTAATGCTCGCTTCTTATCCTTTCGCGCGTGAGATCTATGCATTTTTATCGGCGCCACTTGCTGAGGCTTTTGGTGCAGGTGGCGGACGTTTGATTTTTACAAATTTACCTGAGGTTTTTTTAACTTATATAAAACTTTCTTTTTTTTCAGGCTTTATGTTGAGCTTTCCGTTTATTGCCTTTCAATTATGGAGCTTTATCTCACCCGGTTTGTATAAAGATGAGCGTTTGTTTTTTATGGGGCTTTTATTTGCAACACCAGTTTTATTTTTTACAGGCGCGGCATTTGTTTATTATTTTGTTTTGCCACTTGCATGGGATTTCTTTTTGAGTTTTGAAGTGCCTTCAATGCAAGAAGGTCTTTCTATGGAGTTGGAAGCAAAAGTGAATGAGTATTTGGGGCTTACGATGAAATTATTATTTGCTTTTGGTTTTGCTTTTGAATTGCCTTTGATTATGGTTTTACTAAATCGTGCGGGATTTGTAAGTCGTCAAAAATTTGCAAAAGCTAGGCGCTATGCCTTAGTTGTTATTTTTGCATGTGCGGCTGTCTTGACACCACCTGATGTAATTAGTCAGATTGCTCTCGCAATTCCTATGTTGCTTCTTTATGAAGTTTCTTTGTTATTTATGAAGAAAAGTGATTGAGGTCACATCTTAATTCCTTTACAGTTAAGGTACATACATAAGACATTCGTCTTATTAAACTATTCGTTTTTTTACTTATGAATGAAGATATAAAAAAGATCCGGCTGATTATGAAGCTGCGCTCAAGTGGAATAACAGATACATCTGTTTTGTCGGCTATGGAGCGCGTCCCTAGAGATGTGTTTGTAACCGAAGCACTTAGGGATAAAGCATATGAGGATTTGGCTTTACCAATCGCGCGAGGGCAAACGATTAGTCAGCCATCCGTTGTGGCTGCAATGACAGAGGCTTTGGCGTTGAATGATCGCCATAAAGTATTAGAAATAGGCACAGGATCAGGCTATCAAACAGCTATTCTGGCGCGCATTTGCCGCCGTGTATATTCAATCGAGCGTCATGATATTTTGTATCAAGCAGCTAATCAGTTGATGTGTGATTTGATGATTCATAATGTTACTTTGAAGTGTGGTGATGGTATGAAAGGCTGGCCTGAGCAAGCGCCTTTTGATCGCATTATAGTGACGGCCGCGGCTTTTGCGTCGCCTCCAGAAGCCTTGGTCGAGCAATTGAGTGTTGGAGGTGTTTTGATTATTCCAATTGGGTTGAAGACAAATGATCAGTATCTCGTTAGCTATACAAAACAAGAAGATGGGACTTTAGACACTCATCACTTATTTCCGGTTCGCTTTGTGCCGTTACTTCCTAATGTTTCTAAATGCGATGTTTCTGTTGAAGGGCAGAGCTTTATGGGGGGCGTATGAAGCACCTTTTTTCTAACGTGTTTCTTGTGTTGGTTTTGTTTTTGGCAAGTTGTGGAAGATCATCTCCTCCTGCAAGTGTAAAACAATATAATTTTAACAATGCTGTCGGAAGCGTTGGAGTAATTCAAGTCTATGAAGGTGATAATCTATATAGGCTTGCAAAAAACTATAACATTCCTATGCGTGACATTATTGAAGCGAATACCCTTAAGAGTCCTTTCATTTTAAACATTGGGGATCGTTTAACAATCCCGTCACCACGTATTCATACAGTCTCAAAAGGAGATACTTATGCTTCCATTTCTCGTCTGTATGATTTAAGTATTACAGAGCTTGTTCGTCAGAATAATGCATCAGCACCTTTCTTGCTTCATGAAGGAGATCAGGTTTATTTATCAAGATCAAGAATGCCTGGTGTTACGAGATCGACTTCAAAAGTTTCATACTCGAAGAAAAATTTAGAAACAGCAAAAAAACGGATCAATATGCCAAAGCCCCCAAAAAGAAGTGGTGGAAAAGGGTTTGAGTGGCCTGTTCAGGGGCGTCTTTTGTCGTCTTATGGCGCTAAAAAAGGAGGCCTCTTTAATGATGGTATAAATATTGGCGCACCTAAAGGAACGGCTGTTCGTGCGGCTGAAAATGGTGTTGTTGTTTATTCTGGTAATGAACTAAAAGGGTTTGGTAATCTTGTCTTGGTGAAGCATGATGGTGGCTTTGTATCTGCTTATGCTCATTTGGAAAAAAGCTTAGTTAAAAAAGGTGTTATTGTTTCTAAAGGTGAAGGCTTAGGGACGGTTGGTTCAACAGGGTCTGTAAATACGCCTCAGCTTCATTTTGAAATTCGCAAGAATGGGAAAGCTTTAGATCCAAAAAAGTATCTTTGATTGAGGTGTTTTTTGTTTTTTCCTTGAAACCTTGCGAATCCTCTCTATGATGAGAAAATCCAAATATAAATTTGTAAACTAACAATAACTTTAAAGAAAGAAGAGTACTTATGTTGATTAGTGAAGCTTTTGCAAGCGCTGGACAAGCTGCCCCTGCTGGTGGTGATATTTTAACATCTTTGATGCCAATTATTTTAATCTTTTTCGTGTTTTACTTTTTGTTGCTTCGTCCGCAACAAAAAAGAATGAAAGAGCACAAGTCTGTTCTTGATAATCTCGCGAAAGGCGATCGTGTTGTCACAGGTGGTGGCGTTATTGCAACAGTTAAAAGAATTGAAAATGACAACCAAATTCTTGTTGATCTTGGAAATGGCCAAGAAGTTTCAGTTGTTCGTGCAACTATTCAAGGTAAGTGGGAAATGCCAGCGCCTTTGAATAATAATACAAAGCCTGCAACAACAGAGGCTAAGAAAACAACTAAAAAGACGCCTGCTAAGAAAAAAGCAGCGGCTAAGAAAACAACAACAAAAAAGACTGCGGCAAAGAAGGCAACTGCTAAAAAAGCAACTGCTAAGAAGGCTGCAACTAAGAAAACACCTGCTAAAAAAGCAGCGACAAAGTAACTAATTAAGATAGTACATTATGATACATTTCGACCGTTGGAAGATTTGGTTTGTAGCCATCGTTTGTTTATATGCATTCGTTTATGCTTCACCAAATTTGTTAGGGGGATCTAATGACGATGATATATCGGCATGGGTGCCTCATAAGACAGTAAATTTAGGTTTAGATCTACAAGGTGGATCTCATTTACTTCTACAGGTCGAAATGGATCGTGTCCTTATTGATCGGTTAGACTCTCTTGGTGAAGAGGTTCGTAATCGCCTTAGAAATGAACGTGTCCGCTATATTGGTCTTAAGCAAGTTAATGAAGTTTTACAATTCTCTTTAAAAAGTACAGATGATCGTGAAAAGGTCATGTCTGTTCTAGGAGATATTGAAGGTAACTTTTCTTACGAGATTGATGATTCAAATAAAGCGCGACTAACATTTACTGAAGAACAAAAACAAGAATTTAAAAGACAAATCATTAGTCAGTCTATTGAGATTGTTAGACGTCGTATTGATGAAACAGGTACAAGAGAACCTGTTATACAAGCACAAGGAACGGATCGTATTTTAGTGCAATTACCAGGTGTAGATGATCCTGATCGTGTTAAACAATTATTGGGTAAGACGGCAAAATTATCGTTTCATCTAGTGGATCAAAATGCCGGTTTAGGTGGCGCTGTTTCTGCATCTTCTAGAACATATCCTTATGCAGAAAACCCGAATCAAAAGATTGCTGTTAAAAGACGTGCTTTAATTACAGGTGAAATGTTAGTTGACTCTCAACCTACTTTTCAAGAGGGGCAGCCAGTTGTTTCTTTTAAATTTGATGCAACAGGATCAAGACGATTTTGTGATGTCACTAAGAAAAATATAGGTGTTCCTTTTGCTATTGTCTTGGATGGTGCAGTTATTTCTGCGCCCGTTATTAGGGGCGCTATTTGTGGCGGTAATGGCATAATATCTGGCGGGTTTACAACATCTGAAGCAAATGATTTATCTTTGTTATTAAGAGCAGGTGCCCTGCCTGCGCCTTTAACTGTGATCGAAGAGAGAACTGTGGGGCCATCATTAGGGGCGGACTCTGTTGAGCAAGGTAAAATCGCAAGTTTGGTTGCTATTGCAGCTGTCTTAGGTTTCATGTTACTTGCATATGGGTTGTTTGGCGTGTTTGCTAATATTGCTCTTGCTATTAATATCTGTTTGATTTTTGCGTTGCTTTCGAGCTTACAAGCAACATTGACGCTTCCAGGAATTGCAGGGATCGTTTTGACAATCGGTATGGCTGTTGATGCGAATGTTTTGATTTTTGAACGTATTCGAGAAGAATTTAAAAATGGGCGTTCTGTTATCTCTGCGCTTGATACGGGGTATAAGAGCGCGCTTTCAACAATTGTTGATGCGAATATTACAACATTAATTGCAGCGCTCTTTTTATACGCAGTTGGAACAGGACCTGTGAAAGGCTTTGCTGTTACGCTGGGTATTGGAATTGTAACATCAATGTTTTCTGCAATTATGTTGACCCATTTATTGATTGTTTTGTGGCATAACCGCACAAGACCAAAGACACTCTCTTTATAAGAAAAGGTGATATCAGATGCTTTTGCGTTTTATAGCTAATAATAATGTTACCATTCCATTCATGAAAATGCGTTTTGTAACGTTTGTTTTATCAATATTACTTGTTGTCGCTTCTCTTTTTTCTGTAGCTACACAAGGATTGAATTTTGGTATTGATTTCAAAGGGGGAACTCTTATTGAAATTAAAACAGAAGCGACACCAGATATTACAAAATTACGTCAAGACTTAAATGCTCTTGGTTACGGAGCTATTAGCATTCAAGAATTCGGTGCGGTAAACGATCTTTTGATCCGTGTTCCTGCACAAGAAGAGGGGCGTACAGTTCAGCAAAAGCTTTTATCAGATGTAAAAGCTGTTTTAGGTGAAGGCGTTGATTATAGGCGCGTTGAATTTGTGGGGCCTCAAGTCGGTGAAGAGTTAATTGAAGCTGGTGTTTTAGCCATTATTCTATCTATTGGTGGGATTTTGGTTTATATATGGGCTCGCTTTGAATGGCAGCTTGGGGTGGCGGCTGTTATGGCGTTAATTCATGATGCAATTGCAACAATAGGTTTATTTTCATTTACGCAGATGGAGTTTAGTTTGTCGACTGTCGCGGCTGTTTTAATGATAGCGGGTTATTCTATTAATGATACAGTTGTAAATTTTGATCGTGTTCGTGAGAATCTGCGTCGTTATAAAAAAATGCCCTTAGAAGAATTATTTGATTTATCGATAAATCAAATGCTTGCGCGTTCTGTTTTAACGAGTTTAACGACATTCATTGCGATGATTGCTCTATGTGTATTTGGTGGCGAAGTTATTCGTGACTTTATGTATGCCCTTATCTGGGGTGTTTTTGTTGGGACGTATTCTTCAATTTTCTTGGCGGTGCCTTTGCTTCTTTATCTTAAAATATCGACACATGACACACGTGGGAAATAAATAATAATGGATATTACACCACTTATTCCTCAGTCCTCTAAAGTAATACAAGCATACGGTAGTGATGGGTTTAAGGTGAGTAATGATGTTTTTGATACAGGCGTTGTGATTACATCAGATCAAGTGTTTGAATGGACAGCTAAGCCCGTAACAGAGTTGAAACGCACGGATTTTTCTTTTCTTAATGATTTAGATATTGAAGTTTTATTGATTGGCACAGGTCAATCGATGGCTTTTATTGATAAGGATTTAAAATTATTTTTATTAACAGAGTACGGGTTAACAGCTGAAGTAATGGATACAGGTGCAGCTGCGCGTACTTATAATATTTTGTTGAGCGAGGGACGAAAAGTTTGCGCCTCTCTGCTGCTTTACAAATAAAAAAGGCCCCATTTTTGAGGCCTTTTTTTTGAATTATCTGCTTTACAATTTAAAGCCTTCACCTTTGATGTTTTCTAGAGCAAACTCCCAGTTTGCAAGTGTGTTAACAAAGTCATTTAAGAAGTCGGAACGACGGTTTTGATAGTCCAGGTAATAAGCATGTTCCCACACATCACAAGTAAGTAGAGGTTTAAATCCATCTGCTAATGGTGTTTCTGCATTGGCTGTTTTCTTTACATGAAGTTTCCCTGTGTTGTCCATCACGAGCCAAGCCCAACCTGATCCAAACTGAGTGCCTCCAGCGGAGGTGAACTCTGTTTTGAAAGCATCCACAGAGCCGAAATCTTCGATAAGGCGTACTTCTAATTCAGCAGGGATCTCTTGTTTTGTTGCTGAAAGAGATCTCCAGAAAAAACTATGGTTCCAATGTTGAGCGACATTATTAAAAAGACCTTGTTTATCGGCTTGGCCTGCAGTGGCTTTAATAATTTCTTCCGCTGTTTTTCCTTCATATTCTGTGCCCGAGATCATATCATTTGCTTTGTTAATATAAGCTTGGTGGTGTTTGCCATGATGAAAGCTAAATGTTTCTGCACTAATATGAGGCTCAAGAGCGTTGCTAGCATAGGGAAGGTCTGGAAGTGAAAACGTCATAATAATAATCCTTTTGTTTGATTGGCGTTTATGCTCTATAAGGATAGAAACTTTCAAAAAAAATTCAAGGGATGAATGTTAAAAGCGCATGGAAAATGAAATAATTACATCTGTAAAAAAATATGAAAGCGATCATTTCTTGATGAGTGCATTCGCGCCTAAAGAAAACCAAAACGCTTTGATAGCTTTATTTTATCTTCATTATGAATTGTCAAAAATACCAACAACAGTAACTGAGCCTATGATGGCTTCAATTCGCTATCAATGGTGGTGGGACTATGTGACAAGCTTTTATGATAAGCCACAGGTGAGCCATCATCCATCTGCGCCTTTTGTTAAAGAGTTAACCTCTAAGATAGATGTGAAGAGGTTGCAAGATTTTATAGAATCTCATGAAAAAGCATGTGAAGAAAAGGATTATTTTCAAATATATTATGCATTATTTTCTATTCTTGCAGACCTCGAAAATGTGAAATTAGATAGTGTTTTAGTGCAAGTATTTTACATTACAAAGTCCTTGGTTTGTTTGCCTGTGGATATAAAACAAGGGCGTTTTATTTTTGAGGATTTAAATCCAGAAGATGATAATTTTATCGAAAATATAAAAACAAAATATGAGCAAGCTATGGAGCTAGTAGAGCAAGTCTCTTTTGAGAAAAAAACATACTTGTCTTTGTATGTGGATTTGTTGAAAGCGTATTTAAAAGAACTTAAGAAAGCAAACTATCACCCTTTTGATACAAGGCTGCAAAAGCGTCCAAATTTTATAGAATTAAAATTGTTTTTAAAATCACTTATGAAGCTTTTTTAAGGTTTTTCTTTAAATCCCAACTCTCTAAATCCACAAGAGCGCGTTCACAAATAAGCTGTCTTTCGAAGCGTTTGCGATCTGTTTTCTTTAAGCGCTTGCCATTCTCATCTAAGCGAGGTGGCTTCTTATCTATGGGGGGGAATAGACCAAAATTTACATTCATCGGTTGGAATGTTTTCTCATCTGCACCGCCTGTTATGTGCCCAAGTAAAGAGCCAAAAGCGGTTGTCACAGGGGGAAGTGTTAACGGAAGTCCATTTTGTTCAGCGGCAATAAAACGGCCAACCATTAAACCAACTGCGGCACTTTCAACATAGCCTTCACAGCCCGTAATTTGTCCTGCGAAACGAATACGTGGTTCCGTTTTAAGGCGCAATGTTTCATCAAGCAAAATAGGGCTTTTGATAAATGTATTGCGATGAATACCACCAAGGCGGGCGAATTCTGCATTTTCTAAGCCTGGAATCATACGAAAGACTTCAGTTTGCGCGCCGTATTTCATCTTTGTTTGAAAACCAACAAGGTTATACAGCGTACCGAGTTTATTATCTTGGCGTAATTGAATAACCGCATAAGGTTTGTTTGTTGGGTCATGTGGGTTTGTTAGTCCGACAGGTTTTAAAGGGCCAAAACGAAGAGTTTCAGGGCCACGTTCCGCCATAACCTCAATCGGTAGACAAGCCTCGAAATAAGGTGTGTCTTTTTCCCATTCTTTAAATTCTGTTTTATCGGCGTCAACAAGCGCTTGAACAAAAGCTAAATATTCCTCTTTATTCATCGCGCAGTTGATATAGTCTTTTCCATCACCTTTATCATAGCGTGATTGAAACCATGCTTTTGACATGTCAATTGACTCTTTGTAGACAATTGGTGCGATCGCATCAAAAAAGGCTAAACGATCTTCTTGTGTTAGTTCGATAATCAATTTGGATAAGGGCTCCGATGTGAGAGGACCTGTTGCTAAAACAACGGATTGCCAATCATCAGGAATCTCAGAAACTTCTCCGCGTTCAATCGTAATATTAGGATGTTCTTCGAGTGCTTTTGTAACAGTTTGAGAAAAAAGCTCTCGGTCAACGGCAAGAGCACCACCTGCAGGGACAGACGCTTCATCGCCACATTGCATGATAATAGAATTCATGCGACGCATTTCTTCGTGTAAAAGCCCTACGGCATTATGTTGATGGTCATCACTTCGAAACGAGTTTGAGCACACAAGCTCTGCGCAATTTTCACCTTGGTGAGCTGCGGTTGTTTTAGTTGGGCGCATCTCATGTAAGATAACGTTAATGTCTTGGTTGGCTGCTTGCCAAGCGGCTTCACTACCTGCCAGTCCGGCGCCTACAATATGTACTGTTTTATCTGTCATAGCATCGACTTATAAAAGAAAACCACCCTCAAAATCAAGCAGATTTCTTTTTATCTTGTTTTAAATAAGATTTTAAATACTGACCAGTGTAGCTTTCTTTAATTTCAGCTAAGCCTTCAGGGGGGGCTTGGGCGAGGACTTGTCCGCCTTTGACGCCACCTTCTGGGCCAATATCAACAATCCAATCAGCTGTTTTGATGACTTCTAAATTGTGCTCAATAATGAGGACGGTATTCCCTTGATCGACAAGCTCGTGCAGAACTTCTAGTAAGCGCCTCACATCTTCGAAATGAAGTCCTGTTGTTGGTTCATCAAGGATATAGATCGTTTTCCCTGTTGAACGCTTTGCCAGTTCTTTGGAGAGCTTCACGCGTTGTGCTTCACCACCTGATAGAGTTGTGGCTTGTTGACCAATTTGAATATAGCTAAGACCGACACGTTGAAGTGTTTCTAGCTTTGAATAAACCGCAGGAATGGCTTTGAAAAACTCACAGCCTTCTTCAACCGTCATATCTAAAACATCAGCAATGGATTTGCCTTTGAATTTGATCTCAAGTGTTTCACGGTTGTAGCGTTTGCCATGGCAGGTGTCACATGTCACATATACATCGGGTAAGAAATGCATTTCAATTTTGATAACACCATCACCTTGACACGCTTCACAGCGACCGCCTTTTACATTAAAAGAAAAACGCCCAGGTTTATAACCACGTGCCTTTGATTCAGGGAGTCCTGAGAACCAATCACGGATAGGGCCAAAAGCACCTGTGTATGTCGCAGGGTTTGAACGTGGTGTGCGACCAATTGGGGATTGGTTGATCTCGATAATCTTGTCGAGATGCTCAATACCTTTGATCTCTTTATAAGGGGCGGGTAAATTTTTTGCTTTGTTGAGTTTTTGTGCCAAAGCTTTGTATAAAGTTTCAATTGTGAGTGTGGATTTACCGCTTCCTGAAACGCCTGTGATACAGCTCATCGTTTTTAGTGGGAATTTCGCACTAACATTTTTTAAGTTGTTGCCTGTCGCGCCACTAATCTCAAGCCAATTTTTACCCTTACGGCGCTTATTGGGTACTGGTACAAATCGTTTTCCTGTTAAATAGTCAGCAGTAATTGAATTTTGTTTCATAACTTCATCAGGAGTGCCTTGTGCAACAATTTCGCCACCGTGAACACCAGCGCCAGGGCCGATGTCAATTAAGTGATCAGCGCAACGAACGGCATCTTCATCATGTTCTACAACGATGACGGTATTGCCCAGATCGCGGAGGCGTTTGAGTGTTTCGAGTAGGCGATCGTTGTCACGTTGATGAAGGCCAATTGAAGGTTCGTCAAGAACGTATAAAACTCCTGTTAAGCCAGAACCAATTTGTGAGGCAAGGCGAATACGTTGGCTTTCACCACCTGATAGACTTCCTGATTTACGAGAGAGTGTGAGGTAATCTAGTCCGACATTATTTAAGAAATGAAGACGCTCATTGATTTCTTTTAAGATCGGGCGTGCGATTTCTTTTTGTGTTTGTGTAAGTGTATCATTAATATTAGCAAACCATTCTTTGGCTTTCTCAATTGAAAAAGCTGTGGCCTCACTAATATGTAGTTTGTTAATTTTAACGGCGAGGGCTTCTGGTTTTAAGCGATGGCCATCACAGGCATCACAAGGAAGATCTGCTTGATAAGCATTTAGTTCTTCACGAACTTTGTCGCTGTCGGTTTCAAGGAGGCGACGAGTCATAGCATGAATGACACCTTCAAATGGCTTGACCGTTTCAAAAGAGCGACCCTTGTCGTTATAAGTGAAAAGAATATCGTCTTCACCACCATAAAGAATAATATCACGTTGCTTTTCTGTCAGCTTATTCCATGCTTTGTTCATGGGTATGCGATAGAAATCACACACGGCTTGGAGTGTTTGTTGATAATAGTAAGAAAAGCTTTTCGCCCATGGTGCGATTGCGCCGTCTTCTAAGCTTAAGCTTTCATCAGGCACGACGAGAGAGGGCTCGAAATGTTGTTTTGTGCCTAAACCATCACAATGAGGACAAGCACCAAAAGGGTTATTGAAAGAGAAAAGGCGAGGCTCGATCTCGTCAATTGTAAAACCAGATTCTGGACAAGCGAATTTTTCCGAGAATACATGACGTTCACCTGTTTTTGCTTCATCAACATACAAGATACCATCGGCCATGTTTAGAGCTGTTTCAATTGAATCGGCAAGACGTGTTTGGATATCTGGGCGTACAGCGATACGGTCAACAACAACTTCGATAGTGTGTTTTAATTTTTTATCAAGCGCAGGCGTTTCATCAATCGCATAAATTTGCCCATCAATCTGAATACGTTGGAAGCCTTTTTTCTGTAATTCTTGAATTTCTTTACGGTATTCACCTTTGCGACCTCTAACGATTGGCGCAAGGATATAGAGTTTTGTGCCTTCCTCTAATGTTAGAACACGGTCAACCATCTCAGAAACAGTTTGGCTTGAAATAGGTTTACCTGTCGCGGGTGAATAGGGGACACCGACACGCGCCCAAAGTAATCTCATATAGTCATAAATTTCAGTTACTGTTCCAACAGTTGAACGAGGGTTTTTAGATGTTGTTTTTTGTTCAATTGAAATCGCAGGAGATAATCCTTCGATCGATTCAACATCGGGTTTTTGCATCATTTGTAAGAATTGACGCGCATATGCTGACAGACTTTCTACATAGCGACGCTGACCTTCTGCGTAAATTGTATCGAAAGCAAGAGAAGACTTTCCTGATCCACTAAGTCCCGTAATGACAGTTAATTGATCTCTTGGAATGGTTACAGTAACATTTTTTAAATTATGTTCTTTTGCACCAGTGACAATGATATTTTTGTTCATTTTTTGTTCTCTCTTTTCTTTTGCTATTTATATGGCATAGGCGCAGGCAAAGTCAAGTTTTTAGATATTTTATTCTTTTGCGTATAAATCCTTGCATGAAGCTATTTTGAGGGGTATGATCTAGACCAATCAGAACAAAAGAATCGAAACTAACGAAAGGTGCCGTGATGGCTGGTAGTGTAAATAAAGTAATTTTAGTGGGTAATCTAGGAAATGATCCTGATATTAAGGCAATGTCAACAGGATCTCGTGTTTGTAATTTATCAATTGCAACATCAGAGTCATGGAAAGACCGTAATACTGGTGAGCGTCGTGAAAAAACAGAATGGCACCGAGTTGTTTTATTTAACGAAGCATTGGTTAATCTTTCAGAGCAATATTTACGCAAAGGCTCTAAAGTTTATATCGAAGGTCAATTAGAAACACGCAAATGGACAGATCAATCAGGTGTTGAAAAATACACAACAGAAGTTGTTCTTCGTCCTTATAATGGAAATCTTACAATGCTTGATGGTCGTAGCGGAGGCGCTACAGCTCCTGGTGGATATGACCAAGGTATGGGGATGTCGCAAGCACAGCCACAAAAAGCAGCAGCAGGTGGCGCAGCTCCAGCACCTATGGATGATTTTGAAGATGAAATCCCATTTTAATAAATGACTATCTCAAAATAAATATAAGTAAGTAGAGCTAAATAATAAAACGAGTAAATAAATATGACAGATACAACAAGTGTAATTCCTGAGGATATTTCTCAAATCGCTATTGAAGATGAGATGCAGAAATCATATCTCGACTATGCGATGAGCGTGATTGTTTCGCGTGCATTGCCAGATGTTCGAGATGGGTTAAAGCCAGTGCATCGCCGTATTCTTTATGCGATGAAAGATGGCGGGTATGACAGTTCTAAACCGTATCGTAAGTCAGCTCGTATTGTCGGGGATGTTATGGGTAAATATCACCCTCATGGTGACTCGGCTATTTATGACTCTATGGTGCGGATGGCGCAACCATTCTCACTTCGTCTTCCATTGATTGATGGTCAAGGGAACTTTGGTTCTATGGATGGAGATTCTCCTGCTGCGATGCGTTATACAGAGGCACGTTTAAATAAAGCAGCAGAAACACTTCTGGAAGATATTGATAAAGATACGGTTGATTTTATCCCTAACTATGATGAATCCGTTATGGAGCCAGCTGTCGTTCCTGCACGTTTCCCAAATCTTTTAGTAAATGGAACGGGTGGTATTGCGGTTGGTATGGCAACCAATATTGCACCTCATAACCTAGGCGAAGTTTTAGACGCTTGTTGCGCTTTGATTGATAACCCTGACTTAAATCTTGAAGATTTAATGCGTATTGTTCCTGGTCCTGACTTTCCAACGGGCGGTCAAATTTTGGGTAAAAGTGGTATTATGTCGGCTTATAGCACAGGGAATGGTTCTGTCGTTGTTCGTTCTAAAACAAGTATCGAAGATATGGGGAATAAAGAGGCGATTATCGTCCATGAAATTCCGTTCCAAGTGAATAAAGCACGTTTGGTTGAAAAAATTGCTGATGTTGCGCGTAACAAAGTTGTTGAAGGTATTGGCGATTTACGTGATGAATCTGACCGTGATGGTGTGCGTATTGTTATTGAATTAAAGCGTGATGCTGTTGCTGATGTTGTGTTGGCTCAGTTGTTTAAATACACACCATTACAAACGCATTTCTCTTCAAATATGTTGGCGCTAAACCACGGTCGTCCACAGATGTTGAATTTAAAGGATATTCTTCAAGCTTTTGTTGAATTCCGTGAAGTTGTTATTACACGTCGTACAATATATGAATTAAATAAAGCACGTGATCGTGCTCATTTGCTTGCTGGTTTGGCTGTTGCTGTTGCTAATATTGATGAGATTATTGCTCTTATTCGTAATGCACCAGATCCGCAAACAGCACGCGAGCAATTACTTGCTAAAAGTTGGCCAACACATGATGTTGCGCCTCTTATCCAATTAATTGATGATCCAAAGCATCCTGTATTAGAGGATGGGACATACCAAATGTCTGAAGCTCAAGCAAAGGCTATTTTAGAATTACGCTTACATCGTTTGACAGGGCTTGAGCGTGATAAAATTAGTTCTGAATTACATGAGATTACAGACCGTATTAAAGAATATCTTGAGATCTTAAGTAACCGTTCTCGTATGTTTGAAATTATGCGCGAAGAATTCTCAGATATTAGAGAGCGTTTTGCAACACCTCGCCGAACAGAATTAGTTGACGCCGAATTTGAAGCTGATATCGAAGATCTTATTCAGCGTGAAGATATGGCTGTTACTGTGACGCATGAGGGGTACATTAAACGTGTTCCTTTATCGACGTACAAAGCACAACGCCGTGGTGGTAAAGGGCGTTCTGGTATGAGTACAAAAGAAGAAGATCACGTAACAGAGATTTTCGTAGCAAATACACATACACCTATGTTGTTCTTTACATCACGTGGTATTGTTCACAAGATTAAGACATATCGTTTACCGTTATCAACACCGCAAGGTAAAGGAAAGGCTCTAATCAATCTATTGCCTTTGGAGAAGGGTGAAAAAATATCGGTTATTATGCCTTTACCTGAAGATGAGGAAACTTGGGGCGAGTTAGATATCATGTTTGCGACATCACATGGCTCTGTTCGTCGTAATAAGTTATCTGACTTTAAAAATATTCGTTCAAATGGCTTGATTGCGATGAAGCTTGGTGACACAGAGGAACTTGTTTCTGTTAAAACTTGTACGAAAGAGGATGATATCGTCTTGTCTTCTCGTTTGGGTAAAGCAATTCGCTTCTCTGTTGAAGATATTCGTGTCTTCTCTGGTCGCACCTCAACAGGTGTTCGTGGTATTAAGCTTGGAAAAGAAGATTACGTTATTTCTATGTCAATTGTGCCGCATGTTGAATCTGAGGCTGAAGAACGTGATGCATATCTCAAAGCAAGTGTTGCTGAGCGTAATGCCGAAGATGAGGGTACAAGTTTTACTGTTGCGGATTACGGACTATCTCAAGAGCGCTATGATTTCTTAAAAGAAAGAGAAGCATTCTTACTCGTGACAACGACAAAAGGGTTTGGTAAGCGTACATCAACTTATGAATATCGCTTAACAGGTCGTGGCGGTTCTGGTGTTTGGAATATTTCTTTGACCAACAAAAACGGTGAAGTTGCTGGTACATTCCCTGTTGAGATGGATGATCAGATTATGATGGTTACAAATGGCGGACAGCTTATTCGTATGCCGGTTAAAAATATCCGTTTTGTTGGGCGCCAAACACAAGGTGTTACACTCTTTAAGACAGGTGATGATAATCAAGTTGTGTCAGTTGCTCGTATCTTTATGGATGAAGAAGATGAAATGGCAATGGAAGAAGAGGGCGCTGTCGTTGACGAGGGTGCAACAACAGAAAATGAAGAAGTGATAGAGACAAATGACGAATAAGAGCGATAAAATTATCGGTCTATATGCGGGGACATTTGATCCTATTACCAAGGGTCATATGGACATCATAAAGCGCGGAGCGCGTGTTGTTGATCATTTGGTTGTTGCTGTTGCTGAGAATGCAGGTAAAGGGCCTTTATTCGAGATGGAGCAACGTGTTGCTGTTGCTCGTCAAGCTATTGAACAAGAAATCATAGATGTACGTGCTACAATTGATGTTATTGGTTTTGATGGGCTTCTTATCAATACCGCGCAAAAAGTTGGCGCCACTGCAATTGTTCGCGGCCTGCGAACTGTTTCTGATTTTGAATATGAATACCAAATGGCAGCGATGAATAAACACCTTAACCCAGAGATGGAAGTTATTTTCATGATGGCTTCTAATAAATATCAGCATATTTCATCTCGGTTTGTAAAAGAGATTTTTACTTTTGGTGGCGATGTAACGGGGTTTGTTCCAGAAGCTTCTCTGGTGGCTCTTAAGAAAAAAGCTGGCTAAATATTTCCCTTGCTTTTATTTTATGGCAATAATACAGTCTTCTTATTGAAAATATAAGGAGATACTATGGCGCGTCGAGAAAAAAAGACAGCAATCTATGCGGGAACATTTGATCCTATCACTAAAGGGCATTTAGATATTGTGATACGGGCCGCGCAAGTTTTTGACCAAGTTATTATTGCAGTCTCAACGCATGAAGGTAAAAACCCCGTTTTTAATCTAGAAGAGCGCGTCCAAATTATTCAAGAGGCTATTAATGAAGAGTTGATAGGTGTTTCCGTCCCCATAAAAGTAGCTCCATTTGATGGCCTTTTAGTTGAGTTTGCTCGCTCGGTATCAGATAAAGTTACAATTGTACGAGGTATCCGTAATACGACAGATTTCGATATGGAAGCTGATATGGCACAAAAAAATGCGATCTTAGATCCTAAGTTAGATAGTGTGTATTTCATGACGCGTGAAGAATGTCGTCAAATTTCATCTTCTTTTGTGAAGGAGTTGTCACGTTTTGGGCGCCGAACTGAGGTAAGGCGTTATGTCCCTAGGGCGGCTTATCAAGCAATGCGCTCTAAGGGGTGTTTATAAGTATTTGTAATTTAATTCGGAAAATAGTGCATATTTTTCTTGACCTTTTTGGCTTAAGAAACTATGTTGCCATCTGCACTAAGTAAAAAACGAGGTGTAATATTTCTTCTAACGAAGAGAGCCCGTAGCTCAGCTGGTAGAGCAACTGACTTTTAATCAGTAGGTCCGGGGTTCGAATCCCCGCGGGCTCACCACTTTTAAGTTACTGTCTAACTTAAAAAATCAGGTGAAAAAACATGTCCAACAGCAATAAAACAAAGAAAAATATAGGCTCAACATTTTGGGCGCGTATTCGTCGTTACTTTATAGCGGGCGTTTTGATTACCGCACCTATTTCCATTACACTTTTTTTAGCATGGCAAATTGTTGAGTTTATTGATTACAATGTTGAATCCTTTTTACCGCCAGCCTACAACCCTGTGACGTATATTCCTTTCCCTGTACCAGGGATTGGTTTGATTATTGTTTTTATTGGTTTGACATTAATCGGTGCTTTAACCGCGGGTTTTGTCGGGCGTTTATGGCTTGCTATCTCAGAAAAGATTTTATCCAGAATGCCTGTTGTGCGTTCATTATATACGGCTTTAAAACAGATTTTTGAAACTGTTTTCAGTGATACAGATCGCTCATTTAAAGATGCTGTTCTTGTGCAATATCCCAAAAAAGATATGTGGGTTATTGGATTTTTAACAGGGGCTGCAAAAGGTGAGGTACAACGAAAAATTAAAGAAGATGTTGTGAATGTCTTTATTCCAACAACTCCAAACCCGACCTCAGGTTTTTTAGTGTTTGTGCCGGAAGGTGATGTGAAGCCTTTAGATATGAGTGTTGAGCAAGCGCTGAAGCTGATTATATCTGCTGGTATTGTTATACCTGAGGATGTTGTTAAAACAGAAGATGTTGTTGCCTCTAAAAAGAAAACACCTTCAAAGAAAAAGACCGCTAAAAAAGCCCCTGCCAAGAAGAAAGCAACGGCTAAGAAATCATCCAGAACGTAAATATTTAAAAGCCTGATCTTGTTCAAAAAGATAGAGGAGTGTTCTTAAATGCTGACCTCTTTCACTTTTTAAGAAAGGGTCTTTCTCCGTTATAAGGCGCGCTTCTTTGTGAGCCATATAAATCAAATCTTGGTGATAGGCTTGATTGGCCAATTTATACGAAATAAGGCCACTTTGCTTTGTGCCTAAAACTTCTCCGGCACCTCTTAATTCGAGATCTTTCTCAGCTAAATAAAAACCATCATTGCTTGCTCGCATGGCATTTAAGCGCTCTTTTGCAATTTGTCCTATTTGTTTGGGGTATAAGAGAATGCATGTTGATTGCTGATCTCCACGACCAACGCGTCCTCTTAATTGATGTAATTGAGATAACCCAAAGCGCTCGGCATGTTCAATGATCATAATCGTTGCTTCTGGAACATTGACACCAACTTCAATTACTGTTGTTGAAACGAGAACTTTGATCTGACCTTCTTTAAAACGATTCATAACATCTTGTTTCTCACCGGCTTTCATGCGTCCATGAACAAGGCCGACTTTATCAGTGCCATAATAGGAGCATAAATCCGTATAGCGATCTTCAGCAGCAGCTAAATCAAGGGCTTTGGACTCTTCGATAAGAGGGCACACCCAATAAATTCGCTCATCTTGTTCTATTTTATCTTTTAAACTTTCGCATAAGGAGCCTAAGCGTTCTTGAGAAACAAGGCGCGTATCAATTTCTTTGCGGCCCTCTGGTTTGTCTTTTAAAAGACTAACATCCATATCTCCATAAGCTGTAAGAGTTAAGGTGCGTGGGATGGGGGTTGCGGTCATGGCGAGGATATCAGGGCGAATACCTTTGTTTGAGAGCTTTATACGCTGTTCTACGCCAAAGCGATGTTGTTCATCAATAACAGCTAATCCTAAATTGTTAAAAACAACATGATCTTGAAAAAGGGCGTGCGTACCAAAAAGAAGATCTATATCGCCGAGTGCGAGAGCGTTTAATATTGCATCTCTCTGTTTGCCTTTTTCATTACTGGTTAAAAGTGCCGATTTAATACCTAATGCAGTGCATAGCTCTTTTAATCCTTCATGATGTTGCCTTGCTAAAATCTCTGTCGGTGCCATAAAGGCGCATTGTTTATTCTCTTCAATAACATTAAGAGCCGAGAAAAGCGCGACAATTGTTTTACCGCTACCGACATCACCTTGTAAAAGACGGAGCATTTGCTCATCTGAACACATGTCATTATTGATATCATTTAAAGCCTCTATTTGTCCTTTTGTGAGCTTGAAAGGGAGCAGTGATAAGAGCTTGTTTTTTAAGGGTTTGCTGATTTTGTGAGTGTGTCCTTTGCGTGCTTTGTTATGAGATCTGTTCAAAGCTAAAGTTAATTGATTGGCTAATAACTCATCATAAGCTAAGCGTTTTCGTAATATATATTCTGGCGAAATATCTTGATCATTTTGAGGTGTATGAAGCTGTGTAAGCGCGTCATAGAAACTAGGCCATTGTTCTTTTTTTAAGATCGTTTTATCAAGCCATTCAGGAAGAGTAGGAATTTCTTTGAGGGCATTTAAAATGACTTTTCTTAAAACCTTACTAGAGATCCCTGTTGTTAATGGGTAAAGTGTTTCTATGCCGATGATCTCATCTGCTTTATCAATCGTTACGACAAAATCAGGGTGAACCATTTGGGCTTGACCTTGGTATAAATCGACTTGGCCACTTACAATTCTTTTTTCGTTTAAAGGAAGAAGTTTTTCCAAATAGGCTTTTCTTGGTGAGAAAAAAACGAGATCCAGATGAGTGCCCTCATGGTCTTGTGTGCGAACACGATATGGCTTTGAACGATGGTGAGAAGGGATATGAGAAATGATTGTAATTTCAAATGTGCCAACACGCCCATTCTCAGCCTTTATTACTGGAGGTGTGTAACGTCTATCAACAAAACCTGATGGCGTGTGAAAAAGTAAATCTTTAATATGAAGACCGCATAGGTTTTCAAAAAGAGGGGCTGTTTTAGGGCCAACGCCTGTAACGGATCTAATAGAACGGAAGAACGGGTCCAAAACAAGCGGACGGGACGTGGTTGACACCTTTTCAGGTTCTTTTTTAGAATTTAAAGCTGACATTTGTTCTAATATATAATATATCAAAAGCTATGGTAGCAAAAAATGAAGCATTAAGAAAGAAACTGATTTTTCGTTCGTGGCATAGAGGGACACGCGAAGCTGATCTTTTGATCGGATCTTTTGCGGATAAGTATGTTCCCACTATGAGTGATACTCAGTTGAATGAGTATATTGCCATTATTGAGCGTAGTGATCCAGATATTTATAATTGGATTACAGAACGTGAAGAAGCGCCACAAGACTTACAAAACTCAGTTTTAAAACTTATGATTTCGCATCGTTTTGAAGGTTCAAAAAGATCATGACGGAACATGCGGTGACTACAGAAGTTTCTTCTGAACACGGAGAAGGGGCGTTTATATGGTCTCATGACACATATTATAATTTACCCGCAGGAGCAAGTGCTTGCTTTTTAGCAGAGCAAGCTAAAACATCGGTTGTATGCTATGTCTGTTCAGATCATGAAGGTTTGATTAATACAGCAGAGCTCATTACGTTTTTTAATCCTAATTGCGATGTATTACTTTTTCCCGAATGGGATTGTTTGGCTTATGATCGTATTTCGCCGAGTAATGATGTTATTGGTAAAAGGATCGCAACACTTCAAAAGTTGAAGGCAGAAACAGCGCGCCAACAAGGCTTGATTATCTTAACAACTGTCGCAGCGCTTTCTCAAAAAGTACTCCCTAAAAATGCTTTGCAAACAGGTTTACAAGAATTAAAAGCAGGGGGCTTTGTTAATCCAGAAAAATTAGCGCATTTTTTAGTGGAAAATGGGTTTAATAAAACAGACACAGTGCGAGAACCTGGTGAGTTTGCTGTGCGTGGAGGTGTTATAGATATATTTCCAGCATCATCTGAGTATCCTGTTCGTTTGGATTTGTTTGATCATGAAATTGAAAGTTTAAAATATTTTGATCCAGCTACTCAGATCACACAAGGACACTGCGATAGTATTTCTCTTAATCCAGCTTCTGAAATTTTTCTAACAGAGGAAACGATTGCTCGTTTTCGTAAAAATTATCGAGAATTATTTGGGGCGATACAAAAGGGAGAAGATATTCTTTTTGAAAGTATTTCCGAGGGAAAAAAGCACCAAGGGATGGAGCATTGGCAACCTCTTTTTTATGAGAAAATGGAGCGTCTTAAAGATTACCTTCCTGCAAAAACAAAATTCTATTTTGCACATCAATTTGATAATGCCTTGTCGGCCTCAATAGAAAATATAAAAGATTTTTATGATGCGCGTCTTGATCAAGCAGAAATGGAAAAAAAGGCAGGTCACGAGGTAACGTATAAACCTATTCCGTTAGGGTTGTTGTATGATGATGTTTCATCTGTAATGAGTGCGTTAGATGCTTTTGATCTGTGTCTTTTTTCTCCTTTTAAAAACCCTCATGATGAAACGGCGAAACAAAGCTTTGAGGCATTCTCTATTAAAAGTTTCTCAGATAATAAAACAAAGGAAACAAACGAATTATATGCGTCTGTTGCTCTTTATTTAAAAACGTTTCAAGAACAAAAAAAGAAAACTTTTATTAGTTGTTTTAGTGACGGATCTAGAAAGCGTCTTATTAAATCATTTGAAGAAAATGGATTTGATAATTGTGAAGAGATTACCTTTTTTAATGAGAGTGAAAAACTCTCCAGAGGTAAATTTATTTTTGTCGTTTCGCCTTTGGAGAAAGGTTTTATTGCACCGGATTTTGCGGTGATTACAGAGCAAGATATTTTGGGAGATCGTTTAACAAAGAAGATCGTAAAAAAGAAAGATAGTGAGCATTTTATTCAAGAGGTATCATCTTTAAAAGAAGGTGATCTCGTTGTTCATATTCAACACGGTATTGGTCGTTTTTTAGGGTTGGAAGTTGTAAAAGCCGCAGGGAATGCTCATGATTGTTTAAAGGTTGAGTATGATGGCGGTGACCGTTTATTTGTTCCTGTTGAAAATATTGATGTTTTGACGCGTTACGGTGCAGATAGTGAGCGTGGGCAACTTGATAAACTCGGTGGGCAAGGATGGAATGCGCGCAAGGCACGCGTTAAGAAAAACCTTCTTGAAATGGCTGATGATCTTTTAAAAATAGCAGCGGCCAGAGAATTAAAAGAAGCCCCCGTTTTGGAAGTTTCAGAAGGATTGTATGATGAGTTTTCTGATCGTTTCCCTTATACAGAAACGAATGATCAATTATCCTCAATTGAAGCGGTTTTAGAAGATCTTCACAAAGGGCGTCCGATGGATCGACTTGTGTGTGGGGATGTTGGTTTTGGTAAAACTGAGGTGGCGATTAGAGCTGCTTTTGTCGCAGCAATGGCCGGTATGCAAGTGGCAATTGTAGCGCCAACAACACTTTTGGCACGCCAACATTATTATGAGTTTTCTCACCGCTTTAAAGGGCTTCCTATTCGCGTGGAACAACTCTCAAGATTAGTAAAGCCAAAACAAGCCAATGAGACTAAAAAGGGGATCGCAGAAGGTCATGTTGAAATTGTGATCGGGACACATGCATTATTAGCGCAAAGTATTAAGTTTAATAATTTAGGATTATTAATTGTTGATGAAGAGCAAAAATTTGGTGTGAAGCAAAAAGAACGCTTAAAATCACTTAAAGATAATGTCCATGTTTTAACACTTACAGCAACGCCAATACCTCGGACTCTCCAGCTTGCTCTTACGGGTGTTAGAGATTTAAGCTTAATTACAACACCGCCTGTTGATAGGTTGGCTGTGCGTACTTATGCAACACCTTTTGATCCTGTCTTGGTGCGGGAATCTTTGATGCGGGAACATTACAGAAGTGGTCAGAGCTTTGTTGTTTGTCCGCGTATTGGTGACTTAGATGAAATGGAAGAAAAGCTAAGAGAGCTTGTTCCAGAATTAAAGATTATTAAAGCGCATGGCCAAATGCCGACAGCGATATTAGAAGACCGTATTACCGCCTATTATGAGGGGAAATATGATATTCTGTTAGCCACAAATATTATTGAATCGGGACTTGATATTCCAAATGCGAATACGATGATTGTACATCGCTCTGAATTATTCGGTTTATCACAACTTTATCAAATTAGAGGACGTATTGGTCGCTCTAAAACGCGTGGCTATGCGTATTTAACTTTTGATCCAAAGAAGAAGCTCACAAAACAAGCTGAGGAACGATTAAAGATTTTAGAGCGCCTTGATACGCTTGGCGCCGGATTTGAGATTGCAAGCCATGATATGGATCTTCGTGGTGGTGGGAATTTGCTTGGCGAAGAGCAGTCTGGGCATGTTCGTGATATTGGTATTGAGCTTTATCAAAAGATGCTAGAAGAGGCGATTGAAACACTTAGAAGTGGGGAGGGTGAAGAGCAGATATTTGATTTGGATCAACAATGGTCACCGCAAATTAATATTGGTACTAATGTCTTTATTCCAGAAGATTACATTGGAGATTTAAATGTTCGTTTATCAATTTATCGTCGTGCATCTAGTTTAATAGATGAACAAGAAATTGATTCTTTTGCCGCCGAGTTAATTGATCGTTTTGGAACAATTCCTGATGAAGTTCATAATTTACTTCATACTATTTCTCTCAAAATTTTGTGTAAGCAAATTATGGTTGAAAAACTAGAGGTAGGAGCTCAAGGATCTGTGTTAACATTTAGAAATAATCAATTTGATAAGGTAGAAAACTTATTAAACTACATTCAGTCAAAAGCTGGAACCGTTAAATTTAGACCAGATCAAAAATTAGTTCTCATTAAAAGTTGGCCAAATCTAGAGGCACGCGTTAAGGGCGTAAAACAACTTTTAAGCGACTTAATTGCGCTTTAATCTTTTTAAGTTTATAATGTTCTTAAGATTTTTTAACAAAAGGGATTTTTATGAACCGTAAAGATATTCAAAATATGATCAAAAAAGCACTCCTCGTTTCCGATGGTGATGTAAAAGCAGCCTCTAGAGAAGTGTTGGAGCTCTGTATTCACGATCATGAATTTTTATTAGGGATTAGTGAGCCTTTTTTAAGGGGGATTATTGGTCACGCTTTAAAAGATGTTATAGAGGCGAATGAAAAAAGCGAAGAAGATTTTTCCGAGCAAAAAGCGCCGCCAAAAACATTAGATGTTGCAGGTCTATCTGAGGTGACGGGACTTGGTGCAGATATTATACAAACAGCTCTTACGACCACAAGTGGAAGCCATAAATTTGGCACCGCAGATCGTACGCGTAGTACTTTAGGGCGTAAAACAAAAGCTTCTGATGAGCATGTTGATGCGTTGAAAGCATTTGTAAAATCTCAATCTAAAAAAGATTAATCAATATCCTAGTTAAGACTTGATTTTATGTCTTTTTCTGTGCTTTGATGTGCGCAGAAAATAAACGATTTAATTGTTCTTAAGTTAGGATAAATGCTATGGATATGAATAAAATTGCTGTTGGTGAAGATGCGCCAAATGATGTTAATGTTTTAATTGAAATTGCCGAAGGTGATAACGCGGTTAAGTACGAATTTGATAAAGATTCTGGTGCGTTACTTGTCGACCGTATCATGCCAACAACAATGCTGTACCCATGTAATTACGGCTTTATTCCACATACATTAGGGTATGATGGGGATGCTGCTGATGTTTTGGTTCTTTCGCAAGGGTTAAAACTTGTTCCAGGATGTGTTATTCGTGCCCGCCCAATTGGAATGTTAGTGATGGAAGATCAGGGTGGTATGGATGAAAAAATTCTAGCAGTACCTGTTGATGATATTTCTCTTTATTATAAAGATGTTCAGTCATATACAGATTTACCTGAAGTGAAGGTTAAACAAATCAACCACTTCTTTGAGCGTTACAAAGACTTAGAAGAAGGTAAATGGACAAAGATTAAAGAATGGAAAGATGTGGATGCTGCGCGCCAATTTATTCTTGATACAATTAAGCATTATAATGATAAGCAAGCAGCTTAGAGTGTTTTTTTAAAGTTAAGTATTAAAAGGCTCTTTTGCAAATTTGTATAAAGAGCCTTTTGTTTTTATAAAGATAGATTACGAGGTAAAAAGATGGATTTATACGGTATTAAAAATTGTAACACTGTAAAGAAGGCATTGAATTTTTTAGAAGAAAATCAAATTCCTTATGTGTTTCATGATTATAAAAAAGAAGCGCCAACCGAAGAAATGCTTAGAAAAGCAATCGAAAAATTTGGATGGGATGTTGTCATTAATCGTAAAGGAACAACATGGCGTCAATTAGATGATAAAATCAAAGAGTCTATGGATGAAAAAGAAGCTATTAAAATAGCTTTAGAAAAGCCATCTATTATCAAAAGACCTCTTGTTATTGTTGATGGTGAAATGAAAGTAATTGGTTTTGATGAGTCTGAGTATTCAGCGCTTCTTTAATTTCTTTTTAGTGGTTCTTTTGCGTTCGCTATTTAGTTTATAATTTCCTTTATATCCCAATTCTTCTAAGGCTTTTTTTGCTTTTTCAACATGAGGTGGTACATATTGATGTGTTTGAAAACCTAGGTGCGGATAGTCATGTATGCGGTTAATTGTTCCAACAAGTTCATTGATGAGTTCTTCGCGTTCGTCTTGTGGTAGTCTTAGATAAAAGGTTTTCAAATCTTCATCAAAAGAGGTGACTTGTGTGTCAAATAAAGGTGTTTGCCTTTGGCTTGTTGCGAGTGCGCGTCTTTCAATATAAGGCTTTGTAACCGCGATCAATGTGCGTGCTTTTATATTGAATTCTTTTAAGAGGGCGCGCGTTTGAACGAAGTTACATCCCGTTGTGCGTGCTTTGTTTTCAAGAATTATTTTTTCTTCAGGAACATCTAGATCGATTAAGTATCTTCTTAAAATATTAGCTTCGGTGTCTGTGACTTTTTTTCCCTTATAGTTAACTGTGTGTTTTACGCCACCTGTCACAACAATAAAATCCCCAAAGCCATTGTGAAAAAGGTCGGCGGATCTTTCTGCGCACTCTCTCATATAACGATTTCCGAGTGTGAGTATGAATGTTGCGGGCTTAACATCCTCTCCAATGGTGAGGTAGTCCCACAATATCTGAGCGTTTGAAAACATACGTGTCTTTTTATCCATAACGCAAAAAACTAATGATTAATACAGGAAAAGTCAATGTTTTGTGTTAAGTTTTTCTGGTTATTTGATATTTATATGTTAAGATTCCTAATAGATTATTCGAATCTATCCTTTCTTATAGGTTTCCTTATGCGTATTTCTACTGTTTTTGCAATTTCAGTTTTGCTTTCTATGCCCGTTCTGCCTTCCCAAGCAGATGCGTCTTTGTTGGATGATGGTGCTCAAGAATATGTTTTTGCGGCTGATAATGTTGTTTATGATGATAAATATAATATTACTGTTGCGGCAGGTAATGTTGAAGTTACTGGTATTGATGAAGCAATTCGAGCAGATACAATTACTTTTTTTGAAAAAGAAAATAAGATTTTAGCTGAGGGAAATGTTGTCTTAACAGATAAAGACGGCAATCAGTTTTACACAGATTCAATTGAGCTCAATAATGAAGGCGAGAATGTTATTGCCTCTGGTATTGAAGCGCTTATGAGTGATCGCGCTCGTCTTAAAGGGCGAGAAGGTCAAAGAAATGATGAAATTATTGAGGTGACCGAAGCTTATTACACGCCTTGTGAACCGTGTGAAAAGACAGGGGATGTGCCTTGGTCATTGCAAGCCGATAAGGTGACACATAATGCAGAAGGTAAGTATTTTGAGTATGAGAATGCTTGGATGGAATTATATGGAGTACCGGTTATGTGGACACCATATTTCACACATCCAGATCATACAGTGAAAAGGAAGAGTGGCCTTGTTAAGCCGACTTACGGATTTAAATCAGATCTTGGGTGGATCGTAGGTGGGGCTTATTATTGGTCTATCGCAGATGATATGGATATGACTTATGGTTTTCGTATGACAGGCGACCAAGGTGCTGTAGGTGATGTTGAATATCGTCAAAGATTTGAAAGAGGCGAGCTTCAATTAAGAGCGAGTTACACAAACTCAGATCGTAAAAAAGATGTTGGTGGATATGAAGTTCTTCAAAAAGATAAAGATAGAGGTCATATTGAAGGAAAGCTTACCTACCACATAGATGATAAGTGGCGCGTTGGATTTGATATTTTTAGAGCTACAGATGATCAATATGCAACATTATATGATTATTCTGATGAAGATGTTTTTGAAAACAGAGTTTATGCTGAGCGCTTTAGTGATCGTGATTACTCGTCTGCAGAGCTGCTTTATTTTCAGGATACACGCCTAGGTGTAAGGGCGGATCAGCCAGCTGTTTTGCCGTGGCTAGAGCATGATTTTTACACGGATCCATCATCTGTTTATGGCGGACGTTTGCATATGAATGCTAGCTTCCTAAGCTTGCAAAGAAGTGATGGTCAGGATGTAACACGCTTATCACTATTAGGGGATTGGGAACGTCGTGTGATCTCAGAAACAGGGCTTGTAACAACGGCGCAAATCTCTGCTGCTGCTGATGCTTCATACACGAATGAGCGATTTAATTCTTCAACAGATCCTTTGATTGATGCAAGCTCTTTTGATGGGCGTTTTTATCCACAATTTTCTTTAAAGACCTCCTACCCAGTTTCTAAAAGATTAGATGAGTCACAACTCATTGTTGAGCCTATTGTTGGCTTTATTGGGGGGACAGAGTTAGAAAGTAATTATAACGATATTCCAAATGAAGATAGTACGGATATTTTATTTGGCTGGTCTAATTTATTTTCAGCTAATCGTTTCCCTGGGCATGATCGTGTCGAAGATGGGGCGCGTTTTAACTATGGTTTACGTACAGGTGTAAACTATGACTCTGGGTCATATGCGAGTGTTTATGCAGGGCAGAGCTATCGTGTAAGTGGTGATAACATTTATCCTGTAAATGCAGGACTGGATGATAATTCTTCGGATGTTGTTGGAGGGTTTCAGTTAGGATTTAGCCCTTATGTTGTTCTTGATTATAATGCTCAGATTGATAATCATGAGTTTACGTTAAGACGTCATGAGGTTCGCATGGCCTCAGTGTTGGGTGATCTACATACAAGCTTAAGTTACTTTTATGATAAAAGTGTTGTTGGAACTAATCTAGCGTCGATTAGAGAGCAGGTTAGACCTTCTATGACGTGGTATTTAGCGGATGATTGGCGTGTGAATGCAACAGCTTTATACGACCTTAGTCCTAGTCAAGATGGTCTGATTAAAGCATCTGGAGCTTTAGGGTATTATAATGACTGCTTTGATGTGAACCTAGGCATGAATCGTAATCTAATAGATGATGCAACAGGGGAGAGTGAGTTTGAACTCATGCTCACACTTGGCTTTAAAAACTTAGGAAGTTTTAACGGTCCTTCTTTTTCGACAGAATAAAACCTTATTTTTTTGAACCACCAAAACCGCCAATAAATCCATTTAAAACATCGCGCGCGGCTTTTGCGCCGTCATCTCCACCTTTAATGACACCGTCTATTAAATCTGTAGCTGTTTTCTCAATGTTGGCGCCAGTGATGGAAGCGATTAAAAGATTAATTGTTGAGCGGTCAATAACAACTTTATTATCAACAATTTTTACAGGGATATCAGCATTAACTTCACCTTTGATTAAAACACCTAATCCTAAAAGTTTAGAGAAGTCTAAAAGATTGATTTCTTTTAGTGACACATCAACAACGCCATTAATGTTTTTTAAATCAGTTTTAAAGGGAGATGTTGAGATCGTACCGCCACTCAAATTAAGAAAAAGGCTATTTAAATCTAACTTTGTTGTATCTTTTAAGCCAAATACAGCAGCTATGTTGCGGGCTGTGACAATTGATTTGGTAATCGCTTCAATTGTGACTTTTTGATCACTTTTTGTTGAGAATGGAAGGATATTTGCAATGTCAATTTGGGTGTTTAATTTTTGAACGCCAATGCCATCTTTTGTAAGCGATAAATCTTTAACGGTCACAGTGCCTGATCCATCAATATTTGTTGGCTTACTGATATCTTTTAGAGAAAATGCAATATCTGAGCTAAATGCCCCACTTGTGATGTTAACGCCAGTAACAGCAGTCGGCTTAACCAATGATATTAATTCCATTAAAGATGTCATATCAGTGTCTTTCGTAACGACATTACCTTCAACACTGTTAGAGCTTATAGAATAGTTTGCATCAATCGTTGTTTTGATTTGTTTTCCTGAGGGCGTTTTTATAGTTAAGTTTAAATCATCTGCTGCAATTGATTCGAGTGGAAGTGAGGGCGTAGGCGTTGCTGCATGCGCTTTCTTGATCAACGAAAAATTACTTTGATTATAGTTATTGCCCGTTTTTTGGATTTTTGTTTGCGCTGTTAAGAGGTTGTATACAAGATAATCTGCCACTAAGACATCACCGTTCTTTTTAATAAAGACATCAATTGTGCTGTTTGAGATCGTGACAGTGTCAATGCGCTTATTCACAAGTTGTAAAGGCCAGTAAGACACAGAAAGTTCACCAATTTTTGTTTGCCCAGGGTTATTTAAAGCAATATCTGTGATTGTCGTTTTGTGAAGACCAACAGAAATGTCCCCAATTGTTGCATTTTGATAGCCTTGCTCAGCTAGCTGGGTTTGAATTAAGTCTTTCGCAATCGGTTTTAGAAAGATACTCGCAATGATTGAAAACCCGACAATAAAAACTAAAAGAATTGAGGTTGCGATAAGAATAATTTTTTTCATGATAAGAGAAATCCAATCCTGTGCTTGTTATTTTGCAATTAACTGCTATAAATCTGTTTGTAACTAACATAAATTTTTCTATCTATTTGTCAAACTGAAATGTGTTTAAATCTATGTCTAAAAAGAAAAATATCGTTTTAATACCTGGGCTACTCTGTGACTCTTATTTATGGCATCATCAGGTAGAAAAATTGTCAGATGATTACACGATCTTTATTGCTGATGTTACTCAATCCTCGCATATAGAAGATCTCGCGCGCGATGTATTATTAAACGCCCCGGAAGTATTTGCTATGGTCGGGCTTTCCATGGGGGGATATGTTGCGTTAGAAATTATGCGTCAAGCGCCTGAGCGCGTTGAAAAGCTTGTGATTACAAATAGCTCTGCGCGTTTAGATACAAAGCAAACAAGACGACGTCGACAAGGGTTGATTGCCATGGTGCGTGGTGCTAAAAAATTTAAAGGGGTCACACCAAAGCTGTTACCCTTATTGATACATGAAAGCCGACTAAAGCACTCACAATTCACACAGCCGATCATGGATATGGCAGAGAGAGTTGGTAAAGAAGCCTTTTTAAATCAACAAGAAGCGATTTTATCACGGTCAGACAGTGTCCCATCTTTATCAAAAATAAACATTCCAACACTTATTGTTGGAGGGGACGAAGATCAAATAACACCTGCGGATCATTCTATTGAAATGGGGAAATATATCCCTCATTCGACATTAGAAATATTTGACGATTGTGGCCATTTAGCGCCTCTTGAATATCCAGAAAAATTCAATAGCGTTTTAAAGGGCTTCTTAGAAAGTGAGTGATTAAGGCTTGCTTTTCATTCTTTCAAGAATTCTAAGTACTTTATCAATCTCTTGCTGGCTTTGTTGTCCGCTACGGCTTTGTCCATTTCTATTATTATAGACAGGTGGGTTTGGATCTGTGCGTCTTAAGTTGCCGGAATTGCTTCCTGATATACCTAATGAATCGACAACGCCACCAAGACCAAATACATTTGCTAAAGCACCAAAGAAATGGGCACCACTTCGTCTACGATACTGTTGAGCAACATTAGCAACGTATTGTGCTTGATTTCTGTATTGACTAGCAAGCTGGGTATCTAAATTGCGTTGAGCAGATTCTCCATAGATAACGCCCTCTGGTGTTACATAGACGACAGGGCTACCACCTCTAGGTGTTCTTAGTTCTAAAATTCCAACTTGTGTGGAAGCAATAGGGTGTCCAATAATGCGTCCAGACTTAATCCGCCTTGAGGCTTGTAAATTGTCGCGATAGCGTAAAATATTTGGATGTGTTTGAATATTAGCGTTTCTAATATCGGCCTGTGCTCTTTGAAGCCAACTGTTAAAGGCTTGAGCGTTATCACGTCTTTGGTAATAAGCGGCTCTTGAAAATTGTGAAACGACGCGGTTGACACCATTTAAGCCAACAATAGCATCGACAATTTTATCATCATTAAATCCGCCATATGTACCTATTCTATCACCAGTAATAGGCCTGAAAATAGAAAATCCTTGGCTGATTTGTCTAATTTGCATCAGGCGGTGAACAAGAGGGTTTAAAGGTGAATTGGCACTGCCAGAAATAGCAACGCGTTGCATATCTAAAACAGCTTGTTGTCTTGCACCATGAAGGGCTGAAGCTGAACTTGTTACTTGAGATCCTTGAGAATACGATTGAGATCCACTAATGTTTGGGGTGGGTGTGGCTCCTTGTTGGTTTTGCGCACAACGGGGGTCAATATTACATCTTGCTTCTGCATCTGGACTATAAGCGCCTGCCATAAGAGCTGCTACGCTAACAGCTGCGCCCATGAATAAGGATCTAAATGCATTTTTCTTTGTTGCCATCTTTAAACCAACTTTCTTAAATTCTTTATATAGTGTGCTGTAAATTTTTCCAATTTTAACAGTGAATATATAAATATATTATTAATTATGTCTAATAATAGTCTTTTTTATAAAATATTGCAAGTAAATTTATATATCAAGATTTTGAGCAAAGCTAGCATTCTCTTGGATGAACTGAAAGCGTAGCTCTGGCTTTTTACCAAGGAGTTGGTCTATCAGGCTCTCTGTTTTTTTCATCGCTTTTTGTAAGTTGCTACCATCAGGGTCTATGTCATTGTCTGGATCTACAATTGTGATGCGCATAAGATTACGCTTTTCTGGATCCATGGTTGTTTCTTTAAGTTGAGCGGGCATCATTTCACCAAGACCTTTGAAACGAGATATTTCAACTTTTCTGTTCTTAAACTGAGCTTCTAGAAGTTCCTCTTTGTGAAGGTCATCACGTGCATATTCAGAAATACCCGCGCCTGAAATCCTGTAGAGAGGGGGAAGCGCAAGGAATAGGCGACCTGACTCAATAAGACCAGGCATTTTATCAAAAAAGAATGAAACAAGGAGCGCTGCAATGTGTGCTCCATCAACATCCGCATCTGTCATAATAATAACGCGCTCATAACGCAAATCATTTAGGTCAAAGTTTTTCCCTAAGCCAACGCCTAAAGCTTGAGCAATATTTGAAATTTCTTGGTTAGCGATAATTTTGTCGTTAGTTGCACTGATAACATTTAAAACTTTACCGCGTAAGGGAAGAATAGCTTGTGTTTTTCTGTTGCGTGCTTGCTTTGCAGAACCGCCCGCTGAATCCCCCTCAACAATAAAGATCTCAGTGTCTTCTGTATTATTGTTTGAGCAATCAGCTAGCTTACCAGGAAGGCGCAAGCGCTTCGTAGCGCTTTTGCGCTTCATATCATCTTTCTGGCGACGTCTTAAACGTGTTTCTGCTTTTTCGATAGCGAATTCTAAAAGCTTTGTTGCTGAAGCTGGGTCACTTGTAAGCCAATGATCAAGGTGATCCCTAACCGCATTATCAATAAGGCGTGTCACATGAGAATTTGTTAATTTATCTTTTGTTTGACCTTGGAATTGAGGTTCGGGAATAAAGACAGAAAGCAAAATACATGAAGATTGCAAGAGATCGTCAGCTGTAATTGAGCTGGCTTTTTTGTTGCCTGCCATCTCACCAAATGATTTTACAGCTTTTAAAAGAGCGCTTCGTAGCCCACTTTCATGTGTACCACCTTGTGGTGTTGGGATTGTATTACAATAAGAATGACTAAACCCTTGTTCATCCGTTGGCCAAGCAAGAGCAAATTCTGCACGCCCTTGATTGTCAGGAAACGTAACCTGACCATTAAAAGGTGTTGCTGTTAATGTGCGTCGATCTTCAAGTGCTGCATTAAGAAAATCCAATAACCCATTTGGAAACTTAAATACATCTTCTGTAGGGGTTGAGTTTTCTGCGTTCTCAATAAGTGTTTCGTGGCATCTCCAACGGATTTCAACACCTTTAAATAAATAGGCTTTAGAACGTGCCATTTTATATAGACGGCGAGGGCGAAAGCGAACATTTGACCCAAAGATTTCTGTGTCTGGTAAAAAGGAAACTGTTGTACCGCGTCTATTGCTGACTGCTCCTAAATTTTCAAGATTGCCTTGAGCAATCCCTCTGGCGTAATCTTGTCTGTAAAGGGTCTTATCGCGCGCTACTTCAATATACATAGAGCTCGAAAGGGCGTTTACAACAGAAATACCAACACCATGCAATCCCCCAGATGTGGCATACGCCTTGTTAGAAAACTTACCACCAGAATGGAGTGTTGTTAAAATAACTTCTAGCGCTGATTTTCCAGGGTATTTAGGGTGTTGATCAACAGGAATACCGCGCCCATTGTCAGAAATTGTAATCCAGCCATTTTCTTCTAAAGTGATTTCGATGCGCGTTGCATGACCTGCTACCGCTTCATCCATTGAGTTATCAAAGATTTCACTTACTAAGTGGTGCAGAGCATTTTCGTCTGTACCACCAATATACATACCAGGGCGTTTTCTAACAGGCTCTAAACCTTCTAGAACTTCGATATCCTTTGCGGAATATGTATTTTGCTCAGCTTCTTCTTTTTTATTAAATAAATCACTCATTTTTACGCTCTTATATCTTGAGTCTCACCAGAGAATCTAATTTATACTGTATAGAATGTTATTAGTTGTAGCGATAAATAAAGGATAAATCCAGTAATGAATCATAAAAAAATAGCCGATGTACCTGCTTTAAAGACAATTGCAATGCCCGCTGACTCAAATCCTAGTGGTGATATCTTTGGGGGATGGCTTTTATCACAGATGGATTTGGCCGGAGCTGTCATAGCACAAGACATATGCCAAGGACGTGTTGTTACAATCGCTGTTGATGCCATGGAGTTTCATAAACCTGTTTTTATTGGTGATCGTGTGAGCTGTTATGCGAAAATGATCAAAAAAGGCACGACATCTATGGCGGTGCATATAGAAACATGGGTTGAGCGACAAAATCCATGTGAAGAAATTAAAGTAACAGAAGGTGTTTTTACCTATGTATCAATTGATAAAAATCGTAAGCCTAAACCAATTGATAACTAATCTGCGTTACAATAAAGCAAATAAGGAAGTGAAGATGCGTTTTTTCTCATTAGGTATGTTTTTTGTTGTTGGTATGCTTTTGTGTGTAGTGAGTGTAGAGGCTCATGCACAACAACCAGTTCCGCAAAACCAACAGCCTCAATATGATTTAACAAATCTAAAAAGTTTACCCGATGGGTCATCTATGTCCATTGAGGCATTTATAGAAGAGTCTCAAGAGTTTACTCAAGTGGATGAAGACCGACCTTATTTAAATTATCGCGTATTATTACCAAAGACTTGGTCGAGTAGTTTTTCTAATCAACAAGATGTTGGGCGATTTAATCCAAATTTTTTAACAGATTTAGGGCGCTATGTTAGTCCACCTTATGGGGATAAGAGAGCCTTTTTAAGTGTGCAAGCAACTGTTTTAAGATACGAATCTTTTGCTGAAGATTGGCTACGTAATCAGATTTTAATTAATGGTTATAGTGTGAATGCTATTTCAGTTAAATCTAATTATGAGGTTGAGGCTTTATATTCTGCATTTGAGGGGAATATAACATTTGCTGTTCGTGCACGTGTAATTATTGACGGAAATTTATTGTATTTTGTTCGATACGCACTGCCGATTGAATATTTTTCGCAAAGAGCGGATCATCAAAAACATGTTATGGACTCGTTTAAACTCCTTAACCCAACAGGAGGCTCTATTGAAAAGACACGACGCTTTTCTTTATTGGATGTTTTGACATTTGATTATCCATCTTCTTGGGTTATTAAAAATCCAGAGTTGAAAAAATTAGATCATTTGAAAGTTGATCTCTTACGTCTTGAACAGGATAGCATTATCTTAGGACGTATAGGGATGGAGGCTTTAGAAAAGGTACCTAATCTTGATTTGTCATCTCATATGCAACGTATCACAGGTAAACTTGAAGATAAGGGGGTAAAAATCGATGAGCTTAAAAAACAAATCCAGGTTGTTTTACCTCAGAAATTCGCTGGCGGTGCTGTAGAGGTTTATGACACATACAGTCCATCAGAAGAAGGGATCGAGCAGGAGTTTTGGTTTAGTTTTTTTGAAAGCAATGATTATTATTTCTTTTTTACAATGCTGACGCCAACGCGTGATGCGTCTTATGAAGAGTGGTCTAGGAATAGAGCTGTTTTTATTAAAATATTGAATTTATTAAAATAAAAAAAAGCGCCAATCTGATCGGCGCTTTTTTTTATTAAGATTATACGGAGTAATATAAGTCAAATTCAATTGGGTGAGGCATCGTTTCGTAACGCTCAACCTCTTCCATTTTGAGAGCGATATACCCTTCAATAGCATCTTTAGTGAAGACACCGCCAGCTGTTAAGAAGTCATGATCTTCTTTAAGTGCTGTTAACGCTTCTCTTAAACTACCTGCAACAGTAGGGATCTTGTCTAAACGCTCTTTAGGGAGGTCATATAAATTTTCATCCATAGCATCACCAGGGTGAATTTTATTTTTAATACCATCAAGTCCAGCCATAAGCATTGCCGAGAATGCAAAGTAAGGATTAGAAGATGCGTCTGGGAAACGAATTTCAACACGTTTTGCTTTTTCACCACTTCCATAAGGGATACGACAAGATGCTGATCTGTTTCTTGCTGAATAAGCCAGAAGAACAGGGGCTTCATAGCCTGGTACCAAACGCTTATAGCTGTTTGTTGAGGCGTTAGTGAATGCATTGATCGCTTTTGCGTGTTTAATAATACCGCCAATGTAATGAAGAGCCATTTCAGAAAGACCCGCGTAATCCGAGCCGGCAAATAAAGGCTTGCTTCCTTGCCACAATGATTGGTGTACGTGCATCCCCGAACCATTGTCACCATATACTGGTTTTGGCATAAAGGTTGCTGTTTTGCCGTAAAGATGTGCAACATTGTGAACAACATATTTGTAATGTTGAATGTTATCAGCGCTTCCAATTAAGGTGTCAAATTTCATACCAAGTTCACATTGTGAAGGAGCAACTTCATGGTGGTGTTTTTCCATTTCGATACCAATTGATGCCATGACTTCGACCATTTCTGCGCGAAGTTCTGAAAGGCGGTCAATAGGTTGTACTGGGAAGTAACCACCTTTAACACGTGGATGGTGCCCCATATTACCACCCTCAACAGTCTTGTCACTATTGTATGGACCTTCTTCAGAGTCGATTTCATACGAAACTTTATTCATTGATGTGCTGAATTTAACATCATCAAAAATAAAAAACTCGGCTTCTGGCCCGAAATAAGCTTGGTCAGCTATTTTAGTTTCTTTTAAATAGGAAATTGCAGCTTTTGCGATAGAACGAGGATCCCTTGTGTAAGGTTTTCCTGTTTCCGGATCGTAAATGTCACAAAAGATATTAAGTGTTGGCTGCACAGCAAAAGGATCAATTGTCGCTGTAGATAAATCAGGCTTTAAGATCATGTCTGATTGATGAATTTCTTGCCATCCAGCAATCGAAGAACCATCAAACATCACACCGTCATTAAGCATGTCTTCATCAAGAGATGTAACATATTGTGCTGTATGTTGTAGTTTTCCACGCGGATCAGTGAAACGAAAATCTATATGTTTAATGCTATTTTCTTTAATAAGTTTAAAAATATCTTTTGAACTTGTCATTTATAATCTGCCTCCGAGAATGTTTGTTGCATTGCAATATGATTGCGGTCAAACCTTAGTCATAAAAAAAATAAAAATCAAATAGAAATATTTATGGTTGATTTTATTTTCTAGATCTATTATTGATGATCCAGCTTTCTTGTGGCGGCTGTAGCTCAGTGGTAGAGCCCTCGGTTGTGGTCCGAGCTGTCGCGGGTTCGAATCCCGTCAGTCGCCCCATTCTTTCAATGGTATAAGGAAGTCTATATTGCTTTTTTAAAAAAAACTTACGCTCTGTTGTTTGTTTTTGCTTGAAAAGTGGTATTAAATCTTATACATCGTCTTTTATGTTATATGACTTTTTAAGTTATATAGAGATGTTAAAAATGGATACGCGGATGTGGCGAAATTGGTAGACGCGCTGGATTTAGGTTCCAGTGGCCTTAGGCCGTGGAGGTTCAAGTCCTCTCATCCGTACCATTTTTAATCAAATGAGTAAAAAGATGAATGATCATCAAAAAATACAAATAAAATAAGGCTTAGCAAGATTATGAACGTTAAAGTGACTAAAGAAGAAGGTTTACAAAGAGAACTTACAATTAAGGTGCCTGCCTCTGAAATGGCATCTAAAGAAGAAGCAAAACTGCACGAGATTGCAAAAACAATCAAAGTTGCGGGCTTCCGTCCAGGAAAAGTTCCCGTTCAAGTTGTTAAACAACGCCATGGTGATGCTGTATTAAATGAGGTTTTGCAAGAAGCTGTCAATGACACAACAACGAAAGCGCTTGCAGATCATAAATTAAAGCCAGCTATGCAACCTAATATTGATATTAAAAAGTTTGAACCTGGTAAAGATCTTGAATATACAGTTAGTTTTGAAATGATCCCTGCGATTGACGTTAAGCCTGTTGATAAAATCAAGTTGGAAAAACTTGTTACTAAAGTAGATGATAAAGCGATTAACGAAGCGATCGAGCGTATTGCAAGTAGTAATAAATCAACAAAAACAGTAACAACAAAGCGTGCTTTGAAAAAAGGCGATATTGCTTTAATTGATTTTGACGGTTCTGTCGATGGTGAGAAAAAGCCTGGCATGAAAGGTGAGGGGCACGAGCTTGAGTTAGGTTCTGGTCAATTCATTCCTGGGTTTGAAGATCAGCTAATTGGTAAAAAGGCTGGGGACGAGGTTTCAGTGAATGTAACATTCCCAGATCCATATGCATCGCCTGATCTAGCAGGTAAAGATGCTGTCTTTGAAGTTGTTATCCATGAGATTAAAGAGCAAGCAGAAGCAAAGATTGATGACGAGTTTGCAACGAAGCTTGGCTTAAAAGATCTTGCAGAACTAAAAGAACGTGTTGAAGAACAAATTCAAGGTGAATATGACACATATTCACGTAGTCGTTTGAAAAGAGAATTGTTAGACACATTGGCAGAAGCGTATAGTTTTGAAATCCCTGAAAGCCTAGCAAAAGCAGAATATGAATCAATCTTGCAACAAGTTGAGCAAGAAAAGCAAGCACAAGGCGATTCAACAGAGTTGGATGATGCTGCTAAAAAAGAGTATGAAGCCATTGCAGAGCGTCGTGTTCGTTTAGGTCTTGTTTTATCTGAAATTGGAACTCAGGAAAAAATTTCTGTAAGCCGTGAAGATTTAAATCAAGCTCTTATTGCAGAGGCACGTAAATACCAAGGATATGAAAGACAGGTTTTTGAATATTACCAAAATAATCAACAAGCAATGGAAAGCTTAAAAGCGCCGATCTTTGAAGAAAAGGTTGTTGATTTCATTTTTGAAAAAGCTGAGATTAAAGAAAAGACGGTTTCTTTAGATGAGCTAACAATGGATCCTGATGAGGGGAAAGAACCATCTAATCCATCTGGTTCAACAAAAAAAGCACCAGCTAAGAAAAAAGCAGCAACGAAGAAGAAAACAGATAAGAAATAATTACAAAAATATCTTGTTTTCGGCGTCAACGTTGCTAATCTTGTTAGTGGCTCAACCTATTTGAGTCTAATCAGACCTAATTAACGATAAAGGCTTACTGTTATGAGTGAAATTTTCGATCCTTCTGCATTATTGATTCCTATGGTTGTGGAGCAAACAAACAGAGGAGAGCGCTCGTATGATATTTTTTCTCGCTTGCTGAAAGAGAGAATTATTTTCCTAACAGGACCAATTGATGATGGTGTTGCAAGTATCGTTTGTGCTCAGCTTCTTTTCTTAGAGTCTGAAAACCCAACAAAGGATATTTCGTTTTATATCAATTCACCTGGGGGTGTTGTAACGGCTGGTATGGCTATCTATGACACAATGCAGTACATTAAGCCATCTGTGTCGACTGTATGTATTGGTCAAGCTGCGTCAATGGGCTCATTATTATTGGCTGCTGGTGCAGAAGGGAAGCGTTATGCGTTACCGAATGCACGTGTTATGGTTCATCAGCCTTTAGGTGGTGGTCGTGGTACGGCAGCTGATATTGATATTCAAGCTAAAGAGATTTTAAAACTTCGTGACCGTTTGTATGATGTGTATGTTGATCACACAGGTCAGAAAAAAGCTGCCATCGAGAAGGCGTTAGAACGTGATAACTTTATGTCAGCTGAAGAGGCTAAAAAGTTTGGCATAGTAGATCATGTTGTTACAAATCGTTCTCAAGATAATTAGATTTATATGAAATAAAATTTCATAATAAAAAAAATTATTATTTTTTCCTTGTCATTATTATTTTTTTGAGTGTACGATAAAACTCTGGATAATTCAGTTTCATAATAAAAAGTATTACGGATTGTTTTTCTATTCCTAAAACGAACTGTTTTATCTGGTATAAAAATATAAAAAAATAAATTTGAACAGAGGAAGAAGAGGTTTACGTATGGACGCGAACAGCAAAGGTATCCCCGTAATTGTAGTGCCGGCAGTAAGTGATGAGAATACAAGTCAAATTATTCTTACAAATAACACATTAAATTATGCAGTTGATCCGACATCTGATGATGCGGTTGTTTTAATGGCTGCGGCAGATGCTACTTATAATGATATTGATAAAGTATTAATTCGTTATCAATTACCTGATGGTACTTTCTCAGAGATTGCAACACTTGCCTCTGTTAAGGCAAACCCGGATTCAGATGATCAGTTTTTATTTACATTATCAGGTGAGAGCCAAGTGAAAGTTGATAACATTGTTAATACAGGCTCTTTCTCTTATGACGCTGAGCATGTTTCTGGTGTTTCTGAGGGGTATTACTCACCTTATGAAGCACGCAGTGTTTTGTCAGGTAAAGAGAAAAAAGACTTAAGCCGGAATGTAGAAACTTTATGGGGAAACCTAGCTTCAGTTCTTGCACGCCAAGGGTCTAAGGCAATTACACCTTCTGCAAAATCAACAATTAATTCGATCATTAGCGAGAACCCTGTTGCTGCTTTGAATATAATCATTACACGTTATGGGCGTCAAGCAGGGATGGGGCTACATGATTTTTCTTATTTCATTGACCTCATAGAAACGTCGAATGATTTAGATAGCTATGTTAAAAAGGCGATTAGTGTGTCACAAGAATTACTTGTTGCACCAATTCAAGCTACTCAAGAAAGTGCGCAAGATGCAGCTCTTTCTATGAAAGAGGATCTTACAAAGGCTCAAAATGATATGATGACGCGCCTTAAAATTGATGCTCATAGAAAAGAAATTAAGAAACTAACTGCTGAGCTGAATGGCACAGAAGAGCAAGAAAATGAGTCACCAGAAGAAAAGTACACACGTCTTTTGGATGAAAAAATTGAGGCTGGTTTGCTTTCTGATCAAATCATTGCCAAATGTCGTGAAGAAATTCAACGTCTTTCATCGCAGGCTCATGGTCAAACAGCACTTAATGTTTTAAGAGGTTTGTTGGAATATTTTCCATTTGGAAAAGACGAAATTGACCGTCCGTCGGCTGAGGATGCAGAACAACTTCTTAATGAAGGACATTATGGTCAAGATGATGTTAAGAAGATGATTTTGGAATATATCATTGTTGAATTATATAAATCAAAAATGGATGATCCAAATTATCAAGGGAAACCTATATTGCTTAATGGTGCGCCTGGTATTGGTAAAACAACTTTAGCTAAATCAATTGCTAAAGCAACAGGTCGTAAGTTTGCAGCAATTGCATGTGGTGGTGTTTCGGATACGAAATTACTAACTGGTCACTCTTCAACATATGTTGGTTCAAAAAATGGCCGTATTGTTCAAGCGTTTATTGATTCTGGAACAGAGGCGCCATTGTTGCTTTTAGATGAGATTGATAAAATTGAGCGTGGTCATAATGGTGACCCATCATCTGTTTTGATGCGTTTGACTGACCCATCGCAAAATAACCATTTTGAGGATGAGTTCTTTTCTGTTGAATTTGATTTATCAAAGGCAAGAATTATAGCAACCTCTAATTATATCCACAAAGTTGATCCTGTATTACGTGATCGTTTTGAGGTGATTGATTTAGAAGGGTATTCTTTAGATGAAAAGATCGAAATTATTCGTAACTTTGTTGCTCCTAAAGAAATGGAAGGTGCTGGCCTAACAAAAGATACATTCACATTGAGTGATGATGCGGTTAAATACATCATCGAAAATTATACAAATGTGAGTGAGCCTGGTGTTAGAACATTAGAAAAAATCGTTCAAAAAGTATGCCGTAAAGCCGTTAAAGATATTGTTCAAAATGGCAACACATCTGTTCAAATTACGCCTGAGGTCTTGGCTGATCCTGATTGGTTGGGCCCATCTCGCGCAAGAAAACCTGATGTGCCACAAGAGGATACGGTTGGTTGGACAACAGCTTTAGCTTTTTCAATGGCAGGTGGGAGTGCATTCCCAATTAAAGCGGAATTAAGCCGTTCTGTTGGTACAAAATCTGAAAAGCCAATTATCCGTAACAAGAAGCTTGGCGATGATATGCAGTACTCGATTGACTCTGTGCATACTATTTATAAAAACTTACTTGAGAGAATTAAGCTTTCAGATGAGTTTAATGAACAGGCACGCAAAGGCTTTATTGATGATCTTCGTCAAAACTTTGATATTCACGCCGATGTTACAGTCGATGGTCCTGTTGATGGCCCATCTGCAGGTGTTACATTCACGACAGCTCTTGTTTCAAGAGCGTTGAATATGCCAATTGATTGTAAGGTTGCGATGACAGGTAAGGTTGATCCACGCGGTAATGTGAAAGCAATTGGTGGTTTAGAGCAAAAGATCCCTGCTGCTCGTGTTGCGGGTATGAAAAAAGTGATTATTCCTAAAGAAAATGAAAAGGATTATGAGCGTTTGAAGCCAGATCAAAAAGCGGGCGTTGAGGTCGTTTTTGCTGATACAATTGAAGATGTGTTAAAGGCAGCAATCCCAGGTATAGAGAAAGTAATTGATTTCGATCAAAAACTTGATCAACCAACATTACCAGCTGTTAAGGCTCTTATTGAACAAAAAGGCGCGCAATCAGTAACTGCAAATGATAACGAACAAGGTACTGTGCTTGCTGAAGAGGCACCGAAGAAGGTTACTTCTAGAAGATCTTCACCTCGTTTGGGTTAAGTATAAATTTAAAGTTGATATAAGATCAGCCACGAGAATATTCTTTTTAAAAAAGATTGCCTCTCGTGGTTGATTTTTTTATGGTGCGTAAATACATTATTAAGTATAGTGCTATTTAATAGAGGTCTCTCTTGCCTCACTTATTCTACGAAAAGGTTTTTTTTATGTTTGGATCAGATTCAAAAACACAATCTCATGATTTATTAGTATATCCGGTATTGCCTTTGCGCGATATTGTTGTATTTCCACATATGATTGTACCCTTATTTGTGGGCCGTGAAAAATCTGTGAACGCATTAGAAGAGGTTGTCGATAAAGGAAAGAAAATCTTATTAACAACACAAAAATCAGCAACGCTTGATGACCCAACTGTAAAAGATATTTATACTGTAGGGACTGTTGGTAATATTTTACAAATGTTAAAACTTCCTGATGGCACAGTTAAGGTGCTTGTTGAAGGTGGAGAACGTGTGCGCTTAAAAGAACTCAAAGACAATGGTTCTTTTTTTGAAGCGCAAGCAGATCTTTATCAAGCAGATAAAGAGCATGCTGAAGAATTAAAAGCCCTAGGAAAGGCTGTTGTTAGTCAATTTGAACACTATATTAAGCTTAATAAAAAAATCCCACCTGAGGTCTTGGCGACCATTAGACAGTTGGATGATGTTTCTAGGCTTGCTGATACAATTGCTTCTCATTTAGTTTTGAAAATCGCAGAGAAGCAAGAGCTTCTAGAAATCAAAACAGTAAAAGAACGTTTAGAAAAAATATTCTCACTCATGGAAGGTGAGATTAGCGTCTTACAAGTTGAGAAAAAAGTGCGTAACCGTGTTAAACAACAAATGGAAAAAACGCAGCGCGAATATTATTTAAACGAGCAAATGAAAGCCATTCAAAAGGAATTGAATGAAGATGAGGATGGTGTTGATGAGCTTTCAGAGTTGGATGAAAAGATTGAGGCTCTCTCTCTCCCTCAAGAGGCTTACGATAAAGCTAAATCTGAGCTTAAGAAGTTAAAACAAATGAGCCCGATGTCTGCTGAAGCGACTGTTGTTAGGAATTATTTGGATTGGATTGTTTCTTTGCCATGGTCTGATAAGTCACGCCTCAAATCAGACATCGTTAAAGCTGAAGAGATTTTGGATGAGGATCATTACGGTCTTGAAAAAGTAAAAGAGCGTATTGTTGAATATCTAGCTGTACAAAAACGTACAAAACAATTAAAAGGCCCTGTTTTATGTCTTGTTGGTCCTCCAGGTGTTGGTAAAACATCTCTTGGCCGTTCTATTGCGCGTGCAACAAATCGTGAATTTGTAAGAATGTCACTTGGTGGTGTGCGAGATGAATCTGAGATTAGGGGGCATCGCCGTACATATATTGGGTCAATGCCTGGTAAGATTTTACATGGCATGAAAAAAGCCAAAAAAACAAATCCATTATTTTTACTTGATGAGATTGATAAAATGTCACGCGATATGCGTGGTGATCCCGCATCTGCATTGTTAGAAGTGTTGGACCCTGAACAAAATGGTGCTTTTAGCGATCATTACTTAGAGCTTGATTATTCTCTTTCTGATGTGATGTTTGTGTGCACAGCAAACTCATTAGATCTTCCTCGCCCTTTATTAGATCGTATGGAGGTTATTCGTTTATCAGGGTATACAGAAGATGAAAAGCTTGAAATTTGTAAGCGTCACCTTATTGAAAAAGTGCAAAAAGATAATGGCTTAAAAGATAGTGAATTTTCTGTAACAGATTCTGCGATAAGAGATCTTATTCGTTATTATACAAGAGAGGCGGGGGTTCGTAATCTAAGTCGTGAGCTTTCTAATTTAGCGCGGAAGGCTGTTACCGAGATTTTGAAACAAAAGTCAAAAAAATCGAAAGTTATTAAAGTTACGCCTAAGAATTTGAAGAAATATGCGGGGGTTCGCAAACATCGCTTTGGAGAAGCTGAGAATGAAGATTTAATCGGATGCACAACAGGACTCGCTTGGACTGAGGTTGGTGGAGATCTGCTATCCATTGAGGCTGTTTCTCTCCCTGGTAAAGGGAAGGTGTCTATGACGGGGCAGTTGGGTGATGTTATGAAGGAATCTATCCAAGCTGCTGAAATGCTCATTAAATCCAAATCGAGTAATTTTGGTATTGAGGCAAATGTATTTGAGAAGCAAGATTTGCACGTCCATGTGCCAGCTGGTGCAACACCGAAAGATGGGCCGTCAGCTGGTGTTGCTATGGTAACATCTATTGTTTCTGTTTTAACAGGTATTCCTGTTTCTCGTGATATTGCGATGACAGGTGAAATTACATTGCGTGGTCGTGTATTCCCAATTGGTGGATTAAAAGAGAAGGTGCTAGCAGCTCACCGTGGTGGAATCAAAAAAGTTTTAATCCCACTTGATAACGAAAAAGATCTTATCGATATTCCTGAAAATGTCAAAAAAGATGTTGAGATTGTACCTGTTTCGCATATTGATGAGGTCTTGTTACATGCTCTCGTGCAACCATTGCAGCCTTTATCTGAAAAAGATGATTCGATTAAAAGCGAAGATTCTAAGGTTGTTAAAGGTGAAAAAGACGATGATTCAGTGCTTCATCACTGATATCTGGAAAAAAACCGCAGAAAATAAGGGTTTTTAGCGCTTTTTTTGTGTTTTTTCCTTTACAAGCACGTGAACGAGGTGTTTAATTTCTTTGTAAGTCAAGTATAGCTTCATTTTTTGGAGTTTGGCTTGCATAAACTTTAATGAAACTTTTAACAATGGAGATTGAAAAGTGGCAGTATCTAAAGAAAAACTAGCTGAGCTAGTAGCAGCAAAAGCAGACCTAAGCAAAGCAAAAGCGAGTGAAGTTATCACAGCTGTTCAAGAAGCTATTACAGAGTGCCTAGGTAAAGGCGAAAAAGTAACTCTAGTTGGTTTCGGTACATTCGAAACACGTCACCGTGCTGCGACAACTGGTCGTAACCCACGTACAGGCGAAGAGATCAAAATTCCTGCGGCAAACAAACCTGCTTTCCGCGCTGGTAAAGGTCTTAAAGAAGCTGTTAACTAATAGCTTTTTATTAGAATATATAAGAAGAGGTCGCTTAGATGTTAATCAAGCGACCTTTTTTATATAAAATTACTTTTTTGTTTTGACATCTGTGAAAAGCTTAGTTATAACAACGAAGCCTTTCAAGGAAAGGGCGATTAGCTCAGTTGGCTAGAGCATCTCGTTTACACCGAGAGGGTCGGGGGTTCGAGTCCCTCATCGCCCACCATTTATCTTATTTATTAATAAAGAATACCTTTTTCGTTAACGACGGACAGCGTGCCTGTTTTTTCGGTCTTTTTTAGCTTGTTTTTGTTGTTCAAGTACAATGAAACTCAATGGTTTTTTTATTGACATATTGGTTGCCCTGTAAAATAAGTGGTCTTTTTTTGAATTTTATACTTGATTTTGTTTCAAACAGTCTGTAATTATTCACAAGCCTTGTTCAACAAGGATGCGCGGGTGTAGCTCAGCTGGTTAGAGCGCCTGCCTGTCACGCAGGAGGCCGCGGGTTCGAGTCCCGTCACTCGCGCCATTTTATTTTCCTTACATTTGTTATTAAGTAAAAGAATAAGATGGCGCTCATCAATGTGCTGATTTTCTTGGTTTTATTTAGGTGTTTTTGTGAAATCGCCTTGTATTTTTTTTATATAATGATAGGTTGTTTCTATGTGAATTTAATCAGATTCGGTGGCGCATATTTATGATCGAAACATCTCAGTTTTTAGCAACTTACTTTCCAATTCTTGTTTTTCTGGCAATTGCTATCTTTATTGCCTGCGCTGCGATTGTGGCCTCATTTATTGTTGCTAAACAGAAGCCAGACGCAGAAAAGCTTTCAGCTTATGAATGTGGATTTGAGGCTTTTGATCAATCTCGTCACAAGTTTGATGTGCGCTTTTATCTGGTGGCTATTTTATTTATTATATTTGACCTGGAGGTTGCTTTCCTCTTTCCTTGGGCAATTACATTGGGGAGTATTGGGTTTTACGGATTTTGGTCTATGATGGTTTTTTTGACTGTTTTGACTGTTGGCTTTATTTATGAATGGAAAAAGGGCGCTCTTGATTGGGAGTAAAGGAATTAACTATGTTTGATCACAAAAAATATTCACAACCGATTCCAAAAGGGGTAGACCAAGATCTGCTTATAAATTCAGCAACTCAAGAGCTAAAAGAAAAGGGATTCTTGGTTTCAAGAGTTGATGATTTGTTGGATTGGGCGCGTACAGGGTCTTTGTGGCCTATGACCTTTGGGTTGGCTTGTTGCGCCGTTGAGATGATCCATTCTTATATGAGCCGCTATGATTTAGATCGTTTTGGTGTTATTCCACGCCCGAGTCCTAGGCAGTCGGATGTAATGATTGTAGCTGGTACTTTAACAAATAAAATGGCGCCAGCACTGCGCAAAGTTTATGACCAAATGGCGGAGCCTCGTTGGGTTATTTCTATGGGGTCTTGCGCGAATGGTGGAGGATATTATCACTATTCTTACTCAGTGGTACGAGGATGTGATCGTATCGTTCCTGTTGATATATATGTTCCTGGCTGCCCACCAACTGCAGAAGCGCTTGTCTACGGTATTATGCAGCTTCAAAAGAAAATTCAACGCGAAGATACAAGGTTGCTAAGGTAGAATTTGATATGGCTAAAAAAATACTAACATATTTAAAAAAGTCACCCATGAAAAAAGCCATTGTGTCTGAGCAATGGCAAAATGACGAATTGTGTCTGACTGTAGATGCGCACTATCTTGTGTCTTTTATGACGATGTTGCGTGATGATGTGAAATGCTCTTTTAAGGTATTGGTTGATGTCTGTGGTGCTGATTACCCGAATAACGAAAAGCGTTTTGAGGTTGTTTATAATTTATTGAGTTTAGTTCATAATGCGCGCATAAGAATTAAAGTTGTTGCGGGTGAGGATGAGCTTGTTCCTTCTGTAACATCTGTCTTTTCAACGGCTATGTGGTTTGAGCGTGAAGTTTGGGACATGTATGGAATTCCATTTTCGGGCAATAGCGACTTAAGGCGTTTATTAACAGATTACGGTTTTGCAGGTCATCCATTGCGCAAAGACTTTCCGTTGACGGGGTATGTTGAGCTGCGTTATGACGAAGATCAAAAACGCGTCGTTTATGAACCTGTTTCTTTGATGCAAGATTTTAGAAAATTTGATTTTGTGAGCCCATGGGAGGGTATGACGGATGTTATGCTTCCAGGTGATGAAAAGGCAGCAAAACAAAAATTTGGTACTGAATTTTTAAAAGATGACCAAGAGGGTATCTGATGGCGATTATTGGACAAAAAAAAGCAATACAAGATGAAACACGTATTCAGCCTTATAATTTAAACTTTGGCCCACAGCATCCTGCAGCTCATGGTGTATTGCGTTTGGTGTTGGAAATGGATGGTGAGATTGTTGACCGTGCAGATCCTCATATTGGTCTTCTCCATCGTGGTACGGAAAAGCTTATTGAGCATAAAACATATTTACAAGCGCTCCCTTATTTTGATCGCTTAGACTATGTTGCACCTATGAACCAAGAGCATGCTTTTGCACTAGCGACGGAGAAGTTGCTAGGTATTAAGGTTCCTCTTAGAGGGCAATATATTCGTGTTCTTTTTTGTGAGATTGGGCGTATTTTAAACCATCTTCTTAATATTACAACTTATGCCCTGGATGTAGGGGCGATTACGCCTTCTTTATGGGCGTTTGAGGAACGTGAATTGCTCATGGAGTTCTATGAGCGAGTCTGTGGTGCGCGCCTGCATGCGAACTATTTCCGCCCAGGTGGTGTTCATCAAGATATGCCAGATGGATTGGCGGAAGATATTTTTTCTTACAATGAAAAATTCACAGACTTTTTAGATGATCTTGAAGGGCTGTTAACAGAGAATAGGATCTTTAAGCAGCGTACAGTTGATATTGGTGTCGTGTCAAAGAGTGATGCTCTTGATTGGGGGTTTTCTGGACCGATGTTAAGGGCTTCTGGTGTAGCATGGGATCTTCGTAAATCACAGTCTTACGATGTTTATGATAAAGTTGATTTTGATGTGCCTATTGCACATACGGGCGATTGCTATGCGCGCTATTTAGTTCGTTTAGCTGAGATGCGTGAATCGGTTAAAATTATTCGACAGGTTTTGAATAAGATGCCTGAAGGCCCTGTTATGGTTGATGACCATAAGGTTGCACCACCTACGAGAGGGGATATGAAGCGCTCTATGGAGGCTTTAATTCATCACTTTAAATTATTCACAGAAGGGTATCACGTTCCAGCAGGTGAAACCTATACAGCTGTTGAGGCTCCCAAAGGTGAGTTTGGTGTATATCTTGTTTCTGATGGTACGAATAAACCTTACAGATGTCATATGCGCGCTCCTGGTTTTGCGCATTTACAAGCCTTAGACTTTATGTCACGCGGGCATATGCTTGCAGATGCTGTTTCAATTATTGGTTCAATGGATATTGTGTTTGGGGAGATCGACCGTTAATGACAGAAGAAAGACGTCATAATGACCGACCAACACCGCCGACAGTAATCGTGCGTGGCCTTGTTCCTGACGAGCAAGGGCGTTTGTTGTTCGTTTTTGAAAGAGGTCCTCAATTGTGGGTGCCACCAGGCGGGCGTTTAGAATATAAAGAATCCGCACCTGAGGCTGCTGTCCGCGAAATTTATGAAGAAACGGGATTAAATGTGAAAGTAAAAGAATTTGCTTTTGTATGCGAACAGTATTTAGAGCGTTTAGATTGGCATTTAATACAAATGTATTTTTTAATGAAACCTGTGAATTCATCAGATTTACCGAGCGAGTGGGAAGACCAAGATGCAAGTAGAGTATATGGTAGGCGCAACGCACAATTTATGAATATGTTTGAAATGGAAACAAGCAAAGATATTGAGCCGCAATTTATTGCGCAATGGATGAAGGGTAATATAAAGGATAAATTTATTCCTTATATGCCAAAAGATAATTGGAAAAAACTGGTTGGGTGATAAGAGATGAAACCAAAAATAGCACCAAAAGATATACAGCCTGATAGCTTTAGCTTTTCAAAAGAAAGCATGAAACAAGTTGAATATCATATTGCAAAATATCCAGATGAGCGAAAGCAAAGTGCCACAATGCCTTTGTTAGATATTGCACAAAGGCAAGAAGGGTGGATTAGTGAAGCTGCTATGAATGAAATAGGGCGTTTACTTGATATTCCTGCTATGAAAGTTTATGAGGTTGCGACATTTTATTCTATGTATCATTTGGCACCTGTTGGTAAATATCATTTACAGCTATGCACAACAACACCGTGCCATTTATGCGGATCAGCTGAATTAAAAAAAGTCATTCAAGATAAGTTAGGTCTTGAAGGGCATAAAGACGTAACAAAAGACGGATTATTTAGCTTTGAAGAGGTTGAATGTTTAGGGGCTTGCGTAAATGCACCTGTCTGTCAAGTTGGTGATGATTATTTTGAAGATTTAGACGCAACAAGTTTTTCTACATTGCTTGATGATTTAAAGTCAGGAAAAGAGTGTGAGATTGGGTCTGTAAAGGGGCGTCAAAAATCAATGGGGATTGATGGTGCAACGACGCTTCTTGATAAAGCAAAAGCGGCAGGGCTTGTGACAGTTAAGGGAGGTAAAAGATAATGTTAGCAGATAGTGATCGTATTTTTACTAACCTTTATGGTTTTGAAAGCGCTGATTTAAAAGAAGCAAAAAAGCGTGGTGATTGGGATAAGACAGCCAGCTTTATCAAAAAAGGTCGTGATTGGATTGTTGAAGAAGTTAAAAAATCAGGTCTTCGTGGACGTGGTGGCGCTGGGTTTCCAACAGGTCTTAAATGGTCATTCATGCCTAAAGAAAGCAAAGACGGGCGTCCTCATTATTTAGTTATTAACGCAGATGAGTCTGAGCCAGGAACGTGTAAAGACCGTGATATCATTCGTCATGATCCTCAAAAAATTGTTGAAGGTGCCTTGTTGGCGGCTTTCGCGATGGGGGCGCATGCTGCCTACATATATATTCGCGGAGAATTTGTGAATGAAGCACGTGTTTTGCAAGAAGCCATTGATCAAGCCTATGATGCTGGATTGCTGGGTAAGAATGCAGCAAAATCAGGATGGGATTTTGATCTTTATTTACATCGTGGGGCTGGCGCTTATATCTGTGGCGAAGAAACAGCACTCATTGAAAGCTTAGAAGGTAAAAAAGGACAACCTCGTAACAAGCCTCCATTTCCTGCAATGGCTGGTCTGTACTCTTGCCCTACAACAGTTAACAACATTGAAACGATTGCTGTTGTGCCTACGATTCTCCGTCGTGGCGGTGATTGGTTTGCTTCTTTTGGGCGTGAGAATAATAAAGGGACAAAGGTGTTTTGTATTTCAGGTCATGTGAACGCGCCTTGTAATGTAGAAGAGGCTATGTCTATTCCTTTAAAAGAACTTGTTGAAAAACATGCAGGCGGTGTTCGTGGTGGCTGGAGTAATTTAAAAGCGATTATTCCTGGTGGTTCATCAACACCCTTATTGCCAAAGGCTATTTGTGAAACAGCCCTGATGGATTTTGATGGCTTACGTGAACATCAATCTGGCTTAGGGACAGCTGGTGTTATCGTCATGGATAATTCAACGGATATTGTTTATGCGATTGCGCGTTTGGCTTATTTTTATAAACATGAGAGTTGTGGTCAATGCACCCCTTGTCGTGAAGGGACAAGTTGGATTTACCGCGTGATTTCTCGCATGGTAACTGGGAATGCACGTATAGAAGAAATTGATATGCTCCTTGATGTTTGTGGGCAAATGGAAGGTCATACAATTTGTGCACATGGTGATGCATCTGCGTGGCCAATTCAAGGATTGATGCGTCATTTTAGACCAGAGGTTGAATCACGTATTTTAGAATATAGAAAATCGCTTAAAGCGGCGTAAAGAAGAGGACATTACAAGATGCCAAAATTAACAATTGATGGAGTTGAAATTGACGTACCTGCAGGTACATCTGTTTTACAAGCATGTGAAGAATTGGGAATTGAAATCCCTCGCTTTTGCTATCATGATCGTTTAAGTGTTCCAGCAAACTGTCGCATGTGTTTGGTTGAAATGGAAAAGGCACCAAAGCTTATTGCAAGTTGTGCGATGCCTGTTGGAGAGGGGATGACAATCCACACAAAAACAGATCGCGTTAAACAAGCGCGTAAAAATGTGATGGAGTTTATGTTGATTAATCACCCACTTGATTGTCCTATTTGCGACCAAGGTGGCGAATGTGATCTGCAAGATCAAGCTGTTGCATATGGATATGATCGTTCTCGTTATGCAGAAAATAAGCGTGCAGTTAAAGATAAAGAATTAGGCCCGCTTGTCAGTACTGTAATGACACGCTGTATTCATTGTACACGTTGTCTGCGTTTTGGTGAAGAGATCGCGGGTATCAATGATATGGGGCTTTTGAATCGTGGTAACGATGTTGAGATTGGTACTTATATTGAAAAAGCAGTTGAGTCTGAGTTATCTGGTAACTTGGTGGATGTGTGTCCCGTTGGTGCGCTTACATCAAAGCCTTACCAATATAATGCTCGTCCATGGGAACTTAGAAAAACAGAAACCATTGATGTGATGGACGCTGTCGGTTCAAATATTCGCGTTGATTCGCGTGGTCGTGAAGTGCTTCGCGTTCTGCCACGCTTACATGAAGATATCAACGAAGAGTGGATTGGTGATAAAACTCGTTATGCTTTTGATGGCTTAAAATATCAACGCCTAGATAAGCCTTATGTAAGGGATTCTAAAGGAAAACTTAAGCCAGCAAGCTGGGATGAAGCTTTTGAAAAAATCGCGTCTGTTATCTCTCCTTTAAAAGGATCTGAGATTGCTGCTTTAGTAGGAGATGTGGCGGATTGTGAATCAATAAAAGCGCTTAAAGATTTAATGTCGTCATTGGGCAGTTCGAATCTTCAGTGCCAAACAGAAGGCGAAGATATTAGTTTAGGAAATAGATCTAGCTATTTGTTCAATACAGGAATATCAGGCCTGGAGCAGGCTGATGCTGTTTTAATAATCGGTTCTAATCCTCGCATAGAAGCTACTTTGGTGAATGCGCGTATTAAAAAACAAGTATTGCAGCGCAAAATATCTGTTGGCCTCATCTTGGATACGCAACCAGATTTAACCTATGATTATGAGTATTTGGGTGCAGGCGCAGAAACTTTGGAAAGCCTAACGAGAGCGCGTACAGGTTTTGCAAAAACATTAAAAGACGCAAAAAATCCTGTAATTATTATAGGAGATTCTTTGTTGAAACGCTCGGATTCACAGGCTCTACAGTTTTTGGTGGGGAAACTTGCAGAGAAGGTAGGCGCTATTCGTGATGACTGGAATGGCTATAATATTTTGCATACGAAAGCATCTCGCGTAGGCGCTCTTGACTTAGGGTTTGTTGGTAAAAAGTCAGTTTCTGATATTGCAAAAGATGCTGCAAAAGATAAAATCAAATGCGTCTATTTGTTGGGCGCAGATGATATTGATCCAAAAGAATTTGGTAAAACATTCATTATTTATCAAGGCCATCATGGCGATATAGGAGCGCATCATGCTGATGTAATTCTACCTGGCTCAGCTTACACAGAGAAAGAAGCACTTTATGTGAATATGGAAGGCCGTGTTCAGCGTGCGCGCAAAGTGGTTTCAGCGCCTGGTGATGCTAAAGAAGATTGGAAAATCATTCGTGCTCTTTCTGATGTGTTGGGTAAATCACTGTCTTATGCAACCCTTCATGATTTGCGTCAAGAAATGATAAAAGAGAACGGCGTCTTTGGTGAATTGGATCAATTATTTACACATGAATGGACAAGTGTTGGTGTGGAAGGAAAACTTAATAAGGCTGCATTTACAGGTTCTGTTCGTAATTACTACCAAACAAATGTTGTTGCACGTGCTTCAAAAACAATGGCTGAATGCACGCATACATTTATTGAGAACCAGAATACAAAAAGGAAAAAAGCATAAATGGCAGAGCTAATGGATCTTTATTTTTGGCCTTTATTAGATATCTTAATTCACATCGGAATTACGATTGGTGTTTTGATGGGATGCATGGCTTATCTAACATATTTTGAAAGAAAAGTTATGGGCGCTATGCAGTTACGTCAAGGTCCAATGATGGTTGGTCCTTTTGGTTTATTGCAACCTTTAGCAGACGGTTTAAAACTTCTTGGGAAAGAAACAATTATCCCAGCGACGGCGGATAAGTTTTTATTCGTTTTTGCTCCAATGTTGACTTTTATTTTGGCTTTAATTGCATGGGCTGTTATCCCCGTTGATGAAGGTTGGGCAATCGCTGATATCAATGTTGGCTTACTTTATCTGTTTGCTATTTCATCTGTAGGTGTATATGGCGTGATTATGGCTGGCTGGGCTTCTAACTCTAAATATGCATTTTTAGGAGGGCTTCGCTCTGCAGCGCAAATGGTTTCATATGAAGTCTCAATGGGGCTTGTTATCGTCTGTGTTTTACTTTTTGTTGGATCTTTAAATTTAACAGAAATTGTTATGTATGAACGTCCATGGTGGGCATGGATTCTGTTGTTCCCTATGTTTGTTGTTTTTGTGATTTCTACTTTAGCAGAAACAAACCGCGCGCCATTTGACTTACCCGAGGGAGAGTCTGAATTATCAGGTGGGTATAATGTTGAATATTCTTCAATGACTTTCGCGTTATTTTTCTTAGGCGAATATATGAATATGATTTTAATGTCTGCTATGACAACTATTTTATTTCTTGGAGGCTGGTTACCACCTTTTGGTATTTCTGGTGCTTTAATTGATTGGGTACCTGGCGTTTTGTGGTTTGCATTAAAAGTAATCTTTATTTTATTTATATTCATTTGGGCACGAGCAACTTTGCCTCGTTATCGCTATGATCAATTAATGCGCTTAGGGTGGAAAATTTTCTTGCCATTCTCTCTCATTTGGGTCGTTTTATGCGCAGGAATTTTATTATACACCAATCAATTACCTGTCATTGGTGGATAGGAAAGGATATTTTTATGATTGCTTCTAAAACATTTCGTAGTTTTATTTTATTTGAGATTGTTAAGGGTCTTTATTTAACATTCAAATATATGTTTAAACCGCGCGTGACTTTAAACTATCCATTTGAAAAGGGACCTTTGAGCCCACGCTTTAGAGGAGAACATGCGTTACGTCGTTACGCAAATGGCGAAGAACGATGTATTGCCTGTAAATTGTGTGAAGCTGTTTGCCCAGCTCTTGCTATTACAATTGAAGCAGAACCTCGTGATGATGGATCGCGTCGTACAACGCGTTATGATATTGATATGACAAAATGTATTTATTGCGGCCTATGTCAAGAGGCATGCCCTGTAGATGCGATTGTCGAAGGTCCTAATTTTGAGTTTGCAACAGAAACACGTGAAGAGCTTTTCTATAACAAAGAAAAGTTACTCGCGAACGGCGATCGTTGGGAATCTCAAATTGCCGCAAATATAGAAGCCGATGCGCGTTATCGTTAACGAAATTAATAGAAGAAAGAATTTGTTTAAGAGTATCAACCTGTTACCATGTGAATATTATGATTGAGTCGATTACATTTTACCTATTTGCTAGCCTTCTTGTGATAAGCGCCTTGCGTGTTATCACGGCTCGAAACCCTGTCCATAGCGTTATGTTCTTGGTTTTTTGCTTCTTCAACGGAACAGGACTATTGGTATTATTGGGCGCTGAGCTCATAGCAATGTTGCTAGCTATTGTTTATGTTGGGGCGGTCGCTGTTTTATTCTTATTTGTTGTTATGATGTTAGACGTTGATTTTAAATCTTTACGTGAAAAAGCGCGTTCATACTTACCTGTTAGTTTTGCAGTAGGAGTTGTTTTGATGGCTGAGATATATCTCATTATAAAAAACTGGGGAATAAGTTCACTTGCTAAAAACAATATAGCGAGTCCAGAACCTGCATCTGAAGCGATTACAAACAGTCACGCGCTCGGACTCATTATTTACACAGACTATATTTTATTATTCCAACTGGCTGGAGTTATACTTTTTGTGGCGATGGTTGGTGCTATTGTCTTAACACTAAGAACGCGCTCTGGTGTGCGCAAGCAAAAGGTTGCTTATCAAAATGCCGCACGCGCAGATGATATTATTGAATTAACAAAACCTGCTAAAGGTAAGGGGATATCATAATGTTAGAGATTACTTTAGAGCATTATTTGATTTTGGCTGCACTTGTCTTTGCTATTGGTGTTTTTGGAATTTTTATGAATAGACGCAATGTTATTGTGATTTTAATGTCTGTTGAACTAATTCTTTTAGCGGTGAATATCAATCTTGTCGCTTTTTCAAGCTACTTAGGCGATTTAACAGGGCAAGTTTTTGCGATGATGACCTTAACTGTTGCAGCTGCAGAAGCCGCAATTGGCTTATCTATTCTGGTTATTTACTTCAGAAACAAAGGCTCCATCGCGGTTGATGATATTCAGATGATGAAAGGGTAATAGAGGCATAAAATGATAATAGAAACACTCACTATATTTCTTCCTTTATTTGCCGCAATTATTGCAGGACTTTTTCGTAAATCTATTGGTGATAAAGGGGCGCAGATTGTTACATGCGCTGCTTTAACGCTTTCTGCATTAGGCGCTATTTACACCTTCTATGATACGGCTATTTTAGCCAACAAGAAATTAATCACGTTATTTCCATGGATTGTATCGGGGGATTTTTCTCTTTATTGGGCTTTAAAGATTGATACGCTTTCCGCTGTTATGATTGCTGTTGTAACAATTGTTTCTGCATGTGTTCATTATTATTCGATAGGTTATATGAGCCACGATAAATCAAAAGCACGGTTTATGGCTTATTTAAGCTTATTTACTTTTATGATGCTGATGCTTGTAACCTCTGATAATTTGGTACAGCTATTCTTTGGTTGGGAAGGTGTTGGTGTTGCATCTTATTTACTTATTGGTTTTTGGTATAACAAGCCTTCTGCGAATGCTGCATCTATAAAAGCTTTTCTTGTTAACCGTGTAGGAGACCTTGGGTTGGCGCTAGGAATATTCACAATCTTTATCGTCTTTGGGTCTGTTGAATTTTCTTATATTTTTGATGGTGTTGCTAAACATAGTAATGATGTCTTTAATTTCTTTGGATATGAAATCCATGCCTTAACATTAATCGCGCTTTTGCTGTTTATAGGTGCTATGGGTAAATCTGCTCAATTAGGGCTACATACATGGTTGCCTGATGCGATGGAGGGGCCAACACCTGTTTCGGCTCTTATTCACGCAGCAACAATGGTGACCGCAGGGGTTTTCTTAGTCGCTCGTATGTCACCTTTATTTGAATATGCTCCCGACGCTTTAGCTGTGGTTACAATTGTTGGTGCTGTGACAGCTGTGGTTGCTGCAACAATTGGATTAACACAATTTGATATTAAGCGCGTTATTGCTTATTCAACAATGAGTCAATTAGGTTATATGTTCTTTGCTTTAGGTGTTGGCGCATACAGTGCGGCTATTTTTCACCTTATGACCCATGCGTTCTTTAAGGCGCTGCTGTTCTTAGGGGCTGGATCTGTTATTCACGCCATGTCAGATGAACAAGATATGCGTAATATGGGCGGTATTTGGAAGCATATTCCATTTACCTATGCGATGATGTGGATTGGTTCGCTTGCCTTAGCAGGAATTCCATTCTTTGCGGGGTATTATTCAAAAGATATTATTTTAGAGAGTGCTTTTGCAGCAGATAGTTTCGTTGGAACTTTTGCGTATACAGCAGGGGTTGTTGCTGCGTTTTTAACCGCCTTTTACTCATGGCGCCTCATTTATATGACATTCCATGGTGAAACACGTGCGAATGAGCATGTGATTGCGCACATTCATGAATCACCAAAGATTATGACTGTTCCTTTATTTGTTTTAGCGTTAGGTTCTGTTTTTGCTGGTTGGGGAGCTTATGATTTATTTGTTGGAAAATACCGTTTCATCTTCTGGAATGATGCTTTGTTCAATTTACCTGGGAGAGATTTAATTAGGGCGGCACACCATATTCCATCATGGGCAATTTGGCTTATTTTAATCGTTGCTGTATCTGGTATTTTGTGTGCAACACTTTTTTATAAAATGGCACCACGTCTACCTGAGATTACATCTAAAGCATTTAAACCACTTCACACACTCTTTTTTAGAAAATGGTTCTTTGATGAAATTTATAACGCTTTGTTTGTCAAACCTTCATGGATTCTTGGTCGTCTGTTTTGGAAAAAGGGTGATCAGATGCTGATCGATGGTTTAGGGCCTAATGGTTTTACAGCTGTTGCATCATGGGTTGGACGTATTACGTCTAAATTACAAACCGGTTTAGTCTATCATTATGCTTTTGCGATGATTATTGGCTTAGTCATTTTTGTCGGTTATTTATTAAATGAACAAGGCTTATTTTAAGAGGTGAAATAAAAAATGATTGATTATCCTATTTTAAGCTTAATGACTTTCTTACCTCTATTAGGGGTGTTGTTTATTGCCTTTATTAGAGGCGGTGAAGAAGTTGTTGTCCGTAATTCAAAGTTTGTAGCTTTGTACACATCTTTATTTACCTTCTTTATCTCTCTTTTCATGTTTATGTATTTTGATAAAAAAGAAGAGGGACTTCAATTCGTTGAGTACTTTCAATGGTTTGACAGTTTTAATATTGCCTATCATATGGGGGTTGATGGCCTATCCATCTTCTTTATTTTACTTGCGACACTTTTAACACCTATTTGTATTTTATGTAGCTGGAACTCTATCACAAAGCATGTTCGCGAATATATGTCAGCCTTCCTCGTGCTTGAAACATTTATGTTAGGGATGTTTTGTGCACAAGATTTTGTTTTATTCTATATCTTTTTTGAAGCCGTTCTTATCCCAATGTTTATTATCATTGGTGTATGGGGTGGACCTCGCAGAGTTTATGCAGCCTTTAAACTATTTCTATATACATTACTCGGTTCTGTTTTAATGTTAGTCGCGCTTTTATATTTGTACTCTGTCGCAGGAACAACAAATATATCAGACCTATATGGTTTAAATTTGGATCATACTGTTCAAATATGGCTTTTCTTAGCGTTCTTTGCCTCTTTTGCGGTTAAAGTCCCTATGTGGCCTGTCCATACATGGTTACCAGATGCACACGTAGAAGCGCCAACGGCAGGATCTGTGATTTTAGCGGGTGTCCTTTTAAAAATGGGTGGTTATGGCTTTTTAAGACTGTCGATTCCTATACTTCCACTGGCAACGCAATATTTTATTCCTCATATTATGACACTTAGTGTAATAGCCATTATATACACCTCTCTAGTCGCGCTTGTTCAAACAGATATTAAAAAGCTTATTGCGTATTCATCTGTTGCTCACATGGGGTATGTGACATTAGGTTCTTTTGCTCTTAATTTACAAGGGTTTCAAGGCGCTGTCTTTCAAATGCTTTCACACGGACTTATTTCAGCAGCGCTTTTCCTATGCGTAGGCGTTATTTATGATCGTCTTCATACACGTGAAATGTCAAGATATGGTGGCTTAGCGAATAATATGCCTAACTATGCATTGGTCTTCATGATCTTTATGCTTGGCTCTGTTGGTTTACCAGGGACATCTGGCTTTGTCGGTGAATTTTTAGCGCTCGCAGGTGGCTATCAAGCTAGCACAGTTTTCGGACTGTTGGCTGGAACAGGATTAGTTCTTGGGGCTGCTTATATGTTGTGGCTCTATAAACAGGTTATTTTTGGTCAAAGCCGCAACCCAGATGCTGCTGCTATGGCTGATTTAACACAAAGAGAATTGGTTGTGTTTATACCACTTATAGTACTTGTTCTTATTATGGGGATTTTCCCAAGCTTTTTCTTAGAAACGATGGAACCTACATTAAAGAATTTACTCTCAATTTATGAAGCCGGTTTGGTTGTGAAAGGTTAACAATGGAAACAGATTTGCTACATGATTTATCGCTAATTGTACCTGAGCTCTTTTTAACATTGAGTGCAATGGCCATTCTATTAACAGGTGTTTTTCAAAAAACAGATGGTGATAGATCTCGTTTAATTAGCTTTTTATCAACGTCTGTATTTGCAATCACTATTTATCTTGTCATAGAAACACTTGCGAGGTCAGGAACGGCCTTCAATGACTTATTTATAGAGGATGGTTATTCATCTTTTATAAAAGTATTTATTTTAATTGGTGGTGCGGTCGCAATTAATTTAACGCGTGTCGACTTCGTTGATGTTAAGGCATGGCGTTATGAATCTGCTGTCTTAATTATGCTGGCCTGTGTTGGAATGATGTTTATGGTTTCGGCCCATAATTTTATGACCCTTTATATGGGGCTTGAATTACAGTCATTGTCTTTATATGTGCTAGCATCTATTAGACGAGATCATTCAAAGTCAACAGAAGCAGGGCTAAAGTATTTTGTATTGGGCGCCCTTTCTTCAGGGTTTATATTATATGGTATGTCCCTTGTTTACGGTTACACGGGAAGTTTAGGATTTGCGCCAATTGCAAAAACGATTGGAAGCGATGCTGTTTTAAGCGTTGGCGCCGTTGTTGGTCTTGTGTTCATTTTAACAGGTATTGCATTTAAAATATCTGCTGTACCATTCCATATGTGGACCCCCGATGTTTATGAAGGAGCCTCAACATCTATTACCGCTTTTTTTGCTTCCGCGCCTAAATTTGCAGCGATAGGTGTTCTTGTTCGCCTTCTTTATGAGCCATTTAGTGCTTACATTGTTCAGTGGCAACAAATCATTTTATTTATGTCTGTTGCATCAATGATTGTTGGTGCCTTTGGTGCACTTCATCAAAAAAATATTAAACGTCTTTTTGCTTATTCTTCTATCGGACATATAGGATATGCTCTTATGGCTTTAACGGTAGGAAATTTATCATCATTATCATCATTGCTGTTTTATATGAGTATTTATTTTGTAATGAGTGTTGGTTCTTTTGCTCTTATCATTTACGTCAAGCATGAGGATAGATCTATTGAAGAAATATCTGATCTAGCAGGCCTTTCTAAGACACAGCCTTTTATGGCCTTTTTAATGGCTATATTTATGTTTTCTATGGCCGGTATTCCACCCTTGGCAGGGTTCCTAGGAAAGCTTTACGTGTTCTATTCTGTTGTGGAAGGTGGTATGTATTGGCTTGCTGTTGTTGGTGTCTTGTCATCAGTTGTGGCGGCTTACTATTACTTAAAAGTTATTAAGGTCATGTATTTTGATGAATCTGTTGAAGAGGCTACTATATCTAAAGCACCAGCGTCTTCACTTATATTATTATCTTCTGGCTTGATCTTATTAACCTTAATATTTGATCCTGCTGTATTAACACAATATACACAAATGGCTGCTGTTAGCTTGTTTCAACCTTGATATAAAACACAATGCAAAGCTGTTTTGAATTTGAAGAACTCCCCTCGACCAATGAATGGCTGAAGCAACACGCTTTATCTTTAGAACACGGTAGTGTTTGTCATGCCTTAAGTCAAAACCAAGGCCGTGGAAGAGGGGGAAATAATTGGGTTTCAAAAAAAGGAAACTTATATTGCTCTTTATTAATAAAACCTGAAAAAAAGCTTTCTCTTAGAGAGGCTGGACTGATTTCTTTTATTACAAGTTTAGCCTTGTACGATGTATTAGAAAAAGAAATAAGCCCCCAGCATGAAATTACGTTAAAATGGCCGAATGATATTTTGATTAATAAAGCAAAAGTATCTGGCATTTTACTTGAAACAGAGCAAAACTCCGTAGACTATGCGGACTTTATCGTCGTCGGTTTCGGGGTGAATGTTATGCACGCTCCTGAGCTTAATGATAAAAAAACGATTTGTTTAAATGATGTTATCAAACAGGAAAATAATATCGATCTTTTTCATTTTAGAGATTTAATAACAACAAAAATTCTTGCCTATTTTGATTTGTTTTTAGAAAAAGGCTTTTCGTTCATTCGTAAAATTTGGGTCGAGAAATGCTTATTTATTGATAAAGAAATTACCATTAGAACCAACTATGAAACATTTAAAGCTGTTTTTAAAACGATTGACGAAGATGGGAATTTAATTGCCTTATTAGAAGACGGGAGCACGCAACAAGTTTCATCTGCAGAGGTGTTTTTTTGATAAAAGATCCAAAATTTGACAAGAATAAACTCTATTTTATTCCTCTTGGAGGGGCAGGGCATTTTGGTGCTAATTTAAATATTTACGTTTTTCAAAGTAAAATTTTAATTGTTGATTTCGGCATTGGATTTCCAAATAAAAGTAAAGACCCTAATATAGATGCTTATTTACCAGATATAGATTTCCTTAAGCGTCATAAAGAAGATATTGTCGGTATGGTCATTACACATGCTCATGAAGATCATGTCGGTGCTATCCCTTATTTATGGCAACATTTAAAATGCCCCATTTATGCAACCGCTTTTTCTGCAGAATTTATTCGAACAAAAACACGGCAAAAAGCATGGTACAAAGACTTGAATTTGAAAGAAGTCGATTTATCTGCTCACCTAGAAATAGGTCCATTTTCATGTGATTTAATTAATATCAATCATTCGATCCTTGAGCCTAATGCTCTCACAATAAAAGTAGATGGATATAAGCCTTTGTTTCACACAGGAGATTGGAAACATGATGAAACCCCTGTTATAGGCGAACATACAGACATAGAAGCGCAAGACTTTCTAGCTGAGCAAGACATATTGGCGGCGATTGGTGATTCTACTAACGCCCTTAGAAAAGGATATTCTCGCTCAGAAAAAGATGTTCAAAATTGTTTAATTTCTTTGTTTAAAAAAAGAAAAAAACGCATTGTAGTAACATGCTTTTCTTCAAATGTTGGGAGATGGTTTTCTGTTGCAAAAGCTGCAGAACTCAATGGTCGTCACGTCGCTCTTGTCGGTCGGTCATTGTGGCGTATGTATGAATGTGCCTTATATGCAGGGTATTTGCAAGACTGTCCTAAATTTTTAAATGCTGAGAAGGCTTCTTTTTTACCCAACGATAAAGTCGTCTATATCTGTACAGGGACACAAGGAGAAGAAAATTCGGCTATGCATAAAATAGCCTACCAAAATCATCGTGATATAGAGCTTGAATCTGGTGATTGCGTTGTTTTTTCATCTTTTGATATTCCTGGCAATGAAACGAATATCACTCAAATGAAAGAACAACTTTTGAAAAGGGGGATTGAGGTGGTTGATCGCTCAGATATCTCTGAAACACATGCGTCAGGACACCCTAATCAAGAAGAGTTAAGAGATTTATATACACGCTTAAAACCAACAATTGTAATTCCTGTGCATGGTGAAGTACCAATGTTACACGCACATGCAAAAATTGCACAATCTTGCAATGTTAAACAAACGCTCATCCCTAAAAATGGCGATGTTATTGTCTTTGAAAATGACCAAGCAAAAAGCATTGACCATATACCCGTTAATTTAAAAATTATAGACCATGGGATGATTACGGATCAAAACAGCCTATATTTATCTAATAGAAAAAAATTGAGTGTGGCGGGAACCTGTACGATTAGTCTTATTATTGGAGAAAAGAATGAGCTAATCGGAAAGCCACAAGCTGTTACGATTGGTATTATTGATGATTTTGAAAATGAAGCAGAAATATATAATAATTTAGAACATTTTCTGTCAAATAACTTTACAGCGCATAAAAAAGAAATTCTTATTAAAGAGGATATGAGAAGGGCGGCAAGGCGCTTTTTCTCTAGAGAGTTAAATAGAAAAAAACCAGTTACAAACGTTATCTTACATAAGGTGAAAGGTTAAAAAATGAATATTGCTGGAGGTATAGTCGTCTATATAATATTTTGGTGGATACTTTTCTTTATGACGCTTTCTTGGGGAATTAAACCAAATAAAGGTGATGTGGCTGGTGTACCAGCAGGCGCCCCTGAAAAACCAGCGATTAAGAAAAAAATGATCATCACAACAATTATTGCTTCAATAATTTGGATTATTTTTTATGGATTAATAAAAGTAGGAGTACTTAGCTATGAGATTTTTATTTAGTTTTTTATTATTATTCATGGTTTCTTTTTTTGCGTTTTCTTCGAGTGGTTTGACATCCGATTTACTAAATGGATCACATGTTAAAAATGCATTTCATACAATTGAAAAACATGATTTTTTACTAGATGGTAAATGCGCTGAGATAAATAAAATAAACAGCCCTCAAACACCTTCCGCCCCCTTAGATCCTGCATCACCTTTGAATAATGCACCTAAAATAGATGCACCAGAACTTAGTTTTGATTTAGAACTAGATGCCTTAGCCTATCAAAACTTGAATTTCTTAGAAGGATTAGAGCTAAAAAATAGTAAAATTGCGACTGTTCACTATAAAGAAGGCGCTGTGTATTTAAATGACCATCATTTAAATTCTCAAGAGAGCTCAGTCTTATCAAATTACCTAAAAAAGCTTTGTCATCACTAAGGATCTTCTATATAAAGAAAGCATCGAATAATTAACTTACATAAAGAGTTATCATGCTTTTTTCAGTCTTTGAAAAATTTGTTGCAGGCCGTTATTTGCGTTCAAAACGTAAAGATGGATTTATATCTGTTATCGCTGGTTTTTCCTTTACGGGCATTATGTTGGGTGTAGCGACACTCATTATCGTGATGTCTGTCATGAATGGTTTTCGTCATGAATTAGTATCACGAATTCTCGGCTTGAATGGTCACATCTCTATTCAAGGAGAGGCGATTGTTTCAAATTTTGATTGGGTTAAACATGAAATAAAAGATATTGATGGGATTGTTTCAGTAACACCTTATGTTGAAGGGCAAGTTTTAGTGCAAACTAAAAATGTGTCTAAAGGTGCCGTCGTTAGAGGGCTGCGCCTAGAAGATATTCTAGCAAATAAATTAATTGTTGAGAACTTAATAGCTGGAAGTTTTGAAACATATTCAGATAGTGGCATCATTATTGGCTATGCAATGGCTAATCGATTAAATGCCCGAATTGGGGATGAGCTAACACTCTTTAGCTCATCCGGATCATCAACACCCTTTGGAACAATTCCAAAAACATTAAAGGCGAAAATTATAGGTGTTTTTGATGTCGGTATGTATGAATATGACAGCAACTTTATTTTCATGCCACTTTTAACATCACAACGTTTCTTTGGCTTGAAAGATAAAGTCAGCATTGTTCAGGTTATTGCTGAGAATTCTGACCATATAGGCTTTTTAAAGCACGCGCTACAAAAACAGCTTGGAAACTCTGCTATTATCCATGATTGGCGCAGAACAAATGGTGGTTTTTTTAATGCTTTAGAAGTTGAACGGAACGTAATGTTTTTAATTTTAACGCTTATTATTTTAGTCGCTGCATTTAATATTATTTCAAGCCTTATTATGCTGGTTAAAGATAAAGGAAAAGAAATAGCCATTTTAAGGACAATCGGTGCATCGCGTCTATCAATCATGAAAATATTTATTTTAAATGGTGCCTCTATTGGGCTATCAGGGACATTAGCTGGGGCAGTGCTCGGAATAAGCTTTGCTTTAAATATTGAAAGCATAAGACAGTTTTTAGAAGGGTTAACTGGTACAGAATTATTTGCTGCAGAAATATATTTCTTATCAAAACTTCCAGCTATTATTAATTGGTCAGAAGTGATAACGGTTATTTTAATGGCCTTGTTTTTATCTCTTGTTGCAACTTTTTATCCCGCATGGCGTGCTTCTAAATTAGATCCTGTGGAGGCGCTGCGTTATGAGTAAGTGTGTGTTAGAGCTTAAAAATATCCAACAGTCTTTCAAACAAGGTTCTGCCGAAGAACTCTCTGTTTTAAAAGATATCAACCTTCATATTAATAAGGGAGAAACAGTTGCTTTAGTTGGTCCTTCTGGGGCTGGTAAATCAACATTACTTCATATTACAGGGCTTTTAGAAAAACAAAAGAGCGGTGATATATTTATTGATGGTGAAAACGTATCAAATAGCTCTGAACGCATGAAAACAAAATTACGGAGAGATAAAATAGGTTTTGTATACCAGTATCATCATTTGCTCCCTGAGTTTTCTGCTTTAGAGAATGTTATGCTTCCACAAATTATTCAAGGGACAAAAAAAAGTGTCGCATCTGAAAGAGCGCAGGGGTTTTTATCCGCAATGGGGCTAGATAAGCGTTTCGAACATCGTCCAGCGGAATTGTCTGGTGGTGAGCAACAGCGTGTCGCAATCGCCCGTGCACTAAGCAATGATCCTTCTTTGTTGTTAGCTGATGAACCAACAGGAAATTTAGATCCTGCAACGGGAGATGTTCTCTTTGAGTTGTTAAAAAGGCGCGTTAAAGATTTTGAATCAGCTGCATTAATTGTGACGCATAATATGAGTTTGGCTACTAAATGTGATCGCTCTTACTCATTAGAAGATGGTATTGTAACGGAATTATAATGACGACACATACTGACACATTTATCCATTTACGAGTGCATTCCGCTTACTCTTTAGCGGAGGGGGCAATCCATGTCAAAAATCTTATTAAACATTGTAATAAAAACAAAATCCCAGCTGTCGCTGTTACAGATAGCAATAACATGTTTGGTGCCATGGAGTTTGCTATTCAAGCCAGTAGCTCAGGCGTACAACCGATTATAGGAACGCAAATCTTAATTTCAACAGAGGACGCGCCCGTTTCAACACCTAAGAAAATGGTTCTAATTGCTCAAAATGAAGAGGGTTATCGTAATTTATGTATGCTCATGTCTTTAGCGTATATGAATACGGAAAGCCAGTATGAGCCTCAAATAACCATGGATCAATTATTTAATAATAGTCAGTCTGTTATTTGTTTATCTGGTGGAGTAGATGGATTATTTTCTCCTCTATTATTAGAAAAACAACATGATAAAGCGAAGGCCTTATTTGAACGATTTAAAGATGTTTTTAAAGATCGATTTTATATAGAAATTCAACGTCACGGCTTAATTGAAGAACAAAACACAGAAGAAGATCTAATTAATTTTGCCTATGATCTTAATATTCCATTGGTCGCAACGAATGATTGTTTCTTTATGAATAAAGAAATGCATGAAGCGCATGATGCTCTATTATGTATCGCGGAAGGGCGTTATGTTGTTGAGTCTGATAGACGTACAGCTACTGAAGAGCATTACTTTAAATCTCCTCAAGAAATGATTGCCCTGTTTCAAGATTTACCAGAGGCGATCGCCAATACTGTACAGATCGCAAAGAGATGTTCGTGGTTTGTTAAACCGATTGACCCTATTTTACCTCCATTTGATTGTGGAGAAGGAAGAAACGAAGCCGAAGAATTAGCCTATGAATCTAAAGAAGGCTTGAAATGGCGTTTAGAAAATTATGTTTTCCAAGATTTCGACGGCTCTAAAGAGGAACGTGAAGCACAAGAAAAAATCTATTATGACCGATTAGACTTTGAATTGAATATCATCACACAAATGGGATTCCCAGGTTATTTTCTAATCGTATCTGACTTTATCCAATGGGCAAAAGACCATAATATTCCAGTCGGACCTGGTCGTGGTTCTGGTGCTGCTTCTATTGTTGCATGGTCATTAAAAATTACTGACTTGGATCCTATTGAACTTGATCTATTATTTGAGCGTTTCTTAAACCCAGAACGTGTTTCTATGCCTGACTTTGATATTGATTTCTGTCAATCACGTCGTGACGAAGTCATTAAATATGTGCAGCAAAAATATGGGTTTGATCATGTGGCGCAAATTATTACTTTTGGTAAGTTACAAGCAAGAGCGGTCGTCCGTGATGTGGGGCGTGTTTTGCAAATGCCTTATGGGCAAGTTGATAAAATTGCGAAATTAATTCCTGCTAATCCTGCCAACCCCGTGTCTTTATCTGAGGCTTTAGAAACAGAACCTGATTTACGTGCGCAGAGAGATGGTGATCCAACGGTTTCAAAGTTAATTAATATTGCCCTTCAATTAGAAGGCCTTTATAGACATGCTTCAACGCATGCTGCTGGTGTCGTGATAGGGGATAGACCATTACATGATCTTATTCCTGTTTATCGCGACCCTAGATCTCCTATGCCAGTGACACAATTCAACATGAAATATATTGAGCAAGCGGGGCTTGTGAAATTTGATTTCTTAGGATTAAAAACACTTACAGTTTTGCAAAAATCTGTTGAAATTGTTGATGACGAATATGATCGTAAAATTGATTTACTTGCTCTTCCTACCGATGATAAACCAACTTTCGAAATGCTTGCTAAGGGAGATAACACAGGTGTGTTTCAGCTTGAAAGTGCAGGGATGCGCGATGTCGGTCGTCAAATGCGCTTGGAGCAACTAGAGGAAATTATCGCGTTGGTGGCTCTCTATCGCCCTGGACCAATGGATAACATTCCTCAATATATTAAAAACAAATTCTCAGACGACGAACGTGATTACATGCATGATCTTCTTCAACCTATTTTAGAAGAAACATTTGGCATTATGATTTACCAAGAACAAGTGATGCAAGCGGCACAGATTTTGGCTGGTTATACACTTGGTGGTGCGGATTTATTACGCCGTGCTATGGGTAAAAAAATCAAAGAGGAGATGGACAAACAGCGAGAACTCTTTGTTAATGGCGCGGCCAAACATCATGATGTTTCCAATGAACTCTCATCACATATCTTTGACCAAATTGCGAAATTCGCTGGCTATGGTTTTAACAAGGCACATGCGGCCTGTTATGCTTTTATTGCCTATCAAACAGCCTATATGAAGGCGAATTATCCAGTTGAGTTTTTTACAGCCTCTATGACTTTGGATTCAGGGAACACTGATAAATTAAATATTTTTTCTCAAGAATTAGACCGTTTAAAAATACCTTTATTACCTCCTTGTATAAATGCCTCAGAGCGCGATTTCTCAGTTGAGCACCTCCATGATGGCTCTAAAGGTATTCGATATGCTCTCTCTGCTGTTAAAGGCGTCGGTGAGGCGGCTATGGACTCTCTCGTAGCTGAACGCAATGAAAATGGTCCTTTTAAAGATATTTTTGATATGGCAAGACGACTTGATATGAAAGTCATGAATAAACGTCAATTAGAAAATCTTATTAAAGCTGGCGGTTTAGATTGTTTGAGTGATAATCGCGCTGCCTTAATTGAATCTGTCGAAACAATTATCAGTTATGCTTCTAGTATCTCCCAAGAAAAAGCAAGTGGTCAAAATAGCTTATTTGGAGATGCATCAGATACAGTAAATGAACAGCATTTACCAAAGCTCTCTAATAGATTGGAGTGGGATATACTTGAGCGCCTTCAACATGAATTTGATTCTGTTGGTTTTTACCTGTCTGCTCATCCTCTTGATAGTGAACAGGATAAATTACGCAAGAAAGGGGTGATTTCCTACGTTGATCTTTTAAATCCTGAAATTGAGAAAAAAGGACGTGTAAAATTGGCAGGTGTTGTTTTGAAAAAACAAGAGCGTATATCTGCCAAAGGAAATCGTTTTGCTTTTATTCAATTGTCTGACACAACAGGTGTTTACGAGCCTATTGTTTTCTCTGACACTCTCGCTTCTAAACGAGATTTGTTATCCGCAGGTAGCACTGTTATCGTTGCTCTTGATGTTCAGTATCAAGAAGGTGAAGATACACCGCGTCTTGCAATACAATCCGTTGAATCTTTAGATAAAGCTTTAGAAAATTTAACACAGAAAGTCGAAATTAATTTAAGCGACATTTCTGCTTTAAATGGCCTTGAGCAAATATTAAAAACAGATGATGAAGGGCATATAGATGTGACCCTTCATTACAACGTACCTTCCTTTGATGTTGATGCGCTCATTAAGTTTGAAAAGAGATTTTCACTTAGCCCTGTAGATTTAAGAACCATAAAGTCAATCTCTGGCATTTCCGATGTAAAAGAGCTGTAATTTATTTATGAACATAAATAATGCTCTGCGGGGTCTTTTATACGTCTTCCTTTCACAATAAGAGGACGATCATGACGAACAGATAATCTTGCTGAACAGGCATTTCCATCAATTTCTATACCTGCATTCGTTTCAATCTGTGTTTCTGGGTATGTCGTACCTTGAACATGAACCGCTGGCGATAAATCTTCGTCATAAATAAAACCATTAAAAACAGTTCTATGCTTTATACAGGGTTCTGTTTTTAGTGTATTGTCAACGCTCATTCTCGTACACATACTTGGATAAGATTCTGTTTTTGTCTTATAAGGGAGCATAGCACTCGCCTTTGAGCCGTCTAACATATCACCTTCAATAATAATACGCCCACGCTCAATAGAAATACTTGTTTCAGGAGGTAAATCACCCTTTATTATAAGCATTCCTGTCTCATTAAACCTATAACTGACATTTTTCCCTGTTTTATTTTCGCGTCTTAATTCTTCAATGTGCCTAGCATCTTCATAATCTGAAACTTGTGAATAGGGGATATCAGCTTCATGTGCAGCAAGAGATTCAGCTTGAACCGTACAGGTTGGTAATGAAACGCCATTAAAAACTTCTGTATGACTCAATTTGCCAGGATTACCATCTTCACATAAATTTATTGTTTTAGGCAGTAAAGAGGCCATTAGATAAACAAAACCTGCACATACAGGTAAAAGGATAGCTGTATATAATGCCACCCTCTTATTACTTGAAAGAGAGTCGTAATAATCCGTTATTTTTTCTAAATATTTATACACAGCTAGACTATACACTTTTCGATTATGAAAATAAAGAAGAATTATTTATTTGTCTTTTTATAAATTGAGTTATAAATTGTAACTATGAATCTAGAATGCTCAAATTGTTCAACACGCTTTATTGTGAAAGATGCACTTTTATTACCGCACGGTCGGAAAGTAAAATGTGCAAAATGTCAGCATATCTGGTTTCAAGACCCTCCAAAATTAGAAGAATCTGAGGAAGCCCCTAAGGTTATACAAAATACTATTCCTGACTTTGATGAAATCCCCGAATCTGTCAAGCCATTAGCCGAGGGAGCAAACCTACCGACTATAAAAGAAGATCGCGATTTTTCTCTTTTATATTGTGTTTATTTGGTGGGATACACATGCCTTGCCTTATTTATAGTTTCAATTATCTTTAGACAAGAATTAACAAACCAATGGGAGCCAATTTCTTATTTATATGAAACGCTAGGGCTGCCAGTTCATGCTTTAGGTGAAGAAATTGCTATAGAAGATTTAAAAATAACAGAAAAGAAATTTCCAAATAATCGTTCTGTTATAAGTTTTGATACCTTTTTAAAAAACAAATTTGATAAAGAAACATGGGTTCCGACATTAAATATAAATCTTTATGAAACAGCCGATATTAATACAGATCCTGTTAAAACGCTTTATTATGAGCCCGTTTTTTATAAACTTTTACCAGGCCAAAGCACGCGTGTTAAAGACGGATTTGTTATAGACGATCTTGATACGGTTAAAAAAGCAGTCGTTACTTTTTCTCCACGCATTTATAAAGAAACACCTTTTGACGAATAGTCTATTTTATTAAGGTCTTGCACCACGAATACGGGCAGTAACATTTGGTGCAACCGTAGCTCTAAAGAAATCATCAAGACGTACACTATTACTGTTATCGTTCAACTCGAAATACTGATCTTCTTGTGTGAACTGTTCTTCAGGTAAGTTATTAACCTTTAGTGTTTCACCAGCATAAGCGTGTTGAGGGGCGCTAGCTTCTTCAAAAGAACAATTACCAAAATTAACCTTATTTGTCGCACTATCAACACCTAAATAATCACATTCAGCAACGATATTATAAGTATGTGTTACTGTTGTTGGTACTTCTTGCGTTGTTGGCGCTGTCCCATTTGGATAAAAACAAATTGTGCTTTTATTTGTAGCGTAATCATACCCACAGCCAATATCATTTCTTGGCTCAACGGCATATTCTACAGTTTCTTGTACGGGATATACAGTTGGGGCAACAACGTCAGCCGCACTATAAGCAGAAGGTAGATTTACTCCTGTCCACGCAGCATGTAATTCTGCAGCAAGAGGAGAAGCATCCACATAACCAGCCATTGTATCAATCGCTTGGTCTTTATCAGATTCAACAACATCATCTAATCCATGATACCCAATATAAGTAAGGTCAACTTTAGCTTGTAAATTACCCATATCAGCCGCCATCGTATAAAGGTCATAAGCAAGTGCTTTGTCCTTAGAAACGTTAATACCATTATATAAGTAGAACGCTAAATCCTTAATTGCTTGAGCATTACCAGCAAGACCAGCATTCAAAAGATCTGTTGCCTCATTTGTAAAATCATGTGTGTAATTAACAACTGTTGGTAAAGCTTGTGGAAGAGGGGGCTCACCAGCAGCAACGACATCTTGTTCAACAACAGGCTCTGCACTCCCGTTTCTTGGATAAAAACAAATTACATTCGCATTCCATTCTGGGCCACACGGTTGATCAGATGACTCTTCTTCTACAACAACGGGTGCCTCAACGACAACAGGGGCGGGAACAGGCACTTCTCTTTGTTTCTGTGTTACAAAAGCGCCAGCAGCAATTAAATCAGCAACAGTGTCTAATGGGTTATAAGCATCAACAACAGCAGGAGCAACAACCTTATTATCATCAGCAACAGGAGCAGGAGCGCCAGCATGAGCCGAAGCAACAGGTGATACAGAAGAAGGTGTAACAGGTGTCAATAAATCTTTGTAATGTCCTGCATTTTGAGCAAAAACAGCAATAAGACTTCCAAATATAGTTCCCATTACAGATCCAAAGCCAAAATGTTTTAATGATTTCTCGCCTTTTAATTTACCTACGCCATTATTATACATGTCAATAGCAGCGACGCTTGTTAAAAATCCAACAGCAGCTACACCAGCAGCCATATTAAAGCCGGGGATTAATGAAAAAGCCGCTAAGCCAGTTACGCTACCACTTAGATACCCTGCAAGGCGTGTTTTTGTGTTTTCGTTCATCGTTTTTTTCTTTTGTACTTTATTTGGTGTTGCCATTTTCTGTAGTACTCCTTATATATATAACGTCAAAATAACGTATTTATGAATAATACGGAAAATAATAGCGATTTTATTATTGAATTGCAACAAAAAATTTTAACTTTTTTTCATAATTTTTATTGACATTCGATCAAAAGGGGTGTAGATTATGCAAAATTGCTTCAGAAAATTTATTAAAAGGAAGCGAACAGAGTTAGTTTTTTAACCAAGGAGACATAAAATGAATACTTTTACAAAAAACCTTTTAGCAACAGCATTTGCTTTCTCAACAACAATTGGTTTAGCAGGCGTTGCTAATGCAAATTGTACATCAGGTAACTGTGATGATACAGGTCATACAGTTGTTGGTGATGGAAGTTCAGTTAATGACAATGATAACGTGAACAACAACACAAACTTAAATGACAATGATAACACAAACACCAATACAAACACGAACCAAGCAACTGGTGTAAATGGAGATGTAACAACAGGTAGCATCAGCAATAACATCGAAGCTTCTGCTTCTAGTGCAATCGCAACACGTGGTGCTGTTAGCGGCTGTGTGGTTATCAAACCAGGTTTTGCTATTAGCATTGTGGAAGCTTCGGCAAGCTTCCCAGGCAGTGTTACATATGTACAAGAGTGTGAAGATGGCGAAATCCGTATCGCTAATAACTCATACGAAAATACAATTATTTCAGATTTTATTAGCTCTAGTGACTTGCAAGAAAAAATTTCTGGTTATGTTGCTTTGGCTGAGAAATTCCCATTATTCAAAGAGGCGATGACAGCTGTTAATGACAAATGGTCTGAATTACAAATGACAGCTGATGCAACAGGCAAGCCTGTATGTGTTGATGCAAATGGTCGCCCATTGTCAGCATTTAGCATTGCTATGATGATTGTTGAAGCGAATGATGTTGTACGTACACTAGAAGCTGATGCCGCCGCTGGTCAATCAGCTGAGGCAACTCCAACGCGTGTTAATCGCTTTGGCCCAAGACGTTAATTAATAACTACTCTGTATAAAGAAATCCACCTTTTGAAAAATAAAGGTGGATTTTTTATATTTAATCTGTTATTATTTCCATAAGATTTAAAGAAATTAATAAAGGAATAAGTTATGAACGCAAACAGAAGAACATTTAATAAAGCTCTTGCCACCGGGTTACTGGTGGGTATTGCGAGTTTATCAACTGGCTGTGCATCTATTGCTGAACACCAACGTCATATGAATTCTATGGAAGAAATTGAGAAAAAACGAGAGGCGACAATTCTTTTACAAGAACGGCAATCTGAAGTGCTTGCTGCTTGGGCTATGTTTAATTCTAAAAACCATGATGGCACCCCTGATATTCAAGCTGCTGCGACAGGACTTGCTATTTTAATTCAATATTCACAAAATGAAAATTACACAAGGTTAGTTCAAGACACATTAAGAAACAATCAAACAGATCTGGATGAGATGCGTCGTCACATCGAAACAAGCGAACGTGCAGCTGTACGTGAAAGAGAGAGCAGCTGTAATTACGTTACTAATAGCGATGGGCGTAGGACTCTACAATGTCAATAACGTTAAGCAGCGGGTACAGGGTCTTGATGGACGATAACGTCGGACTCTTCGTATAACGCTTCTAATTTTCGTTCTACATTATCCGCCACTTCATGCGCCTTATTTAGGGATAGCGTGTCTGGGACTTCTAAATGAAGTTGAATAAATACTTTTCTACCTGAGCGCCTTGTACGCAGATCATGAAACCCTACATGACCAGATTGAGCATTAATGGTATCTTTTATTCTTTCACGCTCCTCATCATTCATTTCGGTATCCATAAGATTATTATATGATTGTTTTCCAATTTCTAATGCGCCTTGCATGATAATAGCAACAATGACGATAGATAAGAGCGGATCAATGAAATCAAGCGAGAAATACTGCCATAAGCACAAAGAAACAATAACTGCGAAATTTGTGAGTAAATCACTTAAATAATGTAAATTATCGGCCTTAATAATGACAGAGTTTGAACGCATAATGACAAAACGTTGATAAATAACAATTAGTGCAGTTAATCCTAAACAGATCAACATAATATTAAGGCCTTCCTCTGCTGCAGGGGGGGCTGATACAGGATTAATAAAACGCGTAATCGCTTCGATCGTAATTAAAAGAGAAGTCCCAACAAGCATAGCCGCTTGTAAAAGCCCCGCAATATCTTCGATGGCTGTATGACCGTAACGATGATCTGAGTCTGCGGGCTTTAAGGCATAGTAAATTGCAAATAAATTAACGCCTGACACGAGCAAATCCATTAATGAGTCCGTCAAAGAAGATAAAATACTTAATGAATCTGTTAAGAACCAACCATAGACCTTTAAAAGCAACATAACGATAGTTAATGAAATAGCAACATAAGCAGCACTTTTTTCTAAGCGTGATTGCTTTAGTTTTCTACGATGAAGATCGTGATCTGATATGTGTACATGTGGCATAAGTTAAAAACGCTCCAAAAGTCTTTTTAAATATTCTATTTCTTCATTCGATCTATTTGTTTCTGAGGCTCTTTTTCTTAATTCATTTACGATCTTTTTTATTTTATTACTATAGCTCTCGTTATCCAATGATAAATCGTTTGATTTCCCTTGTGTATTATTTGACTCTTTACCAAAGGGATCAAGATTTGAGTTTTGTTTCTGATAGCCCTCCATTAAACCAGGAAGAGGCGATAACTGTCCCATTAAAGATCCTGATGATCCATCATTTATTTTCAATCCTAATTGCTGCTCCATAGCTTGTTGGGCATTTTCCAATGCTTTCTTTAGCGCAGAAAGCGCTTCCTGCTGAGATATCTCAGCTGTTCCAAAAGCACCTTTTTGTATATCTTTACTTGCATTACTCATAGAGGATGAAGCATTTTGACATTGCCCAAAACTGCTCTTAGGCATCAATGTTTCTAAATTATTTTTTGTTTCTTCTAGTGTATTTCTCAACCTATCTTGCTTAGCGCCGGTCTTTTGCGCTTCGCGATATCGCTCTTTACTATCTTCAATAGAGGATAAAGATTTTGTTTTTTGAAGCAATTTTTCTTGATCAACAATTAATTTTTGAAGATGTTTATATTGCTGTACCGCTTGCTTTTGTTCAGGAGATAAATCAGGCTGCGGCGCTTTCATACTCGCAAGCATATTTTGAAGGTCTTGGAGCATTTTAATTGCTTCATTTTTTTGCCCTTTTGAAATCATATCTCTCATTTTATTTAAATAGTCAGAAACCTTATCAGGATTAATAAGTGCAGTATTCAAATTATCTAATTCATTTAGTTTTGCATTCTTATTTAACTCCTCAAGTAAGGCTTGCATTGATTTTCTAGCGTAATCATTTAGAGCTTGTTCTAACTCATCAATTAAGTCAGACACATCTTCATCTGATAAGTCTTGATTACCCAATGCTTTTGCAAGTCTTTGATTGAGTTCTTTTAATCTTTGCTCTTCCTCAATTAAAGCGCCATCTTCAATATGAATAGCAATATACCATAGTAAATTACTTACTGATTTTAACTCATAATTACGACCTCTATCCAAATAAAGACGCGTTAAAACGGCTTTTAAACTTAAAAAAACCAAAGTGTCGTTTCGGTATAAAAATGGACGGATAAGGATATGCTCTAACTCATCCATCGCTTTTTTTGAATACCCCTCATAGTCTTGAATCAAATCAGATCTAATTTGAACAACTTGTTTCGCTATTTTGTTTTTAAAGGCACGCTCAGGTAATGTCATATGGTGTTTTGATGTTTGGCTCATTTTACCTGTCTGATCTTCTACCCGTAAAGTCAAAGATACGGGCATCCCTGAAAAGCTATGGTTAGAAAAATCAAAAAGCGTTTCTGTTTCCCAATAGTTTTTAATATCTTCTCTTGTTTGAATACCAATAGGCATCTCAAGATCAAATGTTTCAGGGTTAGGGTATAGAGCATTACTTTGTAAGGGCGTAATCGAAAGTGTCACACTCTTTGGATAATAATCATCCTCAACTGCGTAATTAAAATAAACATTTGATCCTGTATCAACGCGTGGCTCAGAAATAAAACTGATTAAAGGTTTATAGTCTTCCTCTATAAAAGCGGCCCATGATAAAAGCTCATCTTTATTATCATCTAAAACCCTTATAGCTGCATCATTTACGGACATTTCTTTATTTACGATGAAACTACCATCATCCGTTTTTTCTATCCGAGATAGAGGTGCGCCGTTCTTAAAACCTACATACAAAAACTCAGAATCAACAGAGGATAGGGTTACCTCTAAGAGAGATCCTTCAGGTGCAATTATAGGTTGAATTGTGTCTGCTGATAAAAGAATAGGGGCACCTTTTGTATATTCAGGAGGTGTAATCCATCCAGTGTAATGCAAAGGCTCTTCCTCCATTATAAAGGCTAGTTTTGACAATGAAGGAAGCGCTGAATCTTTAATGATATTGACACTGTTAGGGTATGTAACAAAAAACATATAAGCAAAAAGAAGGACGGCAATAAATCTAAATGCATAAGGGTCCTTATTTCCTGTTTCAGGAGCAAAGCGCAATGGTGATAAAAAAGGTATTCTTGACTTAATCGCATGAATTGTTTGTTGCCAGTAACCTTTTTGACCCAATGCAATATGGTCATCTAATATTTCTATACTGCCATGAGGTATTTTGTTTTCTTTTTCAAGAGAGCGTTCTATTTTTCGACGTGATGGAAACTCAAAATCAGCAACGCCTTTCCTGAGCCCATAAATCAATACCAAGGCATAAACAAAAAATAATAAAATATTATCAGTTCTCAAATATAAAAGTGCCGCCATATATAAAAAAGAGGCGGAAATAACAATCCAGAAATCAACAAATACACGTGCAATAAAATAAATTACACTTGAAATCAAAAAAACGACTGCATTTAAAACAACTTTAATCACAATATTCTACTTAGTTGGAGCGGGATAACTTTTTGGATATTGCTCACTTGATCCTTCTGGTGCTTTTAAATCATTTGGCTTAATACCACAAGACACAACAGCAAGCGACGTTATCAATACGCAAGTTACAACAAAAAAACGTGCCTTGATATTTTTTAACATGATTATAATTTCCCTTCTAATTCAGGAACCACATCAAATAAGTCAGCAACTAATCCATAATCAGCGACTTGAAAAATAGGGGCGTCCTCATCTTTATTAATGGCAACGATCACTTTTGAATCTTTCATACCTGCCAAATGCTGAATAGCACCTGAAATTCCAATTGCCACATATAGCTGTGGTGCGACAACTTTCCCTGTTTGACCAACTTGATAATCATTCGGAACATACCCTGCATCAACAGCAGCGCGCGAAGCACCAACAGCAGCACCAAGTTTATCAGCTAATTTTTCAATGATCGCAAAGTTTTCTGCTGACCCCAAACCACGGCCACCAGAAACCACAACATTCGCAGATGTCAATTCAGGACGCTCTGAAACAGATAATTCTTGCCCGACAAAAGTCGTAAGTGTGCCTTTCTCCGTGTTAGCAGCAACATTTTCAAGAGACGCACTGCCACCAGATGTTTCAACGGCATCAAATGCGGTTGGGCGCACTGTTATTGCTTTTATAGTATCAGATGATTGAACCGTTGCTATCGCATTCCCAGCATAAATAGGACGCACAAATGTATCAACATCAACAATCTCTATGATCTCACTAATTTGCTGGACATCAAGGAGAGCAGAAATACGAGGCATTACGTTTTTACCAAAAGTAGAAGCAGGAGCTAAAATATGGGTATAATCATTAGAAACAGCAACAACCGTATCAGCCAAAGTTTCAGCAATTTGATGTTCAAAAGCATCATCGTCAGTACATAAAACTTTTTTCACAACGCCAATTGATGTACACATTTGTGCTAAGTCAGCTACATTCTTACCAGCAACAAGAAGATCAATATTATCCCCCAGTTTTTTGGCCGCTGCTAATGTTGATAAAGTTGATGTCTTTAATTCTTTATTATCGTGCTCTGCTATTACTAAAATACTCATTTTACTCACCTCAACTAAATCACTTTTGCTTCATTTTTTAATTTATCAATTAGCTCATCAACATTAGCCACTTTAATACCAGCCTCTCTTTTTGCTGGCTCACAAACTTTTAAGGTTTTTAAACGTGGTGAAAAATCAATACCTAGATCTGAATCCGAGACTGTTTCAATCGGCTTCTTCTTAGCCTTCATAATATTTGGCAGAGAAGCATAGCGCGGCTCATTCAAGCGTAAGTCGGTTGTTACAATTGCAGGTACAGATAAAGATAGTGTTTCTAAACCACCATCAATCTCTCTAGTTACATGAAGTTTATCACCTTGAACATCAACTTTAGAAGCAAATGTCCCTTGAGACCACCCTAAAAGAGCGGCCAGCATTTGTCCGACTTGATTTGCATCATTATCAATCGCTTGTTTCCCCATAATAACAATATCTGGGTTTTCTTTATCAATAATTTTTTGCAAAGCTTTTGCAACAGATAGGGGCTCTGTCACCTCATCTGTCACAATGTGAATAGCCCGATCAGCTCCCATAGCAAGCGCGGTTCTTAACTGTTCTTGTGCTTGAGAAACACCAATTGTAACAGCAATCACTTCTGATGCTTTTCCGTTTTCCTTTAATTTAATGGCTTCTTCGACAGCAATTTCATCAAAAGGGTTTACAGACATCTTAACATTACTTGTTTCAACGCCTGTTTCGTCTGATTTAACACGCACTTTGACGTTATAATCTACGACACGCTTAATAGGGACCAAAATCTTCATAACTTATTCATTTCCTCCAATTGATATTGCTAAAACGATTAATGCAATAGCAACGCCTTGTAAAATAACTCTGGCTTGCATTAATTTATTACTTTTTTTTGCGTTTTCTTTTCCTTCTTTAACCATAAAAAACAAGCCGATGAGAAGGGCTGCCACAACAGCGCCCAAAGCCAAACCCATTAATATAAAAAAGGTCATTTTCATGAATCAAAATATAGACTTTTCAAGGCCGAATGCCTAGTTAAATTTTTAATTATTCCATAAAAACGAAGAAAGCGCGTTAATATAAAATTAACAGTTGGGATATAAACTATAGCGATTCCCAACATATATTGCAATTTAATTATTTTTGTGAGTAATTTTATTTTAAAAATTGCTTTTTATTCGAATCTGTTCCATACTAATATTATAGGCACGACTAAGTGTACTATGGAATGAAAGGGCGTTTTTATATGGACCAAGACGTTTCAACCCCATATCCCAGGCCGCTAAGCTTAGCGCCGGCACTCGTTCTTAACGCTGATTTTAGACCTTTAAGTTATTTCCCATTATCATTAATGTCATGGCAAGATGCCCTTAAAGCTTGTTTTTTAGATCGCGTTCATGTTGTGTCCGAATATGAGGATTATCAAGTGTGCTCGCCAAGCATATGCATTAATCTACCAAGCGTCGTTGCTTTAAAAGAATATGTGCCACCGAAAGAACGGCCAGCATTCACACGATTTAATTTGTTTTTACGTGACAACTTCACATGCCAATATTGTACAAATAAATTCTCTGCGCATGATTTAACTTTTGATCATCTAGTGCCACGCTGTAAAGGTGGCGGAACAAACTGGGAAAACATTGTGACAGCATGTCGGCCATGTAATACTGCAAAAGGTCACAAATTACCGCACGAATGTGGGATGCACCCGATGACCAAACCAGTACAACCTACATTTCATCAATTACAACATAATGGGCGGGCTTTTCCGCCTAATTTTTTACACGAAGATTGGCATGACTTTCTTTACTGGGACACAGAATTAGACGAATAAAACGACTATGATTACGTTTTAACGCTATATTTTAGATCTTTGAATATCTGAACCCCCTCTTTATTATAAATATATAATTTTCCATAATATATATTATCAAACTAATATATCCTTATTATAGATTTCCCCCTAGAGCGATATAAAAGACTTATTAGATAGCAACAGCTGGAGCGCGCAGCCTATTAGGAGATGTCGCTAACTTTATGGATGTTTCAGATGCATGAAATGACTTATTGCCAAGTAAAATATCTTTCATATGTTCACAAAAAGATTCACTACCTGTGATATAAAAAAGCGTTTCATTACCAATCTTAGAGAAATCAAAATCAGCTAACAGTACATCAATGCGTTTCTGCCCGTAAAAATGCGCTTTGCTATTAAATGCTTTTTCTACATTCGCCTCACGCGATAATGCGAAATGAGCTTCGGTTATCAAATTGCTATCGAGGCACTCACTCAAAAAAAGCTTTCCCGTTATATGCTTCTCTGTTTTAAAGCCAGCAAATAAAATAAACGGCGTTTGAGATACGTTCTTATCACGTTCATATAGTAACGTAACACAACGCTCAAGCGCATTCCCCTGAGATATAAAAACGATCGGCTTATGAATGTCTTTTTGGTGCTGTGTTTTGGGCGTAAAAGCTTTCGAAGGCTTTACTTTTTTATTAATAACAACACTGTCACCGACTTCTAGAGATGTTAATTGACTAGAATTTATTCCATAGTGTTTGGATTTACTATTTTCCCCAAATAAATTATGCACAACTTCACTTATTTGTTTTTTTACCGATACACTAAAACAAATAGCACCCCTTTCTTTAGAAGTGATAGGCTCAGGAATAATACTATATGTCCTATTCATCGGCCCCTTCTCTTGCGTATCCCAAATGTCCTTTGCTGTTAGAACACCTTTAAATAAAGCTAACACATCATACATATCGTAACTTGATTGTAAGTATTCAAGATCTTCATGGTTTGATAGAATCTCCTTTAAACGCTTGTAATAAACATGCTGAGAACCGGCTTTATTTAATAAGCGTTCGAGAAAAGATACACTAGGCGTTGCTAAATCAACACCCGGATACCCTCTATAAGGGGTTAGCCAATGAATATCATTAAGTTCTTTATTATCAACCTGCTTCAAAAAAGGTATAATTTCATGTGCTACACGGCTTTTTTGACCAGAAAATGGGGGTATCCCTATTCCTGACCCTATAGGGAAGTAGACCCCTTCTCGCTTTGGTAGAGCACATTCAAGATCATCAAAACGAGAAAGATCCATAAAACAAGATAACTCATCTTGATAGGAACTTTCTGGAATTTCAAATATCAATTTATAACTATCTTTTCCATCCTCTTTGATAGAAACAACATCAACTTCTATTTGAGCAAGTGCTTTATCTCCTCGAGCTTTACGGAGCTCAATCAAATCATCAGACACAGAACAATTGACCTTTCTAGTAATTTAATTCATAAAAACAGTATAGAACAAGAAAGGTATATTTCAATGTCACAGATGCGTTTTATAGAAAAAGAGCGTTATACAATTCATGACCTTATTCAGATTATGGAGATACTTCGCGATCCCGAAGAAGGATGCCCATGGGATTTAGAGCAAGACCTTAATAGCTTAAGACGTTTTACGATTGAGGAGGCCTATGAAGTTTGCGAAGCGATAGACAATAACGATATGGATGAACTCAAAGAAGAGTTAGGCGATCTTTTATTACAAATTATATTCCAAAGCCAGCTCACAAAAGAAGAAAACAAATTCGATTTTGATGATGTTGCACACATTATCTCTGAAAAAATGGTTCGCCGTCATCCTCATATTTTCTCCGATGAAATAGCCAATGACTCACAAACTGTTTTAAAGAACTGGGAAGACATTAAAAAAGCAGAAAAAAATAACAAAAGACAAAGCGCAATGGACGATATTCCCTCAGCCTTCCCTGCTTTAATGCGTACAAAAAAAATATATAAACGTGCCGCACAAGTTGGGTTTGTTTGGGATAATAAAGATGGCGCTTTAAACAAAGTGAAAGAAGAAATAGAAGAATTAAATGAGGAAGTTAATGCAACGAACACAGACAATAAAGATAGAATTAAAGATGAGTTTGGGGATCTTCTATTCAGTCTAGTTTGTTATGGTGCGATGATTGGCGTTGACGCAGAAAATGCTCTTATTGAGGCTAACAAAAAGTTCGAACGTCGGTTTCGATTAATGGAAAATCTATCAAAAGAAGATCAAGTTACTTTTTCATCTCTTCCCCTTGATAAAATGGAAACTTATTGGAAAAAAGCCAAATTAAAAGAAAAGTAATATATAACGTTATTTAAAATACGCTTTTAAACGATCACGCACTGACTTCGTTGCGCCAGTCATTAAAACACGGTTTCTTTCCGCACTAACCCATGCTGACTTATTAATAGCATATGGCTCTCCAGATAAAAATTCGCCGCACCCTCCTAAACCTAATTCAGCTACGATTAATTGCCCCGCTGCATGATCCCAAGGCTTACAATGATTGTTAATCATAAAATCTGAAACACCCGCAACAAGATTCAAATACTCAATTGATGATGCACGAGGTGCAGGAATATCTTTTGTACGTGCAGCCCCAATAGCATTAATTTCAGTTTCTACCGAAGATGAAACAAAATAGAATGGATTATGATATCCTGTAAATTGATCTTTTAACGTTGGGCGAGACACTACCTGATGTAACTCGTCATAAACTCCTAGCCCCTTAATCGCGTAAACAGCACGTTTTTCTGTGCAGTGATATATCCATCCTGCTAAAACTTCTTTGTTCTTTACCAACGCAACGATAACACCAAATTCAGGACGACCATGTGCGAAGTTCTTTGTTCCATCAATAGGATCAATAATCCAGCAATATTCGTTTTGCTCTAAATAATCAGCAATTTCTGGATCTGCATCATACCCCTCTTCACCCAAAACATTTGCCGCAAAAATCTCCTTTAAGCCCTTTGTTAAGATCTTCTCAGCATGCTGATCTGTGAGTGTGACGATAGAGTGGTCATCTTTTGTCATGATCGTTTCAGGGTCTAAGTCATAATGTGCGGGTAATATAATTGTCTCAACCGTTTCTTTTATTAACTTCAAAACTTTTTCAGAAAATTGCTGGTTGATATCTGTCATGAAACGTCTTTCACTTGAAACTGTTTTTTTAAACGACTGTCTGTAGTTATATCAGTAAAGGCATCTATTTTCAAAATGTTATTCTCTTGCATAGTTTTAGAAATGACATCCATATGCGCGTCAATCCACGCAATTACTTTCCCATCAATAACGGACACCTCATATGTTTTTTGCTGTAAAAACTCATGAATGCGGTCCTCAATAGAATGGACTAAATAATCGATATTTTTTCCCGTTCTTGCTGAAATCAAGATTTTTTCAGGTGAGTGGCCGTCTTCATCATGGGCGCCTTCTTGTTTAAAGCGTGCATATCTTAGTGCGTCTACATACTCCTCGTCACTTAACAAATCACATTTATTTAACACCTCAACGACTTTCTCATTAAGAACATCCTCGGACAATCCTAACTCTTTCAATATTTTCAAAACATCTTGTTTTTGAGTGTCACTATGGTCACTTGAAATATCCCTAACATGTAAGATAATATCTGCCTCTAAAACCTCTTCTAGAGTAGCTCTGAAAGCTGCAATAAGCTGCGTTGGAAGATCTGAAATAAAGCCAACAGTATCAGAAAATATTATTTCACGCCCAGAAGGAAGTTTATGCTTTCTCATTGTCGGGTCTAGTGTTGCAAACAACAAATCTTCAGCAAAAACATTTGCATCAGTTAATGTATTAAATAATGTTGATTTCCCCGCATTGGTATATCCTACCAGTGCAACAATAGGATAAGGAATAGACTTTCTTTTTTTTCTATTCTCATTACGCGTTTTTACAACTTTACTGAGTTCGTTTTTAATACGTGCGACACGCTCATCAATCAATCGTCTATCAATTTCAATTTGTGTTTCACCAGGTCCCCCGACAAAACCGAGCCCTCCTCTTTGTCTTTCTAAGTGGGTCCAAGAACGCACTAAGCGCGAACGCTGAAAAGTCAACGCAGCCAACTCCACTTGCAAACGCCCCTCTTTTGTTTGTGCGCGCTCGCCAAATATTTCTAAGATCAAGCCCGTGCGATCAATAACTTTTACTTTTAAGGCACGCTCTAAGTTTCTCTGCTGAATTGGTGATAAAGGATGATTAATAATCAACAAGGATATCTCAAGCTCTTCGAAGAGTTCTTTAGCCTCTTCTACGATACCTTTTGTTAATAATGTTGCTGGTAAATATCGACTTAAACCATGTGATGACTGATAACTGGGCTCAAGATTAATTGCTTGTGTCAATGAAACGGCTTCTTCTAATTTAAAAGCTGCATTCTTCTTATCTTCTAGATTATTTTTTAAATAGACATGGATCACAGCCACCTTAGTAGGTGCTTTTTTTGTATCCATCAATGTCTCTTTTTTATCTGCCATAGAAAAGACACCGTAATAGAAACAAAGGCTTTAAACAAATGAAAAAGCCTTTGATTAAAAAATATTTGTGAAAAAAATTATTCTTCTGCTTCAGGATCAAATAATTTCAATGGTCCAGAAGGCATAATTGTAGAAATAGCATGCTTATAAATTAATTGAGCATGTGTTTCTCTTCTAAGAAGCATAGAAAAATTATCAAACCAAGTAATTACGCCTTGTAATTTAACCCCATTTACAAGAAATACTGTAACTGGCATTTTTTCCTTACGTATAGCATTCAAAAATACATCTTGAACGTTTTGCGATTTATCCGCCATCTTTTATAACCCCATCTTTAAAATTGCAAAATGCAAAGCCTTTTTTAATCCTTAACACGGAAATGTCAACCCTTAATGTGAAATATTATAACATATTTTTTTTCATATGCGTAATTATTTTAGATAATGATCTGAAACACACTGTTTCTTCGTATAGTGCTTTACCCTCTTTATTATCTTCACCAACAATATAACAAACACATCCAAAATTCTTTGCTGTTTCCTGATCTGTTTTACTATCCCCTATATAAAGAATATCATCACAGTTAAATGTGATATCTTGCCTCTTAGAGATCTTTCGCAAAGCAAGCTTTATTGGCTCGGCGCTAGGCTTATCTTCTGTCGCATCCCCTGCACCAACAATTACATCAAAGTAACGCTCATAACCTAGTTTTGTAATTTCTTTTTTCAAGAGGTTGCTTTTTTTATTACTGACAACTCCCATTACAAAGTTATTTACGAAGCAGAAATCCAATAACTCTTGAGAACCAACAGTCGGCTTCACATACTCAAGATGGTTTGTTTCAAAAAAATCGTAAAAAACTTCTAATGCTTTTTCTGTATTATCAAAAAATAAAGTAGGAAATAACTCACGCGCAGAAAGCGATATCTTTTCTTCGGCTTCTTCACTTGACCATGTAGGCATACCAAAGTATGAAAACGTATGATTGACGGCCTCAATAATTAAGCCCCAGTTATCGGCCAAGGTTTTATCCCAATCAAACAAGATAACAGACGGTTTTTTTGGTGAAGAAATAGTCATTCTATCATCTTTTACAAATGATCATGCGTAGAAACAAAAAGATCTTCAATTCCTTTTGCATTCTTTTCAAGGTCAATAACAATCGCGCGATCGCCTGATTTGACTTCATCTCGACCGCTTGGAATAATAAGAGTATCTTTTCTAATTAACGCTGCAATAACTACGTTTTTCGGTAGATCAACATCCTCCAAAGGAATGTTAATAATTCTTGAATGATCCGTTGCTTCAATCTCTAATATTTCAGCATCTCCTTCGTATAAATGCCTTACAGCTTTAATACGCCCTCTTCTAATATATTGCAAAATTGTAGAAACAGTAACAGCACGTGGATTTACAATAGCATCCAGCCCCAGATTCTCAATAATCCCACCATAGGTAGATTTGTTTACCAAAGAAATTGCTCTTTTCGCCCCGTGTTCTTTTGCTAAAAGCGCCGATAATATATTTGTTTTGTCATCATTTGTAATAGCAATCACAATATCTGATTTGCTAACATTCGCTTCTTTTAAAATTTCAGCATCTAACGCATTTCCTTTCAAAACAAGCGAAGAAGATAGCTTGTTAGATAAATAGAACGCACGCGCTTTCGACATTTCAACAACTTTCAGCTGCGTACGTGCTCCACTATCTGTTAGATATTCAGCCAGACATTCCCCAATATTTCCACCACCGATCAAAACGATATTACGTGTATCTGTAACATCATTGCCAAAGATCCCCATAATGCGCGACGTTTGCTCATGGTGAGAAATGAAATAGATTTTATCTCCCGCAAAAATTTGATCTGTTCCTTCTGGTACAAACATTGTTTGATTTCGAATAATGCAAACAATTTTAAAATCTAAGGAAGGAAAAAGTTTTGAGAAATGCTTTAAAGGCGTGTTCAATAAAGGACAAGATTCATCGCAAGAAAGCCCCACAACACGTATTTGATCATCTTCAAGGCTAATAACATTAAACGCCCCTGGAACACCTAATTGTTCTGTTATCGCTTTTGCAACCTCTACTTCAGGAGAAATAATTACATCAATAGGCATATGCTCACGCCCAAACAATTTAGCCCATGCGGGATCACGATATACCTGAGAGCGAATACGCGCAATCTTCTTAGGGATTTTAAACAAGGTATGAGCCATTTGACACGTCACCATGTTAATCTCATCACTCTCAGTGGCTGCTATAATAAGGTCTGATTTTTCCGCACCAGCAATTTTCAATGAATCAGGGTGAGAGGCATGACCAACAATTCCCCTAATATCTTGGTTTTGGTTAATTTCATCAATAACGATTGGATTATTATCAATCACCGTGACATCATTTCCTTCATTGGAAAGATGTATTGCTATATTTCCACCGACTTGTCCTGCGCCACAAACGAGTATTTTCATGATTTAAGTATTATTATAATTAGGTTTAGATTTGGTTACCACTTACATTAGTCTGAACCCATTCGGGCACGAAGTCAATCTAGGATCCACTTCTTCTTATTTTTGTTTCCTGTGTATCATCTACCTCTTCTTGTTTTTCAACACCTGTAAGACCTAAATTTTTTAACTTACGATGTAAAGCCGAGCGTTCCATCCCGACAAAGCTTGCCGTTTTTGATATATTTCCTCCAAAGCGCTTCACTTGAGATGATAGATACTCTTTTTCAAAAGCTTCTCTCGCCTCCCTTAAAGGTAAAGCAATCATTTCTATATCAACAAGAGATACAGCCCCCGCTCCCTTATTAGAAGCTTGAAAATCTGGGGGAAGCATGTCACATGTAACAACGCCTGAATTATTATCGGTCATAATCAAAAACCATTCAATAATATTACGTAACTGGCGAACATTTCCCGGCCAATTGTGCGCTTGCATTATTTGCATGACCTCATCAGAAATCGTTAAAGCAGGTCGACCATATTGCCTTGATAAGCTCTCCATAAAAATATGAGAAAGTTCCTTCAAATCATCGAAACGCTCTCGAAGAGCAGGAACATTAATGGGGACGACATTTAAACGATAATAAAGGTCTTGCTTAAACAATCCTTGCTCCATGTCTTCTTCAATTTTCTTATGACTCGAAGATATTATCCTCACATTAACTGGCATGTCTTCTTTACCATTCACGCGCTGATAAGAATTTAACTGAAGTATTTTTAACAGTTTAAGTTGTGATGCTGCTGATAAGTGACTAACCTCATCCAAGAATAAAGTCCCCTGCTCAGCGCGCTCCAAAGCACCAATTTTTATTACATTTCCAAAATCATCTTCTGCGCCAAAAAATTCTTGATCAAATATATCTTCATCGATAAGCGCGCAATTAAAGGTAACCAAAGAACCTTTAGATTGAAGCGATTTTTCATGAATAATTCTTGCGACTATGTTTTTTCCTGTCCCTGCTTCGCCCAAAATCATCACACGACTTTTTGTGGGGGCAACACGATCTATTGTTTGCTTTAAAACATTAACAGCGGACGAATTTCCATTTAAAGCATTTGGCCCTAGGCTGATCTTTTTCAAGATTTTATTTTCTTGCTTTAATTGATTAGCTTCTAACGCGCGCTTACACAAATGTAAAAGATGCTCTGTTTTAAAAGGTTTCTCAATAAAATCATAAGCACCCTTTTTAATAGCATCAACGGCCATTTCAATATTGCCGTGCCCACTAATCATAATAACCGGTATCGCAGGATCCATTTGCACAAGTTTTTCAAGAACTTGCAAACCATCCATCGTACTTCCTTCTAGCCATATATCTAATAAGATTAAATCAGGTTTTTTTTGAGAGATCGCTGCAAAAGTAGACTCCGCATGATGCGCTTCTCTTGTCTGATAGCCTTCATCTTGTAAAAGACCTCGCATATGCATACGAATATCTGCTTCATCATCAACGATTAAAATATCTGGTTTCATAAAAAATCTATTACTTCAGGTTAAACACATCACTTCCGATTGTGTGGCAAAGTTAACACAACTGTTGCACCAATGACACAATTATTATTGATTCTATTACTAAATGTAAATGCCCCTTTATGTTCTTCCATGATCTTTTTTACGATCGCCAACCCTAACCCTGTCCCTTTTTCTTTAGTTGTAACGTAAGGTTCTGTCGCGGATTGAAGCACATCTGAATTAAAACCATTCCCAGAATCTTCAATACAAATATTTATTTGATCTTTTATTTTATTAATCGAAATTTGTATCTTTTTGTTCGAAGTATCGGTTTCAATGAGAGACTCAGCTGCGTTTTTAATAACATTGTTTAACGCTTGACGTAACAAACCAGAATCCGCAGAGACTAGCAAAGGATCTTTCTTGTGACTTTCTTGATTTTTAAAATCAATTGTAATTCCTTTATATGCTTGTTTTTGCAAGATATAACAATCATGAACAATATCATATAAGGAAGTTTCTTTTAATATAGCCGCAGGCATACGCGCGAATTCAGCAAATTCATTTACCATTCGTCCAATAATTTCAACTTGGCGTACAATTGTATCTGTACAACTATTAAATGTTTCAATGTCTTGTGATATTTGTGACGAATACTTACGTTTTAAACGTTCTGCGGATAACTGAATAGGCGTGAGAGGGTTTTTAATTTCATGAGCAATACGTCTTGCGACACCCGACCATGCTGCCTGTTTCTGGGCTGCAGCAAGTTCTGTAATATCATCTAGTGTGATCACACATAATTGCTGGGGCACTTTATCCTCAAAGGCAATTCGTACAAATACATTTCTTGTTTTTTTACTTTCGCCGATCTCTAATATTATATTCTCTTGATACAAAACACTCTTTGAATTAATAGCCCTTGATAATACATCATCAATAGCCGTATTTAATGACATTAAATTTTCACCAATTAAATCTTCTTTTTCCTTTTCAAAAAAAGCACAAGAACTGGCATTCGCAATTGTAACTATGCGATTATTATCTAAACCAATAATTGACGTTGTGACACTTGAGAAAACAGCTTCTATAAAGTGACGCCTATTATCCAATTCTCTATTTACCATTAGAAGATCTTCTTGATGATTCTTGATTTGTTTTGTCATTTTATTAAAGGCCGTTATAAGCAAATTCATATCGTCTGATTTTCTTGTGTCTTTCTCTTTTATAAAAACATCAAAATCTCCAGCTCTTATCCTGTCTGTTGCCTGTATAAGCGCGGATATTGGCTCTGCTATTTTACGAGCAAACAATAAACCAAAAAGCATAGAAGCAAGCAAAATAATAACGGAAACTAATGAAAATATTAGTGTTATAGACAACCTAAAATCACTCTTTTTAATTTCCAAGGCCTTATATTCATTTACCGCTATTTTTGCCGTATCAATATGCTCTAAAACATTTGAGTCAACCAAACGACCAACAAATAGATACGTGTTCTTGTAATTATCTAAATGGACTAATGCGCGAATTCTGTCTTCATCACCCCCTGTCATTAGGACAACTTGCCCATTTTTAGCACTTACCAAATCCTGAATTGGAATACTATCGAACTGCAAGGAAAAGGTAAAACCTGTTTTCGCAATAACACGACCATCCGCCTCAAAAATCATAACCTCTGAGAAATTCCTTAAAAAAGATTGTTTTTCAATAACGCGTTCTAATAGTTCTTGATTACCAATAAGACTTAAAGCATCACGGTTTAAATCACTCGCCATCGCCAAAATATCAGCTTTAATAACTTTCTGATGTTCTTCGAGATAGGCTTCAGCCACAGTCAATGAATCATTAACCGCTGTACTGACACGCTCAGAAAACCACGACTGAATTGAAAAGTAAAAAAATGTCAGCGAAAAAACAGCCATCAAAACCGCTGGTAAAACAGCTAAAACAGAAAAAAATGTAACTAATTTAAGTTGTAGTTTTGCGCTTGCTTTATGTGTTTTTCGACGCTTCCATAAAAATAAAAACCGTTTAAAGATCATACCTGCTAAAATTAAAAACAAGACAATATCAATATTTAAAAGGAAATAGATCGTGTCTGGGTCTTTTTGTGAAAAGGGCCATGATTCTGTTAAGGCACCATAGGTCATTAACCCGCAAAATACAGCCACCACAACAATTACGACAGAGAAAACATTCATATATTTCTTGTCACGCATATGATCAATAATAGAATTCATACTGCACAGGGTACTTTTTTTAAAAATGAATGCAAACTGAAAAATTAATTGCTCGCTAACAAAATTTTAGTATCATGGTTTCATGAAAGTATTTTTGATCAAATTAATCGGTAGTTGGTTTTTCACAGGGTATTTAAAACCTGCACCTGGAACATGGGGCACAATAGCTGGGGCTCTAACTTTTTATGTCGCCACACACTATTTCGGTCTTGGAACACGGGAAATGATCATCCTAACCGGCGCCTTGTTTTTTATAGCCGTTCCAATCTGCGCTCAATATGAAGAAGTTACACAGATCAAAGACCCCGGCTCTCTTGTTATAGATGAAGTTGTCGCCATTATGGCTGGTTATATTATATTGGATTACTATCAAAGCCATGACGTCTTTTCTCACAACGCTATGACTGTGATCTTTTTTCTTTTATTTAGATTTTTTGATATAATAAAACCGTATCCAATAAAGAATATGGAGATTTTCTTTTCGAGCGGTGTCGCCGTTATGGTCGATGATATTATGGCTGCAATTTATGCCCTCGCAACATACGGAGCCATTGTATACTCCATACAAAACTACGTATAAAGTTCTTCTGCCCTTTCCTCAAATGCACTCACCATATGCTTGATGATTTCATTTAAGAATAAAACAGACAAGCTATGAAAAAGCTTTGACTTAAATTCAAAATCCACAAAGAAATCAATCTCTGTATGACCACCAGGCATCTCACGTAACCGCCAATAGTTTCTAAGATATTTCATAGGCCCTGTTTGGTATTCTACGGTAATCATATCAGGATATTCTAAAACCACTTTTGATGAGAACTTCTCACGTAGCATTTTATAGCCAATCATCAAATCAGCCCAAATCACTTGTTCTTCCTTTTTAGTAATTCTAGCACCAACACACCAAGGCAAAAACTTAGGATATGCATCGATATCAACAATTAAGTCAAATAATTGCTCTTTTGTATAAGGCAGAATTTTCTTTTCTTGATGAGTAGGCATTTATAAAAGTTTTATTTTTTATTTAATTGCTCTAGACGAGCCTGTTTTAATTTTTCAAAATCATCATCCGCATGATAGGAAGAACGCGTTAATGGTGATGAAGACACAACTAAAAACCCTTTTCCTTTTGCAAGTTTCTCATAAGCTTCAAATTCTTCAGGCGTAACAAAGTTTTTAACGGCCGCATGCTTAGGCGTTGGTTGTAAATACTGCCCGATTGTTAAAAAATCAACATTAGCAGCTCTTAAGTCATCCATAACTTGAATAACCTCATCTCTTGTTTCACCTAATCCCACCATAATACCTGATTTAGTAAAAATAGTTGGATCAACCTCTTTAACACGTTGAAGTAACCTTAAAGATGTAAAGTAACGGGCGCCTGGTCGAATAGTCGGATACAGACTAGGCACTGTTTCTAGGTTGTGATTAAAAACATCAGGACGCTTTTCCGCACTACAAATCGTATCAACTGTCGTTTCATGTGGCATGTTTTTAAAATCTGGTGTCAAAATTTCAACTGTTGTATCTGGTGACAGTGTTTTTATACGTTCAATTGTTTGCACGAAATGATCGGCGCCACCATCTTTTAAATCATCACGATCAACAGATGTTATAACAACATGTTTTAACCCCATTTTTTGAGTAGCAATCCCAACACGCGCCGGCTCAAACTTATCTAATTTATTAGGCTTACCTGTCGTAATATTACAAAAAGAGCAAGCTCTCGTACAAATCTCTCCCATAATCATGAATGTTGCGTGGCTCTTTGTCCAGCATTCTCCAATATTAGGGCACCCAGCTTCTTGACATACCGTTACTAGATTTAACTTATCAACCAAAGCTTTTGTTTCTTTATATCCTTCTGACTGCGGCGCTTTTACACGAATCCAATCCGGTTTTTTAGGCTGAGGGTTATCAGGGCGATTCCTTTTTTCAGGATGCCTGTAAGCCTGTTTTGTTTCTTTTTGCGTTTCTATAGGTCTTGTCATATGCCTACACTATCCTTTTTACTAAAAATCTCAAGCTTTATTCGAAAAAATATACAAAAAATAGGCTTACTGTTTTTTCATATTGACAGCTGTTTTTTTTCACGCTAGCTTCAAATTATGGCTAAAGATTTATTTAAACTATGGGCTCAGGCTGATAACGAAATTGGAATGAGCGACCAACCATTTGAAAATGTAGTTGTTAACAAACCCACACTCATTTTTTTCTCTGGTTTCTTATCTCTGCACACCGAAGTGAAGAGCACATCTTCTCGGTTAAAGATATTAGATGAAATTTTATCAAATACAGAACACAACCTAAAAGGTGGTGATTACCAAGTTTACACAGGGTCATACAAGAACTTTACAACGTTTTTTAATGCCTGTGCTTATAACTTCTCTCCTAAAATGGGATTTGCATCCTCGACGGCACATCAATTCGTAAAAGATGTCATTTTACCTATAGTAACAACCCCTGAAGGTGCGCCTTTACCAAAAGAAGAAGCTGCCGAAAAATTAAGGCTCTTAACTTTTGGTGGTTACAGTATTGGTACTGTCGTTGTTCAAGAGATTTATAACGCCTCTAAAAAGGCACTGATCAAATCAGGCTATTCAAAACAAGACACACAAGATCTTTTGAAAGAAGTGGTCTTTTTAAGCATGGGGACAATGTCTGTCCCAAGCCGCGAGAAAAATCGCTTTACCACTATTTATTTGGTTGCAAACAATGACCGTCCAGCGACAAACAAAAACACCTTCTTTGAGCCCATGCAGGCTTTTGTGACTGTTCTTAGAAAATACTTTCAAAAATGCGCCTTAAGAATTTCTCAATTAGGTGAGAATGCGGTGATTGCTACAGGAAAAGCCAATCGTAAATTTAAGCAAAAATTCATTGATAAAGATGGTCAAGAAAAAGAACGCCCTATCAAAAAACTATATCCAAAATGGTACCCTTTTGATAGCGGGCATGAATTGCCTCACTATTTATCAGATGACGATGTTCAAACTGTCTTTTCACGTATTGCGCGTAATGTAATTGTGAATTCACATGCGCGAACGGCTAGTCTATCTGTTGATGACTTACTCCTTCCAAAAGCACGTGAAGGACACCCCCTTACAGAAGAACAAGAAAGATACGCAACGCGCATTAAGCATGCACGTCGCTGTAAAAATGGTAAAAACTGCCAGAATAAATAAGTGGTGCTGCTGAAGAGAATCGAACTCTCGACCTTTCCCTTACCAAGGGAATGCTCTACCACTGAGCCACAGCAGCACGCCAAAGTAATAGCAAATTACAAACACTTCTAAATAAAAGCAAGTTTTTCTTTTCTATTCCTTCATAAATCTTGCCTTTTATACTTGATTTTTATGATCAAATCATAGAGGTTAAACGCATGCTTAAAAATGATGAAAAACAGGCGAAACTCGCAGAGGCGATGCGCGCGAACCTAGCAAAGCGTAAACAACAAATGCGTGCCCGTAAAACACATGATAAGCAAAGTGAAAAGAACGAAGAAACCAATAAAGAAGGAAAATAACTCAAATGGCAATAATGTCTGATCGCTGGATCCGTGAAAAAGCACAAAATGAAAACATGATCTCTCCTTTTTTTGAGAAACAAAAGCGCGAAGGCAATATTTCTTTCGGTTTATCTTCTTATGGCTATGACGCTCGTATCGCACCAGAATTTATGATTTTTACAAATGTCGACAACGCTCTTGTTGACCCAAAAAACTTTGACGATAAAAGTTTTGTTAGACGCAATGATGATGTTTGTATTATTCCTCCTAATAGCTTTGTATTAGGACGCACAGTTGAATATTTTAAAATCCCAAAAGATGTACTAGTTGTCTGTTTAGGAAAAAGCACTTACGCACGTTGCGGTCTTATTGTTAATGTAACTCCCCTAGAGCCTGGCTGGGAAGGTCATGTAACACTTGAAGTTTCTAATACAACCCCGTTGCCCGCAAAGATTTATGCGAATGAGGGTATTTGTCAATTCTTATTCTTTGAAGGAAATGAGCCTTGCGAGATCTCTTACGCTGACCGTTCAGGGAAATATATGGGGCAAGAAGGCGTAACCTTACCAAGACTTTAAGGTGTAATTTTAAAGTTTTACATTAATCACTAAGCCATCATAAGCTGGTTCAACAGCATCAGGACATTTATTTAAAAGTTCTGTATAATCTGTGTGTGCGCGCAAATCTGTGAGATATGTTTTCTTAGGTTTTATATGATCACTCCACTCAAGAGCCAAATCAAGATGGGCATGCGTTGGTCCTGGCTCGTATGAAGTACATTCAGTAATAAATGTATCCAACTCCATATCACGCATCTTATCAAGCCATAACTGAGGGATCTCGATTACATCCGTACAATAAGCAACAGATTCATCAAAAATAAAGCCATAAGTTGTTGTGATCCCGTGATCCATAGGAAACGCATCAATTGTTATGCCATCAAGCTCGAAGCGCCCTTCTTCAATAATATTTGCTTTGATTTGCTGAGGATAATGAGGCTTACTCATAAACAAATATGGGAATGCTCGTTCTAAATCTTTGGCACATTTCTCATATGTGTAAATATCTGTTTGACCTTTTTTTCGACGACTAAAAATACCCAACTCAAATAATCCAACACAATGATCAGGGTGAGAGTGCGTTATCAAAGCACCTGTGATATCCATCGGTGCTTCTGGTAATAAATTTAGCTGTTGATGTATATCAGGGCCACAATCAACAAGGATACGTGTATCTCCTTTTTCAACAAAAAGAGAATTTCTCATTCGACGGTTTTTAGGGTTAGAAGGGTCACAACTCCCCCAATAATTACCGATTTGAGGAACCCCCATAGAGCCACCACATCCCATGATTGTTACTTTTAAAGAGTCTGTCATGCTTTTCACACTTTCTATCTTTTTGCTCTGGCTTTAAACAACTCAAAAAAGTTCTGTGTTGTTGTATCCCTTATTTCTTCAAGCGGTACTTCTTTTAAGTCCGCTAAAAACTGTGCCGTATGAACGAGATGTGATGGTTCACATACACGCCCCCTTAGGGGAACTGGCGCCAAATACGGTGCATCTGTTTCGATTAATAAACGATTCATAGGCACAATGTCACGTGCTATATCTCTAATATCTTGCGCATTTTTAAATGTAACAATCCCTGAAAATGAAACATAAAGCCCATAATTAATTCCCCATTCAGCAAGCCCTGCTCCTGATGCATAGCAATGCAAAATCCCTTTCAACGCACCATTTGGTGCCTCTTCCGTAATGATACGCTGGATATCATCATCCGCATCTCTTGCATGAATAATCATGGGTAATCCCGTTTCAAGACAAGCATGAATATGCTTTCTAAAAGAGATACGTTGGCTCTCAGGCGTACTGTGATTGTAATAATAATCCAGCCCCGTTTCACCAATCGCAATAACTTTATCATGTGTTTTTACGAAGTCAGTTAATGTTGCGTTTGTGTTTTTGAGCTCAAGCTCTTCACCAGCGTGATGAGGATGCGTCCCAACACTTGCCCACATATTTTTGTGGTCATTTGCTAAAGATATAATCTCAGGAAAGTCAGAAACTTTTGAACAAATATTTAAAAAATAACCAACATCAGCCTCCTCCGCGCGAGAAAGGATATCACTCAATTGAGATTTTAATCGTTCATCTTCAAAGTTACAGTGACTATCAACGTAGCAGGCATTCATTCTTTTTATGCTTTTTTCTCTATATTAAGTTCTTCATTTTCTTCAACATAACGTGGGAACAATCCTTCTGGTTTTTTAATTTCGAGTCCCCCAGAAATCGCATGCTCTGCTTTTGCCCACGCTAATTGTCTTTGCGGCTTAATCACACCCAATTGATCCAGTAATTTTGAAATCGTATCAGGCATAAAGGCCTGTGTTAAGAGCGCTATAATTCGCAAAGACTCTGCCAACACATATAAAACAACATTCATACGTTCAATATCCGTTTTACGCAATGCCCATGGTGCTTGCTCATCAACATATTGATTAGCAGCAGCAATCCCTTCTAACCAAATAACATCTAACGCTTTATTAAAAGCTTGTTCATCTATATGGAGGCGTACCTTATCTAACAAACCATATAACACATCTAATAGCGCTCTATCTTCTGCGTTATAATCTGCCTCTGTCACATTTGGTAATTTGCCGTCACAGTTCTTAAAAATCATAGATAAAGTTCTTTGCGCGAGGTTACCAATACCACCAGCAAGATCACTATTAATTCTAGAGATCATTTGCGCATGCGAGAAATCACCATCATTCCCAAAAGGAACTTCACGCATTAAGAAATAACGTGTTTGATCAAGTCCATATGTATCCACTAAATGCTTTGGCGCGATGACATTTCCAAGAGATTTTGACATCTTACAGCCCTCAATTGTCCACCAGCCATGCGCCACTATTTTCTTTGGTGTAGATATACCTGCCGCCAACAAGAAAGCTGGCCAGTAAACCGCATGGAAACGTAAAATATCTTTTCCCAAAACATGAACGACTTCGGGCCAGAAGGTTTTGAAATCAGCACCCTCAATCTCAGGATAACCAACTGCGGTCATATAGTTTGTTAAAGCATCAATCCAAACATACATAACATGTTTATCTTCTGCGCCAGGAACAGGAACTCCCCAATCAAAACTTGTGCGGCTAATTGATAAGTCGCGCAAACCACCTTTAACAAAGCTCACAACCTCATTATAGCGTGATTTAGGTTGTATCAAATCAGGGTTTTCTTCATATAATTTCAACAAGGGTTCTTGCCACTTAGATAAGTTAAAGAAGTAACTTTCTTCTTCCATCCATTCTACAGGCGCACCAGTTGGGGCGATCTTTTCACCTGCATCGTTTGTAACAAGTTCACTTTCTGCATAAAAAGCCTCATCCCGTACAGCGTACCAGCCGGCATAACGATCTAAATAGATGTGACCGTTTTCTTCTAATTTTTTCCAAAGGGCTTGCGCAGCGATCTTATGACGCTCTTCCGTTGTTCTAATGAAATCATCATTACTGTAATTCATCAACTCACAGAGATCTCTAAAACTTTGTGATAAAACATCTGTTAAAGTTTGAGGATCTAAATTCTTAGCTTGAGCCGCTTTATGAACTTTTTGACCATGCTCATCTGTTCCCGTTAGAAACTTCACATCATAACCATCCAGACGCTTAAAGCGTGCCATAATATCGCATGCTAATGTTGTGTAAGCATGACCAATATGAGGAACATCATTCACATAGTAAATGGGTGTTGTTACATAAAATGATTTTTTTGCCATGAGGTTTATTCTTTCTTAAGTCTATTTTTTAAAAATCGATTCAAACAAATAATATGTTTCTAATATGACTGTTTGCTTATCATGGTTTGCCCAATTAGACTGTATGCGCAGCTCATTTAGGTTATCCCATAATCCAATTAACTTTTCAACAACATCATCTTGTACGCGTAGTGTTTTTATAATACCAATCTCTTCATCTAAAATTGGGTGATACGCACATACATCTGAAAAGTCTTTAATAAGATTTTCAATCCACCATGTCCACAAGCGCATAAAGTTACTAAAATCTTTTCCTTTTCTATTCGCTATGATTTTATGGCTTGTATCAATCAGTTTTTGTCGATCTAAAGCTGGTGCATCAACTAAAGCATCAATCAGTGTCTGAAACACTTGACGACTACCTCCGTCTATAAACTCTTGTAAAGCACCAAAACTTCCTTTTGAAAAAGAGATCGCATCCTCTACAGATAAATCATGATCATCCAAAATATGAGATTCCGAAATTAACGACCTCATATCAGACGGCTCTAATTCATTAAAAGGCAATAGACGGCACCTTGATCTTATTGTTGGTAGAAGCCTCGCTATTGCCGTTGTAATAAGGATCAAAACTGTTTTTTCTGGTGGTTCTTCCAAAATTTTTAACAAGGCATTTTGTGCAGCATTATTCATTTTATCCGCATCGTTAATAATGACAACGCGCCACCCGCCCTCTGATGATGTCTTTTGCAAAAATTGAACAACCTTACGCGCCGTAACAACATTAATAATTTCGGTCTTACCTTCTTCATCAGGCTCTATAAAAAGCAGGTCACCATGTCCCCCTGACTCTATCCTTTTAATGATACTAGCCTCTGGGTCAAAAGAAAAATCCGATGCCGGTTTTACCTCTGCAACGTCACCAAACAAACCGGCCGAAGCATCACCATCATCAACAGAAGACAAGATATGTTTCGCCGCTAAAAAAGCTGTTGTTTCTTTTCCTATGCCTTTAGTACCTGAAAAAATCCACCCATGCGGCATTTTGCCTGCATTAAACAATTTAAGGAACAGATCCTTTTGGTTTCCATGACCAATAAGTTGATTTTGTTGTTTTGGTGTTTCAAAAGTTAGCGCCGATTTACTCTCACCAGATAAATGCGCATCAAAAGCATCATCAATATCATACTCATCTCCCAATAGAGACATGACTTCCCCCTACTGAATTCTGATCCATAAATTCATTGATATATTTTTTTATATCTGCAAAAACAGCTTCTTCTTCTCGTGAAGCATCAACAATCCTGCATCTTACAGGATTTTTTTTAGCAATATCTAAATACCCTTTGCGTAAATTTTCATGAAATTCTATTTCCATACGTTCATAACGATCTTCCGTTGCAGAAGAATCATCATCTTCTTGGTCGAAACGCCGTCCAGTTCTTTCCAAGCCTTCACGTACATCTATATCTAATATCAATGTTAAATCTGGCTTAAATGAATTAATTGAGATATCTTCAATTTTCTTAATCTCATCCAAAGGCAACCCATAACCATAACCTTGGTATGAATATGTTGAATCAGAAAAGCGATCTGAGATAACAATTTTATTTTCTTTTAATGCGGGCTTTATGATTGTTTCAAGATGCTCTAAACGCGCGGCAAATAGCAATAAAACTTCACTCATTTTTTGCCAATCACCTCCATCGCGCTGCAATAAAAGAGCTCTTATCTTATCAGCTAAAGGACAGCCTCCTGGCTCTCTCGTCGTTACGACATCATATCCTTGGCTTGTTAAATAATTTGTGATTTTTTTTATCTGAGTTGTTTTACCCGATCCATCAGGTCCTTCTAAACTTAAAAACATAGCACCCTTTTTCTTACATAGCGTTAGACAGGCTATATCTTATTTTTTCAACAGCCTTGCTTAGAAAATTCATTTCATCAACTTGCCTTGCAGAATAAAGAGGGAAGTCAACAACACCATTCCCAGGTATTTCTACACGTAACTTAGCAAGTTCTTGTCCTTGTGTGATCGGAGCTGCAATTGGCTCATTTGCAATAACTGTTGCTTTAATTTGATCCACATCATTCTTCATAACTGTTGTCGAGAAATTTTGTAAAGTAACAACAGGTGAAACATATTCCTTACCCAGCCAGACTTTCACTTTATCAATAATTTCTGTTTCCTTAAATAGATTAACATTCACAGTATTATTAAACACCCAAGCCAATATTCTCGTTGATTCACTTCTGCGTTGACGATCTGTTTCCAGCCCATTCAAAACCATAATAACACGACGATCATCTTGGATAGCTGTTCCAATCAAACCATAACCAGCAATATCTGTATGTCCTGTTTTGATCCCATCAGCGCCTAAATTTCTATATAATAAAGGATTTCTGTTATTTTGCTTGATGCCGCTGTAAGTAAATTCTTTTATGCCGTAATAATGATAATATTCAGGATAATTATTAATCAAGTAAATTGCCATTTTCATTAAATCACGAGGCGTTGAATAATGATCTGGATCAGGCCAACCACTCGCATTTGTAAAATGGCTGTTATCCATGCCAATTTCTTGTGCCTTTTGATTAATAAGTTGAACAAACGCATCTTCAGAGCCTGCCAAGCCTTCGGCCAAAACGATTGTTGCATCATTACCTGACTGAACAATAACACCCTTTATTAGGTCTTCAACAGAAACGCGCGTTCCTTCTCCAACAAACATTTTTGAGCCCCCTTTTTTCCAAGCCTTGGTGCTCACCAAAAGCTTATCATCTAGGCTTAGACGTCCGTCTTTTAAAGCATCAAAAACAACAAGCATCGTCATAACTTTACTCATTGAAGATGTTGGCATTTTCTCATCTGCGTTCTTACTATAAATAACACTCCCTGTCTGCATATCAACAACCATAGCCTGTTTCGCTACCGTTTGCAGATTAATATCCGCATAACTGACATGGCTAGAAAAAATGATAAAACTAAGCAAACAAGCAAATACAAAGGTATAACGCATTTTAAAAAGGAAACTTTCTTTTAATTAATTTCTATGTTCTTAAGATATTAGTTTTAAAGTTTTTAAAGCAATCAATCAACTATTATTCTTGCATCTTGAAGATGTTGTTCAGTCCAAATTTTTTCTAATGTTGTATCTGCAACTTCAACATTTTCAACGGGGCCGACACGCACACGATAAAATGTCTTATTTTTCACCAACGCTTCTTGAACTGAAACAGGGCCGTATTTCTTAAGCTTGGAAGCAAGCGCACTTGCATTCATTTTATTAGAAAAAGACCCTGCTTGTATAAAAAGATTACTCGGTATAACAGGCTCTAATTCAACATCATTCACATCTTCACTGTCCAATTTTAAAGAATTATTGCCCTGATCTATAGATGAAATCATCTCATCGAAACGGACAGGACTTACCGAATTTACACCGCCATCTTTTGGTGTATAACGTGCTTTCACAATATTTGGCTCGGTTGCTGGTATCTCTTCGACCTCAACAGGAGAAACTGTTGTTACCGCTTGAAAAGGTTCTGCTTGTTGCTGCAAAACAAGTGCCTCACTTTTATCTGTGAGCGTAAGCGGTTGTCCTTTTACTTCTTGTTGATTACCCGTATTTCTTATAGAGGCTGTTCTATATTCTTGTAATGCTTTTGGGTCTTTCATTAAACGCGCCATGCGAATAGCTTCACTGACATTTATTTTTCGACCAGATTTAGCGGCATCGGCCACAATATGACTTTCTACAGCCATAACCTCGACTTTAACACGAGCAGTTCCTTGTTCTAAAAAACCCAACAACTCTGCCCCACGCTTAGACATATCAATCACACGATCATGCGCAAAAGGACCTCGGTCATTAATACGCACTTTGATAGATCGTCCATTCTCAAGATTTGTCACTTTTACAATTGATGGAATTTGTAACGTTCTGTGCGCCGCGGTTAGATCATACATATCATAAATCTCGCCATTGGCCGTTTTCTTTCCATGGAAATTAGGGCCGTACCATGAGGCAATCCCTGTTTCAGAATGCGTATAGCTCTCTACAGGTCTATATGACCTTCCCGCTATTTTATAAGGATTTCCAACTTTAAAAGTTGTTGAGCCGGAATCTGGTATTTGTTTAGTTATATGCGCAAGAAATTCTGTTTCCGCACAGGCCGATAGAAAAAACACCAAGAAAAAAGTCAGTATAATATGTTTCATTTTTTATTTAATACGATTTGCCAGTAAACCAACGGAAGTTGCGAAATATGTTGATCTATTCCACTTCATTAAGACATCATAATTATTATAGACCAAATAAACAGGACCATCAATGCCATCTGGGGCGACTAAACCACCTTTCATACCTTCCACATTAGGCAAAGGCTCTCCATTTAATTTTGTAACGCCGATGTTTGACCATTCTTGAAGTGTTTTTTTATTTTCACGGCCAATCATCTCTTCTCTCACAGAGTCTGGTATCAAAACTTGCCTCCCCCATAATTCATCACCATGCCATCCTGATTGACTAAGATAATTTGCAGAAGAAGCAAAAACATCTTCTAACTCAGTCCAAATATTTTTACGCCCATTTCCATTATAATCTTGAGCATAAGCTAAAAAACTAGAAGGCATAAATTGATTTTGCCCTAATGCACCAGCCCAAGACCCCGTCATTTCAGAGGCTGAAATATGCCCCGCTTCAATGATTTGCAAAGCATTGAGCAATTCTTTTTCAAAAAAAGATGCGCGACGGCCATCGTAAGCAAGTGTGGCAAGCGAACGAACAGTACTAAAGTTTCCTGTATAGCCACCAAAACTCGTTTCCACCCCCCATAACGCAACAATATATTCTGGCTGAACTCCATAGTCTTTTGAAACACGCTCTAAAATATCGCGATGTTTAATGAGCATTTCACGCCCTTTTTTAATGCGCGTATCTGACAAAATACGCTTTCTGTAATCGACAAATGTAATTGTTTTTTCTGGCTGTTTTCCATCTAGTTCAATCACCCTATTATTTACAGAGAGCCCATTAAAAGCTGTATTTAATGTATTTTGAGAAACACCGTTTTCTAAAGCCTTTATTTGGAATTTTTGTAACCACTGATCAAAAGAGGATGATGCCGCACTCGAAACGAGAATGGAGGACATAAGAAAAACAAATGAAAGACAAAATATCTTTAATTTACCAAGACCGTTCATTTATCAACTTACCTTTCCTGTAAGAGTATACCAAAGCAATGCGAAATATTCTTTTTGAGCTATTTCAAACAATTTAAGATTGTCCGAGAAAGATATAGAATACTGTTTTTCAGCTCTATAGTCTACCGGATATGCCATTATATTTTTCCACCCTGCACTTTTAAACAAAACCATAGAGCGATGCATATGAAATGCAGATGTAATAATCACCCATTTCTGTGTTTCTTTTGGCTTCACTAGATCATATGTATATAAAGCGTTCTCAAATGTGTCTCTTGATTTTTTTTCAAATAAGATATTCTTTTCACTTACAAAGTATGTCTTTAAGTCTTGTTCAAAAAGCTCTGCTTCGTTTTTATCATCTTGTTGATGCAAAATGCGCGGGCTTCCCCCTGTAAAAACAAACCTTTTTTCAGGGTATTTAGTTAATAATTTTAAAAAGGCAAACCCTCTATCGCTACTATTATTAAATTGTATTTGATTGAGGTCATTACTCACCCCTTCTTGAACCATACCTCCTAAAACAATAAATCCTGTCACATCACTTAATTCGCTAGAATCTATTGCAACTGGGGCGTACCTATCTTCTAAGCTAGACATTAACATTGATGAAATAGGTGTGATCGCTATTATAAATAGGCAGATAAAAACAAACAGAAAACCCACCTTAATACATTTTGTAAAACCATATAATGACGCCGCGATCAATAAGAGAAACAAAGCCAAACACAACGCATTCCCCATTGATACAACAGACCATATAATTTTCTTAAAAGTGAAAGCTGACATAGTAAAGATCTATATCAGATTCTAGCCTCTACATATAATTTTTTTAAAAAACTCTATCTTAGGGCTTGTGTTTTATCTAAAAACTGTCTAATAATCTGTTCTAGTTTTCAACACGCACCACTCTTTAAGTGTTTTTTTCGGACAGGTGGCAGAGCGGTTGAATGCACCGGTCTTGAAAACCGGCGTAGGTTAATAGCCTACCGTGGGTTCGAATCCCACCCTGTCCGCCATTTAGTCTGCCCTTTCACCATCATTAGAGAATATCACGTGCGATCCCCCGCTACAGGCGGTGTTTGCATGTGCATTGGTTTCGACCATTCCCAGAGAATCTTAAAATTACCCTCATCTTGTCCATTTCTCTCTTTGGTTTATTTGCCGAATGGTCAAACGCAACTTGGGCTTCGCCCTTCGGATTTTCACTTCCCCTTACTCGCTTCGCGCGGCTTGCTCAATTCCCTGTTAAACAGGGAATTATCAGGGAATTTTTTTATTTTTGGATGTTTGGATTTGCAAATAAATCAGATGAACAGAAGAGAATACATAGGGTGTAGAGCTCTTAAGGTTAAACGGAGCCTAAAATTAACAGGGAAATAACAGGGAATTTAGGTACTCAAAAATGCAAAACCTTCCCGGATGCATTTATTGATATAGTTTTCACCATGCTTATAGCGTTTTGCAATATCACGCAGGGCTTCACCAGCAAAATGTTCATCACGCCAAACAATTCCTTTTACGATTCGTGCTAATTGATCATGAGGGATATCCAAGCCATCTTTTTTCTGGTCTGACGAATCTAGAACAATAGCTCCATTATTCACTCGCTTTGTCTTATATGAAATCATGTGACTAACCTCTTTAACAACAGGAGGTTGAATATCTATTCCAAGTAATTGTTTTAAATGCTTATAGGTTTCGCTGGTATCAACTTTCAACTCAATATGATCAGTTGATAAGATCGCTTTATTTAAAAACTTACGTAAGTCTTCATGGTTTAAATCGACTTCTTGTTTTAATACCCACTTCGTTATGTGAGAATCAATATCAGGGAATGTCTGATTTAAAAAATCTTTATTTCTTAGTAAATTGATGATTGCTGTTTTTATCGTATCTTCAATTTCATGAGCTGGTATGCGTGCAAGTAAACCCTTTGGGTGGTCTCGATATTGAAGTAAGTTCTGACTGATATAATAATGATAGCGCTTATGACTTTTGCTTGTATAAGTTGGACTATAAACGGTGCCATCAATATCATAAAGCAGACCCTTTAGTAGCTGGCCCGTTGGTGTCGATTTTGATTTTCTTATCTTTGTTTGTTCTTTTAAAATTTCTTGTGCTTTATTAAAGACAGCCTCTTCTATAATTCTTTCATGCTGCCCGTTATATATTTTATCTTTATGCTGTATCTTGCCGGTATAAACAGGGTTATTAAGAATCCGGTAAAGATGTCCTCTGCTAAAGCTTTTCTCGCCATAGACATTTCCTTTATTGGAAATACGTATTGGTGTTTTAATATTCTGCGACAATAAAAATTCAGATAATGCTTTGACCGATTTAAGCTTAATAAATTGCTCAAAAATTAATTGTACGGTTCTTTGACCTTGCTCTTCGGGGACAAGCTTTTTATCAATACGTTGATAGCCAATTGGCGGAAAGCCTCCCATCCACATGCCTTTTTTCTTACTGGCGGCGATCTTATCTCGAATACGCTCACCTGTGACTTCACGTTCAAATTGTGCAAAAGATAAAAGCACATTAAGCGTTAATCGTCCCATGCTTGTCGTTGTATTAAAGCTCTGTGTGACAGATACAAAGGTTACATTATATTCATCAAAGATCTCAACCAGTTTTGAAAAGTCCGCGAGTGACCTCGTCAATCGATCAATCTTATAAACAACAACTATTTGAACTTTCTTGGCCTTAATATCTTCGATCAACCCCTGAAGTCCAGGACGTTCAATGTTTCCGCCCGAGTAACCACCATCATCATAGTTGGTCTTTAATGTTTTCCAGCCGTCTGCTTTCTGACTTAACACATAAGCTTCACAAGACTCACGTTGAGCATCAAGCGTATTAAACTCTTGATCTAAGCCTTCTTCCGTTGATTTACGGGTGTAGATGGCACAGTTTTTTATGGTCTTGTTCATGGCGTATCCTTTTTATTCTTTAGATTAAAAAACACCCAGCCATTCCACTTTGATCCTGTGATTTTGCAAGCGATCTTGGACAGGCTTTTATAAAGCTTATCTTGATATTCAAACCCCTCTTTGGTGACGGTTATACGATGCGTGACACCTTGCCAATCTCTCAAGATACGCACACCCGGTTTTAAGATCATATGCCCTTGTTCAAAGTAATTAGGATTGCGTTTATATTTTTGGATCAATTTATTGAGACGTTTTCGTGTATCTGGAGATAACTGTTTTTCGTTGCGCTTAAAGTGCAGGCTCCTCTTTAACATTTTTCGCCCGATACGATTATGCGGCTTTATTCCCCAAACTTGCTGCCACTGTGCGCGCAAATCTTCCAAATTTGAAGTCTTTGTATTTATTTGATTCATAGATAGCTCCATTCATTAAGGTTAGAGCCATTCACGCTTCCTTTCGCAGGTAAGTCCAGTTTATATTTATACTTTTAAAGATTAAAATATCTGCGACAATAAAGAGACAGTATAAAAGGATTTTAAAATGAATAATGACCCTGACTTGCTTCTCGCATTTTTAGAAGATTTAAATGCGTTGTATATTTCTTTTGATTCAGAAGAAATGAGGAATAATATTTTTAAGCGGATAGAAAAAACACTGCTATCCAAAAATAAAAGCTCGATCATAGATGATGATAAGCAAGTATTAATTTTGCTTCACGAACATTTAGAAAACCCCTCGCCTGTTATTGCCAAACGCCTTCTTGCTACATTGTGCGCAAAAATGGAAAGCGAAGAGAAACCCAATCTGTATATATCTACTTGGTTTACAAAAAACATGAAGCAAGTGCTTGACGGTAAAGGTTTCAGGGAAGCGTTTGGCCTTAAACACGCGACACCCGGTAGGCCAAAAGGCACAAAAATCACATCCATTCTTCAAGTCGCTGCCGCACATGAATTTTATTTACGCTCAGGTGACGATGCTACACCAGCAAAAAGAAAAATTGAGAAAGACCTTGGTGTTACAGAAAAAGAAATAAATCGCTCGATTTCGGCTTTAAAAATCCCCAAACACATAGAAACAGGTCTTTTAAGAGAGCTTATGAAGAAAGATTACAGCGCTGTTATGGGCTACGGACATTAATGGGTCAATTAACGTCCGTGACGAAGAATTCCTAGCCTGCCATCCTTAAAGCATAACGCTTATGGAGGGCTCAAAAATGACCAGAAACACAAAAACTAAAGACTTAACGCATACTTACAAATCAAAGATATCATATATCTCACCATCTAAGATTGTTGTGCCCGAGCGCAGCGCGAGAACGCATTCTGATAAACAGATCAGACAAATTGCAAATAGTATTGAGGCATACGGTTTTACAAATCCGATACTGATTGATCAAACTAACAAGATATTAGCGGGTGCTGGCCGTGTAAAAGCGGCATTGCTCTTAAAACTCAATACTGTGCCTGTTGTTATGCTCTCACATCTAACAAGTACACAGCGCAAAGCCTATATTTTAGCCGATAATAAACTCGCAGAGAAAGCCGGCTGGGATTTTAATATTCTAAAATTAGAGTTTGAAGACCTGATTGAGATGGATACAGAATTTGATTTGAGTCTTACAGGGTTCGACACGCCAGAAATTGATTTTATCGTGCACCAAGATTTAATCAGCCAAGATCAAGATGAACCACCTCTACCAGAACCTTTAAATATTGAAAAACGTGTTGAGTCTGGTGATTTGTGGCAACTTGGTAAACACTATCTTTATTGCGGAGACAGCTTACAAAAAGAAAACTATGAGATTTTATTCTTTGATGATGCAAAAGCAAAGATGTGTTTTATTGACCCACCGTATAACGTGCCTATCTCGGGTCATGTTTGCAATAAGGGCAAAACACAACATGATGAGTTTGCATTTGCCTCAGGTGAAATGAGCACATCAGAGTTTCAGACATTTTTAAAAACGTCTTTGTCCTTAGCGGCTGAGCAATCCCAAAGTGGATCACTTCACTACATATGTATGGATTGGCGGCATGTGAATGATCTCTTAAATGCAACGCATGATATTTATGATGACCTCAAGAACATATGTGTTTGGAACAAGCAAACAGCTGGTATGGGCAGTTTGTACCGCTCACAACATGAGTTTGTATGTGTATTTAAGAAAGCTGGTGACTCTCATACCAATAATGTGGAACTTGGCAAGCATGGACGCTACCGCACTAACGTTTGGGATTATTCTGGTGTGCATGCAACATCGCATCGGCGTAATGATATTAAGCTGCACCCCACCGTTAAGCCCACACTGATGATGGTCTTGTCAGATTAAAATGATGTTATACGGTTTTTGCCGTGATAATCTTAATAATGACAAAAATAAATCACTTTAAATATTACAAAACCAGCCCTGAAATTATAAAACTTGCGATCATGTACTATGTTCGTTACCCGCTTAGCCTGCGAAACGTTGAAGACATTTTGTACGAACGTGGCATTGATATTTGTCATGAAACGGTTCGATATTGGTGGAACCATCTGGGTCCCATTATTGCCAAAGAGCTAAAGAAAAAACGTAGCCATGCCCCATCGAAATGGCGATGGCACATCGACGAGGTATTCGTCAAAATTAATGGTGAGTTACATTACTTATGGCGAGCGATTGACCATGAAGGAACGGTTTTAGATTGTTACGTAACGAAAAAGCGGGATCGGCGTGCCGCCCTTAAGGTGCTTAAGAAACTAGTCTCACAACACGGGAAACCAAGAGAAATTATTACAGATAAATTGGGCTCTTATGGTGCTGCTTTACAGCGCATGAATATGAAATTTTCACAAAATACGACACGCTATAAAAACAACTTAGTTGAAAACTCTCACCTCCATTTTCGACGGCGAGAAAAAATCATGAACAGGTTCCGATCAATGGGATCCCTTCAAAAATTCACCGCGATACAATCGCAATTCCAAAACTATTTTAATCACGAAAGACACAACGAAAAAAGAGACACATTTAAAGATTTAAGACAATCCTCGCTTGATGCGTGGAATGAAATTCTTGTAGCCTAAAACTTGACGTAGTATGCTTTTGGAGAATAGTTCGATTTAGTCTGACATCACCCTTTTGGAGAATAGTTCGAGTTAGTCTGACATCACCTTTGAAACTAAAGAGTAACCAATTGACTTAGATTACGAATAAAATAATTAAAGTTGAAATTTAACTATTTAGGTGTACAATGAAATTATGAGATTTTCTGTTTCGACATTAATGATTTTTGCGATATTCACGCTATCTTTAGCGTGCAGCGTGTCTTTTTGTCCTATGCAGGCTCATGCAAAAGAGGCTTCTGAACAAACAAAATCTGATTTACCTCCTTGTCACGAATCGAATGAGCAATCAACAGATTGTGATTTTATGTTGAATATGGACTGTCTCGGGATTGATCTTGCTCAAATAGATAATAGCTACGATTTGGTTCAAGATTCTTCCGATGTTGATTTTGTTTGGGCAAATCTAGCTATTGATTATAATGATTTCCTCTACAGACCAAATGTCATTCGTGGCCCACCTTTTGAGAGCGCGAATAAGCTTCCGTCTCGCCCTCTCTACCTCACCACACAACGCTTCCGCATCTAAATACGGATATCTTTTAGTGTGCCTGTCATTGGAAATATGACGGGCGCTAAGTGCATTTTGTTATGCGCTTTTCGCTTAACCAAAAGGAGATCAGACCATGCGAAACAAACACCATACAATAATATTCACCGCGCTTTTTGCTCTGCTGGCATCGATGCCCGCCCATGCCGAGACCTTTGAGGCGTATGTAAAGCGCCTTAGTGAACACCCGCAAGTGGAGAGCATTTTAGCGGGCAGCGAAGCGCTTAAATCACAAGCTGAAGGTGAGCTGGGCCTGCCCGATCCGATGTTCATGATCGGCGTTGATAACATGCCAATATCGGATCCGGCTTTTGACCGCTTCCTGCCAACCTCCAAAGTGATCGGGTTTTCACAAAGCATTCCCAACCCTGCCGCGCGGGAAGCCAAATCTGAGCGCTATGAGCAAATGTCGGAAAAGCAAAAGCTCATGGCGGATTACACCAATGCACGGTTGCGCTTTATGCTGATCTCCAAGCTGGCCGAATATGAGAGTGTTAAAACCCAGAAAAAACTGATCAAGACCCAGCTCGGCCATTACAAGGAGCTGGAGAACACGTTTAAAGGCCAGATTGAATCAGGCCGCGCGGTTTATCAAAGATTTTCCGAAGTGGACGTAGAACGCGCCGAGGCCGAACGCAAGCTCAATGATCTGGATGCGCGGCTGGCCTCTATTGAAGCCGAATTTATACGCCTGATTGATGATGTGCCGGATATCGACATGCCGGAGATTGCTGATATGGCGTGGGACAAAAACCCCACAGCGCTTTATCCGGTGATGATTGCCGCCGAGGATATCGATATCGCCAAAAAGGATGTGGGAATCGCCGATGCCGCCTTCCTGCCGAATTTCGGGATCAACGCTGTCTATAAGCAGCGCGAGGATGGTGAGCGCGGCAGCTTCTCCGGCGATGACTGGTTTTCAATACAGGCGCAGGTCAGCATACCGCTCTGGGCGGACAGCAACCAAAAACCCAAACTCAAAGCCGCCAGAGAGCGTGAGCGCAGCGCCAAATTCGCTTATGACGATGTGCGCCGCCTCTGGGACAAACAGATGACCGCGCTGCAGAGCAACCGTGATGCCGCCGCCAAGAACGTCAAAGTCCTGCAGGATAAAGACTGGGCGATGAAAAAGAAGATCGATGCCGCGCAGCGTAATTATGAAGCCGGAACCGAAAATCTGGATTCTGTTTTGCTGGCCAAAATCGACCGCCTGAACATTCAGGCACAACTGGCAGCGGTCAAAGAGATGCATATCAGCCGCGCCGCCGAATTCAATTCCAACATCATAGGCGCTTATCAAGAGCCAGCACTTCAGGAGGTGTCAGAATGAGACAGTTTATCCCCGCATTCTTTTTAATACTGGCTTTATTTGCCGTCCCCGCGATAGCGCAAGCCGAACAATACACATGCCCCATGCATCCGCATTATGTCGCAGATCGCCCAGGCACATGCCCGATTTGCGGCATGGATCTGGTGGAGTTGGAAGGTGAAGATGACGGCGCAGCCATGGAAAGCATGGATAAAAGTGATAAAGGCGGTATGGAACGCACCACCGTCACCATCGACCCTGAAACGATCCAGAATACAGGCATCCGCACCGAGGAAGCGCAGATGGCCAGCTTTGGCACCTTGGTGCGCAGCTATGGCGATGTGACGGAAAATGTCCGGCTGCAATTTGATATCTCCGCCCGCGTGGAAGGCTGGGTCGAGGATTTGAAAGTCCAGGCCATGGGCGATGAAGTGAAAAAAGGCGATCTGCTTTTTAATCTCTACAGCCCGGCGCTGATTTCTGCGCAGCAGGATTTGATAAGCGCTATTGCCACAGGCTATAAAGGCCGGATTGACTCCGCCGCCAAGCGCCTCGTGTCTTTAGGCATGCAAAAACGCGCCATCGAAGAGGTCAAGAGCCGCCGCAAAGCCTTTCAAAGCGTCCCGTACTACGCGGAAAGTGACGGTCTGGTCAGTGCGATGAATGTGCGTGACGGCACCTATGCCAAGCCAGGTATGAATTTGATGACCCTGCAAAATTACGACACGGTCTGGGTTGATGTCAGCGTGGCCGAGCAGGATATCCCGTATATTACCAAAGAGACAAAGGCGATGGTCTCTCTCCCAGCCCTTGGGGTAAAAGAAAAAGAAGCCGCCATTGATTATATCTATCCCACGATTGACCGCGCCACGCGCACAGGCCGGATCCGGCTGGTGCTGGATAATGCGGACGGCAAATTAAAGCCTGGCGCTTACGCCGATGTGGAGCTGGAAACAGGCGTTGATCGCCGTTTGTCCATCCCAGGCGATGCTATTCTTAAAAGCAAGGACGGCGACTTTGTGGTGGTGGCCATGGATCAGGGGCGCTTCCAGCCGCGCAAAATTCTGGCCGGATTGAAATATAAAGGCCGCACGGAAGTGCTGGACGGCTTGGCTGAAAAAGACAAGGTGGTGGTCAGCGGACAATTCCTGATCGACTCTGAAAGTGCCTTGCGGGAATCCTTCCGCAAAATGCAGCGCATGCAGATGCCGCTTGCTCTTTTAGACATGACGGATGACCAGCTGGCGATGATCGACCATCTGATTGATGCCGCCATTTATATCCAAAAAGAGCTGACGACCGGACGCACACCCAATCCGAATATGATTATGCCCGCCATCACGCTGGGCGATCATTTGATGCCCGTCTTCCGTGGCACCAAGCTGCAGTTTGTTTTGGAAGATGCGGAAATGGCACTCAAAGCCGCACAGGACAATGTGACCGATAAGGAATGGCAGAACAGCCTGAATAATCTGGTCACAGCGCTCAAACCATGGCTGCTGGAGGGCAAACCCCAGCACTATAAATCCAAAGGGCTGCAATTCTATATGGCGCACGGTCTGGACACCTATTGGCTCCAGCTGGGCGATGAGGTTGAGAACCCGTACGGCGAAGGTCATCCGATGAAAATCGACTGGCCGGACAAGGTAGAGGCCGAAGCCCCTGAAATAACCGAAATGCCCGCAGGAGGCGCACATGCCAACCACTGATCCAAACCAGACGCGCGACCCCTCGCAATCCTTTGTGGCGAAAGTCATTGAGTATTCGGTCAATAACCAGTTGCTGATTATTGTGATGATGATCGCATTATTGGTGGCGGGCATTCTGGCGGTGCAGAAAACCCCGCTGGATGCCATCCCCGATATGTCGGATACGCAGGTGATTATCCGCACCGATTTTGTCGGGCAGTCACCGCAGATTGTTGAGGATCTGGTCACATATCCGCTCTCGACCACGATGTTAGGGCTACCGGAAACCAAAAATGTGCGCGGGTTTTCGATGTTCGGCACATCCTTTGTCTATATCATTTTTGAAGACAAAATCGACCAGTATTGGGCGCGGAGCCGCGTGATCGAGGCGCTGTCCAAAATTCAGGGCGATCTGCCGCCCAATGTCGTGCCGCAGATCGGCCCCGATGCCACAGGTGTGGGCTGGGTCTATCAATATGCGCTGATTGATAAAAGCGGCGATCATGATCTCTCTGATCTGCGCAGTTTGCAGGACTGGTTTTTAAAATTCGAGCTGGCGACCGTGGACGGCGTATCGGAGGTGGCCTCGGTCGGCGGGTTTGTCAAAGAATACCAGATCCTCATTGATCCCAACCGTCTCCGTGCCTTTGATATTCCCTTAAAGCGCCTAATGGAAGCGGTTAAAAGCGCCAGTATGGATGCCGGAGGCCGCGTCATTGAAAAAGCTGAGATGGAGCTGATGATCCGCTCCAAAGGCTATGTCACCGATATCAGCCAGCTTAAAAAGATTGTTCTCTATGCCAGAGACGGCACCCCTGTGAAGCTGGAGGATGTTGCCCGCGTGATTGAGGGGCCGGAGCTGCGGCGCGGCGTGACCGAGCTAAACGGCGAAGGTGAAGTCGTGGCTGGCGTTGTTGTGATGCGGGCCGGCGAGAACGCTTTGCATGTGATTGAGGGCGTAAAAGAAAAACTGGCCGAGCTGCAGCAAGGCCTGCCCGAAGGCGTGGAGATCGTCCCTGTTTATGACCGCGCCCCGCTGATTGAAGGCGCTGTGAATTATCTCACCGACACGCTGATCAAACAGGCGATTATTGTCTCGCTGGTCGTGTTTATCTTTTTGCTGCATGTCCGCTCGGCCTTTGTCGCGCTGATTGTGCTGCCGCTTGGCGTCTTGGGCGCATTTATCATTATGTCGGCGCAAGGCATCACCGCCAATATCGTCTCGCTGGGCGGGATTGCGATTGCGATTGGGACAATGGTGGATGCCTCGATTGTCATGGTCGAAAACGCGCACAGGAAGCTGGCGGAGCTATCGGAGGATGCGCCAAAAGACCAAAGGCACAAAGCCATACTGGATGCCGCCAAGGAAGTCGGCCCTGGGCTGTTTTTCTCGCTGCTGATTATCACGATCTCCTTCCTTCCTGTACTGGCGCTCACAGGGCAATCCTACCGCCTGTTTTCACCGCTGGCCTTCACCAAGACCTATGTGCTGGGCTTTGCCGCCATTTTATCGGTGACGGTCATTCCGATCCTTATGCTATGGATGCTGCGCGGTAAAATCAAAAAGGCCGAAGTCAATCCGGTCAATGCGGGGCTATTAAAGCTCTACCGTCCGCTCCTGCGCCATGTGCTGGCCAAACCCGCGCTGACAATTATTGTCACCATTGCCTTGATCGCAAGCATGGCCGTGCCGATTATGCGCACAGGCTCGGAATTCATGCCCGCGCTGTATGAGGGCGAATTGCTTTATATGCCGACCACTTTGCCTGGGGTGTCGATCACCAAGGCCAAGGAAATCCTGCAGCAGACCAACCGCATGATCAAGGATGTGCCGGAAGTCCATCACGTATTCGGCAAGGTTGGCCGCGCTGATACCGCCACGGATCCGGCACCGATTTCGATGATCGAGACATGGATCAAACTCAAACCGCGCGAGGACTGGCGTAAAGGCATGACGCCGGAGGATTTGATCAAGGATATGAATGCCCGCGTCAAATTGCCTGGGGTAGTCAATTCATGGGGCTATCCGATCAAAATCCGTATGGATATGATCTCGACGGGAATCCGCACGCCCATCGGCATTAAAATTTCCGGCGATCATCTCGACACCATAGGCCGCGTGGCTTTGGATATTGAGGCTGCGATCAAAGACGTTGATGGCACACGCTCCGCTTTTGCCGACCGCGTTACAGGCGGGAAATATCTGGAAGTGACCCCAGACAGAGACGAACTGGCGCGGCGCAATATTGATCTGGGCGTATTCCAGAATATTATCGGCACCGCGCTCGGTGGAATGAAAATGTCCGAATCCATTCAGGGGCGTGAGCGCTATAACATCATGCTGCGCTATGACCGCCCGTTTCGCGAAGACCCAGAGGATCTATCTGATATTTTAGTCCCCACACCCCAAGGCCAGCATATCCCGCTGGGTGAGCTGGCGAAGATCGAATTCGTCGAAGGCCCGCCAATGATCAAGTCGGAAAATGCACGGCTGACAGGCTGGGTCTTTGTCGATATTGAGGACCGCGATATCGGCTCCTATGTGAAAGACGCGCAAATCGCCGTGCGCGATAATGTCGATCTTCCTGCGGGCTATGCCGTGGAATGGTCAGGCCAGTTTGAACAGATGCTGGAGGCGAAAAAACAGCTCTCTATCGCCATCCCCGCCGCTGGCTTTGCCATCTTTGTTTTGCTGATGATTTATTTCGGACGCACCGACCGGACGCTGATGGTGATGCTCTCGCTGCCTGTGGCCATGGTCGGCGGGATGTGGGCGATTTATCTGGCGGATTATAATCTCTCCGTTGCCGCCGGAGTGGGCTTTATCGCGCTCGGCGGGCTGGCGGTCGAAACCGCCACGATCATGATGGTTTATATCGATCTGCGTGTGCGCGAAACCAGCCCCGCCACTAAAGAGCAACTCAGCGAAGCGGTCTTTGAAGGCGCGTTGATGCGCATCCGGCCTGTATTGATGACGGTGATTACCGAATTCGCCGGATTGCTGCCGATCTTCATTTTCGCCGGACTTGGCGCGGATGTGATGCGCCGCATCGCTCTGCCGATGGTCGGCGGCATGATCACCACCACGCTGCTCACCCTGATCGTTATTCCCGTTATCTATTATCTCTGGGAAGGCCGGCGCTTTAGTAATTCAAAAATGGAGAGTGCCTAATGTATGAGAATATGTCTGTAGCTATCTTCATTAGTATTGCTTTAGTGCTTTTAACGACTTCTATTTTTTATGAAATATTAGGGGTTGTGTTGCGGATTATTGCAAAACGCAATTTGCGAAATCGTCCTTTAATGTTCTTCCTAGTTGTTGCGATTTTTTCTGCCCATACGGTAGCTGTTTGGATTTACGGCACAGTCTATTGGGTAATGGTGCACACTTTTGGAGCAGAGCCATTAAGCGGTATCGCCCACGATAATTTTTTTGGCTACATATATTTTTCAGCCGCCACTTATTCATCGCTTGGTATAGGCGATGTTTTTCCACATGGAGCTATGCAGTTCATCACTGGAGTTCAGGTTTTAAACGGCCTGGTTCTGATTGGATGGTCTGTCATGGTGACATATTTTGCAGTGCAAAAGCTGTGGGATGTTCATTTACCAACCATAACCTTAAAGGAGAAAAACCAATGAAAATAATATTAACATTACTAATGGCATTTATAGCTTTTCCCGCTATAGCGGCAGAAGACACTTCAATGAGTAAAAACCAGCTCAAGATCGTTGAATCAAAATACATTTGCATGGTGAATGACAGCGTTTTTGATAAAGAGCAAATTTCCGTTCCAGTAGGAGATAAGACTTATTACGGATGTTGCTCAATGTGCGAGGAAAGACTGAAAAATGATGAAGCAATACGCTCAGCTATTGACCCTGTAAGTGGTAATTCAGTTGATAAAGCCGAAGCTGTTATTGCCGTAGATTCAAGTAACAATGTTTATTATTTCGAGAGCGAGGAAACGATGAAAAACTACGTTTTTAATAACACCCAAGAACAAAAAATTAAGCAAATGCCTATGGATCATTCAAGCCATGGGAAAATGGATCATTCTGGCCATGATATGTCAGAAGATAGCGTAGCGGTCATGGGTAAGGGTGTGGTTCACAGCATTGATGCTGAGAATAATAAACTCAACCTTACGCATGAACCTATACCAGCTTTGAAATGGCCTGAAATGACTATGGATTTAGCAGTGGCAGAGGGTGTTGATTTGAGCACTTTGAAGCCAGAACAGGACATTCATTTTCATGTAGAGCTTGGCGAAGACAAGGTTTACCGGATCACAAAAATTATGACGCCGGAAGCTGGTCATGGCGATCACCAACACTAAGAGAGGACTAAAACAATGATGGACATAGAAATCATACCAAATTGGCACCCAATCTTTGTGCATTTCACGGTGGCACTCTTAAGCCTGTCATCGCTGCTTTATCTGGCCGGACTGGTTTTAAGGAGGCCGAACCTTCTGATTGTCGCGCGGTGGAATCTCTGGATTGGTGCTGGCATCACAGTCGGTACGGTTTTGGCTGGTTTCTATGCCTATAACACCGTGGCGCATGACGGCCCATCCCACGCGGCCATGACTGACCATAAGAATTGGGCGCTGGTAACAGCGTCCATATTCGGCGTTCTGGCGATATGGTCGCTGGCCAAACATCGCGGCGCAAAATCCGTCAGCTCCGGCTTTGTTGTTTTGATCTTGCTGGCCTCCGGCTTGTTGGCCGTGACCGGATATAAGGGCGGCGAAGTCGTTTACCGCCACGGCATGGGCGTGATGCGTATGCCGGAAATCTCTGGCGATGGCGGTCATGGAAGCCACGCGCATGGTGAGGATGCTGGCGCAGGACACCACGGCGCGGCAGAAGCAGACCCGCACGGTGATCAAGGTGATCACGATGATCACAGCGGGCATCCGCATTAAGGGCTTGACCTTGGAGCATACTCCAAGGTATACGCTCCCAAATATAAGGATTGAATAATGGCAGATATGACGATTGGACAATTAGCAAGAGAAAGCGGCGTGAGAACGGATACGATCCGTTATTATGAAACGCTGAAGCTCATCGAGCCTGTTGGTCGGACAAGTTCTGGCTACAGACTTTATGATGCTGCGTCTGTCGCGCGGGTAGCCTTCATCAAACGCGCTAAGTCTTTGGGCTTTAAGCTCTCGGAAATCCAATCCCTTCTTGAATTACACGCATCAGACGGCGGTACTGCGCAGGACATGCTGGATCTTACAGAAACCAAAATTACCGAAGCCCAAAAAGATATCGAGGATCTTATGGCGATGAAAAGAAGCCTCGAAGATCTGGCGGCGGAGTGTCCAGGCGGCGATCTGCCTTTGAGCGATTGCCCGATAGTTACGTTTTTACATTCAAATCATAAGCACAAAGGAGATTAAACAATGGATCACGAGCACGAGCATTACCACAAACCGGAGAAGACCAAGCCATGGTGGAAAACACCGTTCGGCATGGCGTGCATCTTCTTTTTCGCGGTGGCCGCGTATCTTCTCATTCAGGAACATGCCGCGCATATCGGCAATAACTGGATATGGCTGATCCTGCTGGCTTGCCCTTTGATCCATGTGTTTATGCATGGCAGTCACGGCGGGCATGGCGATCATAAAGACAAGGATAAAGAGGACTAAATCATGGAACATGCAATGCAATCATACGGCCTCTGGAGCCTGGTTATTTTAAACTCGCTGATTTTCATTATCTTTGCTTTCAGCTTTGCCAAACCGCAGACCAAGGCCGACTGGCGCAGCTTCGGCGCGTTCTCCGGTTTTCTGGTGGCGCTGTTCACGGAAATGTACGGCTTCCCGCTGACCATCTATCTCATGTCCGGCTGGCTGGCAGAGAAATACCCAGGCGTTGATTTTACAACGCACGAAAACGGGCATCTCTGGAACACAATCCTGGGCTTTGAAGGCAACCCGCACTTTGATCCGATGCATCTCGCCAGCTTTGTCTTTATTGGCGGCGGTTTCTGGGTTCTCTCGGCGGCATGGCCTGTTTTATTCAAAGCTCAACGCGCCGGAAAAATGGCGGTCGCGGGCTTATATCAAAAAGTCCGGCACCCGCAATATATCGGCTTTATCGCCATTATGTTCGGGTTTTTGCTGCAATGGCCGACCATCCCGACCGTGGTGCTGTTCCCGATTTTGACTTTCATGTATATCCGGCTGGCCAAAAAAGAAGAGCAGGATTCAAGGGAGCGTTTCGGCAAGGCATGGGACGATTACGCCGCCCATGTTCCGGCCTTTATTCCCAAGTTTTCATCAACCCCAACCACTAAAGGAGCATCATCATGACCCATCACGATCACAAAGACGGCGGCTGTTGCGGCGGCGATAAACATCACGATCACAGCCAGCCGGAAAAAGAAAAAGACGGTTGCTGTGACGGCGAAGCCAAAAAGCCGGACACAGACAAGGCTGAAAAACAAGGAGGTTGCTGCGGCAGTAAAAACTAAATGGATCATTCACAACACGGCAAAGCCGCGCAGTATAAAGAAAACAGCTTAAGCCTGATCGGGGCTGTCTCTATGGGGACAGCCGTGATTATTGGCGCAGGAATTTTCGCCCTGACCGGACAAATTGCGGAGCTGGCCGGCCCGCACTTTCCTCTCGCATTTTTGGTGGCAGCGGTCATTACCGCGTTTAGCGCTTATTCCTATGTGAAAATGTCCAATGCGTTCCCATCTGCGGGCGGGATCGCCATGTTTTTAGAAAAAGCCTATGGCAAAGGCACCATTACAGCCGCTTGCGGGCTATTGATGTATTTCTCCATGGTCATCAATGAGAGCCTAGTGGCCCGCACCTTTGGCACCTATACCCTACAGCTCTTTGATATCGACCAGAATAGCTGGCTCGTTCCGGCGCTTGGCGTGGGATTATTAATCTTCGCCTTCATCATCAACATTTCCGGCAACCGCATGATCGGGACGTTTTCCTTTGTCATGTCGCTCTTAAAGATCGGCGGGATTGCCGCATTCGGGATTGCGGGGCTATGGATTTCCGGCATTTCTTTTGAAAACATGACCGCTGCGCCCGCAGACAGCGGCAGCGCTGTCGGGTTTTTGGCGGCAGTAGCTCTGGCCATTCTTGCCTATAAAGGCTTTACCACCATCACCAATAGCGGCTCGGAGATTGTGGATCCGCACCGCAATGTTGGGCGGGCGATTATTCTCTCCATTGTAATTTGCGTGGTTGTTTACTTTCTGGTCGCTATGGCGGTGTCGATGAATTTATCGCTGCCGGAAATTATCGCGGCGAAAAACTTCGCCCTGGCGGAAGCAGCGCGTCCGGCCTTTGGTGATTTCGGCCTGTGGTTTACGGTCGTGCTGGCGATTATAGCCACCGTCTCCGGCGTGATTGCCAGTGCTTTTGCCGTCTCACGCATGCTGGCGATGCTCACCGATATGAAGCTGGTGCCGCACAGCCATTTCGGGATGCCTGGTGACATTCAAAAACATACGCTGGTGTACACGATTGCACTGGCCATGTTCCTGACCATATTTTTTGATCTCAGCCGGATCGCATCGCTGGGCGCTATTTTCTACCTCGTCATGGATATAGCCGTCCATTGGGGCGTGTTTCGGTATTTGCGCCACAAGATCAATGCCAACGCCTTTGTGCTAATCACCGCCATCGTCATGGATGTGGTGGTGCTGGGCGCGTTTTTATGGATGAAAGCGCAAAGCGACATGCTGGTTATTTATGTCTCTATTGCGGCGATGATCTTCATTTTCGCCGGAGAGCGTATCTTCCTCAAACATTACAAAGAAGAAAAGGAATAAACCATGAGCGATTGTTGCCACAGCCACGAGCATAAAGAGCCAGCTCCGCTGCCAGAGGGCGTGGATCCGAACGAGATCACCTATATCTGCCCGATGCACCCAGAGGTCATTCAAAAAGGCCCTGGGACTTGCCCCATATGCGGCATGGCGCTTGAGCCGGAAACGATGACGGGCGATGAAGGCGAAAACCCAGATCTGACGGATTTCAGGCGACGGTTCTGGGTCGGTCTGATCCTCACCATTCCGGTCTTTATTCTGGAGATGGGATCTCACTTGCTGGGCTTTCATGAGTTTATGGACGGCACGACTTCCAACTGGATCCAGCTTGTCCTCGCCACGCCTGTTGTTTTATGGGCGGGCTGGCCGTTCTTTGAACGCGGCTGGGCATCGGTCAAAAGCCGCAACCTCAATATGTTCACACTGATCGCTATGGGAACGGGCGTAGCGTGGATTTACAGCGTTGCGGCAACTGTCACGCCGGATATCTTCCCCGATTCCTTCAGGGGCGAAAGCGGCGCAGTGCCAGTATATTTTGAAGCGGCGGCGGTGATCGTGACTTTGGTCTTGCTGGGGCAAATACTGGAGCTTAAAGCGCGGGAACGCACAGGCGGTGCGATTAAAGCCTTGCTGGGGCTGGCCCCCAAAACCGCACACCGGATTGATGACAACGGCGATGCGCAGGAAATTGCCATCGAAGATATTCAGGTCGGTGACCATTTGCGGATCCGTCCAGGCGAAAAAGTGCCAGTGGACGGCGTTGTGAGTGAAGGCAGCAGCCATATTGATGAATCCATGGTCACAGGCGAACCGATGCCTGTCGAAAAACAGGCCGGATCCAAGGTTATAGGAGCCACGGTCAACGCCAACGGCTCGATCATTATCCGCGCTGAAAAAGTCGGGCGCGATACGATGCTGGCGCAGATCGTTAAAATGGTGGCGGACGCGCAGCGGAGCCGCGCTCCTATTCAGCGCATGGCCGACCTCGTCGCGGGCTGGTTTGTGCCGATTGTCATTGTGATCGCCATCATCGCCTTTATTGTCTGGTCGCTGGTTGGCCCAGCTCCGGCCTTTAGCTACGCCTTGATTGCCGCCGTCAGCGTTTTGATTATCGCCTGTCCGTGCGCTTTGGGACTGGCCACGCCCATGTCGATTATGGTGGGCGTCGGTCGCGGCGCAAAGGCTGGTGTTTTGATCAAAGACGCCGAAGCGCTGGAAACCATGGAAAAGGTGGACACGCTGATTGTCGATAAAACAGGAACGCTCACACAAGGCCGACCGGCCCTGACCGATATTATCACTGCAGACGGCTTTGAGGAGAGCGAGTTGCTCACCATTTCTGCGGCGTTGGAACAAGGCAGTGAACACCCGCTGGCCGAGGCGATTGTCCGCGCCGCCCATGATCAGGATCTGGAATTGCCCAAAGCGCTGGATTTTGAGGCCATAACAGGCAAAGGCGTGAAAGGTCAGGTCAGCGGTGCCAAGGTCGCGCTTGGTAACAGTAAAATGATGGAAGCCATAGGCGCGGATATAACGCCCCTTACGGAAGGAGCGGATAATTTACGGGCGCAAGGCGCGACAGCCATGTTTGTGGCCGTGAACGGCAAGGCGGCGGGCGTTATTGCCGTCTCCGACCCGATCAAAGATACCACGCCGGAGGCTATTCAAAACCTTCATAAAGCGGGTTTAAAGATCGTGATGCTGACCGGAGATAACGAAACGACCGCCCGCGCGGTGGCAGAAAAGCTCGGCATTGATGAAGTGCATGCCGATGTAATGCCGGAGGATAAAAGCCGCATTGTCGGAGAGCTGCGTGATAAAGGCGCAGTCGTGGCCATGGCCGGAGACGGTGTGAATGATGCGCCCGCACTGGCGGCTGCGCATGTCGGTATTGCCATGGGAACCGGAACCGATGTTGCCATGGAAAGCGCGGGCGTAACGCTGCTGCGCGGTGATTTAAACGGTATTGCCGAGGCGATCAATCTCTCCCGCGCCACCATGCGCAATATCCGGCAGAACCTGTTTTTCGCGTTTATCTATAACGCTGCGGGCGTGCCGATTGCCGCAGGTGTTTTGTATCCGGTCTTCGGGATTTTACTCTCACCCATTTTCGCCGCTGCCGCCATGTCGCTGAGTTCCGTCAGCGTAGTCGGCAATGCGCTGCGTTTAAATTTAACAAAAATATGAGGCTAACCATGAGGGTCTTGTCAGACTAAAATAACGTTTTCCTAATTCTGTTCATGATAGACTTACTTATGAGCAAAATAGATCCTTTCAAATACTATAAAACCAGTCCTGAAATTATCAAACTAGCGGTACAATATTACGTTCGTTATCCGCTTAGTCTGCGAAATGTTGAAGACATTTTGCATGAGCGTGGCATTGATATTTGTCATGAGACGGTTCGTTATTGGTGGAATCATTTAGGTCCTATTATTGCAAAAGAGCTAAAGAAAAAACGTAACCATGCACCTTCGAAATGGCGATGGCACATCGACGAGATATTTGTCAAAATGGTCTTGTCAGATTAAAACGATGTTTTTGAAAAATATAACATGATAAAATCTGATATGAGTAAAATAGATCCCTTTAAATACTATAAAACCAGCCCTGAAATCATCAAATTAGCTGTGCAATATTACGTTCGTTATCCACTCAGCTTACGAAATGTTGAAGATATTTTGTATGAACGTGGTATTGATATTTGTCATGAAACGGTTCGATATTGGTGGAACCATCTGGGTCCCATTATTGCCAAAGAGCTAAAGAAAAAACGTAGCCATGCCCCATCGAAATGGCGATGGCACATCGACGAGGTATTCGTCAAAATTAATGGTGAGTTACATTACTTATGGCGAGCGATTGACCATGAAGGAACGGTTTTAGATTGTTACGTAACGAAAAAGCGGGATCGGCGTGCCGCCCTTAAGGTGCTTAAGAAACTAGTCTCACAACACGGGAAACCAAGAGAAATTATTACAGATAAATTGGGCTCTTATGGTGCTGCTTTACAGCGCATGAATATGAAATTTTCACAAAATACGACACGCTATAAAAACAACTTAGTTGAAAACTCTCACCTCCATTTTCGACGGCGAGAAAAAATCATGAACAGGTTCCGATCAATGGGATCCCTTCAAAAATTCACCGCGATACAATCGCAATTCCAAAACTATTTTAATCACGAAAGACACAACGAAAAAAGAGACACATTTAAAGATTTAAGACAATCCTCGCTTGATGCGTGGAATGAAATTCTTGTAGCCTAAAACTTGACGTAGTATGCTTTTGGAGAATAGTTCGATTTAGTCTGACATCACCGCCACTACTTTCTTATTCAATAAAATCATTAAGTCTCTACACCTAACGCAATCATATTAATTCGTGGTTTCATTGCATTCTCCTTTAACTTAATGAGTTCATATTCTAAAATGAATCCTATATTTATTAAGTACGAAATACAAAGTGGGAGCTCCTATTGAACAATACGCTTATCAAACTTTTAAAAACAAAAAGATTTTTCCCTCTTTTTATAACGCAATTTTTAGGCGCATTTAATGATAATGCATTTAAAAATGCCTTTTTAATTTGGTTCACCTATGACGCCATTAACACAACAGGGATAAGTACGCCAGCTATGATCACAATTGCTGGTGCTGTTTTTATTCTTCCTTATTTATTTTTTTCAGCAACCGCAGGACAACTTGCTGACAACAATCAAAAACACATTCTTACAAAAACAATTAAAAAAATAGAAATCCTGCTCATGATTTGCTGTTCAATTGCCTTTATGACAGGAAGCATATATGCCCTTCTTGCCCTTCTCTTCCTAATGGGTGTTCAATCAACTTTTTTTGGTCCTATCAAATTCAGTCTTCTGCCAGAACATTTAAAGAAACAAGAACTTTTGGCTGGGAATTCTTTAATAGAAGCTGGCACTTTTTTATCTATTTTAATAGGAACGATTTATGGAGGATTAATAATAAGAGTGGAAAATGGTATTGCTATCTTTTCATTTTCTGTGATTTTATTCTCTATTAGTGGTTGGGTTTCTAGTTTATTTATTCCAGAAACAATTATCGGTGACAAAAAATCAAAACCTCATCTTAATATTATACGTGAAACAAAAAATGTCCTTCTAATTGCAAAGAGTAATACAAAAGTTTGGACATCTATTATTGGTATATCATGGTTTTGGCTTTTAGGAGCAACTTTTCTAACGCAACTCCCCTTGTACACCAAAACAGTGTTAAACGGTAATGAAACCGTGGTGACCAGTTTTCTAGCATTATTTACAATTGGCATTGCAATAGGGTCTTTGATTTGTGCTCGCTTTTCAAAGGGTCAGATAAATGGCGATTTAATTCCTTGGGGGCTTAGCGGTATGAGCCTTTCTATTTTTATCTTCTGGATTTCATCTTCTTTTTATACACCTGTATTTTCAGCACCGCCCGTCAACTTATTCTCTTTTATAGACTATAGCTTTATCAGTTATTCTATTTTACTGAGTTTATTTTTTCTTGCGTTTTTTGCCGGTATTTATGTTGTGCCACTATATACATTAATGCAGCATTATGCAGATGAAAAATATATGGCACGTATTATCGCGTCTAATAATATCTTAAATGCTCTTTATATGGTTATTTCAAGCCTTATAATTTTAATCATGTATTATTACGATATGCATGTAACTGATATTTTAGGGTCAATCGCCTTATTTAACCTCTTCTTCTTTTGGCTTTTGCGCACAATTTTATTCAAAAACAAAGAATAAATAGGTTCTATGAATTTGAATTTTTTCTTAATATAGTGATTTACAAGATTATTAAACATGGAGAGAGCTATGACTAAATCTATTCTATTTGCTTATGACTTTGACTACAACGGATTTGGAGCCCCCTTAGAAGGTAGCGCCGTTGCCCACACAATCAAAGATGATCAATTAGCATGGGTGCATTTTGATGGCAACCATCCAGAAACTTCGGAGTGGTTAGAAGAAGAATTATCATACCTAGATCCTTTTATTGTAAAAGCACTTCTCGCAGAAGAAACACGCCCGCGTATGACAGCTATTAAAGATGGTGTACTTCTTATTTTAAGAGGCGTGAATCTGAATGAGAATGCTGCTCCCGAAGATATGGTTTCTATCCGTTTATGGATTGATAATCATAGAATTATTTCTATAACACGTAGAAATGTGAAAGCAATTAAAGACATCGCGACACTCTTAGAAGAAGGAAAAGGCCCTAAAGACTCTGGTGAATTCCTATCCCTCATCTGTGCACGTTTATTTGAGAGAATGGAGCCTATTTTAAGTGGATTAGATGACACAACCGATGAAATTGAAGAACTTATCTTAGAAGACGATGTCGATACCTCTTTGCGTCAGTCCATTATTGAAACACGTAAAAAAGCCATCATGTTTAGACGTTACATGATGCCTCAACGTGATGCGATTGACCAATTACGAATGTCTAATATTAGCTGGATTAACGAAGCACATAAACGCCATCTTCAAGAAAGCTATAACCATGTGACACGTTATGTTGAAGACCTCGACTCTATTAGAGAGCGTGCGCAAATTGTAAAAGACGAACTTGCAAACATGTTAGCAGACCGCCTTAATAAAAATATGTATATCTTGTCTGTAATTGCCGCTATCTTTCTTCCACTCGGGTTTTTAACAGGCCTATTAGGAATTAACGTTGGAGGAATCCCTGGTACAGAAGACGAAAACGCTTTCACAGTCACATGTATCTTGATGGGTACGCTTATTGTTGTACAAGTCTTTATCTTCAAAAAATTAAAGTGGTTCTGACCTTCTCAAAACCACTTTAACACATGACAATTATAAAATTTTACTTACTCCACAATGTGAATGTACGGCCAACGCTAAATGTAACTGATCCATTACAACGATCATTACATGTGTTTTCATCAAGATCTGTATCATGATAAAAAGCGTTGAACGAGAATCCATACACATCATAACCAACCCCAGCAGACCATTCTCCATAGTTAGGATAGCCGAAATTTGCCTGTTCTCTTGCAATCGTTTGATAGCCGTAATGTAATGTACCATAGAAATCATCATAAATAGGCACATTTGCATCTATATATGAATAAACCGCGTTTCCTGAGTCACCAAAAAAGTTGGGTGCATAATGCACACCGGCTTTAGCATCAAAAACACCAAAATCTCTTTGAAGAGATGTACGATATTCATAGAAATTATAACTGTTTCTAATATCACTTGAACCAGGATACATGTAATATGTTGCACCAAGATCCCAAGTAACACCTGCGCCTAAATCAAATAACATCCCTGTATAGAAATCAACTTCGCTAGATACCTCATCACGAGTTGTCCCTAAATCCACAGAGCTTGCCCACACACCTAAATAAAAGCCTGTTTCATGCTTATAGTCTAAAGATCCTTGATAAGCTGGTTCTTCATTTGTATAAGAAAGCCCCCTAAAAGAATATTCACTTGCCAAAGCGAGTGAAAGCGTGAACTCTCCAGGGAATGTATATCCGCCTTGATGGTAATCAAGATCCTCAGCCTGTGCAGTATAAGTTGGTAAACAAATTGAGGCTGACAAAGCCGCCAATAAACAATATTTTTTCAATCCTGAGATCATAATGATAAAAAACCCTTATTTGAATTAAAGAACTCTGTGTATAGTTACTCTATTCTTTTACGATAATTTTGATTCTTCAAGAGAAAATAAAAAGAAGCTTTAAAAACATGACAAAAACCACACACATAAAACCTTTTTTAATAGCGTTTCTATTTCTTATTATAGCAATTTCATTTTTTGCTTACCCATTCCTATTTCAAACCACATCTCCCTATATACTCTTAAGCAGTGATGCGGGAAATGTGGCTTCTATACTTGCCACATGGTTTGATCAAGAATCTTTTGCAAAAGACCTACTATATTCAAACCCTAAAAACTATGAATTCTATATCAGTGCTCTTCTTCCTATAGGTTATATACTCACACATTTCACTCAAGACATTGGGCTTTCATTTCACTTATTGATAATACCTTTGTTATATTTTCAGATGAGTGGCTTTTATCGGTTAGGCCTTTATTTATTTCCACAAAAACAAACTTATGCTTTGATTTTAGCGCTCTCTAATCTTGTTTATATTAATATTGGCGGTGGAGAATATTGGGGCATATATAGTTATGAGGCAATATCACGCGTTTTTGTAAACGCTTTCTTGCCTTTTTTCTTAATTTTTCTCTTAAAATTTGAAAATCAAAAAGCGCGTTGGTGGCTCCTTTTCTTAATGCTCTCAATTGCTTTTTATTTTCACACAGTAAGCATTCCAACACTCGCCTTTTCCTTGGGTTTCACTCTTTTATTTAAGCCCTTTGATATCCATGAAAAATGGATGGAACGCATAAAATATCTTACTCTTAATTCTTTGTTTTTTATAGCCCTCTTAACCCCTTTTATATACCTCTATTTTAGCGCCTTTGTACACGACAATACAATGAATGAGGGCATGCTTAATACGCATGTGGGAAAATATTTTCAAGATAGTCATTATGCGCTTTCTCTTATTTTCAACTCTAAACTCGATTGGGCCGTTATTATCTTAGGATATATAGGATTTTATAAAAGTAAATCCGATGAAGCAAATCTCCTTTGCCTATATTTAACAGGTATCATATTGGGCTCTCTTGGACTTGCTACATTTGATCAATTTATTGCTGAACAGTTTGATAGAGCACCTTTACAATTTGATCTCATTCGCAATATGCGTTTTATTTACCCACTCTCACTTATTGGGATTATTTATTTATGCTCTGATTTCAAAAAGGTTGGGGTTTATTTATTTGCTGCATTCATGATTTTGGTTGCTTACAAAAACCCCCTACATTACTTCATTAGACCCACATTAAAAGAGCATCGCGCTGTTGAACTTAATGCCTTAATGACATATAGCGCAGAAAATCAAAAGCATATAAATTTTATAAAAAACCTTAACCTAAAAGAACCAGTTCTTCCTATTGGAAATGATAAATTTATGGACATCGAATCTCTTGCATTCCGATACCAAGCTTATCAGCCAATTGCTTACACACGAAAAGATAGAAACTTTCTCATTTATACAAACAGTTCAACATACTCAAAATGGGAGGTAATCCAAACAACTAAAATCGAGTTATTGAAATCACCAGACAGAGAAAGTGCCGAGGAGAAAATACAAGAACTACTAAAAGAAACCAATGCGCAGTTTATTTATTTTGATACAACAGTTAAGAAAAAAGAGCTTCTCATCCCGCTTCTAAATGCGTATGCTGAGCCGATATTTAAAACAGACAATAGAATATTATTTAAGGTTAAAAAATGAATATAGAATCCTTATTAAACAAATACCCCAAAAAACGCCCTCCTCTGACACAAAAACACAAAGATATTTTTGCAAAAGAATATAAAGAGAATAGAGATGGTGAAGGCTTTATTAGAGGATTAGCACAACGCGCAGAAAGCTGGATGCATAAACAGGTTGCATCCCATTCATATAACGCACCCACGACATTAGAAATTGGAGCAGGAACCCTAAACCAGCTCAAACACGAAAAAAATAACGGCGCTTACGACATTATAGAACCTTTTAAACATTTATATACGAATAACCCTAAGCTAGACCAAATAAGACATGTATATGACGATATGGGGCTTCTACCTGATGAAACACACGTCTATGACCGCATCATTTCTGTAGCTGTTTTAGAACACCTAGAAGAACTACCTTATAATTTAGCACGTTCTTGCCTTCTCCTAAAGAAAGACGGCTCTTTTCAAGCAGGAATCCCTAGTGAAGGTGGTTTTTTATGGGGATTAGGATGGCGTCTAACAACAGGGCTTGGTTACTATTTAAGAAACAAAATATCGTATAAAACCCTTATGGAACATGAGCATATTAACGATATAGATGAAATGCTTAACTTGACACGCTATTTCTTCAGTGACGTTACCATTCACTACTTTCCAATTCCTGGGAAACATTTGAGTCTTTATGCTTATATCGCCGCAAAAAACCCAAATAAATCTCGCGCTCTTGAATATTTAAAGAGTTACACCCCAATAGCAATAAGCACGCCTAAAGCAAGCAAAAAGGCATCTTAAAAAAGGATTATTATTTTCATGTGCGGTATTGCTGGAATCATTCATTTTTCATCGCAAAAAGCAGATAAAAAAGAATTAAAGAAGATGTGTGATGCGATTGCACATAGAGGCCCCGATGCTGAGGGGTTTTATCTTAATAAAAATGTTGCTTTTGGTCATAGAAGATTAGCTATTCGAGATTTATCTCCATTGGGACAACAACCAATGTTTTCAAATGATAAAACGATTGCGATGGTTTTTAATGGTGAAATTTATAATGACTCCTTTATCAAACAAAAATTAGAAAATGAACATGGTATTCAGTTCAAATCTGCCTGTGATAGTGAAATGATTTGCCCTGCTTACCGAGCCCATGGCATAGATATCGTTAAAGAGCTTGAAGGCATGTTTTCAATTGCACTTCACGATCAAAGCTCCGACACCGTTTACCTCGTAAGAGATCCTATAGGTATTAAACCTCTCTATTATTTTAAAAATGAATCCACACTTCTTTTTGGAAGTGAATTAAAAGCCTTATTAGCGCATAGCGAATGTGAAAAAGAAATTAATCCAGATAGCCTACACAGCTACTTTGCTCAAGGTTATGTTGATCCTAATTCAAGCTTAATTAAAAATATTCACCAAGTTGCACCAGGTTCTTTTATAAAAATAAATGTTAAAACGGGCGCAATAGAAGAACACAAATTCTGGACACCCAAACGTACCAATACCATTAAAAATATTCATGAAGCACATGAAGAATTCGCAAAATTATGGCCTAAAGTCCTAGATGATATGCTTATAAGTGATGTCCCAATTGGTGTTTTACAAAGCGGTGGCATTGACTCTAGTCTTATTAGCACCTCGCTCCCTCGTGACAAAAATGTGCCTCTTTTTACAGCCGCATTCAAAGAAAAAAGCCATGATGAATCACATCTCGCGCAACTAATTGCGAGCAACACAGGTCATCCCTTAACGCTTCTTACAATTGATGATCATGATAATTTGGAAGCAAGCGTTAGAAAAGTGATCCATCATTATGATGGACAAGTAACAGATTCAAGTGGCCTTGCTTTTTATAATTTATGTGCTGAAGTAAGAAAACACGTAACTGTTGCTCTAACAGGTGATGGAGGCGATGAGTTTTTTGGTGGCTATTCAACATACAAAGCATCAAAGGTAGCAAAACATATTTCTCCTTTCATGCCTTCTTTCTTTGCAAAACAAGGAGAGAAACTCGGACATTTTCTTAATCGAGGAAAAGCATCAAGGCTTCCTTTCGGTGAAATTCTTTCTAGGTTTATGGCAGGCGTTGCAGAATCACATATTCATCCTCATACACAATGGCGTCGTATTATGAGCCATAATATGCAGGCACATTTATATGATGACAGCATGAAAACATCAGCCCTATTCTCTCCACTTTCACACTACAATCACGATTTAACATCTCAATCAGGGATAGACGAATATCTACTTTCTGATCAAACACATTACTTGCCTGGGGATCTGTTAATGAAAAGTGATGCCATGAGTATGGCACATTCTTTAGAGATTAGAGTTCCTTTTTTAGACAAACGTATCATGACATTTGCAGGCCAATTATCCAGCGACCTTTTAACACCTTTTTTTGGTGAGAAAAAACGGTTTTTAAGGCATGCCTTAAAACAACATCAAGTTGGTAATGCCATTATCAATGCTCCCAAAAAGGGATTTAATGTGCCTTTGGTTTCTTTATTTTCAGATCAGCTAAAGCCTCTTGGACACGAATATTTTCTTGAGAAAAAAGAGCTGTTTTCTCCTTGGCTTAAAGAAAATAAAATCGAACAAATATGGCTTGACCATTGTGCTCAAAAAGCTAATCATGGATACCTATTATGGACTTTACTTAACTTCGCGATTTGGAGAGAAACACTGTGACAAAAACGACGAAAAAAACTTCTAAAACAACCACTACAAAAAAAGCAAAAACAGCCCCCTTTGATTACAGCAAAAATGTTAGTATTGTTATTCCTGCTTACAACGAAGAAAATGGTATTGCCCCTACATTAAAAGGCTTAAAAAAAGCCGTTCCGAATGCAGAAATCATTGTTATTGATGATGGCAGTAAAGACAACACTGTTGAACGTGTTAAATCCGTAAAAGGCATTCGCTTAATAAAAAGAAAATTCAATGGCGGTTACGGCTCTGCTTTAAAAACAGGTATGCGTGTTGCTACACGAGAATATATTGCTTGGTTTGATGCGGATAACGAACATAAAAGTGATGATTTAGTAAAAATCATTCAAATGATCCAAGATCAAAACCTTGCCGCTGTCCTAACAAGACGTAACAGCCCTGGGATCAACAACACACGCATCATTGGTAAATGGGTTTTACGCCAGATTGCGCGTTTATTTAACTCTAAATCAAATATGGATTTGAATTGTGGACTACGGGTCTTTAGACGTTCTATCATTGAAAAATATTACAATATTTTACCCGACAAATTTTCTGCAAGCACAACAAGCACAATGGTTATGCTTGAGCGTGAATACCCCATTGCGTTCCATGATATTGATCTCAACGATCGGATTGGAACAAGTAAAGTTAAGCTCAAAGACGGTTTCAACACGATTTTACTTATCTTTAGAATTGTAATGCTTTTTGCGCCAATGCGTATTTTCCTTCCCGCTGGATTCGCTTTAGGGGTTGTAGGTTTCTTATACAGCTTATTTTTTGTTCTGTTTAAAGGAACAGGCATTCCAACAGCCGGCTCTATGACAATCATCTTAGGTGTCTTATTCATGTTGATGGGACTAGTTGCTGATCAAATCAGTCAAATGCGTTTACAACAAATGATTGAAGGCCATGATGAGTTTGACGAAATTAATACATAAGAAAAAAGGAACATTATAAACATGTCACATGTTCTAGCTCACGGGCTTTTAGGTCTTATCATATGCTTATTAAGCTATTCACAGCTTATCTTAAAATGGCGTATTACGCATTTAGACACGCATGTTAATTCTTTAAAAGAAGTAATCCCTTTCATCTGGCGCATGATCACAGACCCTTGGCTTTTCTCAGGATTAGTGGCCGCAGGACTCGTTTTACCCCTTTGGTTGATATGTCTTTCAAAATTTAATTTAAGCTATGCTTATCCATTCCTATCAACCACATTCATTCTTGTCATTTTAGGAAGTTTTTTATTTCTAGGAGAAACTTATTCAGCAAAATTGATTATCGGGCAAGCTTTAATTTTTATAGGTGTAATACTTGTAACACTTTCCCAAAATTAACACTCTATTTTATTGATGGCCTCTTTAAGGGCTTATAGAGCGTGTGCACCACATCCTTAACCTCTCCTGTCGCCTGATTAACTGACTTTATATCTCCCTCTTCATTAATAAGGAATGTTAAAGATCCAAACAGCCTTTCAAGATGATGTGGAATCTGCCCAGATTTTGGGAAGTCATACCCTTGGCTTTGCAAGCCTTTTATATTTTGATGATAGTGAGGATGTATATTCTTAGGGTTAATAGCCATTTTTTTCCTTTACACTTATTAGATATAATTAAAAACGATATCTATTATATCTATAACAATAAAAAGAGAAAGTATAAATGGCATCCCGTACGGGATTCGAACCCGTGTTGCCGCCGTGAAAGGGCGGTGTCCTAGGCCTCTAGACGAACGGGACGCAAAAAAGAAAATTCTTAAAGCTTTGTGTTCTTTGCTAAAAGCGAGCTTATTAATATCTATTCCTACCAATAAAATCAACTACTTTTTTTAGATAAGTATGACTTTTTTCATTATCTAGGCTTTGGTCCACGCTTAACGGGTGTTTTTGTTGCGCGTTTACGCGACGAATTCTTCTTTTGTTTCGTCATGCTGCGTTTTTTTTTGAACGGAAGATCAACATAATCACGGACACAGTCTTTTATATCAAACTGTACCTTTTTGCGTCCTTGAAATTCATTAACAGAGATTTCTCCAGCTAAATGTAAAACTGGACGTGATGGGTCTAGCAAGTCTTTATGAAGCGGTGAATCTTTTTTTACAAACACTTTCGCCTCAACATGACCTTGCCCTGTATCATCTGACAAGACAACAATCAAAAAGTCTGAATCCCCTTTGTCCTTTTGAATTTTTATTTGCTTCACACGTACAGAAGTCAAAAGGAATGAAGGTCTTGGATTTCCTTGACCACAAGGTTCCATGATTTTTAATTTTTCTGCAAAATTCAAATTAACCGATGATAAAGAAACAACCGACGTAATATCAATTTGTTCAACGAGTTTTTCTCCATTTAACTGATCGATAATCGATTTGTTCATAAAAGCTCTAAACTCTTCTATTTTTTCTTCTTTTATAGAAAAGCCAGCTGCCATCTTGTGCCCACCAGCTTTTTCCAATAATCCTTCCTCTTTAGCGGCATGAATTATTTTACCCAAATCAATTCCCTCAACTGAACGAGCTGAGCCCTTCCAAAGGCCTGTTTTTTCATCGTAAGTCATGATAGCACTAGGCTTAAAACACTCTTCTTTAATACGTCCTGCCATAATACCGATAATTCCCTGGTGCCATTCCTCGTCTGCAAGCATGACAAAAGGATCATCCGTTATATGTAGATCATTTTTATAAATAACTTTTAAAGCATCTTCTTGCTCTTGGCGACGCTGAATATTAAGGCCGTCTAATTCATTTGCTATATACGAGGCCTCATTGTCAGATGTAGTTGAAAGCAAAGATGCTCCCAAATGTGGTTGATCTCCTAAGCGCCCCCCCGCATTAATGCGTGGCCCTAAAACAAAGCCAATCGAGTAAGACGTTATTTTCTCAACAAGACCTGCTGCATTCATCAAAAATTTTAGTCCCTTATTTTCGCGTTGATTCATAACGATAAGACCTTGTTTTACAAAGGCTCTATTCAATTTTTCCAAGGGCATAACATCAGCAACAGTACCAAGAGCAACCAAGTCCAAATACATCATCAAATTAGGCTCTTTTATATTTTCTTGCTTGAAAAAGCCTTTCTTTTTTAACTTTCGGTTCAAAGCAACCAATACCATAAAGGTAACACCGCAGCCCGCCAAATAGTTTAGCCCACTATTATCACTTTCGTGATTAGGGTTAACCACAGCGTCTGCTGGTGGTAATTCACCAAAGCCTTGGTGATGATCAAAAACAATCGTACTCAAACCTAAGCCATTTGCTTCTTGAATAACGCTATGCGCACTCGCTCCACAATCAACCGTAATAATAAGATCTGTATTCTTTTCTTTTTTTAATTTTTTAAAAGCGTCAATCTGTGGGCCATACCCCTCATTAATACGATGCGGGATATAAATATCAATATCATGACCAATTTCTCTAAAGTAATTCCTTAATAAAGCACTCGAAGTTGCTCCATCAACATCATAATCACCAAAGACTGTTATTTTTTCATTTTTTTCAATCGCTTCAATTAAACGATCAACAGCCTTGTCCAAATCCTTTATGATTGAAGGGTCTGGCATTAAGTTTTTAATTTTTGGATCAAGATAATTATCAACAGTTTCAAGATCGAAACCACGAGAAACAAGAACTTCCGCCAAGACAGGAGGAATATCAAAAAGCCTTGAAATACGATCCGCTAATGGCTGATCAATTTCTCTAACAGTCCATAAACGCCCTTCAGACGATTCTTCTACAGCAACAAAATTTGACATAGAAAAAGTATGACGTCCAAACAGGATTACGTCAAGCATCAATCTATAAAAAAGTTGCTGCTATTGCGAAGAGAAAGGTTGAACACCAGAATTAGATACATCATCTACTGCAGATGTATATTCAGGATACCGGCTTGCATTGAAATCAATAGCAGAAAGATCCGCTGCTGTTTTCTTTTTACGCTTCTCTAATTGAGATAAGCTAGAACGTGTCACAAAATCAGAACTCATTCTTTTTCTAACTGGGCGTCTATAATCTGGCATAGAATTAAAAGACGATGCACGTGCCGATGTTGCTGTTACCGCTTGTGTTGGCGCAAGCTGTGATCCAACATTGATAGACGCTCTCGTCGCATTCGTATTTTGTGAAAAACTACTCAATCTTGATGCTTGCCTTTGTTGTTGCGCTAATGCGGCTAATTGAGCCGCTTGCTGCTGCGCTACCGCTTGTGAGAAACGTGGCTGCATTGGCACAGGTGGCATCTGATAATATTGAGCCTGCGTCATAGTTGGCTGCTGCTGCGGCTGTATCGTCGGTATATAGTAATAACGAGGGCGATTTACATTCGGAGCTGGTTGTTGCATATAAACAGGCTGTTGTTGTATCTGCTGCATTTGAGGCTGTGGCTGCGCATAAGCTTGAGCTTGCTGATATTGACGTGCAGCCTCTTGTACACGTCTTTCATTTGCAATTGTATTCAAACGAGATTCCACAGCGCTTTGTGCTGGATTATCTTGTTGCATTAACACCTTAGAAGAAACAACAGGCTTACTTGGCGCCTCATAAACTGGCTCCAAAGGTAAATTATCGCTCATCTTCGGCAATTCTGTATAAACAGGTGTCGGAGCCGATGTATTTTTATCTGTAATTGATAAAGGCGCTCCTGTTGTTACTTGCACCCCTTCCCTCACAACTGGAATAGCTGAGATTTCTTCGGGTGCAACAGTTGTTTCACCAACAGAAAACATTGGTTCTCTTGGCTCTGCAGCTACTTTTGGCTGATTATATCTATATTCAGGCGTTAAAGAAGCTGTGCGATCTGGATTAACTGTCATATTTTCCGGCATAGAAGCAATCGCTCCGGAAATTCCACCTACAGGTTTTTTCTTCTGCATTACATCAGAAGATTGACTTGCCTGTGTTTTCTCATGCCTAGCTTCAACGACTTTGTTAGGTTGTTGGCGTACATTTTCAGCTAATTCAGGCAACAGTAAAAATGACTCTGTATTCAATATCATAGAATCATCAGCCAAATCATGTTGTCCTTGAACATCGTCAGCCTGCATATGGCGTTCATTAAGCTCGGCTTTTTTTTCTGATTTTGAAACAGCAATATCACTTGAAACATCTGGCAAAGACATATCTCTGTCTTGAACTTTTGTTACCTTATAAAGGTCACGAACATTCACAGACTTTGCTGGCTCTGTTAGCTGAATATCTTTTTCAACATCCTCTATGGCCTTTTCTGATTCAGCCATAACTTTATCAACGCGCTCAACATCAGGAGATTTTACCTCAATTGGCTTATGCTTCAGCTCTTCTAAACGAGAAAATAGACTCTCTGCTTTTTCTTCAGAAGGCGTTTTACTCCAGCGAGGTGCACGCAATAATGTAGTTTTATTCTCCTGAACAATCGCTTTCTTCGCTTCACGCTCTCTTTCTGCGATTTCTATTTCTCTCTTTTTAGCTTTACGAGCCTTACCCTCAGCAATAATACGTGCAATTAAAGCGCGACTTTTATCCGCCTCTTCAAGAGAGTGGCGTTCTTCCGCTGTTAACGGCTTTTCAGCACTTTCTTCCATTGAACTTGCTTGCTCTGTTGCTTTTACAGCTGGAGTGACTTTATTTTTCGCTAATTCAGAAGCCTCTTCATCTTCCATTTCTGGTTTCACGATTTTCGCTTCTGGAATTTCTCTTTCAACAACAGTTGTACCAAGCAATTCTTTTCTTGTTTCTTTTGCTTGGTTTAAATCTTGTAATAATTCTTGCTTAAGCTCTTCTGCTCGATCTCTAGGTGTTTTAAAAACAGCCTCTTTTGTCTCAATCTCATCAACAGCAATCGCTTCTTTAATATCATTTCCTAGAGAGACTTGACTAGACGGCGTTAAGAAAGTCGTGCTTTCTTCCATTTCACTTGCTGCTTGCTCAATGACTTCCGCAGCCATATCAAGTTCTTCTTGAGATTTTTGCTTCATAAGCGTTTCTATTTCAGAAGCTTTTTTATCAGCCTCTTTCGCCATCAGATCAACTTTTTTCTCACTTGAATCAACAAGATCCGCCGTATCAGAAACCACTTTGTCTACACGATTAAACAACATTTGATCTTGTGTTGCTTTTGTCTTAGCTGGTACTTCAATCCCTTTTTCAGGTGGAATATAAACAACCGAATCCGATTCAGCCTGAACGGCATCTTTGGTTTCGTCGATAATTCTAACTTTTGATGATGGCTGTATATCTTCTGCATATACTTCGTCACCACTATCAAACAGACCAGCCTGAGCTGGAACAGATAACAATGCACAAATAGCAATCACAGAAACTGATGATTTGTAATTCTTCATAATCCCAAACGAATCTTTTTGTATTTAATAACATGACAAAAATATCGTTAAAGCGTATAAGAGTAAAGGGATATTGTTAAAAAGATTGGGGGATCTATGCAAATGTCACAAAAAAAAGAAAATTCCACTGAAAATCAAAATGAATTCGACCCTATTATGTTCTCAAACAGATGGCAAGAACTCATAATTCAAAGTCAAAAAACATGGCTTGAAAAAATTCAAAATTTTTCACCGGATGATTTTAAGAAATCAGACCCTTTTGGGCTAACTGACCTCGTCCAAGATTTCTGGCAACATGTAGCAAATAATCCTGAGGCTGTTATGAAAGCACAAATCGCCTTTATTGATGATTACATGCATCTTTTACAAGAAACATATAAAGGCTTAAATGGTGAAGAATATACAAAAACCATTGCCCCTGAAATAGGCGACCGTCGTTTTAAAGATGAAACATGGAATTCACACCCCTTCTTTGATTTCGTTAAGCAATCTTATTTGATTTTCAGCAAGAACCTTTTACAAGGTGTCTCTAAATTAGAGGGTTTAGATGATAAAACAGCAAAGCGTATTGATTTCTTTACAAAACAATTTGTAAATGCTCTCGCGCCTAGTAACTTCTTTTTGACCAACCCAACGGTTTTAAAAGAAACGATTGATCGCAAGGGTGAAAATTTACTTGAAGGCTATAAAAACTTTATTAAAGATTTACAAAATAAATCAGATAGTTTTTCCTTAAGCATCGTCGATAAAGAAGCCTTTAAAGTTGGTGAAAATCTTGCCACAACGAGCGGAAATGTTATTTATCGCAATGACCTTATTGAGCTCATTCATTATACGCCTACATCTGATACTGTTTACAAAACGCCTCTTTTAATTATTCCGCCATGGATCAATAAATATTATATTCTAGACCTACAAGAGAATAATTCATTTATCAAATGGGGCATAGAACAAGGATTGGATGTTTTTTGTATTTCATGGGTTAACCCCGATAAGGAACTTGCCCAAAAAAAGTTTGAGAGTTACCTAGATGAAGGATTACTCGCCGCCTTAGACCAAGTCAAAAAACAAACAGGTGAAGAACAAATCAACTGTGCAGGTTACTGCTTAGGCGGCACGCTTTTAAGTTGTGGTCTTTCCTATCTTAAACAAAAGAAAAGAAATGATATTAAAAGCGCCACTTTCTTAACCACCATGATTGATTTTTCAGGAGCAGGAGATATGCAAGTCTTCATCGATGAAAAACAATTAAAAACCTTAGAAGATAAAATCAAACAAATTGGTTATTTACCAAGCGAAGATCTGAAGCAAGTATTTAGCTTAATGCGTGCCAATGATCTTATTTGGTCTTTCTTTGTAAATAATTATCTTATGGGTAAAGAACCCCTTCCTTTTGATCTTCTCTATTGGAATGATGATGCAACAAGAATGCCTTATGAAATGCATATGTTCTATTTAAGAGAAATGTACTTAAAAAATAACTTAGTTGAGAAAAATGCAATTGAGCTTTTAGGTACTAAAATTGATATCTCTATAATAGACACCCCTTCTTACTTTGTCTCTGCGCGAGAAGATCATATTGCTCCATGGAAAACAACTTATGAAGGCCCAAAACATTTCAAAGGTGAGAAACAGTTTATTTTAACAGAAGCTGGACACATCGCGGGCATCATCAATCCACCCAGTAAAAACAAATACGGCTATTGGACACAAAAAACATGGCCAGAACTTTCTGAAGAATGGCTAAATGATGCCAAATACAAAAAAGAATCTTGGTGGCTTCATTGGCAAAAATGGATTACTAAGAAATCAGGTAAGAAAGTAACAAGAAATTACAAAAAGCCCGTTCTTAAATCTCTATGCCCCGCTCCTGGTACTTATATCTTAGAGCAATCTTAATTTATCAACAAACCAGCATACAAAAAAGGCGCCCTCTTGGGCGCCTTTTCTTTGTGTACAAAACGATATTAACGTTTTGAGAATTGCTTCTTACGGCGAGCTTTTCTAAGACCATATTTCTTACGCTCAACTGTACGAGAGTCACGAGTCAAGAAGCCTTCTGATTTAAGAGCTGGACGAAGTTCAGGCTCATAAAGTGTCAATGCTTTTGAAATACCGTGACGAACCGCACCCGCTTGACCTGATAAACCACCACCAGTCACTGTACACATAACGTCAAATTGACCTTCACGTCCACATACACCAAATGGTTGGTTGATCATCATGACGTGTGTTGCTCTTGGGAAATAAGTACTATCTTCTTTTCCGTTTACAACGATCTTACCATTACCTGGCTTAATCCAAACACGTGCGATTGAGTTTTTTCTTTTTCCTGTTGCATAAGAACGACCATGCTCATCACGTACAGGCTCTACTACAACTGTTGTTTCTTGTGTTGCTGTTTCTGTCATTGTTTTAAATCCTTATCCTTATGCTCTTTTGTTCTTTTCATTCATAGAAGCAACATCCAATACAGTTGGATTTTGTGCTTCATGCTCATGTGTTGCACCTGCATATACACGTAGGTTTTTCAAAACAGCACGACCTAATTTTGTTTTAGGAAGCATACGTTCGATTGCTTTTTCAACAACACGCTCTGGGTGCTTACCATCTAAGATTTGACCCTTAGTGCGTTGTTTGATCCCACCTGGGTGACCTGTGTGCCAGAAGAAGACATCATGATCACGTTTTCTACCCGTAAGAACAATTTTATCAGCATTGATAACAATAATGTTATCACCTGTATCAACATGAGGTGTGAAAGACGGTGTGTGCTTACCACGTAAGCGTGAAGCGACAACTGTTGCCAAACGACCAAGGATCACACCTTCAGCGTCAACAACAAACCATTTTTTTTCAACATCAGATGACTTAGCAGAAGTCGTCTGTGTTGTGCGAAGAGATTTTGAACTCATATCTGTAACAGTCCTATTATTATTCTAAGTTAAATTTTTAATTACGATCTGGGTTATAAGAGGTTTACCCCTACTTTGTCAACATAAAAAATACTTAAAAAACAGAGTAGTTACAAATAAGGTATTATAATACCATTTAATTAACCCTCTAACATAAAAGAAATTATTTGGTTAAACGTCGTGAATCTGGTTTGATAGCCTAGAATAGTATTTATTAGGGAGTATACAAAATGCGAAAAAAAGAAATCAATAGCACAAACATTGAAACATTAGCAATCCATGCAGGAACTCAGCCATGCGAAACAACTGGCGCTGTTATTCCCCCCATCCATCAATCAACCGCCTATGTTTTTAAAGATGCCCAGCATGCAGCAGATCTATTTGCCCTCGATGATGCAGGCTATGTCTATTCACGCCTTACAAATCCAACTGTTGGTATTTTAGAGCAACGCCTTGCTCAGTTAGAAGGTGGCGCAGGAGCGACATGCACTGCATCAGGACATGCGGCACAACTCTTAACCTATTTCACCCTCATGTCACATGGCGAAGATGTTGTTTCTTCGAACAAACTTTATGGAGGCTCGATCAGTCAACTTAAAAACACCTTCCCACGTGCTTTTGGTTGGAATGGTATTTTAGTTAACCCAGATGATCCTGAAAATTTCAAACGCGCCCTTACAGAAAAAACCAAATTCTTGTTTGTGGAAAGCCTAGCCAACCCTGGCGGCGTTGTAACAGATATAGAAGCGATTGCTCGTATCGCAGAAGAGGCTGGCATTCCTATGGTAGTTGACAACACCCTTGCTACACCTTATCTGTGCAAACCTTTTGAATTTGGCGCAGATATCGTTATTTATTCAACAACGAAATTTATTTCAGGCCATGGTCACGCTATGGGTGGCGCTGTTATTGATAGCGGAAAATTTGACTGGGCTAAACACAAAGACAAATACCCTAATATTGCCATTTCTGAACCTGTATATCATGGCAAAAACTTTCTTGAAAGCTTTGGTGATATGGCTATGACTGTTCATAATCATGGCGTTGGTTTGAGAGATCTTGGTCTTTGCCAACAACCTATGAATGCTTGGTTAACACTTGTTGGATTAGAAACCCTTCCCTTGCGTATGGAACGCCATTGTTATAACGCCAAACGTGTTGCTGAGTTCTTACAAACACATGATGCTGTTTCATGGGTTAATTATGCAGGGCTTCCTGATAGCCCTTATAAAAAGCTACAAGAAAAATATATGCCAAAAGGCGCTGGATCTCTTTTCTCATTCGGATTAAAAGGTGGAAAAGAAGCTGGTATTAAATTTGTTGAAACCGTTAAAATGGCAAGCCATTTAGCAAATCTTGGTGACACAAGAACACTTGTTATTCACCCAAGCTCTACAACACATGCACAACTTAGCGAAGAGCATCAAATCGAGGCCAATGCAGGACCAGATATTATCCGTATCTCTGTTGGTATCGAGCATATTGATGATATTATCGCTGATTTAGATCAGGCTCTAAAAGCATATAAAGGATAAATATAAAAGGATTTAAAAAAGATGGTCGGAGTGGAGGGATTCGAACCCCCGACCCTCTGGTCCCAAACCAGATGCGCTACCAGACTGCGCTACACTCCGTATTCTTAATATAAAGACTTCAACTCAATGAAGTGATGCTATATCTACACAAGAAAGAAATTTTGTGCAAGCTTCTTTTTAAAAAAGTTTTTATTTTTTATCTTCCTTAGTGTCTTTTGCGCGCATCTCTGCTTCTTCTTGTGCTTTTTTCCTGTAAGCTTCAAATTCACGCACTTCTCGCTCTAGGCGCTGTATACGTGTTTCTGGCAATTCTTGATTATCCACTAAATGCATATTTTTAAAGACTGGGTGGAATACGAAATCGCCTGGATTAATATCTTTGTCCAAAGCAACCCCTCCCTTAAGCTCCAAGACAGCTTTTGCAGGAATAGCATGCGTTATAACTTCGTCTGAAAATGGTTGAGCCTCCCAATGAATATGAGTAATTTCACCAAATTCATCCACAAAAACCATATCAAGTGCTATTTGCGTATCACGCATCCACATATTAAAAATACGTGGTATCCCAACAGGAAATGCCATCCCCTCATCATCGTCTAATGACGTTCTATTCATTAAACCATTCATTTGCTCATCAAGCGTATCAGCAACCTCAAGATCAAAAGTAAATTCTTCTCCTGACTGTGTTTTAATAATAAATTCATCTGTATTCAGCTTTGGTTGGCCGCCTTCATAGCAAGAAGCCAGAAAGAGGCATGTAATACTTACCAAAACTATATTAAACATCGAACGCATCATGAAATTTACCTATTTTTTTTGTTTTTAACATTTGTGTATTGGATTATACTTAAGAAAAACTAGATTCAAAGAACTCTTTTCATGACATCTCTTAAAGATACTTTCTTAGCAGAAATACAAAGCACAAAGATCTTTGCGTTTGCGCGTATACACACTGCTAACAACAATCTCCACAAAGCTGAAATTTTATTTTTTCCGCATCAAATCCCTTCAGAAAAAATTGGCCACTTATTTAATGAAACTATTGAAGATCAAAGCTTGTTTCCTTTATTTGCTGACTTCATAGAAAGACAGATACAAGCAGCCCTATCATTCTCAAAACAAACAAATTGCCCGAAAGTAAATATCAATATCCCTCTTGCTGTCTTTGAATCAGAATATAAAGATGATATTTTATCGATCCTTAGAAGTGTTCCTAACGCTGAGAAATTGTGCCTTGAAATAACGGAAAACAGCAAAGCACAAAACCTTCAAAAGCTAAAACCTATTTTCAATGAACTTAAAGATCTAGGATATCAGTTTGTAATTGATGATCTAGGAAGTGGCTATCACGATTTAACACAAGCTGACAATCTCGCCTACATGACGGAATTACTCTCTGTATGTCCACTTCACGATATAAAAATTGACTTTGAACTCGCAAAAGATTTTGAAGAAAACTTAGATCATATTAGTAAAAACATTGCACATTTTGAGGCTTTATATCTTGAATACGGTCATAACATTAATGATTTAAAACTAACATTCGAATTCCCTCTCACAAGTGAACAGCAGCTCAAAGCAAAAAAGATCACAAAAGCACCTCATCATTTTTTCCAAACCTTAGCCTGTAAAGCTTGACATATTTTACATATTATGATAACCTCGCCCCCTATAGATTGGTGATGGAAAAATGACACAGACTTATAGCGATTATATTAATGACGAAAAAAGACGTATTCCTCCTAAAATACGCCATGCTTTAGAACTTTTAGCCGCCTATAGTGAAACAGGTAAAGAACTTTACGAATGGTGTATAACGCAAGGTGTCCAGTTTGTTGAAGATAAACTACAAGACCAAGACGGCCTCTATAGACACAAGACAGTTATAACAAATGAAGAAAATTCCGTTCTTCATAATATTTGTATTACAGCACATGAGATGATGCATGCCGTACAAGATTATCACCCTAGTCATTTTAACTTAAATGCCTTGCACGCCCCTTTTAATAATCACCTAGCTTATCTTCATGCACAAGAACGTGGAGCAGTCACATGCCATATTCGATGCCTATTTGAAATGAAGCTAAATGCTTATTCCGATCCGTGGGAGCATGCGCTTAATCATATAAATTCTGAACATTTCACCCCTCTATTAGAACATTTTGAAAAAGCCTTTACCCAACATCAAACAGAACAGCCTAACGCCACAAAAAAAGAGTCTTTAGACCTTGCTAGCAATCATGTATTTAACCAATATTTATATTCTCAAGCTATCAGCTGCTATAATACAGCCTATTTTTCTATGCTTCTACACTATCATGTTGCAGCAACATTAAAAAAATTACCACAACCTCCAGAAACCAACGATTTAACAACAAATGATCTAATGATTGCCGCCACGCTTCCATCCCTCACAAGCTTAATAGGTGACGCACCTGATTTAGAATTAGGAACAGAGGATACGATTTTATTTCCAAAACCATTCTCCGTCCTAAAAGACGCATTTAGATATCTAGAATTACAATATAATATCAGAAAACACGGCAAATATAATTCAACCATCAATCAACAAGTGGAATCTTTAGCAAATACAGAATTAGGAAACGTATTTTTAAATAAATCATACCCAAACCTTATAGATGCACTATCAGAGAATCCCGATAAGTCTGCGTTTGATATTCTTTGTGAGGAAGCGGGTATAAAAGCTCCTCGACAAAAAACATTCTCTTTACACGGCTCAAAAGATTACGAAGCGCCAGCTCCTAGACCTTCTCCTGTGCCTTTTTAAATCTTTAGCTTGCGATTTTGTGAAGCTCGTAGAAACGAGAATATGCACCACTCTTATTTGAAATAAGCTCTTCATGAGTGCCTTGCTCAACAATGTGCCCATCTTCCATGACACAAATAATATCTGCACCTACAATTGTTGATAGTCTATGCGCAACAACGAGTGTTGTTTTCCCTTGTTGTAAAACACCTAAAGCATCTTGCACTAAACGCTCAGATTCATTATCTAAAGCTGAGGTTGCTTCATCAAGTAATAAAATCGGCGCATTACGTAACATTGCACGCGCAATAGAAATACGCTGTCTTTGCCCACCAGATATTTTTACACCCTGTTCACCAACAACCGTATCATAGCCATGAGGAAGTTTTTCGATAAAATCATGTGCTGCAGCCTTTTTTGCCGCTTCAATAACCTGTTCTTTTGTCGCTTCCTTTAGCCCATAAGCAATATTGTGAAAAACTGTTTCATCAAAAATAGAAATCTCTTGAGAAACAAGCGCCATATTCTCACGAAGTGAACTTTGCGTGACATCACGCACATCATGACCATCAACTTTAACACATCCTTTTGTGACGTCATAAAAACGTGGAATGAGATTCAAAACCGTAGACTTCCCAGCGCCAGAAGACCCAACAAGGGCGACTGTTTTCCCCGCAGGAATACTTAAAGTCAATTCTTTCAACGCAACAGTACCATCAGGATAAGAAAAGCCCACATTTTCAAAAGATATATCGGCTTTATTCAATACCAGATCTACAGCATTTTCTTTATCTTGAATAACAGGGACAGTATCCATCACCTCAAAAACACGATCTGCCGCAGCTAACCCTATTTGCAGTACATTATTTAATTTCGCTAAGCGTTTCATTGGCTCGTAAGCCAACATAAATGCCGTTATAAAAGAGAATAAACTACCTGTTGTATTTGCCCCAGAGATCACCTGACCACCTCCATACAAAACGACAGTAACCATAGCCAAGCCTGTCAACACTTCTGTCATTGGTGTTGTCAAAGTTGAAACCTTAACCGCCTTATGCACCAACTTAAATAGAGATGTAATATACCCTTCTGCACGTGCCTGCTCATATGACTCCATCCCATAAGCTTTGACCTGCCTGATCGCTTGAAAAACCTGCGAAAGCATTCCTGAAAAATAAGCAATATTACTCTGTGTTGAAACAGAAACTTTGCGCAATCTTTTACCTACTTTGGCCACTAAAAATGCAGATGCAGGAAACACAAAAAACGCGGCCAACGCCATGCGCCAATCTTGGTAAAACATAACGCCTGTTAAGAAAATAAGAGTAAGCACACTCTTTCCCATGCCTGTAAAACATTCGGCCACAGCCTGCCTCATTAAGGCAACATCATTAATAACGCGTGATAACAAATGCCCACTATGGTTTGCGTGAAAGAAGTTTAAATCTAAATGAAGTAAATGCCCAAGCAAGTCACTTTGAACACGCGCAACAATTCCTTGGCCAATTTTATTTAAAACAACCGTATGCCCATAAGTTGAAAAACCACGCAACATAAAAGCACCAAAGATGCCAAGCGCCACAGGATAAAGCATAGTTTCATCTTTTGATTGGAATACATCATCAATCATAGGCTCCATGAGCGATGCAAGCGCGCCAGTCATTGCTGCAGCAACACCCATCATAAAAAATGCCAACAAAAGCATTCCTTTATAAGAAGATAAATAATCTCTTATAATACGCCCCACTAATAGGGAGGTTTTTTTTGATTCAAAACCTTCTTTATTCAACGCGTTTGACACAACTTTGAGAAACCCTTATCCTTAATATTAACTAAAAGTTACAAAAACTTATATAATATTTATTTAGCAGTATAACAAACAAAAACTTTTTAAAATATGACAGATGATGCATCTTTAACACAACTTCCACGCCCCAAAATTGGAATCGCCTTAAGTAGCGGTGTTGCCAAGGGCTTTGCTCATATCGGCGTTATTCGAGCTCTTTTACGTCATGGAATAGAGCCTACTATTGTTTCTGGCACATCCATTGGCGCTGTTGCTGGTGCGGCTTACCTCGCCGGAAAGCTTGATGCCTTCGAAGACTGGGGGAAATCTCTTAGTCGCTTTAGATTAATGTCATTATTAGATTTCAAGATAAAAACAGGTGGATTGATTGGCGGAAAACGCCTTATGAAACTTTTGGAAAAAAACTTTGGTGATTTATTGATCGAGGATTTAAAAAGCCCCTTTGTTTCAATTGCAACAGATATGGTTACAGGTCACGAAGTTTGGCTTAGAAAAGGAAGTCTCGTGAATGCTTTACGTGCATCTTTCTCGCTCCCTGCTGTATTCCCCCCTGTTTTTACAGACAATCGCTGGCTACTTGACGGAGCCTTAGTCAATCCTGTGCCTATTTCTCCTTGTAGAGCTTTAGGTGCCCAAATGGTGATTGCCGTTAACTTGGGAGGTGATTTCATTGGAAAATCAAAAAAACCAGAAACATCATACCCAACCGTTGCTGGTTTTGATGTCTTAAGTGATGAAAATATAAATGAAAGCGCTCGTAAAAAACTTCTAAAAACAAGAACAACGAAACGTTTTTTTGAAAGAGAACCTGATGCGCCGAGCTTATTTGGTGTCATGATGGCAACCATGAATATTTCTCAAGACCGCCTAGCGCGCTCTCGTATGGCTGGCGACCCTCCAGATGTTATGATTAGCCCTCGTGTCGGGCATATAGGCTTAATGGAGTTCGACCGTGCACAAGAATGTATAGATGCTGGTGAAGAAGCCGTAGAGCAAGCACTTCCCTTTATTATGGATGCCTACCAAGTTCTTGTTGCTGACCGCTTTGCATTCCATGAACGTCCAGATATGGAACAGTAAAAATGAAACGCTATAACATAGCTCTAACATGCAAACACGAAACTCAAAATACCTGTTTAGAGCAACTTTCCCAAACACTTGACCCAAATAATACCTCTGTATACACCTTAGGACAAAATTCACTCCCCCATATTACACTTGCTCAATTTGACGCACATGAAAAACAGATCACCGACATTGTTTCTGCGATCGAAAAGTCACAACACAAAAATTCTACTATCTATGTAAGTATAGCTGGAATGTATTATGAGGATTTCCATCCTGTACATGAAAAATATTACTATGGGTTACATGTTGAAAAAACAACGACGCTTGAATCCCTTCATGAGTTTGTTTTATCTGAGATTCTTGCACCTTTTAAAATAGAAACAACCTTACGCCGTTATGGGGAAACATACGCCCCTCATTTTACATTAGGATTAAAAGAAACACCTCTTGATAAAAACACTTTTTTACACCCTGCTCTTTTAGATCCGCTTTTACCAAAAATAGAAATGGAAATACATATAGGTCTATGCGAAAGCTATGGCCGCCTACCCCATATCCTTACCTAAAAAAGGGCGATAATAATCAGGTGAGATACCTTCTTGCGTAGAAATTTCATGGACGCGTTCAAGCTGTGATTCAATTGATAAAGAAACATTCCCTTTTTTGATATCTAATTCTTTCGATAAAAGACCTTCTCCTATTAAAAGCGTTTGCACTCCAGCCCTTTGACCTCCCAAAATATCATGGTGCAAAGAGTCACCAATCATTAAAATCTTCTCACGGTCTATATTATCAAAATAAGGAAAACAATAATCATAGATTTCGGCATAAGGTTTACCAAAAAATGTTACTCGCCCTCCCATATCCCGATACATTTCCGCAACGGCTCCTGCTGCAACATAAAACTCCCCCTCTTCAGCAATAGCAACCTTATCAGGATTAGCGCAAACCATAGGAATATTATGCTCTAAAAGTTTTTCTAAGAAAGGTCTAAACGATTCCAAATTATTATCATGCATATCTAATCCAGAGAGCAAGACAAAGTCAGCCTTCTCAACAGTATCAACGCATGAAATAGAAGGATTCTTAGCCAAAATCGACTTATCTCCACCACGTGACATTAAATAACATGACTTATAAGCAGACTCTTTTGATAAATATTCAGAAACAGCCTCCCCTGAGGTCATAAAAAATGAATACATCGTTTGATCAATGCCTAATTTTGCTATTCTTTCTGCATTTATTTGTGATGGCTTACCAGAATTGGATAAAATAACAATTGGCTTGCCCATATCTCGAGCCAACTCAAAAAACTCCTTAACACCGTCATACAGAACTTTACCATTATGAAGCACACCCCATTGGTCGATTATAAATGCATCAAAAGCATTAAATAGCTCTTTTAATGAAATGAAATTTGCCATGATTTTTTTTTAAGAGGAAACGATCTCAAATTGTTCTGTGTCAGATAAAACATAAGCGGAGAGTGTTCGTCTTGTTGTCGGTTCATCAATTTTGAACATCTCTATATTAATAGCACCGTTTTTATCTTTTCTAATCGCCATAATTTCCCAAACTCCGCCACCACGTGCCTTTTTACGAACACGCTGTCCAATAGCAAAACCTGTTTGGCGTTTGAGCATTCCTTCTTTTATCCTTTTACACGTTAGTGAATAATTTTCTTATCAGCACCAACCGCATCATGATTCATTAATGTACATAGAACATGATACAATTTACCAATATCTGATGAAGCAAATGTCAAAGATAACAATTCACCATGATCATTTTTAAGGGCTTGACTAAAGACATCCTCATATTGACGGAAATAACGCTGAACATAGTTTCTAAACTCATGATCATCTGCATATTTCTTACGGATTTTTTCAAACGCATTTTCATCATTTAATTGTAATAAATGTTTTGTAAAGATCCCTTTATCGCCCTTTTGATACGTCTTCCACATTTTTTCCGGAATTTCACCACCACTCAATAAGCGTGTTAGGTCAACCGATAAAGAATGTAAAGATTCAACAATAAAGCGTGCGGACGAGAAGAAAGCTTCACGCTTCAAGTGGAAATCGGACTCTACAACAGTTTTTGCCTGTTTCGCAGCTTCTTCTGATGCTTTTGCTAACAAAGAAGATTGTTTCACAAAAATATCACTTGTTCCTTCTAAGATTTGTTCAATCTTATTAGAAACAGAGAGAAGCTTACCAGCTTCAATCGCTAGATCTCCGCCATTTTCTTTAATCTTCTTAGTAACACCATCTGAAATTTTAGAAACATCCATCATTTTATCAGACATAACACTCACTTGGCTCACAATGCGGTCAGCTGTTTCATTGGACGCTGTGGCAATCTCAGAAATTTGTTCACGCACTTTATTGCCGTATTCATGTGATAGTTCTATCGAACGCTCCATTTGATCATTAAGTGATTTTGAGCGCCCTGCATAATCGTCACTAATATCTGTCAATGATGAGAGTGACTTATTAGCGGCAATCACCATATCACCTGTCTCTTCTTGAATGCGCCCAATTGCTTTAGATGCAATAAGAACTGTATTCTCAGCAACTTCTGAGAGATTTTTAATCTCTTTTCTTGCTTCTTTACCAATGACCACAAAACGACTTTCGATTTGATCTGATGTTTCATCAATCAAAACGGCGCACTTAGAGAATTTATCTCCTACATCATCAAGCTGGGAAACAGATTGACCAATTGAAGTTGATAATTCGTGGAAACGTTCCGTAATTGCGCGTTGTACATTCTCAACCTTTAGAGCTGCTTGATCTGTTAACAAGTGAACATCTTGCGCTTGCTTCTCAATACTCTTACCGACGCGGTCCACTTGAACCGAGGCATCATTAGCTGCAATTGAAATCTTGTCAACCGAAACCATAAGATCATTTGAAGCATCTTTTACTTGCTGTGTTGCCACAGATGTAACACCCTCTATCTTAAGAAGTTTTTCATCAAATCCAGCAATCGCAAGAGAGATCTTATCCGTACTATTCGTAGCAACCTCATCAACATCTTTTGAGAGCTTAGAAAGCATGTCAAATAAATGCTCTGATTTTAAAACAGCATGATCGGACTTATCAGAGATATCAATAACAACGCCGTCCAAATCATCAACAACACGCCCAACATTTGTTTTAATATAATCAACAATATCCTCAAATGAAACTTTACGATCATGGAATGAACGCTCAACCTCCTCTAGAACATCAAAGGTTCTGTGCGCTCCGTTCTGGATCTCATCATAACGAGCCGAAATTTTTGTTTCCAAAGCGTCAATTTTTTCACCAACAACACCTGATACACGCGACACCTGCCCAACCTGATCTTGCAGAGAAGTTGATACTTTCTCGATAGATAGCAAGGAATCTTCAACGCTTTCAATAAGACCATCTCGTTGCGTTGACAATTGCTCATTTATAACTTTAACATTTCCTGACAGTTGCCCAGAAAGATTAGATAATTCTTGAGATTGACCGCGCAACATCTGACGAATAGCTCCTGCTTGCTCAACAGCGCGTTCACTCGTACTACCTAACTCAATAATACGCTGATCCAAGACTTCTTGAATTTTTTCTGCTGAATTATCTGCACGGTCAATGCATTCCTCCAAAGAAGTAACTGGCTCATCAAAAGACTTGCGTAGTTTTGCAATTTTTTCCTGTAGATCACTATAAGACACGGTCAGTGCATCAACATGATCATCCAAGATCTCTTTGACTTTGTCTGTATTGGAGCTACTGCTCTCTGTTGCGCTATCAAGTAACTCCTTACTATTTTCAAAGAATTCTGTACATGCTTTAATACGCTCTTCAACAGCCATATTCGCTTTATTTAACTGCCCTAACTGCTCTAATACAAGTTCTGAGCTTTTGTGCGATTGAGAAACAGCATTATCAGCAGTATTCTTTAATGTTTCAGCGCCTTTACGAACAGCGTTATTAATGACATCCGCACTAGAAAGCGCCGCAGACATTGCTTCACCCAAACGTCTTGAGGTTGTCTTACCAATATCTGAGAATGTTTCACCTTGCTTTTCAAGGTTATCAATCAAACGCTGTACTTCTTCTGAACGTGAATTCATACGCACATCAATAGCGCTTGATGTTTCTTCTAACGTATCAATAACTGTATTCACATCATCAACACGATCATTTAAGCCTTCTTTTAACTCAGAAACACTGACTTTTAATAGATCCGCAATACGTTCTACATCACCTCTATCCTCGTCAAGAGATACACGACTAGACGCTAGTTGTGCCTCTAATTTTTCATACAGATCTTCAAGAGAAGACAAGCGATCTGAAAGCAACGTATCAAAGCTTTCGCTTTTCGCCACAAGATCTTTTGATTTTTCATCCAAGCGGTCTTCATGCTTTGTGAATTTCTGACTTGTTTCAATCAAGCGCTCACAAACATCATCCGCGCCTTCGCGTAAACCATCCACAGACTGCCCCAAAATAATTTTAATTTGATCAATTTTACCTTGAACGGTATCAGAGGCTTTGACGACTTTATCGACACTAGAATTCATATCCGTTTCAATGAACCCTACTTTTTTCAATAAACCGGACGCCGCTTTTTCAAGTGCATCACCACTCTCTTCTGCTTTTTCACCAATTTTAATTGTGCGCCCATATAAAGCTTTACTTAAAGTATCAAGCTTACCCATGCGTTCTTTCATTATATTTGTCAATCGAACTACATTCGCCTCAGATTGACGCGACATCGTTGAAAATGCCTCCATCTCTTCACGAAGACCTTGACGCGCATTATTAATTGATGCCAGCGAAAGATCTGTTGTTTCTTTAAGTTTAAGCGCCTGATCAGAAAGAGCCACCATATCACGCTCATATCCTTTGCTCATTTTAGCCATTGGATTTGCAAAATCAGCCATTTCTTTTCTAAGCAATTCAACAACCATCTTATTGTCAACACGCTTTTGACACCCCAAAACAATCAACCAAATCAAAACGAGCGGAGAGCAAAGTGCCGTTAAGCCATTTGCAACCATTGCAATATCTGCGTTCCCACCGATTAATGATAAAATACCAACCTTATGGGCATAATACATCCAACCGAAGCTAACAGCCATTGCCACTACATATAAAAGACTTGAAGTGAAATCCGCATTTGTTTCCTCTTCCTCTTCATAAAAGCTAGTAGACGAAACAGGTTCTTCAAAATCATGCTCTGCTTCTACTGAAATATCTTTCTTATTTTCTTTCTTTTGCGCGACAAGAGTGGTTTCTTCTTGTTCATCATTTTCAGGTTTTTCAAAAGATTTTGCTAATTCGCGAACATTTTCAACGATTGTATTGATATCAGTTTCTTTTTCTTTGGAAACACTTTCCTGCTCACTCTTCTCTTCTTTCTCAAGAGAAACATTGTCATTTTCAGTTTTGAAAAGTTCTTTTTCCTTATCTTTTCCTGCAGATTCGATAAGCTCGTTTCTTTTCTCAATTGACATATCTGAAGACATTTAGCGCCAGCCTTTCCTTGCTAAAAAATCAGCCAAAGCCCCTCTTTACTTGAAAGAAAGGGCCCTTCTGGGTACATAAAATTTATTTAAGTACGTAAAAACTAACCGATTCGTGCATGAAAACGAATAGAAAAACTGGACTTTTTTATCCATCTATGGAATAAGCAACGTTAAATCTTTATCAAGTATTAGAGTGATAGAATATAAGGGTATTAAAAGCATGAACGAAGGACAACAGATAACAAACCAGAAAAAACTCTTTATCAAAACGTGGGGCTGTCAAATGAATGTGTATGACAGCAATCGCATGATTGATATTTTAAAAGGTCTTGGCTACGCTCCTTCAGATACGCCTGAAGATGCTGACATGATTATCTTGAACACTTGTCACATTCGTGAAAAAGCAACCGAAAAAGTATTTTCTGAAATTGGTCGTTTAAAAGAATTTAAAGACGCTAAAAAAGAAAAAGGCGAACAAGCCCTTCTTGCTGTTGCTGGCTGTGTTGCACAAGCTGAGGGAAAAGAAATAACAGATCGTGCTCCTACGGTTGATCTTGTTTTTGGCCCGCAAACCTATCATGAGCTCCCTGAAATGATTGCAAAGCTTACTGGCTCTTACGGTAAAAAGCGCCTCGTTCAGACAGATTTTCCCGTTGAATCAAAGTTTGATTTCTTACCAGAAGAAAATACGAACGCAGGCCCTGCTGCCTTTTTATCTATCCAAGAAGGCTGTGACAAGTTTTGTACTTTCTGTGTTGTTCCTTATACAAGAGGCGCAGAATTCTCACGCCCTGTTCAACCTATTCTTGACGAAGCCATTAAAATGGCGCGAGGCGGTACAAAAGACATTAACCTACTAGGTCAAAATGTAAATGCCTTCCATGGTGAAGGACCTGATGGGAAAACATGGGGACTTGGTCGCTTAATTAGAGAAATTGCTGAAATTGATGGCGTTGAACGTATCCGCTATACAACATCACATCCTCGTGATGTTGATGATGAACTAATCGAAGCACACCGCGACATTGAAAAACTAATGCCTTATCTACATCTCCCTGTACAGAGTGGATCAGACAATATCCTTAAAGCCATGAACCGAAAGCACACAGCAGATGATTATCGTCGTCTAATTGACCGTTTTCGTGAAGCACGTCCAGACCTTGTCTTTAGCTGTGATTTCATTGTTGGCTTTCCTGGTGAAACTGACCAAGATTTTGAAGATACACTTCAACTTGTACGTGATGTAAATTATGCCCAAGCTTATTCTTTCAAATACAGCCCTAGACCAGGCACACCTGCTTCTGTTATGCAGAATCTAGTATCCGAAAAAATTAAAACAGAACGCCTTGCACGTTTGCAAGAGCTCTTAAACGAACAACAAATCGCCTTTAACAAAAGTTTTATTGGCCAAGTTGTCCCTGTCCTCTTTGATGGAAAGGGTAAAAAAGACAATCAATTATTAGGGCGTAGTCCTCATATGCAATCTGTTTTCGCAACTGGAAACGAACGCTTGATTGGCGAGATTATTAATGTCAAAATCACAACCGCTGCTCCTAATAGCATCAGCGGCGAAATTGTCACAGAAGAAAGGATATGTGCTTGAGTTTTACAGTAACGATGGAATTTGATGAGAACAGTTTATTAAGTACGCTTTATGGCGAACATAACGGTCATCTTAAAAAGTTAGAAGACGAGCTCGAGATTTCGATTATAGCCAAGGGCAATATCTTAACCCTTAAAGGCGATGAGCAAATGATTTTATACGCAGAAAAGGCCCTTCTATCCTTATGGGCTCGCGCAAAAAAATCCTTACCTGTTGGCTATGGTGAAATTAATGCTGCGATCAATATTGCTAAAAATGGCAATCAAGAAAATCTTAAAGAAACAGTATTGAAAGACCTTCATGATGAGGGGCGTATTATCAAAGCACCGAAAAGAACGGTTACACCGCGTTCTGAAAACCAATCTAAATATATTGATCTCATCAACAAAAACAGCCTCGTTTTCGGCTTAGGGCCTGCGGGTACTGGGAAAACTTATATTGCTGTTGCAAAAGCTGTTGAATTATATACAAAAGCAGAAGTTAAACGTATTATCCTCTGTCGCCCAGCTGTTGAAGCTGGTGAAAACTTAGGGTTTTTGCCTGGTGATATGAAAGAAAAACTCGATCCTTATTTTCGCCCCATCTATGATGCACTTCATGATTTAATGGGGTTTGAAACTATGAATAAAAAAATAGAATGTGGTGACATTGAAATTGCTCCCCTTGCTTTTATGCGTGGTCGCACGCTTTCAAATGCCTTTGTTATCTTAGACGAAGCTCAAAACACAACAGCAATGCAAATGAAAATGTTTTTAACACGTCTAGGCCCTAATAGTCGTATGATTATTACAGGTGACTCAAGCCAGATAGATCTCCCAAAAGGAACAAAGTCAGGGCTTGTAGAAGCTGAAGAAGTCCTTAAAAACACAGAGGGCGTTGAGTTCTTACGCTTCACTGGTAAAGATGTTGTAAGACATGGGCTTGTCACAAAGATTATTGATGCGTATAATAAGCATGAAAAGTAAGTTTATTAGGCGCACATGAACACATCACAAGACACATCACCAGATGAAACAATAATCCCTTCAAGCTTTGATATTGATGTCCTTGTTGACACGCCCCTATGGCACGACAATCACGATAATATTGAACTTTTTGTTCGTGGAACACTTTCTCTTTGTTTGCATCATTTAAAAACAGAAGAGCTCTTACAAGGGTTTGAGTGTGTCGAAGTATCCTGTCTTCTAAGTCATGATGACAAAATACAAGAACTTAACAATCATTTTAGAGGCAAGAACAAACCCACAAATGTTTTATCTTTTGCAAGTTGCGATCTAAAAACAAAAGTCTTTGAGCTTGAAGGATCTTTGATGATTGGTGATATTATTTTAGGTTATGAAACCATTCGTATTGAAGCTCAAGAACAAAAAAAATCGTTTGAAAACCACTTAAGGCATCTCCTTATACATGGCTTGCTACACCTTCTGGGATATGACCATATAGAAGACCAAGATGCACAAAAAATGGAACAGCTAGAAGTCGCTCTTTTACGCGTTTTCGGCGTCCATGACCCTTATCAAAACATTACGGAGTAACCAACAATTATGGCTGACGATTCTTCTTATTCTAACGCAAATAACGATGGTTCTTCCTCGAGGAAGAATGGCTGGTTTAAAAGACTTTTCTCTAATTCTAATGATAATGACCTTCGTGAAACAATCGAAGAATTAATCGTTGACGATAGTAGTGATGAGAATGGTGAAGATACCCCAGAAAAACACGAAAGACTTTTGCTTTCTAATATTTTCAAATTACGTGATTTGACCGCATATGATGTTATGGTTCCGCGTGTCGATATCATTGCTGTTGAAGCCTCCATTTCAAAAGAAGATTTAATGAATATTTATGCAGAGACGCCACGTAGTCGTGTCCCTGTTTTCAAAGAAACATTGGATAACATTAATGGTACAGTTCACATTAAAGATTTCTTGGGTCAAATTGCAAAAAAACAAAGTTACAATTTATCCAAAATAACACGAGAAGTACCTATTATTTCACCTTCAATGCCTGTTATGGATCTCTTGATTCAAATGAGAGAAACAAAAAATCATATGTCTCTTGTTATTGATGAATATGGGGGGATTGACGGTCTTGTAACGCTTGGTGATGTCTTAGAGCTTATCACAGGTGAAATAGATGATATTTATGATGATGAAACCACCCCCCAATTGAAAGAGATTGGAAAAGATCTATATCTTGCAGATGGTCGTTTACCGATCGAAGAATTTGAACAAACATTTGACTGTGAGATTTTAGATGAAGAAGATCGCGAAGAAATCGATACACTTGCGGGTTTTGTATTCTCGCATGCTGGGCGCGTTCCTGCAAAAGGTGAAATCATTGAACATTCACAAGGATTTTCATTTGAAATCATTGACGGTGATGGCAGAAGGATTCACACAATCAAGATTCACACAGAAAACGAAGCCAAAGCGTCATAAAGAACATGGCTTTATTTAAAAACTTTATAGAAAACCTTACCTACAAACAAAAGTTCTTCTTCTCTTTTGCTGTTGGTGCTGTTTCTGCGCTTGCTATGGCGCCGACCTATCTTGTTTTTTTGCTTTTTATAACGCTTCCAATTCTGCAGCAATTACTCAATTCCGTATCAACCCTAAAAGATTCTTTTTTGATCTCTTTATCTTGGGCATTGGGGTATTTTATTTTAAGCCTCTACTGGATAAGCTTTGCACTTCTTGTTCATATTGGGACATATTGGTGGCTAATGCCTTTTGCCATTATAGGGATTCCTTTTATCCTAAGCCTTTTTTATGGTTGCGCTGGGGTTCTTTATAAATTTTCAGATCAAATAAGTAAATCGCAACACTCAGATACTATAAAAGCTTTTTTCTTTGCTTCTTCATTTTTCCTTTTTGATTTAATGAGAGGCTATGCATTTACAGGACTTCCTTGGAATATGATCGGCTATGGTTGGGGCTTTTCTGATACAATCATGCAATCTGTTTCTATCTTTGGGATATGGGGGTTAACTTTTATAACTTGGATCATATGCTCAATAGCACTAGCAAGCAAACGAGGTTTAACGATAACACTGTCCTTAATTTTTATTTTAAGCGTATTTGGATATATAAGGATGGAAACAACCCAAACATCTTTCCAAGAAAATATTGATGTTGCCCTTATCCAACCAAATATAAAACAAGAAGATAAATGGGCCCAAGAAAAAGAGGTTGATAACTTCAAAACATTAATGAGCCTATCTCATGATGCATTAATAAAACATCGCATTACAGATAAAAAAAATAATGAACTCCTTATTATTTGGCCAGAAACAGCACTTACCTATATCCCAAAGAAAAGCCACGCTATTGTGAATGAAATTAACAACTTCATACGCAGTAACGAAGGTACACACCTCATTACAGGCGGACTTGATTTTGAAAAAAATGGTGCAAAAATTTCTATGTTTAATAGCGTGTTTTTTGTCAATCAGCACGCCTGGAGGCGCTATGATAAAAAGCATCTTGTTCCTTTTGGAGAATATGTGCCCTTTAACAGCTATCTAAAATTCATGCCCATCACACAACAAGGATTTACAGCTGGTAAAAAAAGAGAGGATATTACTTTTACAAATAGTAGCATCTCTTTTTCACCACTTATTTGTTATGAAGCTATCTTTTCTGGTCATGTAACTGCACAAAAAACAAGAAGCGATGTTCTCTTGAATGTCACAAATGACGCATGGTATAATCATTCCATAGGCCCTTATCAACACCATGACATTGTAAAATCTCGTGCAATTGAAGAAGGGATACCCCTTATCCGTGTGGCAAACACAGGGATTTCATCCATTACAACACCGCTTGGAAACACAGTATACAAAGAAAAATACGGGAAAAGAGCTATTATTCATGGCAAAATACCAAAACCTTTGCAAAATGCAACCGTATATGCCAAATATAAACATACAATACTATGGTTACTTGGTGTGTTTAGTTTAATAATACCCTTGTTTTACGCATGTTGGATGAGTAAGGAAAACAAACATTGACGTTTTGGCACATTCTTTGCCTTTTACGTAATTTTAGATACAAAAACGTCAATTGTTATGAGGAGATTTTCAATGGTAATAAATGAAAAAGATGATGAATCAAGATTAGACTCTATCGATGCACATGTTGGTATGCGCATAAGACAACGTCGCAATCTTCTTGGTTTAACACAAGGAGATATTGCTGAGAAGTTGAACATCCGCTATCAACAAGTACAAAAATACGAGCGCGGGCAAAACCGTGTTGCGGCAAGCACTCTCTATCATTTAAGTAAAATATTACAAATTCCGGTTACTTTTTTCTTTGATGACTATGAAGATTCAATAATTGCAACCGAAGCTGCTGGTTTTGCAGAAGACAAACAAGCCCCTTTTGAAGGTGATGACCCAATGTTACGCCGTGAAACCATGAATCTTATTCGCGCTTATTACAATATCAAAGACGAGAAACAGCGCAAAAGAATCTATGAGCTTGTGCGCTCACTCGCTGATGAGAACAGCTAGAATAAACTTGTAATAACAAACTGCATCTGATAACAAAAAAGCTACTCAATTAATTAAGGTTATTACCATGTGAGGAGTAATTGTTGATGGATTATAAAAAAGATTTCGTATACACAAGTGAGTCTGTTTCAGAAGGTCACCCTGACAAAATTTGTGATGCTATCTCTGATTCAATCTTAGATGCTTTTTTAAAAGAAGATCCCTACTCACGCGTTGCTGTTGAAACAATGGCGACAACTAATTTCATAGCCATTGCCGGAGAAGTAAGAGGCCCTGATAGTATTAATCATGCAATGATGGAGCAAATAGCTCGAGATACAGTCCGTACTATAGGGTACGAACAAGATGGCTTCCATTGGAATAACTTAGAATGCATTGTCAAAGTTCATGCACAATCAAGTGAAATAGCACAAGGCGTTGATGCCGCTAATGAAAAAGAAGAAGGCGCAGGCGACCAAGGCATTATGTTTGGTTATGCATGCAACGAAACTTCAGCCCTTATGCCCGCCCCGATCTATTACTCTCATAAAGTCTTAAGAGATCTAGCGAAAGATCGTCATGCTGGTATCCTTAATAAACTAGGTCCTGATGCCAAAACACAATTTTCTGTTGCTTATACAGACGGAAAACCCTCTCATGTTACAGCAGCTGTTTTATCAACTCAGCATAATGAAAGCCTGTCACAAGAAGATGTCAAAGCGATGGTAACCCCTTATATTAAGAAAGCCTTACCTGAGGGATGGTTTAGAGAAGATACAGAACTCTATGTTAATCCAACGGGACGTTTTGTCATTGGAGGCCCTGACGGTGATGCTGGATTGACTGGTCGTAAAATCATTGTTGATACCTATGGTGGCGCTGCACCTCACGGTGGAGGCGCATTCTCTGGTAAAGACCCCACAAAAGTAGATCGTTCAGCAGCTTATGCGACACGCTATCTTGCTAAAAATGTTGTTGCAGCGGGGTTGGCTGATCGTTGCACCATCCAAATATCTTATGCAATTGGTATTTCTAAACCTTTATCACTCTATGTCTTTACACATGGAACAGGCAAAGTATCAGAAGAAGAAATCGCGCGTATTTTACCTGAATTAATGGATTTAAGCCCGCGCGGTATCCGCGAACATTTACAATTAAACAAACCAATCTATGCCCGCACAGCTGCTTATGGTCATTTTGGCCGTGATGCAGAATCTGATGGTGGTTTTTCATGGGAGAAAACAGATCTTGTCGAAGCTCTTCAAGCGCATTTCAACAATATACAAAAAACTGGCTCATAAAACGACTGGCTCTTTAACTGATCCAACACGTAAAAAAGCCATCACTCATAAACAACGTTTACGCGATAAGGTTTATGGGCGCCGTATTGCACGCCCTCTTCGTGTAAAAAGACAAAACGCCTTAGATAAAGGGCTTGAAACCTATCAAATCACGCCAAAACAAATCAAAGCGCATGATTTCAACCAAGAAACATGGTTGGAAATTGGTTTTGGATATGGAGAACATCTTATTTGGCAGGCTGAAAACAATCCATCGGTAGAAATCATCGGCTGTGAACCTTTTTTAAATGGTGTTTCCGTCTGCATGTTAGGCCTGATAGAAAAAGATATTAAAAACGCTCATATATGGCCTGATGATGCACGCAAGGTACTTAACCAGCTCCCTGAAAATAGTATATCACGCTTATTCGTTCTACATCCCGACCCATGGCATAAAAAACGCCATCATAAGCGTCGCTTCATTCAAAAAGAAATGCTTGACCAATTCTCAAAGATTATGAAGAATGGAGGCATATTAAGAATGGCATCAGACCATCACGGTGTAGCCGAATGGATGCGCGACAAAGCACTAGAGCACCCAAACTTTGAACAATGCCCTAACAATGCTAAAGACTGGTCTATGCGCCCTAATGATTGGCCTCAAACGCGTTATGAGCAAAAAGGACTGGATGCTGGTCGAGAACCAAGATTTATAGAATTTACATGCATTAAAAAATAGATTGGATATTTAAAATGGCAAAAGAAATTGAACGCAAATTTTTAGTCACGGACTATAGTTGGAAAGCTCTTCCTGCTCAAAAAAGAACACTTCTCGAGCAAGGCTATTTTCCAGCCTCGCTTCTAGGACAGTGTCGCCTTTATATTATCATTAGCCCAGATAGTGATAAGGCTCATATTACCATCGATGGAGCCGACCAACATTGCACCATTGAAGTTACGATTGATAAAGACAATGACTTTGCCTCAATTATTAATCTTCCATGCTACAATAAAAGAACTGGTGAATTAACATTAGGCGATATTGCTTCATCTGAAGCTCGTATAAGAACATCTGAAAATTTAGATACAGATGAAATCACTGCTAAATTTACAATCAAACAAAGAGGCTTAGGTGATTCTTCAGATGAGTTTGAAATCAGTGTCCCTTATAGCTTTGCTGAACATGTCTTCAAAACAATCATCATCGACACAGTAAAGAAAGAGCGTACAGCAATTGATTATCACGGATTTATGTGGGAAGTAGATTCCTATTTAGACAAGAACCAAGGGCTTGTTACAGCGGATGTTGAGGTAGCTCATGAATCGGATTTTGATACACTCAAAAAGCTTCCTGGTGCAGCATATGTTGTCAGCAAAGAACCGTCATTGCGTAACAGAAACTTAATTCATACAGCCGCTCCAGAACAATTCAAAATCAAATAATATAAAATATACTTGCTTTCTTAAAGAAATTAGCCTACCTTAGGGTCAACATTGTTACCTTATTAATAAGGTTGGCTTGGGAAACCAAAGCCGACTTTTTTGTTATAAGGACTATAGGAATTAAAAAATGATGACACCGCAAGAGAAAAAAATTGACTCGATTATTCGCCCAAGCTTAGAGAGCATGGGGTATGATCTTGTGCTTGTGCGTTTAGTTGGCACAGAAAAGCGCCCTACTTTACAAATTTTCTCAGAATGCATGCCTAAGGCTGAAGGTGAAAAATTCACATGTATTACCGTTGGCGATTGCCAAGATATCAGTAAAACGGTTTCAGCACTTCTTGACGTCGAAGATCCTTTAGAAGGCGCTTATAACCTCGAAGTAAGTAGCCCAGGTATTGACCGTCCACTTGTAAAGATTTCTGATTATGTTCGTTTTAAAGGGCACGAAGTTAAGATTGAAGCCCCTAATATTCATGATGACAGAAAACGTTACAACGGTATTATTACTGAGATTAAAGAAGATGACATAATCGTTATCACATCTGAAACAAATGAAATTTTTGAGCTTCCTTTCGAAGCCATTATTAAATCGAAATTGGTTATCACTGATAAATTATTAAAAGCATTTCAAAATAAGGAGATATAAGAAATGGAAATTTTACATGTAGTAGACACACTTGCTCGTGAAAAAGGTATTGAAAAAGACGTTGTTATTACAGCAATGGAAGAAGCTGTACAAAAAGCAGGTCGCTCAAAATACGGTTTTGAACATGATATTCGTGCTTTCATGAACCACAAAACAGGCGAGATTGATCTTTATCGTTACCGTGAAGTTGTTGAAACTGTAGAAGATCACGCAACACAATTAACTCTTCCTGAAGCACAAGCTATTGAAGCCGACATTGAAATTGGCGGCTTTATTAAAGATCAACTTCCTCCTTTAGATTTTGGTCGTATTGCTGCAATGACTGCAAAACAAGTTATTACACAAAAAGTGCGTGAAGCTGAAAGAAACAAACAATATAACGAGTTTAAAGACCGCGTTGGCGAGATCATCAATGGTGTTGTAAAGCGTGTTGAGTATGGAAATGTAACTGTTGACCTAGGTAAAGCAGAAGCTGTTTTACGTCGTGATGAAACATTACCACGTGAGCATTTGAAAAATGGTGAGCGTGTACGTGCTTATATTTATGATGTGCGCCAAGAAACACGTGGTCCTCAAATTTTCTTATCACGTTCACACCCACAATTCTTAGCAAAACTTTTCACACAAGAAGTGCCTGAGATTTATGATGGAATCATCGAAATTAAATCAGTTGCACGTGACCCAGGAAGTCGTGCGAAAATTGCTGTTTTCTCACATGACTCAGGTATTGATCCTGTCGGCGCTTGCGTAGGTATGCGTGGTAGCCGCGTTCAAGCCATTGTGAATGAACTTCAAGGCGAGAAAATCGATATTATTCCTTGGACTGGTGAAATGGCACCCTTCGTGATTAATGCAATTGCTCCTGCTGAAGTGGCAAAAGTAGTATTTGACGAAGATCGCAACAAAATTGAAGTTATTGTACCTGATGATCAATTAAGCTTAGCCATTGGTCGTCGTGGTCAAAACGTACGTTTAGCGGCATCTCTTCTTGGTTGGGATATTGATATCATGACTGAAACACAAGAATCTGAACGTCGCACAGCTGAATTTGCTGAGCGTTCTCAATTCTTTATTGAAGCCCTTGATGTTGATGAAGTAATTGCTCAACTCCTTGTTGCTGAAGGCTTCTCAATGGCAGAAGAAATTCGTGACGAAGACGTTAATGAGCTTGTTAAAATCGAAGGTTTTGAAGAAGAACTTGCTGTTGAACTTCAAAATCGTGCAACAAATTACATTGAAAAACGTGATGCTGAGATGGAACAACAATATAAAGATCTTGGTACAGAACAAGATCTTATTGATCTTGGCATGTTTACACCTGAAATGCTTGTAACACTTGCAAAAGAAGATGTTAAAAGCCGTAAAGATTTAGCTTACTTATCTGGTGATGAGCTCGTTGAAATCTTAGGGAAGAAAACAGTTAGCGTTGAACAAGCCAATGAAATTATCATGGCTGAGCGTGTAAATGCTGGCTTAATTGAAGAAACAGTAGCAGAAGAGCCTGCTCAAGAAGACGTTGCATAAAACAATGTTAGGAAGAAATGACACATATAAAAGGCGGTACACCAGATGAGGGTCACCCTCATCATACCCCCAATGAGGCGGTATTAAATCCCCCCAGTCCTTCTAAGAAAAGACTGGGGCGTCGCCCATCTGTGTCTTGTTTTTTAACGCAAACACCTCTCAACGAAGCAAAAGATAACCTCATTCGTTTTGTAAAAGCTCCTGATGGACTTTTTATTCCTGATTTAAAACAAAAGCTTCCGGCTCAGGAAGAAATCCACCTCAAAGCAGATGTAGCAACAATTGAACGCGCTTTTGATGAAGGGTTGTTCAAACACTGCGCATACAGTTCGGCACAAGAGTTATGTGAGCATCTTGTTAGTTTGTTAGAAACCCTCTTTTATCAACATATCTCGCTGTCTAGACGTAGCGGTGACGTCGTTTTTGGATATGAAAAAATGCAAGAACTCGTCAAAAAAAATAAAGCTCTTTTTGTTTTAACAACAGATCGCAAGACTTCAAAAAATATTCCAAGCTCACTTTCAACAGATAATTTCAAATTATTTGGAGATGCCGAGCGCTATGGACAGATATTTGCTCGGGAGCGCGTTGTCTACATCACCTTCATTAAACAGCATTTTATAAAAGACATAAAAAATTTAATAAATCGCATGGAACATTTGAGAATTCCCTCTAACCATGCTATACCACAAGATTGAAGAGGAAAATAAAAATGGCTACAGATAAAAAAAACAACTCAGACAAAACAGAAAGCTCAACCGACTCAAAGAAAAAAACATTGAGTCTTGGGGGTACACTAGGCCTTAAAGGTGGCGCTCCTGCGGTAAAATCACGCTCAGGTGGATCTGTAACTGTTGAAGTAAAGCGCAAACGCTCTGCCCCTACTCTGCAAGGATTAGGATCAAAGAAAAGTGACAGCGAATTTAAAGATGAAAAAATTAGTGGCTTAACAAAGCAAGAACAACAAGCGCGTGAAGCCGCTTTAAAAGCCGCAAAAGAACGTGAAGAAGAAGAAGCGAAAAAACGCGAAATTGAAGAAGCTGAGCGTGCTAAACGTGCTGCTGAGCAACCTGAAGAAGTTGTTACAGAAACAACAACAGGCGATACTCCTGAACAACCTAAACTATCTCAACGTGAGAAAGAGCTTGAAGAGCTTCGTAAAATTAAAGAAGTTGAGGACCAGAAAAAAGCAGAAGAAGAAGCTGCTCGTAAAAAACGTGAAGCTGAACTTGCCGCACGCCCTAAATTCACACCCTCTTCCCCAAAGAAAACAACGACTGAAGATGAAGACAAAACACGCAAAAAACGTGGCCCAGGTGGCGGGAATGATGATTCATGGCACAATGGACGCTTAACAATTGGACAAGCGCTAAACTATGAGTATGAAGTAGAACAACGCCAACGTTCTATGGCTAGCCGTCGTTCAAAAAGCAAAAATAAAAATAAACAAGAGGATGAACCACGTGAAAAGCAAATTCGTGATGTCGTTATCCCAGAAACAATCACAGTACAAGAGCTTTCTAAACGTATGAGTGAAAAAACCGCTGATGTCGTTAAATATTTAATGACTATGGGGATCATGGCGACACTCAATCAATCTATCGATGCCGATACAGCTGAACTTATTGTTACAGAATTTGGTCACAAATTTAGCCGTGTCACAGAAGCCGACGTTGAAAATGTAATCGAAGATCGTGAAGATACAGCAAAAGAACTTGTTTCAAGAGCGCCGGTTATTACGATCATGGGGCATGTTGATCATGGTAAAACATCTATTCTGGACGCGCTTCGTGAAGAAAATGTTGTTTCTGGTGAAGCTGGTGGTATCACACAGCATATTGGTGCGTATCAAATCACACGTAATGATGGACAAAAGATCTCATTCCTTGACACACCTGGTCACGCAGCTTTTACAGAGATGCGTGCTCGTGGCGCGAATGTAACAGATATCGTTGTCCTCGTTGTCGCTGCTGATGACTCCGTAATGCCTCAAACGATTGAAGCTATCCGTCACGCAAAAGCCGCTGAAGTGCCTATTATTGTTGCAATCAATAAATGTGATCTGGAAGCTGCTAACCCACAACGTGTTAAAGAAGAACTTTTACAGCATGAGGTTATTGTCGAAGATTACAGTGGTGATGTTCAATGTGTTGAAGTTTCTGCAAAAGCGCGCCTCGGTTTAGATAAATTAATCGATGCCATTTTATTACAATCTGAAATGCTTGAACTTAAAGCAAACCCTGAGCGTGAAGGACGTGGTAGCGTTGTTGAAGCTAAGCTTGATAAAGGTCGCGGTCCAGTTGCAACAATTCTCGTTCAAAACGGAACTGTTAAAGTGGGTGATATCTTTATCTCTGGTGATGAATGGGGGCGTGTTCGCGCGCTTGTTAATGACCAAGGTGAAACGGTTGAGAGTGCAGGCCCTTCTGTACCTGTAGAAGTTTTAGGATTAAATTCTACACCTAATGCTGGTGATGACTTTGTTGTTGTAAAACACGAAACAGAGGCACGCGAGATTTCTGAATACCGTCAACGCAAAACAAAAGAACTTGAGGTGGCTGCAAATGCGAGCACAATGGATCAGTTGTTTGCTCAAGCAAAAAGAACAGATGTCAAAACACTTCCAATTGTTTTAAAAGCCGATGTACAAGGATCTGTTGAAGCGATTGCTGGCTCATTGAAAAAATTAGTTGAAGAACACGAAGATGAGTTAGATGTTAAAATTCTACACTCTGCTGTTGGTGAAATTACCGAAGCCGATGTGACATTAGCAAATGCATCAAATGCTGTCATCATTGCCTTTAACGTTCGTGCTAACGCACAAGCTCGTGATAAAGCAAAACAAGAAGGACGTGAGATCCGTTATTACTCAATCATCTATAATATCATTGATGATATTAAAGCCCTTCTCTCTGGTCTACTATCACCAACGTTAAAAGAAAACTTTATTGGTTACGCTCAAATTCGCCAAGTTTTCAACATTACTAAAGTTGGTAAGGTTGCTGGTTGTATGGTTACAGATGGTATTGTTAAGCGTGGTGCAAAAGTCCGTCTTCTTCGTGATAACGTTGTTATTCATGAAGGAACGCTTAAAACTCTGAAACGTATGAAAGACGAAGTCAAAGAAGTACGTGAAGGTATGGAATGTGGTATGGCGTTTGAAAATTACGATGATATTAAGGACAATGATATGATCGAATGTTTCGAAGTTGAAGAAGTTGCACGCGAAATTTAAAATCATATAAAAGGTAATAGAAAATGAAACGATCCGGTAAAGAGCGTTCTCAACGCCAGTTGCGTGTTTCTCAAAATATTAAACGCGTCTTATCAGAATATTTACACAGAGAGTATTTTGCAGACCCTGTTTTAAAAGACGCAGGTGCCATTACTATCGGTGATGTTATGATCAGTCCTGACCTGCGTCATGCAACAGCCTTTGTTTCTTCTTTAAATGAAACAGATGATATTGATGAGATTATTGAGGCACTTAATAAAGTAGCTCCAAGTTTTTCTCATTATGTAGCTAAAAACTTAGAAACAAAAAACACACCTAAAATTGCCTTTGATAAAGATCACACAGCGGCTCTTTTTGATAAAATTAACACCTTGCTCGATTAACAAATGGCACAACAAAACCACACACCTTCTTTTTCCGGCGGCTGGGTTGTTGTTGACAAACCCCTTGAAAAAACATCAACACAAATGGTCGGCGCCGTTAGGCGTGCCTATGGCATCAAAAAAGTTGGTCACGCAGGCACATTAGACCCTTTAGCAACAGGTGTTGTTCCAATCGCTATTGGCGAGGCCACCAAAACAGTTGCTTACGCACAAGATTTTGAAAAAGTCTATGAATGCCGCATAGCATGGGGTGAACAACGCGATACAGATGACCTAGAAGGCGATATCATAGAACAAAGTGATAAGCGCCCTCTCCTTGATGATATCAAAGAAGTCCTTTCAGACTTTGTCGGAGAAATTGAACAAATACCGCCCCAATTTTCTGCAATAAAAATTGATGGAAAACGCGCTTATGATCTTGCTCGCAAAGGACAAAAGGACATCAAAATAAAATCACGTATCATTCGTATTGATGATATCGAGATTCTAGCCCATGACACTGATTGGGTTGATCTTCGCATAGAATGTGGCAAAGGCACTTATATTCGCTCTATAGCCCGTGATTTAGGCCTAAAACTAGGGTGTTTTGGCTATATTAGTCGATTAAAACGCCTTTCTGTCGGGCCTTTTTTACTAGAAAATGCGATTTCTCTTGAAAAATTGGAGAAATATGCTAAAACACCACACTTAGAAGAGTATCTTCTGCCTCTTGAGACAGCGCTGGACGACATCCCGGCTCTGCCTATAAGTGTCACAGAAGCTTCTACTTTGACGCAAGGCGGGTTCTTAAAATTCGTAAGCAAACAAGATTTCGATCGATTAGATAAGGCAGGCATAGCCCCTTCTCCTTCAAACGAAATTATTGGCTATGCTTTTTGTGCGAACAGACCTGTTGCGATGATCAAAGTTATTGGACCCGAAATACGACCTGTGCGTATTTTTAATATATAACCTTAACAAAGGAGTACACGATGTCGATTACTGCAGAAAGAAAAGCTGAACTTATTAAAGATTATCAGCGCGAAGCAAATGATACAGGTTCACCAGAAGTGCAAATCGCAATTCTAACTGAGCGTATCCGTAACCTAACAGAACATATGAAAGATCACAAACACGACTTCCACAGCCGTCGCGGTCTTTTGAAACTTGTTAGCCAACGCCGTAAGCTTCTTGATTACCTTAAAAAGATTGATATCAATCGTTATGAGGCTCTCATTAAGTCTTTAGGCTTAAGAAAGTAATCTTTCTTATTTTAGAATTTTTAAAAGGCCACTTTTTTAAGTGGCCTTTTTTCGATTGACAGTTTCATGTAATCCCCATACGATAGTTATGACTATAAAAAAATAAAAAAAAATAAGATCAGGGAATGACAGCAGCAATTGAAACCGGCAATCATTATTTCTTTAATTCAGGCCCCCTCGGCTTGGATTGGCTCTGTTCTTTTGCTGACAAAAAAGGCATGCGCTATAACAGCCTTAATCAATATTACTACTATCAAAAAGCGCTCTTTTTTGGCGACCTTGACGCAGCTGAAAAAATTTTTAATGCCCACGATGTACGCGAACAACGACGATTAGCGCGCAACATCAAGCCTATAAATGAAACAAAATGGGAAGAAGGGCATGCCGAAATTTTAAAAGATGGATGCCTCTTAAAATTTACTCAAAACAGAGATCTCGCTTCTTTTTTAAAGGCAAAAAGCTCTAGGCCTTTAATTTATTGTTCGAGGCAACATCCAATCTTAGGAAAAGATATCGACATATCTTCTCGTCAAATCGCCGATATCCAATCCAAATTAGAACGAGAATCTGGCATCAACACCTTAGGAAATACCCTAAAAGATATTGCTGACGAACTAGAACATAAAATGGATGATATTCCTTTTATTGTAGACATTGATAAACAATCAGATCTTTTTACACATATTGCTGGCGATTTCCATTTTGTTATTGATATCAAAGAAGGTACATTCACCTCCTTAAATCGTATTGTGCAAGAAAAACAAAAGCAGCATGGCCCTGCATATACAATTCACACCCTTTTAAGCACATTTACGTATATATCAACCGATAAGAATACAATAACCACCCCCCTCGATAACGGTAAGACTATCAACTTGAAAATAGAAGAAATACCAAAAAAATATTTAAAGGGTTTGCATGTCATGAGTAACAGAAATGTCCATGCCTTTGTTATTTCAACAACATCACCAGAAGGTAATGAAGAGAAAGCCGAACTCAGAAAACGTTTTTACTATTACGTTTCAAATACAAAATTTAAAGAACCAGTAAAAGCAACGCCTCTTAGAAAAGCTGTTCACATGAAACATGATGAGCATAGCGCTGAATCAACAGGAAAAGAGTCAAATGTAAAAACTGATTTCCATGCATCTTCCAGCCTTAAAGAAAAACACAGAGCTGTCTTAAAAAGAAAGAATAGACCTCTTCCACCTAAACCTCATAAAGAAACAGCTCATGAGGCTATGATGCGTGAAAGACGCGAAGAAATTGATCGCAATAGAAAAGAACGTATAAGAAAAAGATTAAAGACTACATAGTCATTAATATCACCAAAGGCACATCATTTAACATGTGACCTGCCTCTGTAATGTATTCTTTTTTCATCAAAGCAATGCCATGACCAGTCGAACTGTCATAGCCACGGACCTCTCCAACATTTTTATCGCCTAACATAATATCTTTACCCTCAAAAACTGCCTTGGCTGTAATACTAAAAGGAACGATTTCTTTTTTAAGAAGCCCTCGATAATGAATGCGCGCCGTCAATTCTTGCCCTATATAACAGCCTTTATCAAAATCGACAGCATTAAAAACATCCATACGATATTCCAATAAGGTTGACTTATTCATGATAATTTCATTATCACCTTCTGCAATTCCTAAATGATACCGTTTTGCTTCATATGGCACTTCTAACTTATCAAAATTTTCTTGTATCTCATTACCAAAAATATATAAGCGCCATCCCATATCAACATGCCTAGGGTCTAAAGCTATATAACTTTCATCGATAAACTGTTCCTTTGTCTCAAGAGATAAAACAGTTATAACATCATCAAAAAAAGAAAGCGTAACCTTTGATCTAAGCTTATATAGACGCAGTTTTTTAAATAATGATTCCTGTTGTGATTTTTGACAATCAATAAACAGCTGCTTATCCTTTTCAAAGATAAAAAAGTCATGCATATATTTTCCCTGAGGGCTTAAAAACCAACTATAGATCAGAGGCTGTTCTTTTAGTTTATAGATATCATTTGTTATTAACCCTTGTAAAAACTCATAACGATCTTCTCCAGACACACAGATAAAAGATCTATTTTTTAAGGTTTGAGTAAAAACTTTATTTGTCATTTTTTACTTTCTTCTATATGAATTAATCAATGAGATTATAAAGTGGAAGTGATTAAATATGAAGATTTTATTTATTAGTTCAACACGCCTTGGAGATGCTGTTCTCTCTACAGGAATGCTTGATTATTTATGTAAGACATATCCAAAAAGTCAAATCACCGTTGCCGCTGGAAAATTAGGAATTGGGTTATTTCAAAACTTTCCAAATGTTGTAACAACGATTCCAGTTGTGAAAAAACCCTATAAAGGGCATTGGATCGAATTGTGGAAACAATGCATAAGCACAAGATGGGATCTTATTGTCGACTTAAGAGGCTCGGCTGTTTCGTATCTTCTTTGCAGTAAAAAACGACATGTATGGCACAAAAAAGGGAAAGAGAATCTTCATAAAGTAGAGCAAATTGCAAAAGTTGTACATATCTCCCCTTCTCCTGCACCTACATTATATTTCACAAAAGAACAAAAACAAAAAGCACAAGAGCTTCTGCCAAATGACGGGTTTATACTCGGTATTGGCCCTGCGGCTAATTGGATTGGTAAGTCTTGGCATACAGAACGTTTCATTGAATTATTAAAAAAATTAAGAACAGAAAAAGGATCTATCTTTGAAAATTGCTATGTCGCTATTTTTGCAGCCCCTGGCGAAGAAAAGCTAGCAACCCCTGTCTTAAACTCTATTGAAAAAGAAAAACGATTAGATTTCATCGCAAAAACAAGCCCAGAGATGGCTGGTTCCCTTCTAGAAAATTGTCATTTCTATATAGGAAACGATTCTGGGCTCATGCACACAGCAGCGGCGTGTGGAACACCAACCATAGGTTTATTTGGCCCTAGCCGATTTGATGTTTATGCACCTTGGGGGCAACATACTAGTTATGCTCGAACAGATGAAACATTAGCGGAATTAACGAGTGCTCCAGACTACAACCCTCACACAATAACAGCTCCTTTAATGGATAGCTTAACCGTTAAAAAAGCCTATAGAGCTGTCAAAGATCTAGAAAAGAAATTAAATCTCTAAACTCAACAACAAAAAAAACGGCGCATCAATTAAGAGCGCCGTTTTTTTGTTGTTTTTAAAAATTACTCATTCACATTCTCATAATGAGGCCCAGAAATCACTTCTGTTTTAGGAACAGAACTACTTGAATTTGTGTTCCCTAAGCGTTGGTTTTGAAGCTTTTTATATGTTTCAAGTGATAAATCAATTGTTGCTGGGTCATTATAAGAAACACGTCTCCAGCCCTTATATCTCATACAACTATCAAAATCATGATATTGCGAATGATCAACATATCTATGTCCAAATCGTTGAGGCACATTCCAATATGGATCTGTTTTTTGTTCGGGAATATCATAGGCCCCCTGATCTTCACCTTCTGGCAATGATTTACGCACAGCTCCTAAACGAACGAGCTCTTCTATCTCGACAACACATGAGGCCATGTCTTGCTCTAATGACTGTTGGGCTTTTGCTCCTTGCATATAAAGAGCAGAGCGCGCATCAACACGTTGCCAATAATTTGCTTTTTTCTTCGCATAGTATGGGCTACATGCTGTTAACCCTGCAATCAATACTAAACTTAGTGATAAAATAGATAGTTTGTTCATTTTATGTCTTATATATCCTTTTTGGAACTCTGTTAAAAAATATGATCTTAAAATACCTTGATTTTGGGCACATGAAAAGAGCTAAATTAAAGCTTTCTCCACCAAGTTTCTAAAATAGGACCATAAAGGGGTGTATAATCCCCATATCTTAAATCTTTATGATGAATAATACGGTCGTAGCCATCGTAATAGAGGGGAATAAAATAGATCCCTTGCATGATTTTTTTATCAAGCGCATGCGCCTGTTCTATTAATTCTTTTCTTGTTCTTGCTTGTGTCAATAAATGAATAATTGAATCTATTTCAGGGTCTTTTATGGCGGGATAATTACGACTTCCCTTTATATCTGCAAACTTACTTCCCCAGTAAAAAGCCTGTTCATTGCCGGGTGATAATGTTGAATGCCATTTAAATAACACCATATCAAAATCAAAATCATTTAAACGCGCAAAAAATTGTGCACTATCAACAGTACGTACAGAAACATCAATACCTAATTTTTTCAAAGATTGAACATATGACAACACAACTTTTTCTTGAGATGGGTCTTGAAGTAAAATTTCAAACGTAAATGGAATAGCTGTTTCAGAATCAACCCTTATGCCATTTTTTACAATATAACCCATCTCTTTTAAAAGTTGATCAGCTCTTTTTAAATTTTGTCTAACGGATCTTTTTTCTTCTTGTTTTAACGGACGCTCAGCCGCTAACCGAGAGTTGGGAAAGATAGAATTAATTTCGTTGTACGAATAATTAAACAACGTCTTATTAATCCAATCAAAATCAAAAACAGTTCTTAAGGCTAAACGAACTTTACGCTCTTTGAAAATCTCTTTACGTGTATTAAAGATTAAAGATTTCACTTCCTCTGGACGCTGATGAGGAACGCTATATTTAACAAATGTACCATCTTCGACAGCATCATAATTATAATTTGTTTTCCATTTATTGGGATCTTGTTCTCGCATCAAATCAAAAGCGCCTGATTTAAAGGATTCTTGCAAAACATTTGCATCGCGATAATAATCATACACAAGCTCATCAAAATTATAATGCCCCTTTAGAGCAGGAATATCTGCTGCCCAATAATCTTTTATCCGTTCATAAACAACTTGGCGTCCAGCATCGACTGACTGCACTTTATATGCACCACTAGAAACATAGTCTTCTAAAATTGTTTGCTCAAATTCTTTATCTTGCCAATAATGTTTCGCATAAACTGGCATCAACCCCATAATCATCGCTGTTTCACGATTAGCTTGCTCAGTAAAGGTGAATTCGATTGTATAATCATCAATTAACCGTGCCTCTTTAACCAAAGAATAAACATTGCGAAAATTTGGACGCCCTTTCTTTTTGAGTGTTTCAAAAGAAAACAAAACATCTTCCGCGGTTAAAGGTTGACCATCGCTAAACTTAGCGCGCTTATCAATTTTAAATTTAACCCAACTACGTTCTTTATCCCATGCAACTTTCTCTGCGATCCATGGATATAAAGTAAAAGGTTCGTCCCATGAACGCGCCATTAAACGCCCAAGTAAATAACCTGAACCCGCCGCAGCTTTTCCTTTAACGATATTAGGATTAAGACTATCAAAGCTACCAACCATCGCTTGGCGGAAAGATCCTCCTTTTTGCGCTTCTTCATGCACATAAGGAAAATGAGTGAACCCTTCTTTCAAAGCTGGCTTATCATGCATAGCTAGTCCATGCATCCAAATTTCTTCATTTGAAAAACTAGAATGCGTTGTTAGAAGAAGCAGAAAGAAAGCAAGAACAGAAACATATAAATTCTTTTTACTAAGCACTTTTTTGTTCCTTTGCAACACTCGTTGACACAACGTCGTTCAAATCACCACTGTATCGCGCACCTATCGTTGATATAACGGCCCCTGCGCATGCCGAACCATACGCACCGCAAACAGATAAGTCTTTATTTTGAGTATACCCATATAAAAACCCGCCCGCATACGAGTCTCCCGCACCTGTTGTATCAACAACTTTTGTGGATACTGCCGGCACTTCATATCTTTTTCCATCATTTAAGATCAGTGATCCTTTCGCCCCCACCGTCATAGCAACAATCTCTACTGTTTTGCTAAGTTCTGCAAGGGCGTCCTCTAATGTCATTTCAGGATATAACGCTTTCACCTCATCTTCATTCGCAAATAAAATATCAACACGCTCTGTAATGATTTTAACAAAATCATCTCTGTGGCGATCCACACAAAAAGGGTCTGATAATGTTAAGGCAACTTCACATCCTGCTTCTTGAGCAACTTTAGCAGCCTTATCAAAAGCTTGTTTTGCTTTTGGTTTATCGTATAAATATCCTTCTAAATACAAAATACGCGACTTAGAAATCATATCAGAATCAATATCTTCAGGGTTAAACTCAACAGAGGACCCAAGATATGTGTTCATCGTTCTCTCTGCATCAGGCGTTACCAGAATCATACATCTCGCCGTTGAAATATCTCCTTGATACACTGGTGTTGTAAAATCTGTGCCAGATGCTTTTATATCATGTGCAAAAATATGACCTAATTGATCATCTGAAACTTTACCCATGAAACCCGTTTTTCCACCTAAAGAGGAAATGACAGCAATGGTGTTTGCTGCTGACCCGCCCGATGTTTCCTGAGAGGCTGGCATTTTCTGATACAACGCGCTTGCTTCATCTTCACTAAAAAGAAGCTGCATAACACCTTTTGTCATTCCACATTCTTCAATAAAAGTATCATCACATGTCCCTAAAATATCAACGATTGCATTCCCTAAAGCGACAACATCATAGGATTTCGTATTAAAGTCTGGCATTGAGAGTTCCTTTTTTATATAGTTCATTTATTAACAACTAACTATAAGCGTATTTGCCTAATGGTCCAACAAAAAAGAAAAACAGATTTTAACGGATCTTTATTTTTAGAGCGCGCCTTTGCTTCTATCTCAGAGCATGGTTGGATTTCTTTTTCTCCTCAGAAAATAGAAATAGAAGAAGGCACATATTGTCCTCATTTCTTAGAAAGCAAAGATGATTTTTTAGACTTTTTCGAAGACTCTATTTCAAAAGCTTTATATTTAACGTCAATCGATATTGTTGATGAAGAGGAAGCACCAAAAGAACGTTTGTTTGATATTATGATGGAGCGTTTTGACCTGCTAACACCTTATAAAGACGGACTAAAACGCATCATCTATGCGCTTCCAAAAGACCCTAAAACACTATTAAAAACAGTGCCCTCATTTAGAAATCTTATGATCGACTTATTAAATTATGCCCGTATCCCATATTCTGGTTTATCTGGAGAAATTAAACTTCTTGGCATGAGCTATATATATTTAAAAACGTGTCGTATATGGCTTGAAGATGACACAACGGACTCTAGTAAAACAATGGCCGAACTAGATAAGAACTTAACCTTTGCAGATCAAGTTGCCACCTCTTTATTTAAGCGCTAAGGCATACGAATTACAACACGTAATCCGCCCCTATTGCTTTTTTCTAAAAAGATTTCTCCACCATGATGGTGAATAATATCTTGAGCAATTGACAAGCCCAATCCGACACCGCCTGTTGAAAAATTGCGAGAACCATCCAAACGAACAAAAGGTTTAAATACGTCTTGCATTTTATCCTCAGGGATACCTGGACCATTATCTTCGATAACAATCTCAATCACATCACCTAAGCGATACGCTCTGAGCCATACTTTATCGCCATATTTAAAGGCATTCATTAGCAAATTACCCAAAGCACGCTCGAAAGAATTTGCTCGAACAGTTAACATTAAATCATTTTGAACAGCTTGCTCTAGAACATGACCAGCTCTTGCTTTTTTCTCTGCTAAAGAATGGATCATATCCTTTAAATTAATTTTAGTTGGCGCTTCTCCTTCATCCCCACTTACAAAAGATAAATATCCTTCGATCATTCTCTCCATCTCTTGTAAATCATTTCTCAAAGCGTTGATATCTTCATTCTCTGGTAACATTGCCAGTTGTATTTTCATACGCGTAACAGGTGTTCTTAGATCATGAGAAACACCTGCCAACATAATTGTTCTTTGTTCAATTTGCCTACGTAAACGCTCATGCATCTCTTTAAAAGCAGCCATGGCTTTTCTAACTTCTCTAGCACCATTCTCTTTAAAATCAGGAACATCTAAACCTCGACCATAACGATCCGCAGCCCACGCTAATCGTCTAATCGGTTTAATTTGATTACGCATAAAAACAATCGCTATCCCCATCAACAATAAAGACGCACCAATCATCCATGCTAGAAAAATATAAGCCGTGGAAGAAAACAATCTTTTTTCAGGAACAACAACACTTAAAATACCGTCTTCTCTAAGAGCGACACTTATTTCAACACTCTCGCCTTCTTCATAACTTTTAATCACATAAGGACGATCAACAATACGCTCAACAGCATCTTCAACAGTTTGCACAACAGAAGAATCCCATCGCTCATTCTTATGAACAACTGGTAGCGTTGTTTCATTTGTATTCACGCTAATCTCTAAACTCAATTTACGTGCTACCACCGATAAAAATTCTATCGTTTCATTTGTTTTTAGATCTTCTTCTAAATGATCTGAAATCATCGCAACTTCACCCGCAACGGCTTCAGCTAATCTTCGTGTCATATTATCCCAGTGACGATCAAAGAAAATAAACGTTGCAATTGTTTGCGTTAATAAAACAGGGACGATCAAAATCAAAAGAGAGCGCCCAAACAGAGATACGGGCAATAATCGTCTTAAAAACAATTTTACTGTTTTATAGAGGTGGCTAATCATATTAATCATAGTCTGGCCTCAATACATATCCTTTACCACGTACCGTTTGTATATAACGTGGTACTTTTGGGTCTGGTTCAACTTTTTTTCTCAATCGTGTAATTTGAACATCTATTGTTCTTGAGCTTGGGTCTTGTCCGGTTTGTTCTGCCAAATCAAAACGATCATAGATTTCACCAGGTTTACTTGAAAGAATACTAAGCAATTTAGCCTCAACCGTTGTCAAATCGATTAATTGATCACCATTTTTCAAACAGCCCCGCTCTTGGTCAAAATGATATGTCCCAAGTGTAATTTTTTTGAGCGCCGTTTTTTTATTCACTACACGTCTTAATACAGAATCTATTCTTAAAACCAATTCCTTTGGTTCAAAAGGTTTTGGTAAATAATCATCAGCCCCTTTCTCTAATCCTTCTATACGGTCGTGAGACTCCCCTTTTGCCGTTAACAAGATAATTGGAACAGTGTTTCCTTCTTCTCTTAAACGTGAACAAAATGAAAACCCATCCTCACCAGGCATCATCACATCCAGCACAACTAAATCAAATGCAATTTCACGCATGAGAATATCGGCTTCATCTGCCGTGTGCGCAGTTGAAACAAAATAGTTTTCACGCACTAAATAGCGCGCAAGCAACGAGCGAATACGCTCATCATCATCAACAACTAAAATATGTGCTTTTTGTTTCATAAGGAGGACTAATTTTCTTTTCGATACTTAAATAATAGCATATCATATTAATAAATACTTACATAAACAAGATGATATACAAAAAAGAGAGTTAAATGACCAGCTTCTTCTACGAAACAATTTCTAAACTTGTAAAAAACCCCTTATTCACAAGTTTTATTATCATCCTTATTATTATCAATGCTATTACGCTCGGATTAGAAACCTCCCCAAAGCTCATAGAAGAATATGAATATGCACTCCATATTGTCGATCAAACAATTTTATGGATTTTTGTGATCGAAATCTTGTTAAAAATATATGTGTATCGGTTTAACTTTTTTAAAGATGGCTGGAATATTTTTGATTTTCTGATCGTTGGAATTTCACTTCTGCCTTCATCAGGTATTTTAAGTATTTTAAGAGCGCTTCGTATATTGCGTGTTCTACGTCTTATATCCATTGTCCCTTCTCTGCGCGCTGTTATACAAGCCTTATTTAATGCCCTACCGGGGATGAGCTCTATCATTACTGTTTTACTCCTTATCTTTTATGTAGCCTCTGTTATGGCCACAAAACTTTTCAAAGAGCATTTCCCAGAATTTTTCGGTACTATTGGAAATAGCATGTATTCCTTATTTCAAATCATGACCCTTGAAAGTTGGTCTATGGGAATAGTGCGTCCTGTCATGGAAGTTTATCCTTATGCTTGGATCTTTTTTGTTCCCTTTATTGTAATAACAAGCTTTGCTGTCTTAAACCTGTTCATCGGAATTATCGTTAATTCTCTTCACATTATTGAATCTGCTCAAAACAGAGAACATATTGATGAACTTGAAAAACAGGCGCATAGAGAACGTGAAGAACTCTTACAAGAGTTAAGAGCCTTAAGAAAAGAAGTTGCTGTATTTAATAAAAACGCTGACAATCAAGACTCTTGATCGAGCTCTATAGATCTTTTTTTAGCAGCAGCAACTGTACGTGTCATCAAATCTGGCAAAGACGGCATTAAAACCGTTAAACCCGCTTCCGTTGTTCCTTTAGGGCTTGTCACAGCCTCTCTCAAAGTACTCGCACTAACGTCAGGATTTTTTGAACTTAGAGCAGCTGCGCCTTCTATCGTCTTACGCGCGAATAAAAGAGCCTGTTCTTTATTCAACCCCTGTTTCTCAGCCGCCTGCGTTAAAGCTTCTATCATGTGAAATAAATAAGCTGGGCCGCTTCCTGAAACGGCTGTCACGACATGCATATCTTGTTCTTTATCTAGCCAAATGACATCCCCACACACAGCCATCAATTCTTCAGCCATTGCTTGATCTGTTTGATCACAGACATCATTGGCAAAAACACCACTTATACCTCTTCCAATTGCTGCTGGTGTATTAGGCATCACACGAATAATGCTTCTCCTTTTATTATCAGCAAAAGCATTAGAAATAGAAGTAATTGATTTCCCAGCAGCAATAGAAATAAAAACAGCTTCCACATCTTTATAAAGAGGAACAACCGTATCTAAGATTTGAGGTTTTACTGCAAAAAAGACAACATCCACACTATCAGATAACTCAGAGACTGAGTTTAATGTCGTAACCTTTGTATTTGAAAAATTTGTATCTGGAGAAATAACATAGATATGCTTGCAGATCCCTGCTTCGAGCCACCCTTCTAAAAGAGCCCCTCCCATTTTTCCACATCCAACAAGAAGAATTTTTAAAGGCTGCATAAGTCAATCCTTATGCTTCACCAATTGTATCCATGTAGGCTACGTTAATGCTTTGACTGATACCAACTTCTCCAGCAACCAACATTTGGAAGAATGGTTGGAAGCGATCAAATGACAATTTTGCGGCATCTAACACATCCACTAATGCACTCGCATCCATATTATGCGCTTCATGTGCCATAAATGTATGACGATATACAATTGTTTCAGCCTCATCATCCCAAGAGAAGTGACCAATCCATAATTGTTGATTAATGCGCACAAGAAATTCTGCTATCTCAGTTAAGTCAGCATCACCAACGCCAACACCCTCAGGCCAAACCGTTAACTGAATAACGTCCATATCATCAAAATATTCAAAAAAGACTTTATAGTCGCACCAACGACCATTCAAAGACATTTTAATCTCGTCATCTGTTGGGCGCTCTGCTCTAAAAGAAGCCAATGTCAGGGCTTTTTCAATTCCCTCCATAGGTGTTGTAAAATCATAAACAGCTTTTTGTTTTGTATTAGACTTATACAAGGCTCTATTGCTCCCCTTTTTCGTTCATATTGATTTTCTTTTTTAAGGCTTCTATTTCTGCCTTCAAGGCGTCGAATTCTTCACGTGTTACAAATGCTTCATCATCCATAAAACTATTCACAGCTTTTTTGACTTCCTCACGCACATTTTCTTGCAAAGCTTGGACGACATTCATTGCGCCACCGGCCATTTGCATCAGGTTATCTATAAGCTTATCTTGCATGAATACTCTTTAAATAATTTATGACTTGCATTTGTCACAGAAAGGATTCATGCCTGAAAACGAATCGAGAGTCAAAGAGAATCGACAAAAAATAATGAATCTTTATTCTTGACTTTTGATCAAGTAAATCAGAGCCTAAAAAAATCTAAAATTTAATTTATTAGGATAAAAAAGATTATGATTATTGTTACTGGCGGAACAGGCTTCATTGGCTCAAACATTGTCGCAGAACTAGAAGCACGCGGTTATAAAGACATTACGATATGCGATACAATGGGCATGGAAGATAAATGGCGCAATATTTCAAAGCGTGAAATACGTGACATTGTCGCACCTGAAAATTTACTTGAATACATGAAAAAACGTGCCGATGAAATTGAGGTTATCTTTCATATGGGTGCAATCTCTGCAACTACAGAAAAAGATGTCGACCTCATCGTTGACAGTAACTACCGTCTATCTCGTATTTTGTGGAAATTCTGTGCCAATTATGACGTTCGTCTAATCTACGCTTCTTCAGCAGCAACATATGGTGATGGCACAGCTGGGTTTGATGATGATGAAAGCATAAATGAGTTATCTAAATTACATCCACTCAATGCCTATGGCTGGAGTAAGCATGCTTTTGATCGCCGTATTGCTCGCCTTGTACAAGATCCTGAAATGCAAACAATTGAACGCCGACCAAAACAATGGGTTGGTATGAAATTCTTCAATGTCTATGGCCCTAATGAATATCATAAAGGCGGACAAATGAGTGTCGTGTCACAACTCTATCCAAAAATCAAAAAAGGTGAAATTGCTAAGCTTTTTAAATCTCATAACCCTAATTATGAAGATGGCGGGCAGTTACGTGATTTTGTCTATGTTAAAGACTGTGTCGATGTCATGCTTTGGTTCATGGAAAACCCACAAGTTTCTGGCCTTTTTAATTGTGGAACAGGTCAAGCGCGTTCGTTTAAAGACTTGGCCTTAGCTACATTTTCTGCCGCGGGGATTGAACCAAAAATAGAATTCACTCCAATGCCTGAACAATTACAAGGTAAGTATCAGTATTACACGCAAGCAAATATGAGCAAGCTACGCTCTGCTGGTTATAAAAAACCGTTCGCTTCATTAGAAGAAGGTATTAAAGACCATATTCAAACATACATGTCAAAAGAGGATCCTTATCGCTAATGACTGGCCTTGCATTCCCAGATATTTCACCGATTGCCTTTACTCTATTTGGATTAGATGTTCGATGGTACTCGCTTGCCTATTTGTCTGGCTTCTTACTTGCTTTATTCTACATGAAAAAACTCGTAAAAACTTCTCCTCATGTAACAAGCCCTTCTCATAAACAAATTGAAGATTTTATTTCAGTGGCTGTTATTGGCGTTATACTTGGCGGCCGTTTAGGATATGTCTTCTTTTATCACCCTTCATATTTCTTAAGCAATCCAGATGAGATTTTTGCTGTATGGAAAGGAGGTATGTCTTTTCACGGAGGAGCACTAGGCGTTATTTTTGCTCTTTATTTTTACAGTATATATCAAAAAATTTCCTTTCTAAGATTAGCAGATCTCGTCTGTGCATCTGTTCCTATAGGACTATTTTTTGGACGCTTAGCTAATTTTGCAAATGGAGAGCTCTATGGCCGTTCCTCAGATATGTCTTGGGCTATTCGTTTTCCACAAGGTGGAGGGATCGCAAGACATCCAAGCCAACTTTATGAGGCGGCATTAGAAGGGGCACTTCTTTTTGTTCTTCTTTATCTAAGCTACAAAAAATTTCATGATAAACCAGGTATCACATCAGGCTTCTTTTTAGCTGGATATGGTCTTTTTAGATTTATCGTTGAATATTTCCGTGAACCAGATCCTGCTTATGGCCTTATATTAAATGTGGTGAGTATCGGTCAGCTCTTAAGCCTCCCTATGATCCTGATAGGAAGCGCCATCGCTTTATATTTCTTTAATAGAAAATGACATCATTACCCACACTCATTAAAGATAAAATTCACGCACAAGGCCATATGCGTGTGTCAGAATTCATGTCATTAACTCTGTCACATCCACAACATGGCTACTACATTAAACAAGACCCTCTTGGTTCAAAGGGTGATTTCACAACTGCACCTGAAATATCACAATTATTCGGTGAGATGATTGGCATCTATTTATATCAAGCCTATCAATTCGCGCCTTTTTCTAACCTCATTGAGTTTGGGCCAGGAAAAGGAACATTAATGAATGATATTTTGAGAACACTCAAAAAAATTGCTCCAAAAATCTATGAAAACATTACTTGTACACTCATAGAAACATCCCCTAGCCTGACAAAAAAACAGCAAGCGTTACTTACTCTACATCCTCAAATCAACTGGCAGACCGCTTTTGATTTATCCGCTTTAAACGAAGATTATTTTGTATTGGGTAATGAGTTTTTTGATGCGCTTCCAGTTCAACAATATGAGAAAATCGAGAATGAGTGGAAAGAGCGCGTTATCACATTAGATCAAAACAACAATTTTTTATGGGCGCAGATAGAGTGTGACAGTGAAATAATCCCCTCCCTATACAAAGAGAACAACTTTTACGAGCATAACCCTTATAGTGAAGAAGTCGTGCAAGAAATTGCAAAACGTCAAGCACGCGCCCTCTTTGTTGATTACGGTTATACAACAGAGTTTGGTTTAAAAGACACACTACAAGCTTTAAAAAATCACCAATATAAAAACATTTTTGACTCTCTTGGTGACCAAGACTTAACAACTCATGTCAATTTTTTACGATTACATGATTTATGCGAATCATATGGACGTAAAACACTTGTTACAACTCAATCTTATTTCTTACAACAAATGGGAATAACTGAGCGTACACGACAACTCATGTTAAAAAACCCAGCTAAAGCAGCTAATCTAGAAAAAGATCTAGACCGATTGATCGGAGATGATAAGATGGGGGAACTTTTTAAAGTTTTGATTATTGAATAACAGTAAGGACTATTCACAATGAAAATTTTCGGACTCTCATCAAATAAATCACTTACAAATGGCATTTGCGAATATCTCGATATCGATGCAGGAGAGATCCAACTTAAACAATTCAAAGATGGTGAGCTTTTTCCTGAAATTTTAGAAAATGTTAGAGGAGAAGATGTCTTTCTTATTCAGTCGACCAACGCTCCAGCCAACGATCACCTCATGGAATTGCTCCTAACGATTGACGCAGCAAGAAGAGGATCTGCAAAAAGAATAACCGCCGTTATTCCTTATTTCGGATATGCTCGCCAAGATCGAAAAACGAGCCCCAGATGCCCTATTTCGGCAAAACTCGTTGCTAATTTACTTACCGAGGCTGGAGCAGACCGTATTCTAACTCTTGATTTACACTCTGCCGCCATCCAAGGTTTTTTTGATATTCCTGTCGATAATCTATTTTCAACACCCCTTGTTGTACCAACATTAAGAAATATTTTTGGTGACACAACACCAACTATTGTTTCCCCAGATGTTGGCGGTGTTGTTAGAGCGCGCGCCTTCGCAAGTAAATTAAATGCTGATCTCGCAATAATAGATAAGCGTCGTCCACAAGCCGGTGTATCCGAAGTCATGCACATTATTGGTGATGTTGCTGGAAAAGAATGTGTCTTAATTGACGACATGATTGATAGTGGTGGCACTTTGTGTAATGCCGCAAATGCCTTAACAGAGGCTGGTGCAAAATCTGTCTATGCTTATTGTACACACGGTATTTTTTCTGGAGATGCCTACGATAAAATAGCGGCCTCTTCTTTTGAAAAATTATTAGTTACAAACTCTATAGAAAAGCCTCAAGCAGATAAGATTGAATATCTTGATATCGCCTCTTTAATTGGAGAAGCAATAAAACGTATTAGTCAAGATAGCTCCGTTTCTAGTCTTTTTGATATTAAAGCTTGATTTTTTCTACTTTTTTAAGTAAAACCAAGCAACCTCGATCGTTTTGCACCCTTGGAGGCCGTCGAGGCTTTTTAAAAACTACGTTAATTATATATGAAAGAGAGTATTCATTATGTCTGAAACACTTAAATTTGAAGCTACTCTTCGTGAACGTGCTGGTAAGGGGGCCGCGCGTGCCGTTCGTCGTGAAGGCCGCATCCCTGCCGTAATTTACGGAGATAACAAAGAACCTGTTCTTATTACTATTGCAGGTAACGAATTACAAAAAATCTTAAACCGTGGTGGTTTATTGACTTCTATTTCTGAGATCAAAGTTGGTTCTGATATGCACCGTGTTCTTGCGCGTGATATCCAATTCCACCCTGTAAAAGATCTTCCAGAGCATGTTGACTTCCTACGCGTTACAAAGAAAACAAAAATTACAGTTTCTGTTCCTGTTGCCTTCTTAAACGAAGAAACAGCACCAGGTATCAAGCGTGGTGGTATCGTTAACTGTGTTCGTCATACACTTGATGTAACATGTAGCGCTGACTCTATTCCTGATGCCATCGAATTTGATTTAGGTACATTAGAAATCGGTGATTCAGTTCACATGGAAGATGCTCAATTACCAGAAGGTGTTAAACTTTCTACTGAAGAGAACTTTACTGTTGCTGCTATCGTTGCTCCTTCAAGCCTTGCTGCTGCTGAAGATGCAGAAGAAGGTGAAGAAGCTGTTGAAGGTGAAGAAGCTACTGCTGAAGCACCTGAAGAAGAAGCTGCTGAATAATTCTACTTTTAAAATTTCTAAAAAGAGCTTTTTCATGATAAAACCGAAAAAGCTCTTTTTTTATGATTAAGGAATAAAGTAAATGTGGTTAATTGTCGGCCTAGGAAACCCCGGAACAAAATATCAAAACAACCGTCATAATATTGGTTTTTTGGTAGCTGATTATTTAATTGATGCATACAAATTCAAAGGTCCTAAATCAAAATTTCAAGCTGAGATTTTTGATGGTAAAATACAAGGCGAGAAAGCCCTTATTATCAAGCCACAAACCTACATGAACAATTCTGGTGAAGCTGTTCGTGCAATCGCACATTTTTATAAAATTCCACCTGAAAATATTGTTGTCTTTTATGATGAACTTGATTTAGCTGTTGGAAAAATCAAAGCGAAGCAAGGCGGTGGTGCTGCAGGTCATAATGGCATAAAATCTCTTTATGCTCATTGTGGAAAAGACATGTGGAAAATTCGTTTAGGAATTGGACACCCTGGCGAAAAACATCTCGTACATAGTTATGTTTTAGGTGATTTTTATAAAAAAGATAATGATTGGCTTGATGCCCTCTATAAGGGAATTGCCAAACATATTCCTCTTATGCTAGAAAATGACATGGATAAAGCAATGAGCAAGATCAACCAAGATATCATGCCTGCGCTAAAAGACTATTATCAAGATAACCAGAAAGGACTCTCATAAAGATGGGATTTAAATGCGGTATTGTAGGCCTTCCTAATGTTGGCAAATCAACATTATTCAACGCTCTCACAAAAACAGCCAGTGCACAGGCTGCTAACTTTCCTTTCTGTACGATTGAACCTAATGTTGGGCGTGTTGCCGTTCCTGACGAACGATTGGACAAAATATCAAACATCACAAAATCAGCAAACACCATTCCTACGCAATTGGAATTTGTGGATATTGCTGGACTTGTAAAAGGTGCCAGTAAAGGCGAAGGTCTAGGAAACCAGTTTTTAGCAAATATTCGCGAAACAGATGCGATTATCCACGTTCTTAGATGTTTTGAAAATGGTGATATCACCCATGTAGAAGGCTCCGTCGATCCTCTTCGTGATGCTGATATTATCGAAACAGAACTTATGCTTGCAGATTTAGAATCCGTTGAAAAACGTCTTCAAAATTTAGGCAAAAAAGCACGTTCAGGCGATAAAGAGTCAAAAGCGCAAATAGAGATGCTGGAACAGGTAAAACTCCTTTTAGATGAAGGAAAACCTGCTAGAGAATTTGAACGTCACGATAGCGAGGAAGAAAAACGCTTTCAAATGCTTCAACTTATTACAGGGAAAAAGATTTTATATGTCTGTAATGTAAACGAGGATGATGCCGCTGAGGGCAATGAATGGACACAGAAAGTCAAACAACATGCTGAGAAAGAAGGCTCACAAGCAGTGATTATTTCCGCAGCGATTGAAGAAGAGATCTCTCAATTAGATGATGCAGAACAAAAGGAATTCTTAGAAAGCATAGGCCTTGATGAGCCTGGTTTGAACCGTGTTATTCGTGCAGGATATAATTTGCTCGATCTTGCCACATACTTTACATCTGGACCTAAAGAAACACGTGCTTGGACTATTCACAAAAATTCAAAAGCACCTCAAGCAGCAGGTGTTATTCACACAGATTTTGAAAAAGGATTTATTCGGGCAGAAACCATTTCGTATAATGACTTCATTACTTGCAATGGAGAACAAGGCGCTAAAGAAGCTGGGAAAATGCGTTCTGAAGGAAAAGAATACGAAGTTCAAGATGGTGATATCCTTCTCTTTAGATTTAATGTCTAATAACTATTGATTTTACATATCTACAATGTTATCCTACTCAAAATTAATTATATGGGTTAAGGATAAGTTTGATATGGCAAAACATGTATTCGTTCTAGATCAAAAAATACAAGAAGATCTTCTAGAAGAAGAAGTGGCAATGGCACCTGATGGATTTTTAACAACAGAAGAGGGAAAAGATGTTGTTACAACAATGACGATCATGAATGTTTACAATATCGCCGCTGAAAAAAATATCTATATATCAGGATCAAAAGTTACCATGTGCCCGAACACACATGTTCTTGTTGTAGAAACAGATTCTTCAGCGCTCATTGATGTACTACGAGAGCGCCTAACATTCAAAGATGAATTCGCATGCAAAAATAAAATCATTCCATTTGCCCTCCATTCACGCCGAGGAAGCACAAAAAAAGTATCCCTCTAAAGTAAATTAGAAACAGATTGGATATTGATGATATATCTCTTCTAGGTCTTTGATCATATCCTCCGTTAAAGAGATTTCTTTTGCCAGAATATTCGTTTTTAACTGTTCCATTTTAGTAGCCCCAACAATAACAGACGATGTAAAAGGACGCGACAAAACAAAAGCCAAAGCCATCTGACTTGGGTCTAAATCATATTTTTCTGCACATGATGTATAGGCAATTGATGCTTTTATACTTTTCTCATTTAAACGGCCATTCAAATTTTTAATGATTTCTGCGCGTGATCCTTGTGGAATATCACCGCTGTTATATTTACCCGATAACAGCCCTCGACATAATGGAGAATATGCCAAAAGACCGACATTTTCATGATGAGAAACTTCTGCCATATGCGTGTCAAACAATCTGTATAGCAAACTATATTCATTTTGCATGGAAACCATTGCTGGAAATCCATTTTCTTTGGCGACTTGCATATAACGCATTATCCCCCAAGCTGTTTCATTTGATAAACCAACCTCACGAATAACACCCGTTTGTCTTAAATCATGCAATGCTGATAAAACCTCTAAAAAATTATCTTCACATTCTGCTGTATTTTGATGAGAGGCATCATAGCCAAACATCTGCCCAAAATGATAGCTTCCACGATTAGGCCAATGCAGTTGGTATAAATCAATATAATCTGTCTTCAAGCGCTTCAAGCTTGTTTCAATAGCACTCTTAATCGATTTCCTTGAAATAGGCCCCGAATCTCTAATCCAAGCAGCGCCTTCCCCTGCAACTTTTGTCGCTAATATAACGTGATCTCTTTTCCCGTGCGCCTCAAACCAATCTCCGATAATTTCTTCTGTCTTACCTTGAGTTTCTCTTGCACGAGGGATCGCGTATAACTCAGCCGTATCAAAGAAATTCACACCTTCACCCAATGAATAATCCATTTGCTCAAAAGCATCTTCTTTTGTATTTTGAGCACCCCATGTCATTGTACCTAAGCAAATTTCACTGACTTTAAGATCGCTCTGCCCTAACCTATTATACTTCATTTCATCTCCTTAAAAAAAAGGGCTTTTCACAAAGCCCTTTTTAAATTCGTTATTTCTTTTTTACATCTCGCCAGACTTTTTTCTTAGACATGTAAAACAACCCAAACATAATAAAGAGGAAGATTAAAACTTTCACTCCCATATGTTTACGGGCTTCTTGATGTGGATCCGATGTCCATGCCAAGAATGTAACCACGTCTTTAGCCATCTGCTCGGTTGTTGCCTCTGTTCCATCTCCATAAACAACCATATCGTCACTTAAAGGAGCCGCCATAGCAATTTGATGCCCTGCAAAATACTCATTATAACTCATACCAGACATAAGTTCGAAATCTTCTGGTGCCTCTTTATATCCCGTCAAAAGGCTATAAACATAATCTTCACCATGATGGCGAGCACGAACAATTAATGATAGATCAGGTGGTAAAGCACCGTTATTCGCATAGCGTGCTGCATTATCATTTGGATAAGGTGATTGAAAGCGATCAGCAGGAATACCTGGACGATCAAACATTTCACCCTCATCATTTGGACCATCTACAATCGTTGCCTCAGCAGCAATTGCGCGCACTTCTTTATCCGTATAACCAAGCATCTCAAGGTTACGGTAACTCATCAAATTTAATGAGTGACAAGCCGCACAAACCTGCTTATAGACCTGAAACCCTCTTTGAAGAGAAGCCCTATCAAATGTTCCTAAATACCCAGCATGCTGCCAGTCCTCATGTTTCGGTTCAACACTGTCACCACCGGCAAATGCTGGCGCGGTAACAAGTAGCCCTATACAAATCATAAGATATGATAAAATTTTTGTTAAACGCATTTTAAAAAGTCTCCTTAATTTTAATTCTATCTTATAATTATTTCTTGCCCAAAACAGCTTCACTAATACTGCTTGGTAGAGGCAATGGTTTTTCATACTTGTTCAATAAAGGAATAATCACAATAAAGAATGCAAAGTAATAAACTGTCGCCAACTGTCCAACTGTAATATATGGCTCTTCTGCGTGCTGAGCACCAACATAACCAAGTATCACCATAGCAACAACGAGCCCATACAACGCTTTACGATACCACGGGCGGAACATTGCGCTACGCACAGGTGATCTATCAATAAATGGCAAGAAGAATAATATAATAATCGAGCCAAACATTGCTAATACACCTTGTAATTTCGCAGGTAAAATCACCGTTCCAAAGAAAGAAATATCATACGTAAAGGCACGCAAAATGGCATAGAATGGTAAGAAATACCACTCAGGTACAATTTGCGCTGGCGTTACTAAGGGATTAAATTTTTGATAATGATCTGCATGAACAAACGCATCTGGAATATAGAATACGATGAATGCAAAGAAGATCAAAAAGGCACAAATACCAACAGAATCCTTAACCGTATAATAAGGATGGAAAGGTAATGTATCAGATGCTTTCTTTGGCTCAATCCCTAGTGGGTTGTTGGAGCCTGTTACATGCAACGCCCAAACGTGCAAGAATACAACACCAAACAAAACAAAAGGCAACAAGAAGTGAAGCGCAAAGAAACGATTCAATGTTGGATTATCAACAGAGAAACCACCCCAAAGCCATGTCACAACGCCATCACCAATCAATGGGAATGCTGAGAATAGATTTGTAATAACTGTTGCCCCCCACCCTGACATTTGTGACCAAGGTAGAACATATCCAATAAAGGCTGTTGCCATCATAAGTAAGAAAATCACAACACCAATCATCCATAATAACTCTCTCGGTTCTTTATAAGAGCCGTAATACATCCCTCTAAAGATATGAATATAAACAGCGATAAAGAACATAGATGCACCATTCATATGAATAGAGCGCAACAACCAACCATAATTCACATCACGTGTGATACGTTCAACAGAATCAAAGGCGAGCATTGAATTAGGAACATAATGCATTGCCAGAACAACACCTGATAAAATCATAACCATCAAAACAAGCATTGCAATCCCGCCGAAACTCCAAAAATAATTGAAGTTGCGCGGTGTTGGGAATACACCATACTCTTTTTGCATCATTGTAAAGATTGGTAAACGACTATCGATCCACTCAATCACTGGGTTATCATATTTTTCTCTCGCTTTTGAAGCCATAACGTTTTCCTTATAGGGATTAATTAACCAATTCTAATTTTTGTATCTGTTAAGAATGTATATTCAGGGATATCCAAGTTCTTAGGTGCTGGCCCCTTACGAATACGTCCAGATGTATCATAGTGCGAACCATGACATGGACAAAACCATCCTTCATAGTCCCCCTTGATGTCTGCTTGTTTTTGCCCTAAAGGAACACATCCTAAATGCGTACAAATACCAACCATAATCAACCATTCATCTTTTTGAACACGATCTTTATCGGCTTGAGGATCTGGTAAAACAGATAAGTCTGTATTTTGTGCAACAGAAATTTCTTTCGCTGTTCTACGTCTAATAAAAACTGGTTTCCCGCGCCATGTAACTGTTACAGACTGTCCAATTTGGATCGGAGATAAGTCAACATCAATAGACGCTAAAGCCAATGTATCGGCAGCAGGGTTTAAGCTATCAACAAAAGGCCATACGAAACTAGCACCGCCTATAGCGGCCATTGCGCCAGCGGACAGATATAAAAAATCTCTTTTAGTTTCATCCTGAAGGTCTTGTTTTTTGGTTTTATCGGCGTTAGCCATGAGCAAAGCCCTTTCTTAAAGTTTTGATCAAAAAGATGTATATACACTGCTTAAATAAAGTAAATAGCCAACAAGAAAAGAATCTCTTTACTTTTTAAGCACCTATAAAATACAGTGTCTTTCACAAGATGAAAAGACTTTATTTTCAACATTTTTAACGATAAAGACAGAACACATATAAATGAGTACCACACAATTAAACTTAGCGCTTTTTCAACCTGAAATTCCACAAAATTTAGGAACAATCATGCGCCTATGTGCTTGCATGCATGTTAAACTTCATATCATAGAGCCTTGCGGATTCCCACTTGACGAAAAGAAAATAAAACGATCCGCTATGGATTATATTGAACATTTAACATGGGAACGCCATAGAAGTTGGGACAGCTTTTTAGAAAGTACGGATACACCAAATCGTCGCCTAATCCTCATGACGACAAAAAGCACAACAGCTTATACAAATTACGAATACAAAGAAGGTGATATTTTAATTGCGGGAAGTGAAAGTCGTGGCGCACCAGACTTCGTCCATTCTTTTGTTGATGATCGTTTAACCATCCCCATGCACGGAGAAACACGTTCTTTAAACATAGCAATTTCATGTGCTATGTTCTTAGGCGAAATGAGTCGGATTATTAGAGGATAAAATGGACACACAAAAACAAAAAGCCACTACTTTTTTTCAATCCTTAAGAGATAAAATATGTGCTTCTTTCGAGGCCATAGAAAATGATTACTCAGGATCCGCACACGCAGACAAACCAGCTGGAAAATTTACATACAAAACATGGGAACGTGATCTTGTTGATAATGAAGAAGGCCATAGTGGTGGCGGCACTATAGGACTTATGAAAGGGCGTGTTTTTGAAAAAGTGGGTGTTAATTTCTCTGAAGTTCAAGGCTCCTTTTCAGAAGAGTTTAGAAAAAAAATCCCAGGCACAGAAGAAGACCCTCGTTTTTGGGCATCTGGTGTTTCACTTGTTGCACACATGCACTCCCCTCTTGTCCCCGCGGTTCATATGAATGTGCGCCATATTCGTACACACAATAAAACATGGTTTGGTGGCGGAGCTGACTTAACTCCCACCTTTCCAAACAATGACGATACACAACATTTTCACACCGCATTAAAAACGGCTTGCGACAAACATAACCCAGATTACTATCCTAAATTTAAAGAAGAATGTGATCGTTATTTTTACCTCCCACACAGGAAAGAAACACGTGGGGTCGGCGGTATCTTTTTTGATTATTTAAATACAGGAGATTGGGATACCGATTTTAATTTTCTCCAAGATATTGGATTTTCTTTTTTAGATGCATTCCCTCCGCTCGTTAAAAAACATATGAATAGAGAATGGTCTGGCAAAGAACGTTATGAGCTTCTCAAAAAGCGTGGACGCTATGTGGAGTTCAACCTTCTTTATGATCGAGGCACAACTTTTGGTTTAAAAACAGGCGGTAACACAGAAGCCATTCTAATGTCGATGCCCCCAGAAGTTGTGTGGGAATAATTTTTTATTTGATAACCCTTTCCAAATCATATTATAGTCAGCTTAATGAAACGAAAGTTTCGTATAAACAACAAAAAATAAATCAACAAAGAATATGCCTCATTTCCCAATGATAAAAGCACAGTCGTTAAAAGGAGAAAGCCTTCTTTTACCAAAAGAGAAGTCATGCGTTTTAATTTTGTCTTTTGATAAATTGCAATATGCACAAGGATTAAATTGGTATAATGAACTTAGCAAAAAAACCGATTTAGATATTTATAAAATTCCTGTTTTATCTGACCGATTTATGTTGATGCAAGATGTCTTATTTGATGGCATACGTATGTTCTTTAAAGAGATTGAAAACAGCACTTACCCTGCCTTTATTAACCGTATTGATTTTTTTGAACAAACACAATTTGATGAGAATAATCCTGTTATCATTAAACTAGACACAGACGGTGCCTACCATAGTTTCGCTTCACCTCAAGAGTATAAAGAGTAACTAAAAGAGAAACGCCAAAACTTCTTTTTTTGTCGGGTTCGCATCATGTGAAAGCCACCATTTCTCAGCTTTCTTCAACATATCACCAAGCTGTTTCCCTTCTTCAACCCCCTTCTCTTTTAGGTCTTGAGCTGTTATAGGGAAAGTGGGTCTTTTCCATGATTGACAATAGTCGAGTTTTTCTTCTTCGCCTTTAAAAATCAAAACAGGCACAACAATCTCTTTACCGAAAGTATAGAGTTGCGCAAAAAGAGGTTCATTGTCATTTATACACAAATATAATTGATGAATTATTTGCTTTTGTTTGTTTGATAATTTAAACCTTTTCGCAAGCATATCAGCAGGTTCAAAATCAGAGAGAATTAAAAGCTTCAAAAGAACGATAACATCATCTTTTTCTTGTCTTGTTTTTGTACAAAAGCCCACAAAAGCCCCCTTCATTTGATATGAGGGAAAAATCTCGGACAAAATACCTCGCTCATGCATCATAGATAAAGCCTGAACTAGGTAAGGTGCTTTCAAAATTTTAAAAAACTCATCTCTAATGCGTTCTTTTGATAGGGTTTGAAGACCTTTCTTCTCAGATTCACATGCAGCAACACCGCCTCCATCAAATGACCCTTCTCCATAATATGAAGAGAATCTAAAAAATCTTAGAATACGGAGATAATCTTCTTTTATTCTTTCTACAGCGTTACCAATAAATAAAATGCTCTTGTTTTCTATTGCTAACATTCCATCATAGAAATCATACAGTTTTTCATCTTGATCCAAATAAAGGGCATTCATTGTAAAATCACGTCTAGACGCATCTTTTTTCCAATCATTCGTATAAGCTACTTCAGCATGACGGCCATTCGTATTTATATCTTCACGTAACGTTGTAATTTCAAAACTATCCCCTTCTAACAAAGCCGTAACTGTCCCATGCTGAATACCTGTTGGTATCACCTTGATCTGTTTTTCTTGTAAGAGATCACTGACCTGTTTTGGAGGCATTGTCGTTGCGATATCAATATCAGACACAGGATGCCCTATGATAGAATCACGAACACATCCACCCACAAAACGTGCTTCATGCCCTTCTTGAGAATTAAGAATCTCTATGATTTTTTGTGTCGATGCTTTATCAAACCATCTTCTTTCTTTTAAAATCATAAAAACAAAAACCCTTTAACTCGTTTATTGATTATCTCACCGTATAAGATGTTGATTTTATACCAACAACACCCTAGATTATAAAGACTATATTCGTTCGTGACTATAAATAATATCTGCCACTAAACAAAGGGACTTCTTTTAGCCATGCCAAATGCTCTTACCGTTGATACATTACAAGAGAAACTCTCAACAATTAGAACAGAGCTTGAAAAAGCCATTATTGGCCAAAAAAGATTACTTGATCTCAGTCTCACCACTATTTTAAGTGGTGGTCACCTTTTATTAGTTGGTGTCCCTGGATTAGCAAAAACAAAACTCTCGAAAGATTTAGCAACTGTCCTATCCTTGGATACAAAACGCATACAATGTACACCTGATTTAATGCCTTCTGATATTTTAGGCTCAGAAATTTTGGATGAAACAAAATCAGGATCTAAGAAGTTTACATTTTTAAAAGGCCCCATCTTTTCACAACTTCTCTTAGCAGATGAAATCAATAGAACAAGTCCGAGAACACAATCTGCGCTTTTGGAAGCAATGCAAGAAAAGCAAGTAACGGTTGCAGGAACAGATTATTTACTGCCTACGCCTTTTCATGTTATTGCAACCCAAAACCCGATTGAACAAGAAGGAACTTACCCTCTTCCTGAGGCGCAATTAGATCGCTTTTTAATGCAGATTAATATTGAATATCCAGACCAAAAGTCTGAAAAACAAATTTTATTAGAAACAAGCGGAAACGAGAGTTACGCTGTTCAATCTATTTTAACACAGGAAGATTTAATATCGGCGCAGCATTTAATCAAAGATCTAGCGATTGGTGACAAACTGGTTGACCATATTTTAAATCTGCTCAAAGAATTACGCCCTGAAACAAGTCACCATCCTCTGGTTAAGAAACATGTTGAATGGGGGCCTGGAACTCGCGCGGGGCAATCTTTTATAACTGCATGCCGTGCTTATGCTCTATTAAATGGACGCACAACACCTCTTCTAGATGACTTGCTTGCTATTGCGAAACCAGTCCTTAGACATCGCATAGGATTGTCTTTCTCTGCGCGTGCAGATGGGTTAACGATTGATGCTTTGATAGATCAAGTTTCACATGACTTATAAGAGGTGCTATGCAACTTCAATTACAGTCAAAACAATTAAGCGAAGACTATAAATCTCTTCTCCTCCAAGCACAATCGCTTGCTCATAGCTTTATAAGCGGTGAGCATGGGCGCAAAGCTGTTGGGGTGGGACACGAATTTTGGCAATATCGGTCTTTTTTAACGGGCGATGATAGCCGTCGCATTGATTGGCGACAAAGCGCAAAACACGATCATTTATTTTTACAAGAAAAGGAATGGGAAACGATTCAAAAAGCGCTTTTTGTTTGCCAAGAAACCCCTTCTTTTCATTACCGTTTCAACAGAAGAACACCAACAAAGGCAACACGTGCTCATTTACTCTTATTAGCACTTAGCTTTATTTTACAAAAAAGTGGTGAGCATTTTTCACTCCTTGGTATAGGTGATAAAAAATTTAACAACAATGATCAAATGATTGAAAAAATCGCACATCATCTTGAACAAAAAACCATGATAGAAAACTTTGATAATGTCGGAAAAGCGGTTCCTCTCTTTTTTGGTGATTTTTTATATGAGCTTGATGTTTTAAAGACACAGTTAATCCATCTTTCCAACAAAAAAAATAACGGCTACCTTATTCAAATTTTAGATAGAAGCGAAGCTACATTTCCTTTCAAGGGATCTATTGATTTTGAAAATATGAATACAGAAGACACATATAAAATAAACAAATCTGAATCCATTAGAGATGACTATATAAAGCGTTTTAACGCCCATAATGACGACCTTAAGTCCATATGTCATGAAATGGGCTTCCATTATTTATGTCATTTCACGGATGAAGATCCCCATTTATTTCTAGCCGCTTTTCTTAATCAACAAGGAGAGCGCACATGAGTGGATTTGAAAATTTGTATTTTGCCTTTCCTTGGCTCCTGATCGCTCTTATCTTCCTCCCTTTTCTTTGGTGGATTTTAAAAGTCCTCCCTCCTAAACCAAAGAAGCATGGTTTTGGTGGCGCTTTCTTTCTAAAAAACTTAAACACATCTGAAAAATCCTCTCAAACAACACCTTGGTGGTTACTGGCTTTGAGAATATTTGCAATTTTGTGTTTCATTCTTGCTTTTGCAAGTCCTCAAAAAAAGATAACGCACTATCAAGAACAAGACATGCCTCTGTTAATTATCATCGACAATGATTGGGCGTCAGCACAAGAATGGAATAAAATTCAAGAACAAGCGCGCCTTCTTATTGAAGAGAATATGAATTTCAAAGCTGGTATCGAAATCATAACAACAGGAGCATCATTAACGTCGCTCCCTCCTTTAACATTTGAAAAAACAAGAAAACAAGCCTTAGAAGCAGTAAATAGTTTTGCACCAGAAGCTATCGAGGCCGACTACACAAAGATTACAGCCTTTTTAAAACAAGAACAAATTCCAAAAGAGAGCACTGTTTTTTACTTAAATAATTCGCATATAACAACAAAAGAATTAGAGTTATTAACTTATTTAGATAATGAAATGACCCTAACTCTTTTTGAGAATGAAAATCCGAATCTCCCCCTTTATTGGTTTACAAAAAAACAAAACAACTTGAGTGTTCAACGATTAAACGCTTCACACGAGAGTGATGCGATACATATTCATGTAAAAGATAAACACAATAATTTAATCGCTTCTTTTTCTAAAACTTTTGAAACTGAGAGCTCTTACATAGAAATCGATTTCAAAGACATCCCAAATGAAATTATAAGAGAAATGGCTCTTTTAACGATTGAAGGACAAAAGCATGCAGGAGCTCATTACTGGCAAAAAACAAACCGAACATCAAAAAATATAGGAATCATCAGCGCATCCTCATTAGACGATGTGAAAAATGATGACTATTTAAACCCTTACCTTTATTTAGAAAAAGCGCTGGCTCCATATCACTATGTCAACTTAGGCTCTCTTGCTTCTCTCATAGATAAAAATGATGTCTTGATCTTAACAGATACAACACAACTCTCCCAAGATGACCTCCCTCAAATTATGGCTTTTGTTGAAAATGGAGGGATTTTTATTCGATTTGCTGACAGTTATTTAGCAAAAGGTGATTTAAGTGATTTATCTCCTGTTAAACTTAGAAAAGCAGATAGAGAATTTGAAAGTGTTCTGTCTTGGCAAACACCACAAAAATTAAAAGCCTTTCCAAATAACAGCCCCTTTTCTTATTTAGAAATCCCTGACGATATAACCGTTAGCAAACAGATTGTCGCAACACCTTCTCTGGATTTATTAGAACATTCGCTTGCGCTTTTACAAGACGGTACACCCTTGATTACCGCCGCAAAAAACAACCAAGGATGGCTTGTCCTTTTTCATGTAAGTGCTACACCAGAATGGTCAACCTTACCCATATCTGGTTTATTTTTAAAACAATTGAGAATTCTATGTGATTTAAGTAGTACACACACAAATACTTCTTTTGCCGCCAACACAACGATAAAGTTAAAAGAGCAAATTAATGCCTTTGGCGACCTAGTTCCTGCAACAGGAAATGAAGCCCCTTTAACACTCCCCTTAGCTGACACATTTACGCCAAATGCGAGAACACCTATAGGGATTTACACAAACTCTCAGACAACCGAAAATATTAATCTAGGAGATCATTTAAAAATTCACTCTTCTGTAATTGAAAAGGATGTTAGAAATAACTTTAATTTCGAACCTTATACAAAAGGACTTAACATTAATTATAAACCTTACTTACTCATGGCCGCTTGCTTATTATTTTTATGCGATTTACTCTACATTGCCTTATTTAACAGAGGGCTTATTACTGTTGTTCTCGTATCTATATTAACCATCTCGACATCAAATATAGCATTCGCTAAAAATGACTCTGCGCGTGTTACCTCTGCTTCCTATTTAGGCTACATAAAAACAGGCGACTCTTATCTAGATAAGCTTTCACAAAAAGGATTAGAAACACTCATAGAAGAAACAAAGCTTAGAACATCTGCTGACTTGGCGGGTGTTTCAGCTATTGATTTAATGCAAGACTCATTGCAACCTTACCCTCTGATTTATTGGCCAATTAGCGCAACCCCTAACGCATATCCACCCGTTTTGCCACGTCAGACAATTGAAAAAATACAACATTATTTTGATAAAGGTGGGATCTTACTCATAGATACAAGAGATCAATACAATATAGATGAGCAAGATAATGCGATGGCTTATGGTACAAACACACAAATCATGAAACGTTTATTTTATCATATGCAGACCCCTCCTATGGATCAACTCCCCGATGATCACGTTCTTACAAGAAGCTTTTATCTGTTAAGTGGTGTCCCTGGCTTATATAACACAGGAAGTTTGTGGTTAGCCGTTACACAACATTCTAAAAATGACGGTGTAACACCATTAATAATCGGTGGGAATGATTGGATTTCGGCTTGGGCACGCAATGATAAAAACATCCCTCTTGTACAAATATCTGGACAAAATGGTGAAAATCAAAGAGAGCATGCCTATCGTTTTGGAGTAAATCTAATTTTATACGCTCTCACTGGGAATTATAAAGACGACCAAATGCATATTCCTTTTATCCTAGAAAGGTTAGATCATTAAGCACATCATGGAACAAAAGGTTTTATCATATAATATCACATGGGACCCGTTACTGAATCCGGAGATCATTGCTGTTTTTGTTGTTCTTGGGATGCTTTTAATTCTATCTTTTGTCAATCAACAGAAATTATCTTCTTTATTCAGATTTTTAGCGCTTTGTATTCTTACAATTTTGCTCTGTAATCCAATGATTGAAAAAGCACATAAAGAGCTCATAAATAATGTTGTTATTTTAGCAAAAGACACGTCTTCAAGTAATCAAATAGAACAAAGACAAGATCTTACACAAGAAAGCTATCAAAAAATAAAAGAACAATTAAGCACAATAGAGCGTCTTTCAATAAAAGAGATTAATATCAGCGATGATCCTATAAAGGGAGGAACATATTTAACTCAGGAATGGATAAAAGCAAAAGAAGAGATTTCTGATAACCAGTTAGCGGGAACAATTTTTGTTTCCGATGGACTAATACACGACTCTCATTTTACAGATCAAGAAACACTCCAAGAATCAGGCCCTTTTCATACGCTTATAACTGGACAAAAATATGAAACTGATCGATACATAAAAATAACAAAAGCCCCCAGATACGGAATTGTTGGAAAAGATGTTGAGCTTGAATTTGTTGTTTATGATTTACCTGAAGCTCTACCGAAAACGGCCTTTGTTACATTAACCAATGCGCAAACAACCTTATTTGCGCGCGATGTAACAGCCGGAGAAACCATAAAAATATCTATTCCAATAGATCACCCAGGAGGGAATATTTTTACACTTGAAACACCCACATTAGATAATGAGCTGACCTCCATAAATAATACAGCAATCCTATCTGTTGAAGGTGTTAGAGATCGCTTAAAAGTACTTCTCGTTTCAGGACGCCCCCATAATGGCGGACGTGTCTGGCGCAATCTTTTAAAATCAGACCACAATGTAGAACTTGTTCATTTCACGATCTTGCGCACACCAGAAAAAAGCAACTTAGTCCCCTCTAATGAATTAGCTCTCATTCCTTTTCCTGTTGAAGAGCTGTTTGAAGATAAAATCAATGATTTTGATCTGATTATTTTTGATCGTTTTTCAAAATATGGCTTCATGCCAATCACTTATATGAACAACATTGCTAACTTTATCAAAGAAGGCGGTGCTTTTTTGGATGTTTCTGGCCCTGAAAGTAATGCGAGCACCCTTTTTAAAACACAGCTAGATCGTCTTTTACCCGCATCCTTATCAGGAACAACACTTGAAGAAGAATACAAACCCCATGTTACAGAAAAAGGAACAAGGCATCCTATCACACAAACAATTGCCCCTTTAGAAGAACTTTGGGACCCATGGTATAGGCAAACAAGCATTCATTCGAAATCTCCTGATAGCCACGCTCTATTATCAGGCATTAATGATATCCCTCTTCTTCTTATTTCAGAAGTTGGACAAGGGCGCGTTGCTCAATTTACAAGCGACCAAATTTGGTTATGGGCAAAAGCCGTTCAAAATGGTGGGCCACACCAAGAGATCTTAAGACGCCTATCACATTGGCTGATGAAAGAACCTGAACTAGAAGCTAATCGAATTACAGCGCAAATAGATCATCAAAATATAACACTTGCTATATATGACTTAGAAACAGGCGAAGACACCTTAATCCTTGAATCGCCAACAGGTGAAATTGAAGAAATTCCTGTCGCACTGAATGAGTCTGGTTCAGCGATCCATAGTTTCAAAGCAAAAGAGTTTGGTGTTTACAAAGCCAGCTTTAGAGAAGCAACAACAGTCTTTATTGTCGGTGACTTTAACACACAAGAATTTAGTCGTTTAACAGCGTCAGACGAACAAAGCAAAAAGCTCGCTCAAATCACGAGGGGGAATAGTTTTTGGCTTGAAGATTCTGTTGAAAACACACCCGACATACGTATGACACCGCACAAAAACGCATCTTTCTATGGGCGCAATTATTTAAGCCTTAGAGATAATCAAAGCACGAAAACAATTAGTACAACCAAAACAGAACTTTTCTCACCTCCATTAGGGCTTGCATTAAGCTGTTTTTTTGTTATTTTAGCGTGGATTAGAGAACGAAAATAATATTTTCACATATTTTCAAAAGCAACACTTGACAAAGTGGTGCTTTTTAGGCTAAATACGCCATCTAGGAATTTATAACGTAGCAATACTAACAATTTTGAAAGTTTAGATTATGTATGCAATTGTAAAAACAGGCGGAAAACAATACCGTGTAGAAAAAGGCGCAACTCTTTTTGTTGAAAAGATTGATGCTGAAACTGGTGCTAAAATCGATTTAGCAGACGTTTTAATGGTTGGTGATGAGAAGACAACAAAGGTGGGTACACCTCTTGTTTCTGGTGCTACTGTTAAAGCTGAAGTTGTTGGACAACACAAAGATGAGAAAATCATCATCTTTAAAAAGAAACGTCGTCAAAACTACCGTCGTAAAAACGGTCACCGTCAACGTTTAACTGAAATTAAGATAACAGATATTAAAGCTTAAGGCTTAAAGGAGAGTAAAGATGGCTCATAAGAAAGCTGGTGGTAGTTCTAGAAATGGTCGTGATTCGGCTGGTCGTCGTTTAGGCGTTAAGAAATTTGGTGGCGAGATCGTTATCCCTGGTAACATCATTATTCGTCAACGTGGTACAAAATACCACCCTGGTTCAAATGTTGGAATTGGTAAAGATCATACAATTTTCGCAACAGAATCAGGAACTGTTCGTTTCCACAAAACAAGTGGTGGCAAACAATGTGTAAGTGTTGAGCCTGCAAACGCAAGCTAAGCTTACAAATTAAAAGAATTTATAAGAAAAAGGGCTTGGCGATTACTCCGAGCCCTTTTCTACTTTGAAAATGAAATGATATAAAAATGAAGTTTTTGGACGAAGCAAAAATATATTTAAAAAGCGGAGATGGTGGCGCTGGATGCGTAAGCTTCCACCGTGAAAAATATGTTGAATTCGGTGGTCCTGATGGAGGGAATGGTGGCCGAGGCGGTCATATATATTTCGAATCCGTTAACAACCTAAATACTTTAATTGATTTCCGTTACCAGCAGCACTTCAAAGCCAAAACAGGTATCCATGGCATGGGGCGTAACAAGACTGGCAAAGACGGTGCAGACCTTGTTATTAAAGTCCCCGTCGGAACACAGGTCTTAGACGAAGATAAAGAAACAGTTCTTGCCGATTTCACTGAAGAAGGACAGCGTATCCTCTTTTTAAAAGGCGGTGATGGAGGTTTTGGAAACGCACATTACAAATCATCAACAAACCAAGCCCCTAGAAAGAACACCCCTGGATGGCCTGGACAAGATGCGGCTATTTGGCTTCGCCTTAAATTGATCGCTGATTCAGGCTTACTTGGGTTGCCGAATGCTGGTAAATCCACTTTTTTATCTGCTGTTTCAAATGCAAAACCAAAAATTGCTGATTACCCCTTCACAACCCTTCACCCAAATTTAGGTGTTATTAAAATTGGCCCTTATGATTTTGTATTAGCTGATATCCCGGGTCTTATTGAGGGCGCAAGCGACGGAGCAGGCCTTGGGCATCGTTTCTTAGGCCACGTAGAACGTACGAAAATATTACTTCACTTAATTGATGGCACAGATGAAGACGTTGTCGAAAATTATCAAATCATTCGTAATGAATTAGAAAAATATGACACAAGCTTAATTAATAAGCCTGAAATTATTGCCTTGAATAAAATTGACGCGCTAAGCGAAAAAGAGATCGAAGAGAAAAAACAAGCTCTTGAAAAAGCCTCTGGTAAAGATGTTTTTGCAATCTCAGCAGCAACGCATGCAAATGTAAAAGACGTTTTATATAAAATTGCTTCATACACGCACACAGATCACCCTGATATGAAAGAGGAAGACGATGACCAATCCTATCCTTACGACCCAACAGCCAACTAACCTCTTTGCACAGACTTCTTTCACGCCGATTGATTCTATTAAGGCTGTGTTTTGGGACGTTGATGGAACGTTAGTTAATTCTGAGCCTCTGTTTGAACACGCTGTAAAAGTTTTTTGTAAGAATCACAACTATGATCTTTCTCCTGAATTTATTGCAAAATGGGCTGGTACAACATTAGAAGCAACATTCAATCTTATCGTTTTAGATTTTGAAGCAACTCATTTAAATTTTATAGATTTCAAAAATGAAATTATGGCTTATGTGATTGATAATTTCGAAAAAGCCGCCCATATGTTTGAAACACTCCCTGATACACTTGCAATGATCCAAAATCGAGATATTCGTCAAGCAGTCGTTTCAAATGGACAACGGGCTATTGTTTCAAAAAGCGTTCAATCTGTTGGTGAGCATTTCTTTGAATTCTCCCTTGCGATAGAAGATACTGTGGATGGAAAACCTTCCCCAACCCCTTACCTTATGGCCGCTGAGAAAATGGGGATCCCACCGCAAAATTGCCTTGTTATTGAAGATAGTGCCGCTGGCCTGACTTCTGGTCTTAAGGCTGGCATGAATGTCATTGCATCCCCTTCTAATCATAGTTATTTCATGAATAACTTAGAAACCTTTCAAAAAGCGCATCTCTTAATTGATAGATTAGAGCGTGTAGACTGGGACATTGTCCTTCGTTAATAAATAAAAAAACGCCTTAGTTTACAGTTATTTTACCTTTTTAGTTGATTTTTAAAGGTTGCACTATCACATTTAATGATAGGATATATTTTTATAAATCGATGAAAGGTTTTATTCATGCCCCGTAGCGAAGACACACAACCAAAAACAGTAACAAAATATTTAAAAGATTATAAAGCACCCGATTTTTCAATAAAGAAAGTCGATCTTACTTTCCGCGTTTTTGACAGCTACACAGAAGTTGAAACAACCTTAATCGTAAAAAAAGATAATAAACAAGCCACTTCTCTTGTTCTTGATGGCACCAAAAACCTTGACCTGCAATCCGTAGAACTAGATGGCCAAACATTAGGTGAACAAGGCTATGAGCGTACAGACGAATCCTTAGAGGTCTATAGTGTTCCTGATGAATTCACTTTGAAAACCATTGTTAAAATTGATCCTGAAAATAACACAGCCTTAGAGGGGTTATATAAATCTTCTAAAATGCATTGTACCCAATGTGAATCTGAAGGCTTTAGAAACATAACATACTATCTTGATCGTCCTGATGTGCAATCAAAATTCACAACACGTATCGAGGCGCCAAATAGCTATCCTGTTTTACTTTCAAACGGGAATAAAATTGATGAAGGTAAATTAGATAGTCATCGCCACTATACAGTTTGGGAAGACCCTTTTAATAAACCATCTTACTTATTTGCACTTGTTGCAGGTGACCTTGTCGTGATTGAAGATCATTTTATCACAATGTCTGGGCGTAAAGTTGATCTCAAAATTTTTACAGAGGCTGGCGATGAAGACAAATGTTATTTCGCAATGGAAGCTCTTAAAAAATCTATGAAATGGGATGAAGAAGCTTATGGTCGTGAATATGATCTAGATATCTTTAACATTGTTGCCGTCAGTGATTTTAACTTTGGAGCGATGGAAAATAAATCGCTGAACATCTTCAATACATCTGCTTTATTTGCATCTGCAAAAACAGCAACTGATGCAGACTTTGGTCGTGTAGAAGGCATTGTCGCACATGAATATTTCCACAATTGGTCAGGAAACCGTGTTACTTGTCGTGATTGGTTCCAGCTTTCTTTAAAAGAAGGCTTAACGGTGTTTAGAGATCAATCTTTCTCAGGCGATTTAAACTCTCGCTCTGTACAAAGAATTTCGGATGTAAACTTCCTTAGAAACACGCAATTTAAAGAAGATGCAGGCCCGCAAGCGCACCCTATCCGCCCAGAGTCATATCAAGAGATCAACAATTTCTATACACTCACTGTATACGAAAAAGGCTCAGAAGTTATTCGTATGTTCCATACCCTCTTAGGCGCAGAAACATATCGCAAAGCAACAGATCTTTATTTTGATCGTCATGATGGCAGCGCCGCAACATGTGAAGACTTTGTCAAAGCAATGGAAGATGCTTCTGGTTTAGATTTAAAACAATTCCGCCTATGGTATTCACAAGCAGGAACACCTGAAGTAACTGTGACGCAAGAATTTGATGCTGTGACACAGACTTATAAACTTCATTTTGAACAATTTATTCCAGATACACCTGGCCAGAAAAATAAACAGCCTATGCATATCCCTGTAAAAATTGGCTTACTTGATAAAGATGGGAACGATATTGCTATTGGTGATAACGGTGAAACTGACCTTGTTTTAAATTTAAAGGAAAGCAAACAAACATTTGAATTTAAAAATGTTGGTACAACAAAGCCAACACCTTCTCTTTTAAGAGGATTTTCAGCCCCTGTCCGCTTAAAAACAGATTTAACACGCAAAAACCATATGTTTTTGATGCAGCATGATAGCGATGGCTTTAACCGTTGGGATAGCGGACAAACAATTGCTAAAGAAGTTTTATTAGAAATGATTAAAGACTTTCAAGCTGGGAGTCCAATGTCTGTTCCTCATGAATATGTTGAAAGCATTGGATGGCTCTTAGATAACCGACAAGACGACTTAAATCTACTCGCATTAAGCCTTCAAATTCCTGCGCCATCAACCTTGGCTCAAGAAATGGATATCATTGATCATGAAGCCATTTATCAAGCGCGTAAACTTCTGCGTAAAGAGCTTGCCAATGTCTATGAAGATAAATTCAAAGAGATCTACAAGCAAAACCAATCAACTGGTGCTTATGTGTTTAATGTAGAAGAAACAGGAAAACGTGCCATTAAAAATTGTGCGCTATCTTATCTTGCATCACTTGAGGAAGATCCATTAGTAGACATGATCTACACGCAGTTTAAACAAACTGACAACATGACAGATCAAGCATCTGCTTTTTCTCTTTTAGCTAATATTGATCACGCGCATAGAGAAACCGCACAAAAAGAGTTTTACGAGCAGTTCAAATCAGAAGCTCTTGTTGTGAACAAATGGTTTATGGCGCAAGCGTCTGCTAATCGTGATGATATCATTGACCATGTACGCGCCCTTATTAAACATCCTGATTTTACTTGGAAAAACCCAAATCGTGTACGCTCGGTTATTGGTGCATTCGCAAGTAACGGACGTAATCTTCACCGCGCAGATGGCTCCGGTTATGAGTTTGTAAAAGATGCTATTATCAAGCTCAATACAATAAACCCTTCTGTAGGTGCGCGCTTAGCAATCACCCTTCAGGATTGGAAAAACTATGACCTAGAGCGCCAAACAAAAATGAAAAATGCTTTGCATGAGGTGTTGAAAACAAAAGATCTTGATAAAGGGATTCGTGAAATTGTTTCTAAAGCTCTAGAAATTGACCTTGATGGAAAAGAAAATAAATCTGAAGACAAGCTTGCTATTAAATAAACTTGCTCTAGCAAAATCTTTTCGTTAGGGTATAGTGTGTTGAATTAATTGTTAATAAAAGATTCGAAACTATACCCTTATGAAGACTATTTTTTCTTTTTTACTTTCTGTCGTAATCCTATCTAGCGTTGGGGTTTCTTTTGCTTTTGCAAAATCAAAGCCTGCTGTGGAAATTTTTCCATACGATAACGCTTATTCATCATTACAGCGCAGCATACAGCCACGCAACGATATGAGCCAATATACAAGACAACCTCATAATCAAACTATTTTAACAAAGCCTGAAACTTCCTTATCATACAAAGACTTCATGAATGTTGCAGATCAAACTGTTAACTCTCTCATCCAACGCAACAGTGATGGCTTTATTCACCGTGTAAGTCCTAATATGGTTCGTCATTTCGGAGCGCATAAAATTGAGAAAAATGTTGTTTCAACATTGATTCCTTATTTCCAAGAATTTAAAAGTTTTGATACAAAAATGACTGTTGCACCTACACGTGACGCTTGGAACAATGAAGGTTACAGTTTCTATCAAACTTTCAAAACAAAAGCAGGTGCGGAAAAAGAATTTGTCGTACAACTCGTCATTGAAAATGGGCGCATTGTTGTAGCAAACCTAACACCTGACGTATCTTCTCCTTATAAGTAATGCCTGATTTCTCTTTCGAAGACTCCTGTGGCTATGACATGGTCGTTGGTATTGATGAAGTTGGTAGAGGCCCATGGGCTGGGCCTGTTGTTGCCGCGAGTGTTTTTATCCCGAAAGAAATCAGAAAATCTCCTTTTATCTTGGAACTAAATGATAGTAAAAAACTTTCTAAACCAACGAGAGAAAAGCTCTTTCATATTATTACACAAGAATGTCTTTACGGTGTAGGCATTGTTTCTCCTAAAAAAATTGATGAGATTAATATTTTACAAGCAAGTTTTCTGGCAATGGAACAAAGTTTAGAAGCTCTTACACCCTCTTGCGCTTATGCTTTGATAGATGGTAACAAAATCCCCGAATTCAAAACATTCCCTCATCTGCAAAAACAAGCCATTGTAAAAGGGGATAGCCATTCAAACTCCATTGCGGCCGCCTCAATTGTTGCCAAGGTCACGCGTGATAAAATCATGGAAGACTTACATCAACAAACCCCCTATTACGGATGGAATACAAATAGTGGCTACGGTACAAAAGCGCATCAAGACGGCTTAGAAAAGCACGGCATTACAGATCATCACAGAAAAAGCTTCGCTCCAATCAAGAAACTTTTATCTAACTAATCTTTTTTCTTTTTAATTTTAAACGTTGATTCTTTTTAGAATCTAAAGACTGTTGATAATGTAACTATATTACAACTTACTGAATCATAGTTTCTTTTTTAAATTATCCACAAAGTTATCCACATTTTTTATTGACCCAGAATCCCGCTTGATTCATACTATAAAAGTTATGACTCAAACGATCTTACGTACATCTACAGCTTCAAAAGCCCCCACACAAACTCAAGATAAACTTGTTCGCGCGCCTCGCAATGAGATTATCCTAGGGGATTGTGTTGAATCTATGAAAAACCTACCTAAGGGAAGCATTGACATGATCTTTGCTGATCCTCCCTATAATTTACAGCTACAAGGTGATTTACACCGCCCTAACAATACAAAGGTAGATGCTGTTGATGATCATTGGGATCAGTTTGATTCATTAAAACAATATGATGATTTTACACGTGAATGGCTATCAGCTGCGCGCGATTGTTTGAAAGATGATGGTAGTATCTGGGTTATTGGAAGTTACCACAATATTTTCCGTGTTGGTGCTATCTTGCAAGATCTAGGTTTTTGGATTTTAAATGATGTTATCTGGCGTAAATCAAATCCAATGCCTAATTTTAGAGGACGTCGCTTTTGTAACGCTCATGAAACATTGATTTGGGCCTCTAAATCACAAGACTCAAAATACCGATTTAATTACGACTCTATGAAAGGTCTTAATGATGATCTTCAAATGAGAAGCGATTGGTACCTTCCTTTATGCACTGGTAATGAGCGTCTTAAAGGTGAAGATGGTAAAAAACTCCACCCTACACAAAAACCAGAATCTCTTTTACATCGTGTTTTACTTTCTTCAACAGATGCTGGTGATCTTGTCCTTGATCCATTTTTTGGAACAGGAACAACTGGTGCCGTCGCTAAAAAATTAGGTCGTGACTTTATTGGCTTAGATCAAGATCCTGTTTATGCAGAAGGTGCAAAAAAACGTATTGATGCTGTTGAGCGCTTAGCAGATGAAGAACTTGTTAAAACTATAGAGAAACGTGAGCAGCCTCGTATTCCTTTTGGAACACTCATCGAACAAGGGTTATTAGAAGCAGGAACAGTTTTATATGATAAACAAAAGCGCTTTAGTGCTGTTGTTCGCGCTGACGGACATCTTGTTTGTTCACAACCTGGCTTAAAGCACAGAGGTTCTATTCACAAAGTTGGCGCTAGCATTCAGGGCGCGCCCTCTTGTAATGGATGGACATTCTGGCACTTTGAAAATGCTGGTGAGTTAAAACCGATTGATGATTTAAGAGCTGTTATCCGTGAAGGTTTATAGGATGCCTTTTATAAACGATCACTTTCTGGATTTTCTTTTTCAATCTTTTGAATAAAAAGAAAATCTTTAAGTTCTGGCGTTTTATAATAACTGATATATTCAAGCTCACCCACTAAGTCCAAACAATTCATTCTAGAATTGGCACATTCACGTGCTGTTGAATCTTCGTAATTATAAACTGAGAAGAAATAAACAGCTGTTATATTTCGAGCACTATTACGTTTTGACACTCTAATATCCGAAATCTGCTCAAAAGCGCCCTCATCTGGAACAACTAATGTATCTAAAGTAATATGATTTTCTGTTTGTAAGAATGTTTTAGTCGGAAAAGCAGCGCCGACACCATTTTTATTACATAAATTATATTTGCGCATATCAATAACTTCTATACGTTGTATTTGATGCATAGCATCTTCTGGATGTAATGGGAATCCATTTACTGTTGGATCAAAACGCTCTAAACGTAGATTAGATGTAAAATAAAAATATCCTTTTCTTCTTTGACTTCGAGTAAGCGTTTTATCGATTTTTTTCATCGCTGAGGTTGCGATCGCTTTTGAAATTTGTTGCCACTCATGCTCATCCTCATAATAATCTTGGTAAACTTCACATTGAAAAATGCGTGCATAATCAACCATAATTTCCGGTATTCGTAAATCAATCGCACCAGAATTGACAAAATAGTTCGTTAAATTTTGGTATGTCGTCTTTTCATAGACATGCTCACCTAACTCAATTGGATCTTCTATTACCTCATATCTATTATCATCAGCTTCTGCGTTGAAACCAATCGTCACAACAAAAGACAAAATAAATAAAATTAAGAATAAAATATGCTTCATAGTCCTCACTTACCTCATACTCATAAGATAGCTAAAAAAATTTAGAAAAGCCTTAACGGATAATACTATGATTCGAGAGCATCATTTACATTTGTGCATGAGAAATTATTTTTTTCATTAATGTAGGAAGAGCGTATTCTCCTAAGATGTCTTCTGAAACAAAAACACCTTCTTGCTCAAAAGAGTCCTTGCTTACAAATTCTGAACTGATAAAAACCGTTACAAACAGCTCAAAATGTGTAAAAACATGCTTCACTACACCTTTTTTCTTCTTCCAAGAAAGTGTCTTTGTTAAAAATGGAATTTCTACATCAAGCTGATTATCATTTTTCTTTTCAATCCATGAACTACTTGGGATCTCATACATATTTGCCAACACCCCTTTTTCCGGGCGCTTTCTAATAAAAAACTGACCGTCCTCATTTTGTATAAAAAAAGCATTCGTATATCTCTTTGTTTTTTTCTTCTTTATTTCTTTTCTGGGGTACGAATCGGTATCCCCTTTTTTGTGTGCCTGACAAAGAGATGAAACGGGACATAAAGAGCATTTAGGTGACGTCACCGTACATATAGTTGAGCCTAGATCCATCATTGCCTGTGCAAAATCTCCATAACGCCCATAAGGCTCACAAGACAACAATGTTGTTTTTTCTTTATAAGCTGGCTTAGCCTTAGGAAGCTTATCTTCAATCATAAAAATACGAGAGACAACACGCTCAACATTTCCATCCATGACAACAGCATCCTTATTATACGCAATTGCACGTATAGCAGAGGCTGTATAATCACCAATTCCTGGTAATTTTATTAGCTCTTCATAGCTATCTGGAATGATATGCCCATATTCATGAGCTAGAATATTAGCTGTTTTCTTTAAATTACGCGCACGTGAATAATATCCAAGCCCCGCCCAAGCTGTTAAAACTTCATCTTCGCTCGCCTGAGAGAAACAAGTTAAAGTCGGCCAGTTATTTATAAATTTTAAAAAATAATCTTTAACCGTTGCAATCGTTGTTTGCTGCAACATAATTTCAGATAACCACACGTGATATGGGTTTGATATCTCACCTTTTTTGGCGCGCCAAGGAAGATCTCTGGCATGGATATCATACCAATTTAATAATTTTTCTTGAAAAAGTTTGACTTTTTTCTCATTCATACGTCAAACTATGCAAAATTAATTTAAAAGATCAAGGCGAAAATGCACCGAATATCAAACCTTGTTGGAGATGTTACAAAAACATACCTAGGTAAAAAAGGACTTCTCTTTGCAAAACTCTTGCAGAGTTGGCCTTTGATTGTTGGTGAACAAAAAGCAAAAATGGCTTTTCCTCAAAAAATCTCGTTTGCGAAATCAAAAACAGACAAAACAGGAAAAAAAACGGGAGCAACACTTATTTTATCAACAACAAGCTCTTACGCCACCATCCTTCAACATGAAAAAGATATTTGGAGAGAAAAGGTCAACCTCTTTTTAGGCATACATACAATTGATGATATTAAATTCATACACGCCGCCCCGACCGCATCAAAAGAACCTAAAAAAATGCGCCGTGTTGAGCGCACACCAAAATTAACAACACAACAAATCAAAGAGATTGAAGACACAATTAAGGATGTGACAGATTTAAATTTAAAGGAAACTTTGAAAAATTTTGCACAAAGTCTATATTTAGACTCAAAGCTCTGATAAAGTATCGCAACAAAATTAAATAAGGCAAAAGGAAATCACTCTCATGAATAATCGCGCAAAATTACTGATCACAATCATTGCTGCTGCTATTGTTGCTGGTGGCTTGTTATATATGAACAAATCATCTGTTGCTGATAAAAAGCAAGACCATGCAGAACATAGTCACCACGCAGACGAATCTCATATACACAGCTATAGCGACGACACAGCAACAGAAACACTCGAAACATCGGGTTCTGTTGAAGACATACCTGCGGGGATGAATGTTTATGATATTGGAAGTAAAGACGCCCCTGTAACAATTATCGAATACGCCTCTTTCTCATGTAGCCACTGTGCAGATTTCCACAATAATGTCTTTAGCGACGTTGAAAAAGCGCTTGTTCGCACAGGTAAAGCACGCTTCATTTTTAGAGATTTTCCAACAAACAACCCTGCATACAAAGCGACAAAATTAGCACATTGTGTTGATCAATCACGCTATATTGGAATGGTCAAACTTCTCTTTAAAAACCGAAAAAGCTGGGCTGAATCAACCGAGATAGATACGACACTCATTCAAATGGGACGTCTAGCAGGCATTGACGATCAGTCTTATCGTGCATGTCAAACAGATGAAACGCTTGATGCATCTTTACTTGAGCGTTTCAAAGAAGCTCAAGAAACTTATCAAGTAAAAGCGACACCAAGTTTTATCTTTATTTCTAAAGATGGCCGAGTCGAAAAATTCTCAGGTGTTAGAAGTGTAAAAGCCTTCGAAGCCGTTGTTGATAAGCTTTCAAAATAATAAAAACGTATTTTTTATCGCTTTTTGGAATGTTTTCCACAGTTTTTATGTATTTTTCAGCTCTTTTTCATTGATTCTTAGAGTGTTCTTTCCTTATACTCTGGGCACTCATGGTACAGTTTACAAAATTACGACTTAGCGGGTTTAAGTCATTCTTACACCCGACCGAAATAGAGATCGGCCCTGGCAAAACAGGTGTCGTAGGCCCCAATGGTTGTGGTAAATCTAATTTACTCGAAGCCTTGAGCTGGGTTATGGGTGAAAATTCTGCAAAACGCATGCGTGGTTCTGGCATGGAAGATGTCATCTTTAACGGAACAAACAACAAAGCAGCACGCTCTAGCGCAGAAGTAACTGTTTGGCTTGATAACAGTGATAAAACAGCCCCTCCTCCTTATCATGATACAGAAGAGCTAGAAATAACACGTTACATCGAACGTGGCTCTGGATCTGATTATAAGATTAATGGCAAATCTGTTAGAGCAAAAGATGTACAGCTTTTATTCGCTGACCTTGTAAGTGGTGCGAATTCTCCCGCACTCGTTTCCCAAGGACGCATTACTGGGATTATTCAAGCAAAACCAAAAGATCGTCGTCGTATTTTAGAAGATGCCGCAGGTATTACAGGATTACATGCGCGTCGTCATGAGTCTGAATTAAAGTTAAAAGCAACTGAAAATAACTTAGAGCGATTAGCAGATGTCATCACAACGCAAGAAACACATTTGAATGGATTAAAGAAACAAGCGCGTCTAGCATCACGCTATCGTAACCTTTCACATCATATAAAAAAGGCTGAAGCTAATTTATATGCCTATAAATGGCATGATATTGCTCACCAAGAAAAAGCCTCCAAGCATGATTTTGATGAAATAGAAGCCGTTATTCGTGAACAAATGAGTTTGATCACAACGCTTACAACAAAACATACAGAAGCCGCAGCCCTTATACCTGATTTACGCCAGGAAGAAGCAAAAGCCGCAGCGATATTACAACGTTTATTAATAGAACAAGAGAATCAAGAACAAGCGATACAAAGACAACAAGAAGCGATTGAACGTGCAAAAAATGCTCTAACTACAGCTCAAAATGAATATGAGCGTGAAGAAGGTTATGCACAAGAATCACAAACAAAAATCAAAACTCTCTTAAGTGAAAAAACTGAGATCTCATCATCTAACGAGACCGATCAAGAAGAAATCAATCGCTTACAAACCGAGTTAGACACTCTTAAGAAACAAGCAGATGAAACGCAAGCGAGCTATCACGAGCTCAATCAAGCGATCATAACAAACGACGCTGCTGTTAATGGGTTACAAAACCAAAAAGTTGCTCTTGAAGGGCAGATTGCAAACTTGGTTGAAGAAAAGAAAAAGTATGAAGAACGCTTAGAACAAATCAAAGCACAACAACAACAGCAAACACTCTTTGACGGATTAAAAGCCGATATAGAAAGTGGCGAGAAAGAAATTCAAGCCCTAAAAGAACAAAGAGATTTACTTGAAGAGCAGAAAACAACACAAGAAAAGTGTTTACAAGAACAAAGAGAAATTGTGAGCGAAAAACAATCTGACTTTGCTCGTGTAACAGCCGAATATGATGCATTAACTGAAATTGTTCAAAGTGGCAATGATGAGAACCATCCGCCTCTTTTAGATCAAATAAAAGTAGAGGACGGCTATGAAAGAGCGCTCGCAGCCGCACTTGGAGAAGGATTAAGTTACCCTCTTATTGAAGAAGCATTAATCTATTGGTCAAAATTAGGCGAGAAAGCCATAGATCAACCTCTTCCAACTTCTGTGACATCTATTCTGAACTATGTCACAGCGCCAGAGAAATTAAATAGAGCACTCTCTCAAATTGGCTTAGTTGAATCCTTAGACGCGATCTCTGACACTTTAAAAACAGAGCTTAAAGCAGGGCAAATTTTAGTCAGTGATAAAGGTGATGTTTTACGTTGGGATGGCCTCATTATTAAGGCAGATGCACCAAGCTCAAGCGCGATCAAGTTACAACAAAAAAATCGCCTCGCTGATCTAACGATAACTGTCACAAAAGCTGAGTCCACTGTTACTGTTGAAAAACAAAAACAAGAACAGAAAATCGAGTCTTTGGATAAGCTTAAGAAATCGCTTGAAGAAAATAGAGCAAACCTCTCTGAAAAAGAAAAAATAATAAAGTCACAAAGAGATCGCCTTGGCTCCCTTCAAGATGAATATCATGCTTTGAAAAACGATTTAACAAGCATCACAACCTCTTTAGGACGCATCGAAGAAGATTTCGAAAAGACAAATGAACAACTAACGCATGTAAAAGATTCTTTAAAACTAAAACAAGGAAACGCACATAAAGGTGAAGAAAGAGATCGCTTAAAAGAAACATTAAATAGTCTTACAAGTACCCTCAATCAAAAACAAATCACCCTCAGTGAATCTCTACGAAATAAAGATCGAAAAGCAATGCGCTTAGAACAAATTGAGCGTGAGATACAAACCCTACAAGAAGCAAAAAAGACAACAGAGCAACGCTTAACATCTTTACAGACGCGCATAGAAGCATCTCGAAATGATTACAATAATCTTGTCAATACACAAGAATCCGTAAACTTAGATGGTAATAATGCTGACAGCCTGGAACAAAAAATTCTATCGGCCTCAAAAGCACGAAACGACAAGGCAGAAACACTTGGAGAAGCCGAACAGATTGTTCAAACACTTGCTCTAGAGCTTAGGGAAAAAGAAATCGCACTTTCTTCAAGTAAAGAAAAAAGAGCTGCTCTACAAGTTACATATACGAATTGTCGCCAAAAAATCTCTGAACTTAATGATGCTATTCAAGAAAATTTTGAAATGAATGCGCAACAAATGATTTCTGAATTTGAGATTGATGAAAACAACTTAAGAACACACTCTCTTGAAGCCTATACAAACCGCTTAGCACGCCTAAAAAATGAACGCGACACAATGGGGGCCGTCAACTTAAGAGCCGAATTAGAAGCCGAAGAAGTTGAAACAGAGATCAACCGTTTCAAGACAGAGGAAGAAGAACTAACATCTGCTATTGCTAAACTAAGAAGTGCTATCTCACGCATTAATAAGGAAGCGCGTGAACGTTTAGTAGAAGCCTTTGGAAAAGTAGATGCTCATTTTAGAACCCTCTTCTCAGATTTATTCGGTGGCGGTAAAGCTTACCTACAATTAACTGATGATGAAGACCCTCTTGATGCTGGACTAGAGATTTTTGCGCAACCCCCTGGTAAAAAACTACAAAATCTAACGCTTCTCTCTGGTGGAGAGCAAACCTTGACATCTATTGCGCTTGTTTTTGCAATGTTCTTAACAAATCCATCCCCGATCTGCGTTCTTGATGAGATTGACGCTGCACTGGATGATGCAAACGTAGACCGTGTCTGTAATGCACTTGATCGCATGGCCGCTAAAGGAAATACACGCTTCTTAGTTATCTCTCACCACCGTATGAGCGTTGCTCGCATGGATAGACTTTATGGCGTAACAATGGCCCAAAGAGGTATTTCTCAACTTGTGTCTGTTGATTTGTCACAAGCAGATCTTTTAGAGGAGCACGTAGCTGCATAAAATAATGTCAAACGATCCAGATTTTCAAAAAAAATTAGATGATGCCCTCGCTCGCAATAAAAAACGAGAAGAAGAAACGGCTGCACAGCGTTTTAAGCGAAAAGAAAATACAAATGTCTTAGGGGGTGCCTTCAAGCTTGGTGTTGAACTCGCCTCAGGAATAATCGTTGGATGCGGTTTAGGCTTGCTTATTGATCATTATTTTGATACATCACCCTTAGGAATAATTGTATTTTTCTTTTTAGGCTGTGCCGCAGGTATGCTCAATGTCTATAAATCCTTGCAAGGATTAGGATATAACGTTGGATACAAAAGTCGAGCAACAACTTTAAAGGATAAAAACGAAGACAAAGAAAACAACGATTAAATTATTTTTGTTTTAAGTTGAAGGAGAAAAAATCGTGGCAGATCCATTACATCAATTTCAAATCACACCTGTAGCAGGCATGGAATTCTCTCTCATGGGCTATGATATAAGTTTTACAAACTCGTCTTTATGGATGTTGATTGCTGTTTTATCCGCAACTCTTTTAATGACCGTTACTGTTCGTCGTAATCGTCTTGTTCCTACACGCATGCAAAATGTGACCGAAATGTTTTATGAATTTATATCAAACATGGTAGATGATAGTGTAGGTCCCGACGGACGTCGTTACTTCCCTCTTGTTTTCTCTATTTTTATGTTTGTCTTAATGGGGAATATGTTGGGCATGATTCCTTATGCTTTTACATTTACAAGCCATATTATTGTGACCTTTGCTCTATCGATGTTTGTCTTTTTATTCGTGACATTACTGGGTATTTTCCGCCATGGTTTTCACTTTTTCTCTCTTTTTGTTCCAAGTGGTGTGCCTTTATTTATGGCCCCTATTTTGATCCCAATTGAGGTTCTATCTTATTTATCACGTCCTATTTCATTATCAGTTCGTTTGTTTGCTAACATGATGGCTGGTCATACAATGCTTAAAGTATTTGCTGGGTTTTGCGTTTCATTGGGCGTGATCTTTGGCCTTGCTCCTCTCGCAATTAATGTGGCTCTTGTTGGATTTGAAATCTTAGTTGCTTTCTTACAAGCCTATGTTTTCACTATTCTAACATGCCTCTATTTAAAGGACTCTATTGATCTCCACTAAGATTAAAGGGAAACAAGAGCATTTTTTAAAAAAAAGACTTGCGGATGATCTTGTTACACAGTAAAAAGCAGGTATATAAAAATTGGAATTAACTTAAAAGTAAACAAACAAAATAAGGATTTTTAAAATGGAATTAGAAGCTGCAAAAATGATTGGTGCTGGTCTTGCTGTTATCCCTCTACTAGGAGTTGGTATTGGTTTAGGTCTCCTATTCTCTGCTCTTATTACAGCTATTGGTCGCAACCCAGGTGTAAAAGACACAGTATTCCCAATCGGTATTTTAACATTCGCTCTTACAGAAGCGATTGCGCTTTTCGCTCTTTTGATCTCTTTCTTGATTCTTTTCACTTAAGAAACCGAACAATTAAGACGAAAACAAACGAAGCGTTTATCTAAACATGAAATATCTTTTAGGATTAGTATTATTAGTGAAATCGGGTGTAGCCTTTGCTGCTCCCGATATCGCTCATGCTGAAACAGAACATACATCAGCGGGTCTACCACAGATGGATCCAACGACATTCTCATCTCAAATTTTTTGGATGTTTGTGTTTTTTGCTGTTTTATATGTGTTGATGTCTCGATTTGCCCTACCGCGTGTTGGTCACATCGTTACTGGTCGTAAAAATAAAATCATGTCTGATTTGAATGCTGCGGATGAAATACGCACACAAACAGAAGAAGTTCGCAGTTATCATGAACAAGCTGTTCATAAGTCTCATGAAGATGCACATACTCTTATGATTAAGTTGCAAACTGAGATTTTAGAAAAACATACAGCCGCTCATGAAAAGCTGGATAACGACATTGCTTTACAAGAAATGCGCTCTGAAAAAGCCATTACTGAGGCAAAAGAAAAAGCTATGGCAGGCATTGAAAAAGCGGCGACATCAATCGCTGTTGAAATAGCACACAAAATTGGTGGTATTGCTGTCAATGATAACGACGTTGCTGAGGCTGTAAAAGCGCTCGCAAAAACAAAATAAAGATATAAGTAAGAGGATCTTCATGGAAACAGAAATGGTTACATCTTTACTCGGCGATGCAACAGTTTGGGTGACTATTGCTTTTGTTATCTTTGTTTTAATTGCTTTCAAATATGCAAAGACCCCTATTCTCGTTTCTCTAGATCTAAGAACAGAAAGAATTAAAGCTGAACTTGCTGAAGCAGAAGAGCTAAAACAACAAGCTCAAGAGCTTTTAAATGAATATCAAAAGAAACATCGCGACGTTATGAACCAAGCGGATGAAATTTTGGAAGAAGCAAAACAAAAGGCTGAGAAGCTCCAAAACAAAAAAGAAACAGAACTTGAAAAATATATTCAGAAAAGAAAAGAGCAGGCACGTATCAAAATAGAACGCGCAGAAGCTCAAGCCTTATCTGAAATTCAAGATAAAATTGTTGACTTAGCAACAGCTGCGGCTAAAGACATTCTCATTTCTCACAATGAGGGAAAAGCTGGCAGTGATACAATTGATCTCTCTATTAAAAATATTCAAAATATTGCTTAATATATCTAACCGATTGTTTTTCTTAAATATTAAAGCTTTGTAAATTTTTTGAAAAGAATATTTGCGTTTCCCCCTATAAATTTAGTAAAATAGAAGTATGAAGTTGTTTTATAAACACGATTTGGCTGGACAGGTATGTGAAATACTTGACCAGTTTTTTGTTTTAACATCATAACAAAGGGTATATTTTATTTTGTCAATAAAAACAGAGGGTTACGACCCAAAACAATTAAGAGATCTTATTATCAACACACTAGACGATAATAAAGCAGAAGATATCATCGAAATAGACCTTCCTAAAGACACCGCAATAGCTGATTTTATGTTCATCGCCTCTGGGCGTTCTAGCCGCCAAGTAGCTGCGATTGCTGAAAATCTAATGCGTACACTTAAGAATGAAGGTTATAAATCCATTAGTATCGAAGGACTCAACCAAGGGGATTGGGTACTTATTGATACAGGCGATGCAATCATACACGTATTCAGACCAGAGGTAAGAGAGTTCTATAACTTAGAACGTATTTGGTCACCTGAGATGCTAAACAGCATCACATCTTCGCGTCCTAATAATGTATCGGCACATATATAATTAAAAAGCAGTTCTCATTATGATACAAAATGAAATTATTGCTGTAGGGCTATTAAAAAATGGCCCTGAAAAAGATCTTTATGATTCATACAATAAACGGCTGAATACCCCTATCAAACTCATAGAAATAGATCCTAGAAAGAACACTGACCGCAAAAGTTGGCAAAATGCTCTTCTTCCACATTTAAACGCCTCAAAAAGTTATAAAATATTCCTCGACGAAACCGGAAAAAACTTAACCAGTCAGGCTTTGGCTGAAAAACTTGAAACACTTACCCTACATGGTAACTCTACCTTTAGTTTCATTATTGGAGGCGCTGATGGCTTTGATAAGAATTTTATAAAAAACCATGCTGATTTCAAGCTTTCTCTAAGTGCTATGACCTTCCCACATATAATGGCGCGTGTCTTTTTAGTGGAACAACTCTATCGTGCACAGCAAATAATTGCTAATCACCCCTATCATCGAACATAAGACTCTATTAAACTAAACATATGCCTTATATGTTTTTTATAATTTTATTTTTTCTCAGCCTAACCGCTTCTTCTCAAGAAGCGTATACGCAGACGTCTTTAACTCAAAAAAAGAAAGAATTACAATCTATACAATCAACACTCTCTCAAACAAATAAAGATACGTTAAAAGCTCAAAAAGCGATCACTGAACAAAAAAAAGAGATAGAAACCACAAAAAAACAACTCATTGAGCAAAATAAAAAAACACGCGAACAAGAGGCCTTAATCTTAAAAACCTCTAAAAGAATAGACTCTCTTAAAGCGCAAGAGGAGAAAGAAACTGAACTTTTAAAAACCGAAAGACAAGCCTTATCTGTTTTCTTCATCGCTTTACAACGCCTTGCAAACACCCCTGCTCAATCTTTATTGGTAAAACCAGAAGCTCCAATAAAAACAGCCCGTGCACAGCGTGTTTTACAAAATACAATGGCTCAAATCCAAGAAAAAACAAAAACAATTAACGCTCATATTGCATCATTACAACAGACCAAAACCGAACTTAGAAAAAAGAAACTGGATCTGGAAGATCAAAAAAATATACTCTCAGAAAAACAGAAGAATTTAGAAAACCTGATAGCAAAAAAAAATACGCAATTAAGCTCAACAGAATCTGAATTAGAAAATTACAGGAAAGAAACAAAAAAACTGGCTCTGAACGCTGATAACCTACAAGATCTCGTTGTAAAATTAGAGGCAGAAGAACAAATTAGTGGCCTCTCTTTTGTTCCTAAAAAACCAAAAAGAAATACGGCGGCCGTTTCATCCGTTTTCTCCCTCAAAGAAGGTTCTTACCTGCCTGTTGTAGGACATGTCAGTCGAAACTATGGCGAAAAGAACGAGTTTGGCGTTACAAACAAAGGGATCGAGATCGAGGGCAAACATGACTCTACCGTTACAACCCCTTTTTCTGGTACGATTAAGTTTGCAGGCCCTTTCAAACATTATCAAAAAATCATTATAATAGAACACCCAGACAACAAAATTAGCCTTATTGGAGGATTAAAAAAGCTTTATACAAAGACAGGGCAATATGTTGATTCTGGTGAGCCTATAGGCACCTTAGGCGGCTTTAGAGGCGCTTCATCAACGCTTTATTACGAATTAAGGGATCGCGGCAAGCAAATTGATCCACAAAAATATCTCATGAAGCTTGCGAAAGCGGCTCAAAAAACGTAAAACTAATAACAGTAATTTTTACATCCAACAAATGGTCTAAGGACAGTCATGAAAAAACATATTTTATTTCTTTTAACATCTTTCTTTATCGTGTCTTCTTTCTCTTTTTCTACTTCTGCGCAAGAGATTAATTCAGAAACATATAAACAACTCAATTTGTTTGGAGATGTCTTTGAGCGTGTTCGCACAGAATATGTAGATGAAGTTACGGATGAAGAGCTTATTAAAGCTGCTGTAAACGGCATGCTAACTGACTTAGACCCTCATTCTAGCTATTTAGATGAAGAAGACTTCAAAGATATGCGTGTCCAAACAAAAGGTGAATTTGGTGGTTTGGGTATCGAAGTCACTATGGAAGATGGACTTGTTAAAGTTGTTTCTCCTATTGATGACACTCCTGCATACCGTGCTGGTGTACAGGCGGGTGATTTAATCACCCATATTAATGAAGAGCCTGTTATGGGCTTAACCCTTTCTGACGCTGTTGATGAAATGCGCGGCAAGGTAGGAACAGAAATTGTTATTACAATTCGCAGAGAAGGCGAAGAGCCTTTCGATGTAACAATTGTAAGAGATATCATTAAAATTCGTTCTGTCAGACACCGTATCGAAGGTAATATTGGCTATGTACGTATCACAACCTTTAATGCTCAAACACAACTAGGGCTAGAAAAAGCAATTAAAGAAATTAAAGAAGAACTCGGTGATAAACTCGTTGGTTATGTGCTAGACCTAAGAAACAATCCTGGTGGTTTACTCGATCAAGCAATCTCCGTGTCTGACAGCTTTCTTGAATCAGGCGACATCGTTTCAACACGCAGCCGTCATGAAGAAGATAGCCAAGTTGAAAAAGCAACATCTGGTGACCTTGCAAACGCTTTACCAATTGTTGTTCTTGTTAATGGAGGATCAGCATCAGCATCAGAAATTGTTGCCGGCGCTTTACAAGATCACCACAGAGCTATTGTCATGGGAACCAAAACATTTGGTAAAGGCTCTGTCCAAACAATTCTCTCTCTTGGTGAACACGGTGCTATGCGTTTAACAACAGCGCGTTACTACACGCCTTCTGGACGCTCTATTCAGGCAAAAGGTATTTTACCAGACATTATCGTAGAACCGGCTAAGATCGAAAAAATTGATGCTCAATATAGCAGTGAATCTGATTTAAAAGGCGCTCTTGAAAATACAGGTGATGTAGACAAGAAAGAAACTCAGAAAAAAGCAAAAACAACCTCAAAAAAGAAGAAATCGGATAAAGAAGATGAAGATCTAGAACCGACAAAAGACAAGGTTGAAGACTATCAACTAGCTCGTGCTATTGACCTTCTTAATGGTGTTCGTTTCTTCAATAAAACAATAACAAATGGAACAAAATAAGTTAACCTTACATGCTTGGCTTTAAAAGAAAACCTAATAAACGTGAGATTGCTGTTAGCACGATTGCTATAGCCTGTATAATGATTGCCCTATTTATAGGGCTCTCTTTGCTTGAAGGTGACATCAAGAAAGAAAGAAACTCACGTATACCAAAACGTGTTGTTTCTCTGCAAACAACACAAGAAGTCGTTCCTGATACTAAAACAGATGTTATTCCAACAGGCCCTGTAGCGCCCCCCCTCGAAATCGTGTCTACTCCTATCGATCAAAGTGAAGATAAAGAAACAAAACCAATAACAGATCAAAAAGAGCCCATTAAAAAAGAGGAAAAAAATCTGGCTCAAGAAAAAGTAAATGATTTAAACGAAATCAAAGCTGTACAGCAAAGTGATTTTCTAGAGAGAACGCCTTCTGGTATGCTTCCTAAAAAGGACGCATATAATCGTGCTCCATGGAAGTATTACTCAAAAAACTTCACCTCATCTGATAAAGACGGCCGAATTGTTATCATTATTAATAATGTTGGTTTTGATGAATATAAATTGAAAAACCTTCTTGCGGTTATCCCTTCAAATGTAACACTCGCTCTTAACCCTTACTCTGATATTATCGAAGATGTTTCATATCTTGTGCAAAAAGCAGGTCATGAATATCTTATGATGTTGCCAATGGAAGCCAGTGACTACCCTCTCAATGATCCAGGTTCTAAAGCGTTATTAACAACTATTAGCCGTGATAAAAATTTAGAAAATTTACATTGGATCATGGGGCGCTCTACTGGATATGTTGGCCTCATCAATTATATGGGGAAAGCATTTAGTCGTCCTAATACAATTCTAGATATGATTTTTGAAGAGTTTTCAAGACGTGGCGTTTTGTATATCAACAGCCTTGGGCTTGAGTTTAATATTGGAGAGGATAGCGCCTTTAAGTATAGTGCTCCTTATCTCTCAATCGATCTGACGATCGATGAAATCAAAACGAAAAAAGCCATTGAGCAACAACTAAACAGCTTAGAACTCTTAAGTAAAGAATTTGGTTATGCTGTTGGTATTATGAATGATTATCCTTTTGCCGTGAAACAATTCTCTGAATGGGCAAAAACACTTTCCGATAAAAACATTGAGATTGTGCCTATTACAAACCTCTTTTTACAACCTGCAACACAATAAGATATCATGACGGCTTCCACCTCCCCTTTACCAATGCATTTACGTCCCTATCGTCTTGGGGTCGGTGTCGCCGCTTTTAATAAAGAAGGCCAAGTATTTATCGCTGAACGTATGGATATACCTGGTGCATGGCAGTTACCACAAGGGGGTATAACATTACAAGAGATTGAAACAAGCCTTGTTGATGCCGCTTTGAGAGAGCTTTATGAAGAAACAGGCATGCAAAATGTAACACCTCTTGCTATTACAAAAGATTGGGTTCATTACGACTTTAATGAGGATAAAGGATACGTTCCAGGACACAGCCATAAATACCGCGGGCAAAGACAGAAATGGATCGCCGTCGTATATGAAGGAAAAGACAAAGACATCAATTTAGAGTGTCATGAGGAAGAAATAGAATTTAAACAATGGAAATGGATTGACTTAAGTGACATCACCGATCACATTGTTCCTTTTAAGCGACATATCTATGAATTTGTGATTGATCGTTTTTCTTATATTGCAAACAAAACTCAGCCAGATCTCTCAAAGGTATTAAAATTGTCATGAATTATCGCTCTACTCTTTTTATTACTGGTGTTTTTTTAGAAGTCATCGCAATTACGATGCTTATACCAGCTTTTATTGATGGTCTTGACTCTAATCCTGATTGGAAAATTTTTATTACATCTGCCTTTATAACAAGCTGTGTTGGCGGTTTCATGATTTTAACAAACTCGGAAAAAGATTTTACACTTCATATCCGTGATGCATTTTTCTTAACGGCTTTTAGCTGGATATGTCTTCCTTTTTTTGCTGCACTTCCTTTTTGGCTTGGAAATAATGATATGAGTTTTACAGACTCTTTTTTCGAAGCAATGTCAGGATTAACAACAACAGGATCAACCGTTATTTCTAATTTAGAACAGCGCCCACCAGGACTTCTCATTTGGAGAAGCATTCTTCAATGGCTAGGTGGTATTGGGATCATTGTCATGGCCTTATCTATTCTGCCAATGTTGAAAGTCGGTGGTATGCAGCTTTTTAAAATGGAATCCTCTGAAAACGAGAAAATATTACCACGTGTGGCACAATTAGCCAGTTCAATTGGTATCATCTATGTCGCTCTAACACTTATATGTGCCATTCTATATTACTTTTATGGGATGAGCTTTTTTGATGCAATTAACCATGCTATGACTACCTTATCAACGGGTGGATTTTCGACGCATGATGCTTCTATTGGATTCTTCCATCAAGATTCGATAAAAATAATTGGGATCTTATTTTGCACCCTTGGCTCTCTTCCTTTCGTTTTATATTTGAAAGCCGTTCGTGGGGATTGGCAATCTCTTTTTAAAGATACCCAAGTTCAAACATTTTTGGGCGCTGTCTTAATTTTTATCGCGATAATGACAACACATACATTGTTGAATGGTTATTATGACGATATTAATAAGGCCATTATTCAAACTTCGTTTAACATTATGTCGGTTATCTCTGGCACAGGCTATGCTTCGACGGATTATTCACAATGGGGTACTTTTGCAATTGGGTTTATGTTCTTTATTACCTTTATTGGAGGCTGCGCTGGGTCAACATCATGTGGTATTAAAGTATTCCGCTTTCAAATTATTTACTCCATTACCATTACTCAGATGAAAAAGCTTTTATATCCGCACGGGATTTTTCAAGCAAAATATAATGGACGTGAAATCTCTCGTGACATTCCTGTTTCTGTTTTAAGTTTTGTATTTGTTTATGGGATTTGCTTTATCTTTGCCGCTTTATTTTTACAATTTTTAGGGCTTGATTATATGACAGCGATGTCAGGAGCAGCAACAGCCATTTCAAATGTAGGTCCTGGCTTAGGCGATATCATAGGCCCTGCAGGTAACTTTGCACCCTTACCAGATTCAGCCAAATGGGTACTCTCTATCTGTATGATGCTAGGTCGTTTGGAAGTTTTCACTGTTTTGGTGATTTTTACACCGCAATTTTGGAAAGAATAAACTTTATTGATAATGAGCGATGAGAAGATCACTCATCTTGGTATCAAAGTCTTTCATCAGACGCTCTAACATTGTAAAGCCTATTTTTTGTCTGTCTATTATTGAAGCATCATGTGGAATTGTTGTCCGTCTTTTCACCGTAATACGATGTCCTGTTAATGGTGTATTACGATCATCAAGAAGCTCCATCAAGACAACAATTTTACCCTCATACTCATTTGCATTTTGAATGTTAAAAAGATCAAAAAAATCATCGTCACGATCAATATCTCTTTCCATCATACTTGCTTCTTCAATTTTAAATGAGATAAAATTACGATCTCCAACAGCCTTGATCCGTTTTTGGATAAGCTGTGTTAATGTCACCACAGGATCATTAACAAATTTATACTCCATATGTCCATCAATGAGAGGTGCTTGGTATTGATTAACAACAGTGGCTGAGCGCACATCTACTTCCAGAGGTGTTTTTAAATGTTCAAAAGTAAGTTTGGGCTCTTGATATGACTCGGGCGTGAGTGAACACCCACATAACCCAACCAAAAGAATAAAAGATAATGCATAATTTCTAATCATAGAAAAAGAATATCAAAAAGATACAAATATAGCGATTATTTTTCGTCGCGTTTTTCTAAAATTTCATCTTTTGTAAAATGGTAAGCCTTGCTACAAAATTCACAGACCATCTCTAAACCATTTTCCTTTTCGGCATAATCGAGATCATCCTCAGATAACGTTGTTAAAATAGAAATCACACGATCACGTGTGCAACGACATCCTTTTTTCAATTCAGTCGGAGGAAAGACAATAACGCCTTCTTCATTAAACAATCTAAACAACAAATCATTGAGGGGTAGCGCTTCATCAAGAAGCTCTTCTCTCTTACAGCTTTGTAAAAAAATATCGCTCCTAATCCAATCATCTTTTTCAACCGCTTGTAATTGATCTTGTTCTGGTAATTTTTGAAGCATTAAAGCACCCGCACACCACTTATTATTTTCCAATGCTACCGCAGACTTCATGCTCGTCATAATTTGTTCTGATTGTTCAAAATAGTGATTAATTGATTGAACAAAATTATTGTCTTGTAGCTCAACAACCCCTTGATATCGATCTGCCATTTTATGATCAACTGTAAAAGCGAGATATCCTTCGCCCATTAACTCTTTCAAAGAATATTCTGTTTCAGGATCCAGCTTTTTTATTTCTTCTTCATCAAAACTTGCATATCCACGAATTGTTCCATCACTCAACATGTCGCAGACAACTAAACGAATGAGACCCTTACTCGACGCTTGAAGCGTAAAAACACCTTCATATTTCAACATGCCACCTAATAAGGTTGTCACGACCAGCGCATCCCCTAAAAGCCTAGAAACAACCTTCGGGTAATCATGTGCTTTTAAAATATCATCTAATGTGTCTGATAATCTAACAATCCGTCCACGGAAATTGCTTGTATCAAGCTGAAACGGCTGTAATAAATCATTGCTGCTTGCTTTGGTATCATTATCATTTGCTATACTAGACATGGATTAATTTATCCCATTTTATTCTTTTAAACACTTGTCGTATGCTTATATAATATTTCAACTGTAAAATAAAAGATTTTCTTGAATATAATAAGCACCACATGAAGCAAACTAAAAGACCTCCCCGCAAAATTAACGAGCAATATCTTCATAATGCTGGTTTATACTATTTGGAGCGTTTCAGTAGCTCTGTTAAAAACTTTAAACGCGTTATGAAACGCAAAGTAGAAAGATCATGTACCTTTCATGAAGAACCGGCTACTCCATATTACCCTATGATTGATGCGCTTGCAGAAAAGTTTATCAAACTCGGATTATTAAATGATCAATTATATTCTCAAACAAAAATAACGGGGCTTCGGCGCAAAGGGGAATCAACACGTAAAATCGAACAAAAAATGCGAGAAAAAGGAATAGAAAGCGATACAACACATTCTATTTTACAAAACCTCATAGAGGAAGATTTTGAAATAAATAATGAATTAGCCTCTGCTATACGCTATATAAAAAGACGTCGCCTTGGTGTCTATAGGACACGAAAAAATGAACGAAGTAATGAAAAAGACCTTGCCTCTTTAGCCCGAGCAGGGTACAGCTATGATATAGCGAAAAAGGCACTCGCCACATCGTTTGAAACCCACTCAGAACAGGAGATTTAATATGCGTGTTACTCAAACCGTTAAAAAAATTCTTAAAAACTATGAAGCCGATACACCAGCAACAAAACAAAATCTTGCGCGTATTTTATGTACAGGAAAATTAGCTGGAACTGGCAAGATGGTTATTCTTCCTGTTGATCAAGGGTTTGAGCACGGTGCAGCACGTTCTTTTGCAATGAATGAAGATGCTTATGATCCTCACTATCATTATAAATTAGCGATTGACTCTGGTTGCAATGCCTATGCGGCTCCTCTAGGCGCTTTAGAATCAGGTATAGACACTTTCTTAGGACAAGTCCCTACAATTTTGAAAATGAACTCTGGAAACTCTCTATTTCCTGATAAAGACGCACCTAATCAATCTGTGAACGCCTCAATTGAAGATGCTGTTCGTTTAGGCTGTAGTGCTATTGGTTTCACTATTTATCCTGGCTCTGAGGCTAGCTATGACCAATTCGAAGAAATTCGTGAATTATCTCTTGAAGCAAAAGCCTATGGTATTGCAACAGTGATTTGGTCATATACACGTGGTGGCTTTTTAACAAGCCAAGGTGAAACCGCTGTTGATATCATCGCTTACGGTGCGCATATGGCCTGTCAACTAGGGGCTCATATTGTAAAAGTCAAACTCCCAACAGATCATTTAGAACTGCCTGAAGCTAAAAAAGTCTATGAAGCTGAAAAAATTCCTGTCGCAACACAAGCAGATCGTGTGCGCCATATTGTAAAATCATGCTTCAATGGACGTCGCATGGTTGTGTTTTCTGGTGGTGGCACAAAAGGCGACCAAAGTGTTTATGATGATGCCCGCGCTATTATGCAAGGGGGTGGCAATGGTTCTATCATTGGACGTAACGCTTTCCAAAGATCGCGTGAAGACGGCTTAGAGCTTCTTGGCAACCTCATGAAAATTTATCAAGGAAAAAATGTCTAATAAAAGCGAGCTTTACTTACAAACCCCTTTTGGTATCGAACAAAACGATGCCTTAATAGAACGTGTGGCTCATACACTTGAAACGGGCAAAGTAAGTGCTCTCCTCTGTCACAACCCTGCTCTTGTTGATCATTTTGCCGTTAAACTTGGGCTTGCTGATAAAACATCTTATATGTTGCCTTATCCAAATGAAGGAACAAGCGAGTTACACCCCCACATAGAGGGATGGCATTGTTTTTCTATTGAGCCAGCGACCCTTAAAAATATTAAAAAAACACACAAAACTATGTCTGTTGGTGTTGGACCAACAGGTTCTGTTGATGATGCACTTGAATGGGGTGAAGTGGGCGCAGATTATGTGGCTTTTGCCGCAAGTGAAACTGACGCTATGGATTGGTGGATGCGCCAAGTCATTTTACCGTGCGTTGCATGGGGAGCAAACAGCCTTGACCATGTTGAAACACTGATTGAAAAAGAGGTTGATCTTATTCTGCCCGCCCCTATTTTTTGGCAGAAAGATGCAACGGATCTTAATCGCTTGCTTGCGCTTTTTTGACTACCTTTCATTAGACGATTCTGATATAAATGCTCCTAGAATATAACTAACGTGGGAGATTCCTTCTAATGAAAATGAACGCGATCGATGCAAAAGTCGGCAATATTTTGGATCATAATAACCGTCTATGGCAAGTAGCAAAAACACAAATCACAAAACCTGGTAAAGGCGGTGCTTTCATTACAATTGAAATGAAAGATATTCAATCAGGAAGTAAAGATATTGTTCGCTTTAGAACAGAAGACACTATTATCAAAGCGCGTCTTGATCAAGTGGATTACCAATATCTTTATAACGACGGTGAAAACTTTGTTTTTATGGATCAAAACACATATGAACAAATTCTTTTGTCACCAGAACAAATTGGCGATCAAGCTGTCTATTTACAAGATAATATGATCGTTACACTTGAGTCTTACGAAGGAAAACCTCTCTCTGTTGCTCTACCTGATACTGTAACGCTTACAATCGAAGAGGCTGAACCTGTTGTCAAAGGACAAACAGCATCTTCTTCGTACAAACCAGCTATATTAGAAAACGGCGTACGAATTATGGTGCCTCCTCATATTGATACAGGAACACGTGTTGTTGTCCGCACAGCAGACTCTACATATGTTGAAAAGGCAAAAGACTAAAAATAATAACAATAAAAATAGGGAGAAAAACAATGTCCACACAAATCGCTGTAAAATTTCAACAAGATCCTCAATTTTCACAACGCATCATGGCTATGATCAATGCCGTTGAAGTTGCAGGAACATCTTTGTTGCAAGATTTTAAAAAAATTAAACACCTACAAATCTCAGAAAAAGCTCCAGGCGATTATGTTTCTCGTGCTGATCTAAACTCTGAAAAAGTGCTGGTACGCATGCTGTTAAAAGCATTTCCAGACTATGGTTTTTTAAATGAAGAAGCTGGTGAAATAACAGGAACAAATCAAGAGTTTCGTTGGATCATTGACCCGCTTGATGGCACAGCGAATTTTTTAAGCGGTCTGCCACATTGGGGAATTTCTGTTGCCCTTGAACAAAAACTTGAGAATGGTACAACAGAAGTTGTTGCTAGTGTCATTTACGACCCCTTAAAAGCTGAGCTGTTTGTCGCTGAAAAAGGAAATGGAGCCTGCTTAAATGGTCACCCTATTACTGTTTCTGACCAAACAAAATTAATCGACTCTGTCTTAGGAACAAGCATGCCAACAAAAGGAAATGCTGTTGGGAGTGAAAGCGCTATACGCTACGAAAAACTTGCTAAACAAGTCGGACGCGTACGTGCATATGGTTCTGCAACACTTGATCTTTGCTATATTGCCTCTGGTCGTTTTGACCTATGTCACCTTGATCGTAAAATTAAATATTGGGATATGGCCGCTGGAGAACTTGTTGTTAAAGAGGCTGGCGGTATGGTTACAGACCTAGAAGGTGGCAATCAACATTTCGAAAAAGGCCAAATATTAGCTGCAAACCCCGTAATTCATAAATTAGCACTTGAAGTTCTTGGTTAATAGGTTAAAACACACCCAACGCTTATAAGTATTATAAAAAAGGATCTTTAATAATTATGCATGTTTCTCGTTTTGATACACAATTTTCTGCAACAATTACTGTCATGGTAAGAGCGGCACGCGCAGCTTCTCGTTCTCTCCTCCGTGACTTTGGAGAAGTTGAAAAACTCCAAGTTTCTGCAAAAGGTCCTGGGGACTTCGTTTCAAAAGCAGATATCAGAGCCGAAAAAACATTGATAGAAGAACTTCAAAAAGCACGTCCTGACTTTGGCTTTCTAACAGAAGAACATGGCATTATTGAAGGCGCGGATGAAACACATCGCTGGATTATTGACCCTCTTGATGGCACCATGAATTTCCTCCATGGATTACCACACTGGTCAATTTCAATTGCTTTAGAAGAAACAACACATAAAGGCAAAGAAATCATCGCAGGTGTTATCTATGATCCTGTTAAAGATGAAATTTTTACTGCTGAAAAAAATGCAGGTGCTTTCTTAACAACAAACCGCCTGCGTGTCTCTGGTCGTACAAAACTATCTGAATGTGTCATTAGTACAGGCGCACCTTGTATCATGCATGGTGAAGACCGCTCAACAGTTGTCAGCAATGTTGATAAACTCTCTTCTCAAGTTGGCGCTATTCGCTCTATGGGCTCGGCTGCTCTTGATCTTTGTTATGTAGCAGCTGGCCGCTTTGATTGCTATGTAGAGCGTGGTATTAAATATTGGGATATCGCAGCTGGACTGTTAATCGTAAAAGAGTCTGGTGGTATTGTTACCGACTTCGAAGGACGCGATCAATATGTTGAAAAAAATGAGATCGTAGCTGGTAATTCAAGAATACAAAAGCTTATCACACAATTAGTTGATTAAGTTGTATATGACTGATCTCCTCTTAGTCATTGATATGCAAGAAGGGTTTCGTTCTCCACAAACCTTGCAAATTATTCCCATCCTAAAAGAGATCTCATCCGCTTTTAAAGGATGTGTTTTCTATACTCAATTTATAAATGAAAAAAATTCTTTATTTGAAAAACAACTACAATGGACATGTTTTCAATCAAAAGATGAACAAGAAATCTTAAGTGATCTTTATCCTCTTAATGGTTCTATTTCTCGTCACACGGGCTACACTGTCTTGACAGATGAATTAAAAAAATGGGTTCAAAATCACTCCATTACATCTGTGTATCTTACTGGTGTTTACACTGATGTTTGTATTATAAAAACGGCTATGGATCTCTTTGACGAAGGTATTGAATGTTTTGTTGTAGAAGATGCATGTCACTCACTGCATGGGCAAGACAACCATGAACGTGCTCTTGATAGCCTCTCTCATATTATTGGCTCAGATCATATTATCACATCAAGAAAACTGCCTTTGAGCTAATTCTGCGTAGAGGCCTTTTTGTTTAATAAGCTCTTGATGCGTGCCCATTTGGACTATTTTTCCATGATCTAAAACAACGATGCGGTCAACATGCATAATCGTCGATAAACGATGGGCAATTACAAGCGTTGTACGTCCTTCCATGACTTTTTCCAAAGCTTCCTTCACATATTCTTCACTTTCTGAGTCAAGAGATGAAGTGGCCTCATCAAGAAGAAGAATTGCAGGGTTTTCTAACAGCGTACGAGCTATCGCCAAACGTTGTTTTTGTCCCCCTGATAAACGTTTTCCACGCTCACCTAAAGGTGTATCAAGCCCTTGCGGTAAGTCTTTTACAAAATCATAAGCATATGCTTGTTTCAAAGCATCTATCAAACGTTCGTTAGAAGCATCTTCTTGAGCTAGCAATAAATTCTTCTTCACAGAGCCAGAAAAAATGAAAGGGTCTTGAGGCACAATTCCAATCGCATGACGTAATTGAGCAAGTGATGCGTCTTTTAAATCAATATCATCTATTAATATTTGTCCTTCTTGAGGATCAAAGAACCGCATAATTAAGTTAAATAATGTTGATTTCCCTGCCCCGCTTCGTCCAACAATTGCAACTGTTTCACCCGCTTTAATTGATAGATTAAATCCTTCTAATATTTTAGCGTCTTGCTCTGGATAAGAGAAAGTAACTCTATCAAACGTCAAGGCACCCTGAATTGGATAGCCAATATCCATAGGCTCTAACGATTCAATAATCGAGCTTTGAACTGATTTATAATAAATAAGACGTTCAGTAGCACCCGCCGCTCTTTGTAGATTACCAATAACCTCACTTAGAACTCCCATTGCTCCGGCAACTATAGCTGCGTAAAAAACAAAGGCTGATAAAGCACCTGCACTCATAGTTCCAGCAATCACATCTCGCCCACCAAGCCACAAAATAATTCCGATCGCACTAAAAACAATAAAAATGACCAGTGCTGATAAAATGGCTCTGTTTAAAATATACCCTTTTGCTTTTTTATAGGCTTTCTCGACGGAAATGTTAAAGCTTCTAATTGTTTGTTCTTCTTGAACATAGGATTGGATTGTTGTGACACCGTGTAAAGACTCATCAATATCGCTTCCCACATTTGCAACAGCATCTTGCGCTGTTTTTGATTTTGCACGCACTTTTCTACCCCAGAAAATAATTGGCACAATAATAACGGGTATCACTAATAAGATAAAACCTGTTAATTTAGGGCTTGTAATCAACAGCATAATAACGCCCCCTATCATCATCAAAAGATTACGTAACGCGAGTGATAAAGAGCTACCAACCACTGACTGTAAAACTGTTGTATCAACTGTAATATGAGATAAAATTTCACCTGTTTTATTTCCTTGATAAAATTCAGGAGAAAGACGTATTAAATTCGTGAATACATCTTTACGAATATCAGCAATCACACGCTCTCCAACCCATGACACAAAGAAATAACGTGTAAAACTTGAAACGGCTAAAATAGAAACAATAACAAACAAATAATAAAGACCAGAATCTAATAAAGATAAATCAGACTGCCCAAAGCCTTCATCAATCAAAAATTGTAACCCTCTCCCCATAAATAAAACCGTAGAAGCAGCAACAATCAAAGCGATAGAAGCAATAGCTATTTGCCACTTATAGGGGCGCAAATACGGCTTTAAAAACTTTAGAAAACTAATGTCCGCTTTATTCGTTTTAGAGGGTGTAATAATGGTCATGAGGGCACTTATATCATAGTAAATTAGGAAAAACTTCAAAAAATAAGTAATTCTCTTACAATATATAAAATAAATACTTGCAATTTAAAGAACAACCTATTAAAAACACTCTCACATACGATATTTGTATAGGGCGCATGACGCCTCGAAAAAAGATTTTATAAGGACGGAATATCATGAAAAAAGACATTCACCCAGATTACCATACAATCACTGTTCAAATGACAGATGGTTCAACATTCGAAACAAAAAGCACATATGGCTCTGAAGGCGATACATTACGCCTTGATATTGATCCCTCTTCGCACCCTGCATGGACAGGTGGCGCGACTAAAATGATGGAAGGTGGCCGTGCAGCTAAGTTTGGCGCTCGTTTTGGTAACATCGGTAGCAGCAAAAAAAGCTAAGCCTTTTTTTTATTAAAGATTATAAAAAAGCCTCCTGCTATGGAGGCTTTTTTTTGTTGCACTCTCTTTTTAAAATTGCTTTTATAACTTTATGGGAAAAAGGCTATTTGCAATTGGGGACATCCACGGTGATTTGGATGCGTTAAAAAATCTTATAAATTTTCTTGATCTACAAGAAGATGATCACCTTATCTTTTTAGGAGATTATGTTGATAGAGGCCCCGACTCATATGGCGTCATAGAATATCTGCTTGAATTAGATCAACACTATAAATGCCATTTTATTCTTGGAAATCATGAAGAAATCATGCTTAAAACAGTTGAGGGAGATCGACGCTATGCGCGTCTTTGGGTTGAGATTGGTGGTAACAAAACACTTTTATCTTATGATTCAGAAAGCAGCCATAGCTTCGCACGCTCAATTCCTTCAACTCATTTAAGTTTTCTTAGAGAAAAATGCCTCCCCTTTTATATTCAAGACACTTATATTTTCACACATGCTAGCTGGGATATAACGCGCCCTGCCCATAAACAAGATAGAAACACTCTCAGATACTGTTTTTTAAAAGATTCTTTTTTATCTTTTAATTCAAAAACATCAATTATATGTGGCCACTCATCCATGGCAACAGGACGTCCAATGAAACGTGGTAACATCACCTGTATTGATACGATCTATACAGGCTGGCTAACCGCCTATGACGTCACAAATGAATGTTTTTATCAAGCTCACAATGATAAAAAAACGCGCATTCTTCAAAAAGCGGACCCATGGAATTTAAAAGCATCAAGAGGATTACAACAATCTTGATTTCCCACTTGCTTTTATGCGCACCTTTTTTTACTCTGTAGATTAAGAATTAATCATCTACAGAAAGACGGTCATAATGACATATCCTAAAGCTATTTTATTTTCTGCAATTATTTTGGCTGCGGCTATCGTGTTTGCAAGTATTTCTCCTGTATCAAGCCAATCAAGAGGTGGCGGATATTATACAATTTCAGGCGATAGTGGACAATTTGTATGGCGCGTTAATATGAGTACTGGTTCTGTTGATTATTGTGTTAGACGTGATAATTCAGTTGATCCTGTTGTCATGGAAAAACGTGCTCCTTATTGCTCTGCGGCGTCTCCTGCTAAACAATAATTATTCACATACCATGTCTGTGTCACTTAAAGATTTTAAAGCAATTAATTTTGCCTTAAGTGTGAACTCGTTATAATCCATTTTCATTTTACTAACGACCCCATTCTCGTGTAAAAGCAGATCCATTTCGTAATCGGGTGTGATTGCGTCAGCTGTTTCTTTAATCGGAAAAAACGAAAAACGAAAATGTTTTCCTTGTGCCTTTACAAGGTCTTTATCTATTTCTGAATTTTCAAAGTTTGGAGCATTTTCTTGTCCTAAATAAACAGCATTTAATGTCACGGGACCATCAACATCGCCCCCGTCAAAGAAATCTGCCAAAAATACTTTGTCCCCCTTATCAATACGATCTAACAATTCAAATGTATGTTTTGAGGGAAATAAAATATTTGCTCGTTTATCAAACTCTATTTTTTTGGGATTATCATAGTCAAAATGCGTCATCCCTTTATCGTCTTTATAAGCCTTACCTCTAATCATCTGAGTTACATGACCATTTGTACTTCTATTCACAAAGAAGCGATAGAGGCTCTGATCTTTTGCTTCCCATGTTGTAAGATCACTTTTGGTGTAAACAGGCTGTCCCTCTTTATAAAAATACGTCATGCTATAATCTTGAACATTTGACCACCCATCACAATCATCAATCCATTCAAAAACCATTTCACCACGCACATCTGCGATTTGGCTTTTTTGCTCTACATGCGTTAAATCAAATTCATATGTTGCTCGGTGCGATTTTAAATTCAAAGTCGCATAAGCTGGCACATTGATTAAAACACAAAGCATAAAGAGGAATATAATACGTACTATCATAGGTTTCATTGTAGCGTTATTCGGTTAATTTTTTGTAGCGTTTTTTTCTAATATAGCGCTATTGAAATTTTTTTCTCGGTATTTTTTGCCCAACAGCATTTTATTCCGCCTGCTTTCATACAGATAAAAAATGCTAACCACATATAAATAAACAATAAATATTTTGGCATAGCTTTTGTAACCATTAAAACAGAGATAAAAAAATAACCAATAAAAATAAATGGGTGAATTACATGTACGAACAAAATTATACACAGCAGACAGATACATTTTCAACACAAGTTGCTTTCTTTCCAAACGATAAAACAGATCAATTTTTTGGAGATCACGACCAATTAACAGGTCTATACAACAAAAATGGTTTCATGAAGGCCCTTTCCGAAGAAATGAATACAGATACAAATGGTGGCCTTTTATTGGTTTTTGATATTGATGATTTAAAACGAATGAATATCTTACATGGGCGTTTTGCTGGTGATAGCTTTATTAAACTGTTAGCGGATCTTTTAAACACTCAAAAACGTGATAATGATATTTTATGTCGCCTCCATAAAGATAAATTCGCTCTTGCACTTACAAACACATCTTTAAAAGAAGGATATAAGCTCGCCTCAAGAATTCATAAACTTGTCAGCGAGCTCCGTATTATTTGTAATGGTGAGCTTATTAAAAGAAATGTTTTAATCACGGCTCTCCCATATATTAAAGAGAATAAATCAGACGAGTTACTAACGATGGCTAATACCCTCCTCACCCGCCAAAAAAGCAAGAAAGCCATCCCCGCTTTTCTAGGGAAATAGAAACACCCTCCTAAATGTCAAAAAAGCCTCACTTAAACAAGCAAGTGAGGCTTTTTATTAATCTAATTTATAAAGAATGTTTTAGGCTGCGTCTTTGCTGTCTTTAACAGTTTTTGGCAAGTTCACCTTAATATGAACATCGCGTAACTGCTCAGGACGTACATCATTAGGAGCCTGCATTAACAAGTCTTGAGCTTGTTGATTCATTGGGAAAGCTGTTACTTCGCGAATATTCGGTTCATCAGCAATCAACATCACAATACGGTCAATACCCGGCGCAGAACCACCATGCGGAGGAGCTCCATATTGCATCGCCTTCAACATACCCCCAAATTTTTCTTCTAAAACAGACTTATCATAGCCCGCAATTTCAAAAGCTTTCACCATGATTTCAGGTTTGTGGTTACGAATAGCACCTGATGACAACTCAAATCCATTACAAACAATATCATATTGCCATGCATTGATCTCCAGAGGATCCTTTGTTTGTAACGCTTCCATACCACCTTGTGGCATTGAAAATGGGTTATGAGAGAAATCAATTTCGCCTGTATCTTCGTTAAGCTCATACATTGGGAAATCAACAATCCAACAGAATTTAAAGACCCCCTGTTCGATAAGTTCTAATTCTTCACCAATCTTTGTACGGGCTTTACCAGCAAGCTTGGCTGCATCACCCTCCATATCACAAGCAAAGAATACGGCGTCACCTTCGTTGATTCCTGCAGTTTCTTTTAGTTCAGCTAAAGCAGCCTCAGGTAAGAATTTCGCAATAGGGCCTTTTGCTTCACCATCTGCAAAAACAATATAACCAAGACCAACAGCACCCTCGCCTCTAGCCCAGTCATTGAGCTTATCAAAGAAGCTCCTAGGCTTATCAGAAACTTGGGGGGCTGGAATAGCACGAACAACGCCACCCTTATCTAAAACACCTTTAAAAGCCTTAAATTCTACATCATCACGAGCAAAGACATGACTGACATCACAAATCTCAATTGGGTTACGAAGATCTGGTTTATCATTACCGTATTTCAACATTGATTCTTTGTATGGAATACGTACGAATGGTGGCTTCGTAATCTCACGATCCAATCCATTATAATCTGCGAATTCTTCAAAAACGCCTGCTAAAACAGGCTCAATAGCATTGAAAACATCATCTTGTGTCACATAAGACATTTCAAAGTCTAATTGATAAAATTCACCTGGTGAGCGATCTGCACGTGCATCTTCATCACGAAAACAAGGTGCAACTTGAAAGTATTTATCAAAACCAGACATCATCAAAAGTTGTTTAAATTGCTGTGGTGCTTGTGGGAGCGCATAAAACTTACCTGGATGCAAACGAGATGGAACAATAAAGTCACGTGCACCTTCAGGCGAGCTTGCTGTTAAAATAGGTGTTTGAAATTCTTTAAACCCTTGATCGATCATACGACGACGAAGTGATGCAATCACATCAGAACGAAGAAGGATATTGTTACGTACTTTTTCACGGCGCAAATCAAGGAAACGATATTTTAGTCGTGTTTCTTCTCCGTAATCTTCATCGCTATTAACCTGTAAGGGCAAAATTTCTGATTCAGAGTGAACTTCAATCTCATCAATACTCACTTCGATTTCACCTGTTGGCAATTTATCATTAACTGTTTCAGCTGTTCTTGCAATTACCTTTCCTGTCACCGTAATCGATGTTTCCAAACGAAGTGCTTCAACAGAATCAAATAAACCAGAGTCTTGGTTAATCACACATTGCGTAAATCCATACATATCACGCAAATCGACGAATAATAATCCACCATGGTCACGTTTTCTGTGGATCCATCCTGAAAGGCGTACTGTATCCCCCACTTGTGCTTTTGTTAGTTCATGACAATAATGTGTTCTATAGCTATGCATATCCAAACTTTCCGTTTATACTCTTAGTTGTTGCTAAATGGGTCTATTTAATTTAAATCTATAGCCATTGTTTTACCAATTTAAGCCAAAAAAGCAAATGAAACTTATTGAAAACACCGCAGAACTAGAAAAATTTTGCAAAAAACTGAAAAAATCAGATTATTTAGCAATTGACACAGAATTTTTACGTGAGAAAACCTACTTTCCACTTCTATGTCTAATTCAAGTCGCCGCCGCAAACGATGTTGTTGCTGCAATTGATCCGTTGGCAGAAGGGATAGATCTTTCTAGCTTTTACGAACTTTTAAAAGATCCTAAAATTACAATCGTTATGCATGGTTGCAACCAAGACTTAGAGATTTTCTTAAAAGAAACAGGTCAAATGCCTACAGAGGTCTTTGACACACAAATCGCCGCGATGGTTTGTGGCTTAGGAGAAGCGGTTAGCTATAAAGGCCTTGTTCGTCATTATATGGATGAAGAAATTGACAAAAATCAGCGCTTTACTGATTGGTCTTTGCGCCCCCTTTCTGAAAAACAAATCTCTTATGCGCTCGATGATGTGATCTATCTCTATGATATCTATCCAATGCTTTTAGAAGAGCTTGATAAAAAAGGCCGCACAAATTGGATCAAACAAGAAATGGAAGACTTAACCGATCCAGAACGTTACTCTAATGAGCCTTATAATGCTTGGAAAAAAATGAAAACACGTTTGGACAAACCAAAGCATCTAGCTGTTTTGCGCGAAGTATGCGCATGGCGTGAACAACGTGCCCAAGATAAAAACCTCCCCAAAAGCCGTATCATGAGAGATGACACTGTTTTAGAAATTGTTGTTACAACACCGCAGACAATGGAAGCTCTACTTAAAATCAGAGGTGTTAATCAAGGCTTTGAAAAAAGTGAGTCTTCAACAAAGTTACTAGAACAAATCAAGGCTGGAATGGATCTCCCAAAAGAAGAGCGCCCCAAAAAGACCAAGAAAAAAACATATCCTTCTTATATCAACCCGACCGTTGAGCTTTTAAAAGTCCTTTTAAAATTAAAAGCTGAAGAATTCGATGTCGCAAGTAGACTAATTGCAACATCGGGTGACTTATCAGAAGTTGCTTATGCGAAAAAACCAGATGTACGCTGTATGAAAGGCTGGCGCTACGACATTTTTGGCCGTGATGCACTCGCTTTAAAAGAAGGCATTATAGGGCTAGCACTCGGTAAAAAAGGAAAAATTGAAATTATTGCCTTAGACTAATATCCCTCATGAAAAATCTGCTTTTATTAAGACATGCCACAACCGCATCCGCACACCATCCTCAAAGTGATCACGATCGTCTTTTAACCTCGTTTGGCGAAAAACAAGCCCTATCGCTCGGGCGCTTGTTAAAAAAATCCTCTATCACACCTGATTTAATCCTCTCTTCAGATGCAGCTAGAACATCACAAACAACCGAACTCATTATCGAAGGATTAGAAACACATATTCCCGTTATAAAAAAAAGAGAAATATATAATAGCTCCTCCGATACCCTCTTAAAACATATCAAAAACATAAATAAAGAGATAGATACACTTCTTGTGGTCAATCACAATCCAGCCATTCATCAACTCAGTTTTGATCTCTCAAATGGCAACACGCAAATTGCCTTAAGCTATCCACCATGTAGTTTAACACATCTTTTATATGATGAAGATGACTGGCATTTCTTAGAAAGATCTAAGACTCATTTTCAGACATTTTATTCTGGAGATCTTTTTCCAAAACCTCTTTAGCTAAAGGGATTGTGACTTTTCGCTTCTCTGATAACGCTTTTTTATTTAACAAGCCAACGACTGTTTTTAAATAAGACAAAGAACGCTCTGCTCTCATTAAGATATAATGTGCAACAGCCTCATCAACACTTAACTGATAATCGGAACATAATTTAAAAAAGACTGTTAAAAGTAAATAATCGTCTGGTGATTTAATAGTAGAAGTCGCCGCCCCCATTAAACGAGATCTTAAATCCGGAATAGAGAACGAAAAATCAGTTAGGGCAATACTCGATGTAATCAATAATTTTTTTTGTTCTAAAAAACAGTGATTATATAAATGAAAAAGAAACTCTTCTCTCTCACGATCTTCAATCCATAGATCTAAATTTTCAACGATAAAATATGTTTTTGTTTCATCAAGGGTCAAGTCTAGAGGGGATAGTTTTTGAGCAGAAAACCATTCCGACCAAATATGTGATAAATGTGTTTTCCCTGCACCTTCTTCGCCTGTTAACACCAAACAGCAATTATTCCAAAGATTAGGATCTCTTAAAAAATTATAACTTTCTAAATTACTTTCAGATACTACAAAGTCCGCCTCTCTATAAGAGGCTTCCAAAGGAAAATCGATTATGTATTGTTCTTTTTTTGTCATACGCTTTTCTGAGATTTTTTTATTTTATAATATCTTAATAAGGCAACAGCAACAATTGCGACAGGAACAGCCAACACCATACCCAACACACCAAGTAAAGCGCCTCCTAAAACAATTGACAAGAACACAGCCAAAGGGTGTAATCCTGTTCTTTTAGAAACCAGCTTAGGTGTTAAATAATAATTTTCAATGATCTGTCCAACGACAAAAATACCGAAAAACATCAAAGCTTCCCAACCCGAGAAATAGAAAACGCCCCATACAAGAGAAAGAAGCGATCCAACGACCAGCCCTAAATAAGGGACTATGTTTAAAAACCCTAAAAAGAACCCAATAATTATCGCTTTAGGAACACCGATAATAGCAAAACTGAGTGCATAAAAAATACCTAAAAATATACAGATCAATATTTGGGCCGATACATAGCCTTCTATTTTTGTATAAATATCTAAGGCAAGTTCTTTTGAGTTACGTGGCATGATTAGAAGAACCTTTTTATTTTTGTCGAATATAGTAGTCACCCTTATCTGTCACGGCTAAAGATAATCCTTGCTCATTCAACGCAAACCTTACGCCATCAAGAGATCCTTTAAAACGAATACTAACCTCAGCTATACCTTGTTTTAATCCGTCAACTTGTAACTCTTTAATCACAGATACATTCTCAAGTGATTTTTTTAATTTCACCCATTCTGAAAGCTTTTGAAATGTTACATATGCTCTAATTTGGTTACTAAAGTCAGAACGCATTAAACTCATTGTCTTCCATCGGTCTTCGAGTAAATCAACCACAGAAGAAATGCCTTCACTCAACAAAGATTCCTCCGCCTCTACTTCTATATCCAATGTTTCTGATAATTGCATAGAGGGATCAGAGTTATAGCCGAATAAAAAGATACGTGCTTTTAATGGATTTTCTTCATCAACAACAAAAATCGCTGGCACAGCTTGAAAAGCACCAGATCTTTCAGCCATCTCAAATAATTTATCACGAGAGCTTGTTACAGAGGCCATATCAGGGATATCTGAACGATCTTGAAGATCTCCTAATGGTAAAACCAGAGGCACAACTGATGATCTTGTCTCTCTCTCTCTCCATGCTTGCATCCATAAATTAGCGTCTTCCCACAATAAAACATGCTCTCCCTTTTGATAAAAAGGCAAAATCAACGTAGGCTTACTAACTTCTTGAAGCGTTTTTTTACCAAATCGATCAAAATATTCTTTTACATGTTGTGGCACAAATTTAAATGTGATTTTTGCGACATAACGCTTACTCGCAATTTTCTCATCAGAAACTTGAAACCCCTGTATCATATTTTGTATTTCTGATATTTCAGGCTCAACATAATCCATTAAGGAGCCATTAGACAACAAACGTTTTGCCAAGATATTCATAGCTTTCTTTTGCGCTGTTTGAATCGCTTGTGTTTGCGCGCTGACAGCGTTGTCTGATTGGATATCAACTTCCACATCTTTCACTACATACAAATCACTTTTTGCAAAAACCTGTCCACTAGAGAGGAATATGCAAAGCGTTAGTAACAAAAATGCAAAAAAGTGTCTTATAAACATGTAATCACCACTTTTTATCTTTACGATTTATTTGATCTTGTTAGTATTATTGCACAAGATTAACTTTTTTTTAGAATCGTTCAATCATATTTTATAAATAAATTTATATAACCATACACATAACCCAAGGAAAAAGATATGGCCAGTTCTCATAAAGCCGAAAAAGCTGACCCAAAACAACTCAAATCAGCGCAAGAATTGTGGAATCGTTTTACAAAAGTAACAACAATTAGCGTTTATATCGTTGTTGTTATTCTCGCTTTAATGGCTCTTTTTCTCGTTTAAACTTTTTGAAAAATAACAATATGATTTCCATTAAATTTGCAAAACCACTCTTATTGAGTTTGATCTGTCTTGTTTCTATATCACTTGGCAGCTCCCTGAGTTTTGCTGATGCAACTAATGATATTGATAAAAATACGCCTATTATACTTCAAAACGGCTATGAAAATTATAATCTATTAGAAGAAAGCCATCTCTATATTGACTGGAACAGTTCTCAATTGTTACCTAATTTTATAGCTAACCTAAAAAGGAAAGAAATTGGCTTTTCTACATATGGAACTGAATATACAGCCTATAATAGCTCTAATTTTTGGTTTGATTTCACACTTAAAAACCAATCCAATACAACAGAATGGTATATTGATTTTGGAACCAACTTCTTTGAAAGCCAAAATCATTATGAGCAAATTCAAATTGTCGAATTAAAACCTGATGGTAATCTTGAAAAATTAACCGAAGACAATATCGCAAAAAAGCCTTTTTTAAAAATCAACATAGAAACAGGTGAAAGTAAAAACTTTATCGTCCTCGTTAAACCGGCACAAGGATTCTTCTTCCAAGCGCCTTTGGAATTATACAGCCAAGCTTATTTTAATGATATCAAAAGCAATACAACAACGCTTTTAATCTTAATCATTTCCTTCTTTGCTTTTGCAACGGGGGCTAGCCTTGCTTGTTATTATACAAAAAGACAAGGTCATTTTCTGTACCTCGTGCCGTACTTTATTTCTATTTTGCTTTTATTAAATCAAAGCATGGGCTTTTGGGAAATTATCTCATTCAGTTCTGAATTAGCGCAACAAGGGATTTATTATATTATATTTTTGTTAGCCGCCATCTTAACGACACAGGCTTTCCTTCCCGAAAATAGAAATGATTCATTTTACAGGCTTTGTTTTAAAATTCTTATCTTAGGACTTTTTGTATATGCTTTCTTTATTGTAACATCAACAAGCTTAGACTTTTTTGAAGCCATCCTCATTTCTTTTGCGCCTTCAATTATATTGCTGTCACTTTCTGTCATTTCGTTCTTAAGCAGTATTATTCACAAGATAACATCCCCTCATCTTTTCTTCGCGTGGTTTACATTATTTCTAACTGTGACAATAACAAATATCTTTCAAACAAATATCACGCCTTTAGACACAATTGATAAACAAACCGTCATATATCTTTTAAATGCACAATGGGTTGGCTTCTTTGCAAATATCATTTTCTTACTCTTATGTGTTTTCGATATCATTGCTGCTGAGAATAAAGAAAAAGACGAGATGGAAGCAGAAAAATTACGGATCGAAAAAGAACGCCAACAGATAAGACAAGCAAAAGAAGCTGCCGACCAAGCACAATTGGTTCGTATTATTCGCCGTGAAAAAGAACTTATGGAAGAGTTACGAGAACGCGAACACGAACGTGCGGAGGCCTTAAGGCTCGCCAAAGACGCTGCTGATGATGCAAACTCTGCTAAATCGGCTTTCCTTGCTGTTATTAGCCATGAAATTAGAACACCTATGACTGGTATCATGGGGATGATCCGCCTTTTAAAAGACAGCACACTTGATAAAAAACAAGTTGAATATGCTGATACCATCGAACAATCGGGACAATCTCTTTTAACGATGCTAAATGATATTTTAGATTTTTCTAAAATTGAAAGTGGACGTATGGATATTGAAACAATTGATTTTGATATTAGAAAACTTGTGCACAGCGTTATTCTACTCATGAAAGGTCGCGCTGATGAAAAGAATTTAGAGTTGGTTGAAAATATTGACAAGAATATCCCTGCTGCGATGAAAGGTGATCCTACACGCCTGCGCCAGATTCTTCTGAATTTAATTGGGAATGCGATCAAATTTACTGAAACAGGTTCCATTACAGTTAATATAAAAATTGCAAAAAGAATGCCTGAGAAGAACAAAATAGCGATCTATTTTGATGTTACGGATACAGGCATTGGTATTTCTCAAGAAGCACAAGAAAACCTCTTCTCACCTTTTGCTCAAGCCGATAAAACAATTACGCGTCGCTTCGGCGGCACAGGACTTGGCTTAACGATCTGTAAGAAACTGGTTGAAGCCATGAATGGTGCTATTGAAATTAATAGTACAGAAGGGAAAGGAAGTATTTTCCACTTCACGATCCCTCTTGACCCAGGTGATATCAATAATATTAAAGAACCAGGACAACAAAAATCAGGCATCGAAATTGAACCTTTATCTATCCTCGTTGTTGATGATAACAGCATTAATTTACGTGTGACGACTGGTATTTTAAACAAAGAAAACCACACCACAACTACAGCACAAAATGGTCAAGAAGCCATTGAAACGCTGATGCAACAACACTTTGATATTATTCTTATGGACATGGAAATGCCTGTTATGGACGGCGTAGAAGCCACGCAGCATATCCGGGCATTGGAAGATCCTGTAAAAGCGAATATCCCGATTATTGCCATGACCGCGAATGTCGTTGAAGAAGATATACAACGCTGTAAAGAAGCTGGCATGAACGATTATAGCCCTAAGCCTATTCAGCCAGAGCGCTTATTCCAAACAATGGCTTATCTATTGAAAAGTACAGCAACAAATGATGGCTTTAAGAAAGTCAAAACACTTGAGGATTATGAAGGAGAAATTTTCAATTCTAGCTTACTTGATGATCTTAAGAGCACACTGTCACAGGAAGATTTGTATTCTCTTACTGATGATGTCATTGAAAAAGCACATGAAATCGTACAACAATTAGACGTTGCCCTCGGCGCTCAGAAATTTGGTGACATCTACCATAAAGCGCACGACTTAAAAGGCATGACAGGCAACTTTGGTTTTGAAGAACTTGCACATATCTCACTTATGATTGAAAATGCGAGTAAGTTAGACGATATCGAAACAGTTGACAGTCTTATATCACAACTCCCTGCTGCTTTACACAGAGCCAAGGCTGCTATTAAAAAGTGGGTAGAGTCCTAAATTAAAAAGAACTTGAAAACAAAAAAAAGCACCGACGATCTCGGTGCTTTTTTCTTTTAAATTTTAAGATAAATTAGCCAACGATTTCTGTACCACTGAAGAAGAAAGAAACTTCAATCGCTGCGTTTTCATCGCTATCAGAACCATGTACTGAGTTTGCTTCAATGCTTTCAGCATATTCAGCGCGGATTGTACCTGGCTCAGCATTAGCAGGGTTTGTAGCCCCCATAATTTCACGATTTTTCAAAACAGCATTATCGCCTTCTAGAACCTGAACAACAACAGGACCCGAAGTCATGAATGAAACAAGTTCACCATAAAAAGGACGCTCTTTATGAACTTCATAAAACTGTCCAGCTTGTTCTTCAGTTAAGTGAATACGTTTTTGTGCAACAATGCGAAGACCAGCATCTTCGAATTTTGCATTAATTTTTCCAGTTAAGTTGCGTCTTGTAGCATCTGGTTTAATAATAGAAAGTGTTCTTTGCACAGCCATTTTCTTTCCTCTTTACGGGTTAGTTTTTTTCTCTACATTTTTTATTAAAATGCCAATTTTCAATTGGTCATATGAGGCTCTTATACAGGCGTAAAAAAATATCTGCAACCCCTTTTATTGAAAAACCTATTAATCAATTCGATAAGAGCTTCTCAATTGACGCAATTGCATCATTTGCAGCCTTACCATCAGGACCTCCAGCTTGTGCCATATCAGGGCGCCCGCCGCCGCCTTTACCACCTAAAGCCTCTGCTCCCGCCTTCACTAAATCAACAGCATTAAAACGAGAAACGAGGTCTTGAGTAACACCAACGACAATTGATGCTTTCCCTTCTTCACTAACCGAAATAAGCGTAATAACTGCCGATCCATATTTGGTTTTCAAATCATCGACCATCGGCTTAAGTTCTTTAGCCGGTATATTTTCTAAAACTTGACCTGAAAATTGTACATCTTCAATTTGCTTTAGCATTGTTGCATCAGAATTTTCTGCCGAACCAACAGAAGCCATTTTACGGCGTAAATCGCTCATTTCTTTTTCATGCTTTTTACGCTCACTTAACAAAGACTCTATACGCTCAACAATTTGATCTTCTGGTGCGTTCAAAAGCTGTGTCACAGCATTCACACGGGCTGCCTTCTCTTGAACATAAGACAATGCCTTTTCACCAGTAACGGCTTCAATTCTACGAACACCTGCAGCAACAGCGCTTTCACTCACAATCTTGAAAAAGCCGATATCCCCTGTACGCTCCACATGCGTTCCACCACACAGCTCAACAGAAAAAGCATTACGTCCTTCTTCAGCTGTTTCTGTTCCGCCCATAGAAAGAACACGGACTTCTTCGTCATATTTTTCACCAAACATCGCCAACGCACCGCTTTCAATCGCGTCATCTAAATTTTGAAGACGTGTTGAAACGGGGTCATTCGCACGAATGCGCGCATTCACTTCTTCTTCCACACTCTTGATGTCTTGTGCGGTTAGAGCGGTAGGCTGACTAATATCAAAACGCAGACGCTCATCTGTGACTAAAGATCCTTTTTGAGCAACATGCTTACCCAAATGACGACGTAAAGCTTCATGTAATAAATGTGTTGCTGAGTGATTGGCTTTAATCGCTTTGCGGCGTTTTTCATCAATTTGAATTTTACAATTTAATCCAATTGTTAAAGCCTTTTCTTCAACTCTTACTTGATGAACAAATAACCCACCTACTTTTTTCTTTGTATCTAAAATCGTGCTCTTTGATCCTTCTTCGGAAATAATACATCCTGTATCACCAACTTGCCCACCAGACTCTGCGTAACAGGGTGTTTGATTAAAAATCACAAACCCTTCTTGTCCTGCTTTTAATTCAGATACTTCTTTACCGTCAAAGATTAATGCCTTCACTTGTGCTTCTGTTGATATTCTGTCATAGCCTAAGAATTCTGTAGTTCCGACTTTTTCTTTCACATCATACCAAATCTGTTCTGTTGCTGCCTCTCCAGAACCTGACCAGTTTTTGCGTGCTTCTTCTTTTTGCTTTTGCATAGCTGTCTCAAAACCATCTGTATCAACAGAAATATTTTGTTTTTTCAAAACATCTTGTGTCAAATCGAGTGGAAAACCATATGTATCATATAAACGGAACGCGACATCACCAGATAAAACATCGCCATCCGATAATGAACTACTTTCATCTTCTAAGAGAGAAAGCCCTTTATCCAAGGTTCTTTTAAAACGTGTTTCTTCTTGCTGTAATGTTGCTGTGATAAGCTCTTTAGCGCGTCCCAACTCAGGATAGTCTGTTCCCATTTGCGTTAGCAACTCAGGAAACATACGGTACATCATCGGATCTTTCGCCCCTAACATATGAGCATGACGCATTGCACGGCGCATAATACGACGCAACACATAGCCACGCCCTTCATTAGAGGGTAAAACACCATCCGCAATTAAAAACGCAGATGAACGCAAGTGGTCAGCAATCACACGATGCGACACCCAAAAATCCTTGTCATCCGCTTTCACGCCCGTTAGAGCAGCACTCTCATCAATCAAAGCCTGCATCAGGTCAATTTCATAGTTACTGTGAACACCTTGGATAATCGCAGACATACGCTCCAAGCCCATGCCCGTATCAACGCTTTGTTTTGGCAAATCCGTACGCGAGCCATCAGCATGCTTTTCAAACTGCATGAAAACATTATTCCAAATTTCAATATAGCGATCCCCATCTTCTTCTGGAGATCCAGGAACGCCTCCCCAAATGTGATCACCATGGTCGTAAAAAACTTCTGTACATGGGCCACACGGTCCTGTGTCCCCCATTGACCAGAAATTGTCATCTGTAGCGATACGGATAATTTTATCATCGCTAAAACCTGTCACTTTTTTCCAAATATCAAAAGCTTCATTATCTGTGTGATAGACCGTCACAAGAAGTTTTTCTTTAGATAGCCCAAAATCTTTTGTTAAAAGTTCCCATGCATATGAAATAGCATCTTCTTTGAAATAATCTCCAAAAGAGAAATTACCTAACATTTCAAAAAATGTATGATGACGCGCTGTATGCCCTACATTCTCTAAATCATTATGTTTACCGCCCGCTCGAACACATTTTTGTGAAGATACAGCGCGTGTATAATCACGCTTTTCTTTCCCTGTAAAAACATCCTTGAATTGAACCATCCCTGCATTTGTAAACATCAAAGTTGGATCATTGTGAGGTACTAAAGAACTTGAACGCACAATCTCATGCCCTTTGCCTTCAAAGAAATTTAAAAAAGTATGACGGATATCATTTACAGTTTTCATTACATGTCTTTCTAAAAAATAATCTGTTTATTTACGCTGATCTTATTACTCGTCCAATGATTTGTAAAGAGGCCATTCCCCTTTTGCAACCTGTGTTAACGACGGTGTATCTTGTCCAAAAGAAATACGATACAGCCAGAAATTGGCCATGACTTTTTCAACAAAATGACGTGTTTCTGCAACAGGGATCGATTCAATAAAAAGCAAGGGATCATCTTCAGAGTCTATATTCTTCCACCAACGCGCCATATTCCCTTGTCCAGCATTATAAGAAACCACCATTTTAAATAAGTTATTCTCAATAATATCTAAGCCCAACAACCACTTAATATATTTCGAACCGATATCGACATTGCGATCAGGGTGCAAAAGCTTATATCTGTTTTTTCCATTCACTTTTTCACCTGTCATAAATTCTGCTGTAGAGGGCATAATTTGCATCAAGCCACTTGCTCCAATATGAGAACGCGCATGAGGATCAAAACGAGATTCTTGCCTTATAAACCCATGAATCAAAGCTTCATCAACAGCATGGTCATTATATTCTTCCCATGCCCCTTGAGGATACAGGGCGGCGTTATAATAATTATCATCTTCATCCTTAATAGATGTCGACATACGATATAATAATGCAGGTAATTTATGATAAGCCGCAAATGCCAAGAGCGCCTCTTCCATCTCTGTATCTTTTTTAGGATTAATTTTCATCAATTCCTGCTCTGCTAAAACACGCTGACCTACCTTTAATAAAAGATACGCCCTGAACCCATATTTATCATTTTTAATTTTTGTTAAATGAGTTTCTTTAAATACAGGTAAGCGCCATTCCAAATCCGCAAAATGCCAGCCCAAAGCTCTTCTAGCAACCAATCCATAAAAAGTACGCGGCTCAGTTGCGGCCTGTGATAGCCAGTAATTAACCTTTTCTGGCTGTCTTGTTCTTAAAAAAGCACGTGAAGTCCAATAAGCACTTGCTGCCGTCTTTTCTGGTGAAACATATTCTGATAAAGCTGATATTTCAAAATATTTAGCAGCTTCTTCAAACTTTTCTAAACGCCAAGCAGCAAGCCCCGCGACCCATGCCGCAAAGGGTGCTTTTGCATCTGATCTGTCAACTGCTTCTGAAGCTGTTTTATAAGCCTTTTCAGGATAATTTAAATATAAATATGTCTTAGCGATATGACCTTTTAATGTATCAATTTCAACTGTATTTAAGTGTTTTTGTGCATCTTTTGTGCTTAAACGCCCTAATGCTTTTGTTGCTGCTCCACAACATTTTAAATCATTTAAAACGGCTCTTTTAATAGCCTGACCAGAGCGCGATTTACTACGCCTATATGTCTTCTTATCTTGTTCAAAAAAAGGAGTCTTGGGCACAAAGCCTCTTTCATATATGGGCTTTAAAGGGGCTTTGGCTGATGCGGGCTTTCTTGCAACGGCCAATTGGTATATCTCACCTGCTCCCGCATAAGATCTATAATGTTTTAGCCATGATTCCAACTCTGTGTAAGATGATCTATAGCTAGTTGGGTGTAAATATCTTTGAAATAAAACATAAGGCATCAAACGATTATCGGATAATTTTTTAATCAAAATATCTGCATCACGCCAATGTGTATATTCTTGCAATTGAAATATTTCAACGTAAAGACGTAAATTCTCATCACTTAATTCCGTGCGATCATTCAAATCAATAGATGTTGACGTCACGGTAAACGGTTTTTTTTGTGGAATAACTGTAAAGGCAGATAAAAAGAAAACTGCCAAACATCCAATCACCGCTTGTTTTAAAATTGAAGTAAAAAACATCATAGAATTTTAAGCTCTGCTGCCTTCTTTTTAATATCAAGTAAATCCGCCCATGCTTTTTTCTTTTGCATTGGCTGTCTTAATAAATAAGCTGGATGAAATACAGCATATGCAGGAATAGAGGCTTCCATCCCATCTTGCTTGTAATCATGCCATTTCCCTCTTAATTTTGTAATCCCATGACTTTCATTCAAAAGAGTTTTAGCAACAAGTCCTCCTACAAATATCAAAATCTTTGGATTAACAAGCTCGATGTGACGTTTCAAGAAAGGTTCTAACATCTCTAATTCTGAGTCTGACGGCGTTCTATTGCCTGGCGGACGCCAGTTAATAATATTCGTTAGATAATAATCATCTGAACTTTTCAACCCTATATATGACAGCATCTTTGCAAAAAATTGTCCGATATCTCCAGAAAAAGGAATTCCTTCGCGATCTTCATCTGCACCAGGGGCTTCTCCAATCACCATAATACCAGCTTCTGGATTACCGTCTGAAAATACCAAATTCGTTGCAGTCGCTTTCAAAGGACATCCTTCAAATGATTCTAAAGCAGCCCTTAACTCATCTAATGTCGTGCAATCTGCCGCTGCTTTTTTTGCTTCTATAACAGCGGTCGATGACTGTGTTCTCTTAGATTTAGTTGGCGCTTGTTTTTTTGAGGCTGGCTCTTCTTGGGATTTGTGTAATAGTTGCTCAAGTGAAACTGTTTTATCAAAAGGATCTTCCACAATCGGTTCATCAACACCTATTGCATCTAACCATTGTAAGGTTTCTATTAGTTTCTCTTTTTGAATCAACATTTTGCCAATCTATTTTCTGTGGTGTATTATTCTTATAAAATAAAAAGAATCAAATTACAAACCACAATTATAATAGATAGGCAGGTATAGCCATGACTGAAGCACAAACTACACACACACAAGACACTGTTGAACGCGATGCAATGGAACTTGATGTCGTTATCGTTGGCGGCGGGCCTTCAGGGCTTGCAACAGCTATTCGCCTAAAGCAGCTTGCCGATCAAAACAATCAAGAACTGACAATTTGTGTCTTAGAAAAAGGCTCTGAAATTGGTGCACATATCTTATCTGGTGCTGTTTTAGAAACACGCGCCTTAGATGAACTACTTCCTGATTGGAAAGAAAAAGGCGCACCTATTAAATGTGAAGCAAAAAAAGATTCCTTTTTATTCCTGACAGAGAAAAGTGCATATACATTACCAACACCTCCTCAAATGAAAAACCATGGCAATTATATTGTTTCTATGGGCATGGTGTGTCGTTGGATGGCAGAACAAGCTGAAGCCATGGGCATTGAAATATACCCTGGCTTTGCGGCTTCTGAAATTCTATATCATGAAGACGGTCGCGTAAAAGGCGTTGCAACAGGTGATTTTGGTATTGGTAAAGACGGAGAAAAGCTTCCTTCTTTCCAACCAGGAATGGAGCTTCATGCACGCCAAACAATTTTTGCAGAAGGATGTCGCGGCTCTCTCACAAAGCAACTCTTTGAACGTTTTGACTTACGCAAAGACTGTGACCCTCAAACCTATGGATTAGGTATTAAAGAAATTTGGGAGATCAAACCAGAACTTCACGAAGAAGGTAAAATCATTCATACCGTTGGATGGCCTATGGATCGCGAAACATATGGAGGCTCATGGCTCTACCATATGGAAGACAACAAAATATCAATTGGTTTTGTGGTTGGCCTTGATTACAAGAACCCATACTTATCCCCTTTTGAAGAGATGCAACGCTATAAAACACACCCTTCTATTAAAAAATATCTAGAGGGGGGAAAAAGAATTTCATACGGCGCACGCGCTCTTTCAGAAGGCGGATTTCAATCTTTACCAAAACTCACCTTTCCTGGTGGTTTATTAGTTGGTGATACCGCTGGTTTTCTAAATGTGCCAAAGATTAAAGGAAATCACACAGCAATGAAATCTGGTATGCTCGCTGCCGAAGCTGTTTTTGAGCTTTTAACATCAGAAACAATAGATGTTGAAGCAACAAGCTATTCTCAAAAATTCAAAGAAAGCTGGCTTTATAAAGAACTCTATTCTGTACGTAATATTCGCCCAAGCTTTCATAAAGGTTTATTCTTTGGTCTTTTCTATTCGGCGATGGATACCTATCTCTTAAGAGGGCATGCACCTTGGACTTTTAAAAATCATGCTGACCACGATCAACTTACCTCTATCCAAGACGCTAAAACAATCTCTTATCCAACACCAGATGGGCAAATCACATTTGATCGCCTCTCTTCTGTGTTTATTTCCAATACAAACCATGAAGAAAACCAACCTGCGCATCTTCGTTTAAAAGACCCCTCAATTCCAATTGAGAAGAATTTACCGCTATATGGTGAGCCCGCGCAGCGCTATTGCCCTGCTGGCGTTTACGAGGTCATTGAAGAGAATGGTACTCAAAAATTTCAAATCAACGCTCAAAATTGTGTTCATTGTAAAACATGCGATATCAAAGACCCTGCACAAAACATTAATTGGACAGTTCCAGAAGGTAGTGGCGGGCCAAATTATTCTGAAATGTAATCCTTTTGTATTGACATAATTGCTGGTTTTTAGTATAACCTTTTTATAATAAATTTGGTTCTATTTCTAATATAAGGAGAAAATAATGAGTGACCGCCAAGAACAAGTACAAAAAGCGTTTAATACAGCTGCTAGCTTAATTCAAACAGGTGCTGTTAAAATCAAAAATGGTGTTGTATGGACATGGAAACACGAGAAAACACAACTTGCCCTCGCTTTTGCAAAAGCACAAACCATTCGCGCTGCTCAGACTGTAAAATCTTACTTTACAAGCGGTACAGCAGAAAAGCATGCGCGTTTGACTGCAAAGAAAGTTTCTGAAGCTACGAATGCTGCTGTAAAAGCTGTTAAGCAAGGCATTGAGAAGAATAAAGTTAAGTAAATTACACGATAAATTCTAATTTATAAAAAGCGTCGCAATCTTTAGTTACGGCGTTTTTTTATAACTCAATCATCCAGAAAAAGTAGATGCCTTTTTTCTATTAGTGCGTATTGTTGGGTCATTACATGGCTTCTTCGCCTGATCAGGAAATACGTCTTTCCCCTCTTTATGCCGATATGTACTTACATGAGAGTTTGCATAGCGTGCAGCATTATTAGGGTCTGTTTCACGCATAATCCAAATCATTTCATCCACACTCAAATGCTTAATATAGTCGCTTGCCAAGTCAGAAAACTGCTCTATTGCTTTCGGTTTTTGCTGCAACAAATCATCAACAGTAACGGCCTGCTCTTTCAAAAACGAAACCCCTCTTGATAGATCTAGGAAATCTTTAACCGCTTGCATTATATATGTTTTTTTATCAGAAATATGAACTTGTCCTAATATATGAACTTTGTGAATCTCTCCTGCGATATGGTGTGCTTGGGAATGCGACGCTTGACTGTAAGCGTTATTCATCAAAGCATACATTCTATCTTGTTTAAAATCATGGCGAAGATTTTCTACCTTCTTATGATCTGTTCTACATAATACAATATCCAACATATCCTCTGTATCAGACACCTTAAAACCAAGTGAAAAATGAAATGCTCGCCTCCGTGATAAATCACGCGGATCAGGCTTTGAAAAACTTCCTAATGTTTGTGCTGCAAGAATAATCATGACATCAATTAACCCTCTTTAATTCTAGGGTCATTGTACAATAAACTCTTTAACTTTTAGTGAATTAACCGCGTCTAATTTTAATTTTCGGCGCTTTTTTTGAGCTTGATTTCAGTATATCATCAAGTGCTTTTTCCGCTTGATCAACACCATTTTCAAACGCTTTTTTATACCAAAAAATAGCCTGTTCTTTATCCGCTTCACCAAATTTCAAAACCCCTGTTTCATAGAGTTTTCCTAAGATATAAGCCGATTTATAAACACCCTCATCATACGCTTGTTTAAAGTAATCAATCGCCTCTTTATAGTCTGTTTCAACGCCGTATCCATTCATATAAGCGAGACCTAAATTGAATAAGGCTTGAGGATAATTTTTTTGAGCTGCTTTATCATATAAATGTACAATTTCTTGAATTTCCACGTCTTTAATCAAACCTTGTTGATACAAAACAGCTAAATTATATTGCGCAGCAGCATGTTCATTATTGGCCGCCTGTTTTAACCAAAACTCTGCTGTTTCAACAGAGCGCCATATATCTTCTTCAGACGCTCTTACATAAGCCATTCCCAAATCAAATTGCGCCTTAATAGACCCCTCTATTGCCTTCTGATTAAGCGCTTGCAAGAAAAGCGGTAAGTCTAAGTCGACACCGATATTATCAACGCGTTTTTCCGCATCAGCTATATAGTTTTTATCAAAAAATGAAACAAAGAAGTCTTTCGTATCCTCATAATTATGCGCTTTAACAGCCTGCCAATCTATGTTCTTTGTATTATATTCCGCCTGCAATGCTTTGGCTGTAATACTATCAAAAACATAAACGCCCTCTTGTGGCTTATTTGTTATTCCCAATAATCGATCGACTTCTTGTTCAGCAAAAAGAGCAACTGTCTCTTCACTAAAACTCTCTAGAGCAGATGATACTGGTAATGTGTTAAGCCAAATAGTCGCACAAAAAGCAACAGCGACACCTGTTGACATACCTGTAAAAAAAGAGGTTTTATCCCATTTTGAACGTTGTACTTTCTCAGGAACAGTCGCAACAGTTTCTTGCAAAACATTTTTAAATACATCTCTTTTATTTGCATTCCACATTTCAGTGCTTATCTGATTTGCAAGAATAACTTTTTCCCGTATTTCTTCGAGTGTTCCATGACAGCGATCATCTGGCTTGCAATGAGATAAAATTTTGCGATCTAAAGCATCACACAGAGCAAATAAATCTTTTCTTTGCTTATGTGTTAAACTTGCTCCATAACCAGAAGCCAAGCGCTTATCCATATACAGATTAAGCAACTCTAAGGCATGGTTTAGTTTTTGTTTTTTCTTCACAGAAAGCATTAATATTCTCGATCAAAAATAGAATCATTAAGAAGTGTCAGAACTGACTTTTCTAGTATGCCTTCCCTATTTTCAAATTTCCAGCGTTTTTATTTGATTAAGGGCTTGCAAAGTTAAATTATTATGTGTATGTTTCTCTTCGTTTCAGTGGTATTTTTTATCACGTTTGAAATGCTGGGGTATGGCCAAGCGGTAAGGCATCGGTTTTTGGTATCGTGATCCCTGGTTCGAATCCAGGTACCCCAGCCATTTACATTTTTTTACTTCCCTAAAAAATAAAAAACGCCCCAAAGCCCCGCACACAGCGGTCATTTCCACATAAAAAAATTCCGTCGAACTACAGAGACTAAGAAAAAAGAGCCAAATATCGCATTTGTCTCTGGAGCGCATTTTTGAGTTCGAGGAATAACTTTTGTTTATATGTTTAAAACAATTTGAGAATCCATTGATGGATGTAATATCCCGCAATTAAAAGTACAAGACCTATTGACCAGCTTAGCCAGAAATTCATATTGAATTTTTCTATAAAAAAGAATGGTACAAAAAACAACCATGATATTGGTACGGCTATAATGATACTACGCGCATATTGCGCTGTATTACTTACATCTCCATGCTGAGTGTAAGCGAAAGCTATTGCTATAATAGAAACAAGTGGCAGGGCTGTTATAAACCCCGCCAACTCTGGTTTTTTACCCGCTAACCATGAAGCAAAAACAATAACGGATGTTGCCACAATGGCTTTAAACGCGGTAAAAATCATCTTTATTTCCTTTTATTAATGTGTATGGGTACTGCCACCGTGAGTATGTCCGCCAAGTGACATATCACCTCCAGATCCACTATATACAACGAGTGCTAATACAGCTACAACAATTAATAAAGGAACAAGTATTTCTGGTTTTAGAAATTTTTTCATCTCTATTCTCCTCCTGTTTAATGATGATGGTAACTACCACTGCCGTGACGATGACCGCCTTGAGATGATTGAGAAGGAATAGCCTCAGCTTCAACCTCCAATTCAATCTCAATTTCATCAAGAGCAGATGGAGCATGAGCAATTGCATCTGCTGCCGCTTCTTCCGCTAATGATGTTTTTATATCTCCCATCTCAGTCAAGCCTAGCACTTGCCCCATACCTGTAGGATCAATACCATATTCAGATGGCATGACAACAGTTATAAGTAAAATACCAGCCACAATTACGGCGATGATAGTTGATTTAATTAATTTACCTGTTGATGGTAAATCTTCGTTCGTAGGTGTATTTGAGTTATACATGATTTAATCTCCTTATTTTAAAATTATTGAACGATATAGCCTGTGATTTGATAGAACATAAGCAAGAAGCCTAACATCATCATAAAGGCATTCGCACTATAGGCTTGCTTCATGAAACTGTTTGTTTTTCTCCAATATGTAATAGCAATCAAGATCACAACCAAAGCCAGAATTTGACCAATTTCAACACCGATGTTGAAGTAAATCAAATTCGCCAGAAGCCCATCAGGTGACATATCATATTCAAGGATTTTAGTCGCTAAACCAAAACCGTGAATAAGACCGAAACCAAATGTGGCAATCTTTGTATCAGGTTGAAATCCGAACCATCTTTGGAACGCACCCATATTATCAAGTGCTTTATAGACGACTGAGAAACCAATGATGGCATCAATGATATAGGCACTAATGCTGATCTCCATTAAAACGCCAGAAAGCAGTGTCACCACATGCCCCACAGCAAACAAAGTCACATAAAGTGTTACATCCTTTAAACGATAAAGGAAAAAGATAACACCTAATAAGAATAACAGGTGGTCATATCCTGTCATCATGTGCTTTGCACCAAGGTAAATAAACGGTATTGGCTGTACCCCCGTTATCTGAGAGACATACCCTTTATCACCTGTTGTAATTCCATGAGCAAGAGCCTCTGGAATACCAAATAGTCCGATCAACATTAAAGATAAACCTATAAGCATATACAGGCGGTCTTTTGTTGTTTTTACATTTAATATTTGCAACATATTTATTCTCCATTTCTATAGAAGTTGCTTTTTTTATTAACTAAAATGGAGGCATCAAAAAGCCTCGGATAAAAAATGTCTTTAAATCCGAAGTCTCTGTGTTGATAGATAGAGGGACGTTTTTTCTACTCGCCGATCTTGATAATCTGGCGGTGCAGAAATCTTATAAAAGGCCGTTACATACCCCTTGTTATTTTCAAGGAATGTCGGAACAACATAGTCTAAATCTTGAAACGTATCTTGTGGGGCATCAAAAGAAACTTGTGTCGCATTTAACAAATCAACATGAAGGTAATCATCAAAATACGTTAAAACATCAATATGAAACGCATGGTTTTCATCTTGAGATAATCCTTTTACCGTCGTGTGGCTGTGTCCTGCTTCATTTTGTACATGATGCTCCATTTGATAATGATGGAAATCATGCGTAAAGCTATGCGGTAACCAAGGCGTTAACATTGGCAATGCAAGCAATAGAATCAAAAGCATAAGAATATATTTTTTCATTGCTGTGGATTTTTACATTTTTTTTGTTTTCAGACAATCAAAAAGGAACAATGAATGACAAACAAAACCGATCTCTGGTTCGTTTCTAGAATAACCAGCCATTTACTTCTCTGTATTTTCCAAACAAAGAAAAACCACCCCAAAGCCCCGCACACAGCGGTCATTTCCACATATAAAAATTCCGTCGAACTGCTGAGACCAAGAAAAAAGAGCCAAATATCGCATTTGTCTCTGAAGCACATTTTTGAGTTCGGCAAAATTATCTCAAGCAATCTAAAGCTCCCTAATTAAAATTGAATCTTCAAAGCATTTACTACCCCCCATTCAAAAGACGTGATTTCAAGCTATCAAGAGCTAGCTGATGACTTTCATCTGACATTTTATTCAAATTAATTAGCTTCCATTTTACTGCTGGCAAATCTTGAACACCATTCAAGCCTAACAATGACCAATCAGGGTTTCGCCCCTTAAATGAAAGCAAAAATGCTTTTTCATCATCACTTAAACCATCATGTATTTGATGAACAAGCCCATAAAAAGTAGCTTCTAACTCTTCAATACTAACCTCATCTTTACTCATATTTTCAAATTCTGCATTATACTTATCTCGAATATTTGTTTTCAACTTCGGAAATAGAACTTCAGAAATAGGACGATGGTGGCTAATCAAATAAACCAAAAATGTTTTTCTTAAACGATCACTCAAACCTTCATTCTCTAACAATGTTTTAATGTCGTATAAATCTCTAGGATGTTGTCGGTCTAAAGCTGCGCACATTTTTCCCGCGTATAAATCTTCAAATGATGTAACCAACATCTCCACATAACCAAACTCATCTTCAACACTCTCTCTCACTTCTCTGTTTTCTGGTGGGAAAACAACACCCCTCATAACTGGCGATAGTTCTAATTTAATAGAAACATCATTTTGTTGAATTATAATTCTCAAAGAAGAATCTTCTAGCTTAGTGTGAAATGCTTTGGCATTAATCTTTTCTACTCGTTCTATAATTCTGTTCAAAGCCTCATTTGCATTAACAAGAGCATCACCCCGGCTCTCCAAAGGCAAATAAACCAAGTCAATATCAACGGACAAACGAGGTAAATCTCTTATAAATAAATTAATTGCCGTCCCTCCTTTTAAAGCAAAGCACTCTTCCTGAGCCACCAATGGCAAGATCTTCAACAACAATTCAACTTGTCTGTAGTAATACGTGCTTTCAATCATTTCATTTCCTCAGGAACAGTAATAAGATATTTAGAGTCCAGTCTTCCGCCTTTAACTAACATTCTTTTGCCATGGCCAAGCTCACCATTCTGCATGCTAAATTTATCCATATCTATTTTCTTCAACCACACATGATTATGTCGCTCCGAGAACCACAGAAATAAACGACGAACCTTTATACTTTGACAGGCTTCCAATAATTTATTTAATCGACGGGGAGAAAGACTTACTAACCCCTGCATAAGAGTATCCACATATTCAAAAGATATATTATTCGGAACATCCAAAAGCACTTCGAACAACGCTCGTTCTTTAGTCGAAACTGTCAAAGGCCAATCATCAGATCCCCACCACGGCACTTCAGTTCTAAACCCATAATCCAATGGGTCATTATTGAGAACCATCTTGTGTTTTGCTTTATATTTATGATTAACATAGCCTGAGTTATAATTTATCTTCCTATCATCGCGCTGAACAAATTTGATGTCTGCTAAAACCGTATTCACCCAATTTGGTAACTTAGAGTGCCCATATAAATATACAATCTTCTGCTTTTTCATTTCCAAAAAATGTCCGTCTCCATTTAAATGAAAAACCGTTATACCACCAGGGAACAGCCCTATACCCATTCTTTGTAGAGAACAAACAATCCCTTCCCATGTTATTTTCGCATGGGGCTGTGTATATACCCCGTGGTAAATAGAAACTAGCTGTCCACTCTTTACCCAATTATCTAAAGTATGCCTTTTCACCCCCCGTTCTTTGAGCCATTTTCGAGACGCCAGTAACCCATAAGGCACTAATTCATGAATTGATTGTTGTTTCTTTTTTGTCATAATATTCTCATTCAGCCTATGGTTTTTATTGGCCAACAATTGCGGCGAAAGGCGCCGCAATTAACAACACCCTTAAACTATAACATATTCTATGGTTTAATAAAATAAAATAATGCGGCGAAATGCGCCGCTAATAAAAGAAATATAAAACCAAATCACAATCATCATCTCTGGTTCGTTTCTAGAATACCCAGCCATTTACATTTTTTTACTTCCCTAAAAAATAAAAAACGCCCCAAAGCCCCGCACACAGCGGTCATTTCCACATAAAAAAATTCCGTCGAACTACAGAGACTAAGAAAAAAGAGCCAAATATCGCATTTGTCTCTGGAGCGCATTTTTGAGTTCGAGGAATAACTTTTGTTTATATGTTTAAAACAATTTGAGAATCCATTGATGGATGTAATATCCCGCAATTAAAAGTACAAGACCTATTGACCAGCTTAGCCAGAAATTCATATTGAATTTTTCTATAAAAAAGAATGGTACAAAAAACAACCATGATATTGGTACGGCTATAATGATACTACGCGCATATTGCGCTGTATTACTTACATCTCCATGCTGAGTGTAAGCGAAAGCTATTGCTATAATAGAAACAAGTGGCAGGGCTGTTATAAACCCCGCCAACTCTGGTTTTTTACCCGCTAACCATGAAGCAAAAACAATAACGGATGTTGCCACAATGGCTTTAAACGCGGTAAAAATCATCTTTATTTCCTTTTATTAATGTGTATGGGTACTGCCACCGTGAGTATGTCCGCCAAGTGACATATCACCTCCAGATCCACTATATACAACGAGTGCTAATACAGCTACAACAATTAATAAAGGAACAAGTATTTCTGGTTTTAGAAATTTTTTCATCTCTATTCTCCTCCTGTTTAATGATGATGGTAACTACCACTGCCGTGACGATGACCGCCTTGAGATGATTGAGAAGGAATAGCCTCAGCTTCAACCTCCAATTCAATCTCAATTTCATCAAGAGCAGATGGAGCATGAGCAATTGCATCTGCTGCCGCTTCTTCCGCTAATGATGTTTTTATATCTCCCATCTCAGTCAAGCCTAGCACTTGCCCCATACCTGTAGGATCAATACCATATTCAGATGGCATGACAACAGTTATAAGTAAAATACCAGCCACAATTACGGCGATGATAGTTGATTTAATTAATTTACCTGTTGATGGTAAATCTTCGTTCGTAGGTGTATTTGAGTTATACATGATTTAATCTCCTTATTTTAAAATTATTGAACGATATAGCCTGTGATTTGATAGAACATAAGCAAGAAGCCTAACATCATCATAAAGGCATTCGCACTATAGGCTTGCTTCATGAAACTGTTTGTTTTTCTCCAATATGTAATAGCAATCAAGATCACAACCAAAGCCAGAATTTGACCAATTTCAACACCGATGTTGAAGTAAATCAAATTCGCCAGAAGCCCATCAGGTGACATATCATATTCAAGGATTTTAGTCGCTAAACCAAAACCGTGAATAAGACCGAAACCAAATGTGGCAATCTTTGTATCAGGTTGAAATCCGAACCATCTTTGGAACGCACCCATATTATCAAGTGCTTTATAGACGACTGAGAAACCAATGATGGCATCAATGATATAGGCACTAATGCTGATCTCCATTAAAACGCCAGAAAGCAGTGTCACCACATGCCCCACAGCAAACAAAGTCACATAAAGTGTTACATCCTTTAAACGATAAAGGAAAAAGATAACACCTAATAAGAATAACAGGTGGTCATATCCTGTCATCATGTGCTTTGCACCAAGGTAAATAAACGGTATTGGCTGTACCCCCGTTATCTGAGAGACATACCCTTTATCACCTGTTGTAATTCCATGAGCAAGAGCCTCTGGAATACCAAATAGTCCGATCAACATTAAAGATAAACCTATAAGCATATACAGGCGGTCTTTTGTTGTTTTTACATTTAATATTTGCAACATATTTATTCTCCATTTCTATAGAAGTTGCTTTTTTTATTAACTAAAATGGAGGCATCAAAAAGCCTCGGATAAAAAATGTCTTTAAATCCGAAGTCTCTGTGTTGATAGATAGAGGGACGTTTTTTCTACTCGCCGATCTTGATAATCTGGCGGTGCAGAAATCTTATAAAAGGCCGTTACATACCCCTTGTTATTTTCAAGGAATGTCGGAACAACATAGTCTAAATCTTGAAACGTATCTTGTGGGGCATCAAAAGAAACTTGTGTCGCATTTAACAAATCAACATGAAGGTAATCATCAAAATACGTTAAAACATCAATATGAAACGCATGGTTTTCATCTTGAGATAATCCTTTTACCGTCGTGTGGCTGTGTCCTGCTTCATTTTGTACATGATGCTCCATTTGATAATGATGGAAATCATGCGTAAAGCTATGCGGTAACCAAGGCGTTAACATTGGCAATGCAAGCAATAGAATCAAAAGCATAAGAATATATTTTTTCATTGCTGTGGATTTTTACATTTTTTTTGTTTTCAGACAATCAAAAAGGAACAATGAATGACAAACAAAACCGATCTCTGGTTCGTTTCTAGAATAACCAGCCATTTACTTCTCTGTATTTTCCAAACAAAGAAAAACCACCCTAAAGCCCCGCACACAGCGGTCGTTTCCACATACAAAAATTCCGTCGAACTGCTGAGACCAAGAAAAGAGAGCCAAATAGAGCATTTGTCTCTGGAGCGCATTTTTGAGTTCGGAGATCAAGAACTTACATAATTTAAAAACTGTTTAAGCACATCAAATTGAGTCTCATTCATCCGTGCAACCGTTGAGTACTCATGCCCTCCCCCTAAACAGCCTGTTTTTTCTTTGATAAGTTTTAAAATCTCTTGAGCTGTTGGTTTTGCCGCCGAATGGATATTAAGGCGAACAGAATTTTCTCCATCAACACACCACATGAAAACAATATCTATTCCTGTCTTCTCTCGAATATAAGGAACCAATTCTCTGCTGTGCTGATAAAGATCTACATTCAGGAAAGATGCTTCAACTTTATCGCCAAAAGAAACTATCTTAAGGCCCTGAGAATCTTCCGTGATCTTCAATAAATTTTTATTGCGATGTACTGAGCCGGCTTTCTCAAAATCTTCTATTGTTTTATAAATGTCATCAAACACATGAATATTATCCAGAGGCAATGCATCGCAATATGCAGCAACACTAAAGAATTGCTCAGGTGTTTCAAAAAAGTCTACATTCGATAGATCTATGGCTTCAATAATATCAATTATAAGAGGACGCTCTTTTTTCAAAAAATAATCCCAACTCAAACCTGCGCCTGACTTTTTAAGATCAAACATTTTAACCAGGTTAGGATGCTCTATTTCTAACAATGATTTATAAGCTGAAACATGATGATCTAGAATATGAACATTACACCCATTATCTAACAAAGTTTGTAAGCCTTCTAGCGAAGGGGCATAATCCAAAAAGTATAATGTTTCATCTTTTTTTTCTAATAACAAAGAACCGTCTCCACTGCCATCATGGCCAACAGGAATATAAGACGCATTATCTTGAAAGTACTGGTAAGCCGCCCATGCAGAAAGAGAGCCATCTAAACATGGTGAGTGATACAGTATAGACACCTTACCTTCTATATCCATGTCGTGCTCGTCGTTCATATTTATTACTTTTCTTTTCAATTTGTTTACATGTTGTTTCTTTACCAAAGGCTAGCTTTGGGTTAAATACAACATTGGCTTTTTCATTCTTCTCTGCCTGCTCTTTTGTATCCGCTTTAATCTTTTTTGCTATACCTGGATGGAATACACTCTGTGGTATAGCCTGCACACCAAAAGATACAAACACACCTTTTCGAGAAGGATCATTAAGATTATCTAGCTTGTCCAACTCCTGCTTTTTGATAAGCTTAGCCGCGTCTTCGTTTAACATCTCTATTATCTGAATAACGCTCTCTTGATCAGGCGCCTGTAAGATGATTGCTACACTATTTTTTGTTACGATATTGTGAACCTCAATATTAAACATACCAAACTCACCTTTTAATTGGCCCGTTTGATGTAGTTCATCTAGAACCTCTTTCATTCTTCCAGATAGCTGCTCAAAAAAGCGATCGCAAAACTCGTGACCAAATTTTTGATTAATGCCTGTAAAATTGGTCTGTTGAGCAATAATAAAATAACCATTACCTTGATAGTTCTTGCTCGCCAACATAATTGCGGTATCTGCGTCCGTTAAATTATATACACCCGTTTGACTATTCTGATTATAAGATTGGAGCAGCTGATCAAAAAAAGCATTTAAGTGCTGATGATCAGGGTGTCTGTTTAATAACTCTTCAATGAAAAGATGACGCGCCTTACCAGGAATAACATGCCCTTTAAGTGCCTCACTATCCATCTGCAATGGTACATCATAAGCATCATCAATCTTAAGCTGTTTATCCGCTACAATTTGATAGAATATGTTACTAATATTCTGGATCATTTCCTGAGGAATTTTTCTGATCATCTGATTGCCAGAGTCTTGAAGGCGTTGTTGAGACATCTCTTTCTTTTTCTTCTCAACTTCTTTTTCAAGTCGCACTTGTGACCTCCCTAAATGAACAAAGTCTGCACGAGCACATGCAGATACAAAGCCTCCTCCCATGCACTCTGGTCTATCTGGATTTTTTCTATGAACAATATTACTAAGTTGTAACTGTCTAGCAATAGACTCTACATCCTCATTAATCTGCTCCACAGCTTTTTCTAATGCCTCCATATCACAGCGCTCATTTGTCAAAAGATAACCACCTATTTCATCGCCACCCTCCCGGTACAAAGAAATGTTATTAACACCCTCAACTTCTTTTAAACGCAACTGTATAACCTCTGTTACAAGACGAATAAACTTATTGGCACGTTCAATACCCTGCACAGATTTATCTTCATCAATAGCAAAGTCTGTATCTAAAGATAGGGCAATGTTAATACCGCCCATATTGACAATATCACCCCAATACCTAACAGCTTCTAGTTTTTCAAGAACATCATTATTCTTTTCCTGAAAAGAAATATATTCTTCGATCAATTGACGATTAAAAACAAAATAGTCCGGCTTTTGAAGACCTGTAGATTTATCAAAACGTTTAATTTTTGAAGCAATATCCATCGCAGATACTTTCACGTCATCTGGCCAGTTTTCTTGTGTAGATTTCTGTTCAACATAAAATTCTAAAACGTCTGGATATGGCACAAAAGTGCCTATCTCGAGCCAGATATTCTTTATATCTTCGAGAGACAGCAAGACCGTATTATCATCATCCCCACTTGTTTTCATAAAATGAATATAGCTTTTTTTCATTAACAAAAGATAAATCATCCTTAGCTTTTCAAAATGTTAACTTTTTACATATAGCATTGTGTAAAAAATGATAGGATACAAGTTTATGGCTTTTAATAAAAAAATAGCAATTATTGCAGGTACATTCCCTCACCCACTAGATAAACCAACAGAGTTTTATACAAGTCTAGAGGTAAGAGCTTTAAAGAGTATGGGATATGAAGTACAGCTCTATTCCAGTTATGGAGAACTTGATGCTGCAAAACATAGTCAAAGAGCCAAAGAGCTTGGTGTAGATGATCCAATCATTTTTTTACCTGAAGTTAATCTAAATACATTCCATGCTTCTGATTTCTTAAGCGCATTAGACAACATAAAGAAACAACCAGATCAACTGAAGGCCGTTCTATCAAGCATGCTCACTAAACAGGATAGCTCTGATATTATTTTAAGGGCTATACAAAAAAATAATAAAAACCCTCAATTCATTAAAGCTCTAGAAACTCTAAAAGATAATATACAAAATCGTTCTGGAGACTTTCTAACTGCAGAAAAACATTGCGCACATTTCTTAAAAGCCTTTGTAGTATCTTCAACAATGAGTGAAGAAATAGATGTTTTATATGCACAGACATTTGGCAACGGACCAACAATCGCTGACTACGCATCCATACTAAAAGGAGAAACAACATGGATTGCTATGGGCCACAATAACGACACAAACTTCTTACCACCTGAAGAAGTAAAATACAGATTCCAAAAAGCCAGTATGATCATGGCAGACTCTCAGAATGCTTTAGATATGTTCAATCTTAAACTTGGCAATCATAACCGTAATATACCAGTTGTTTATAGAGGCATAGACACTGATTTATACAAACCCAAGCCAGTTGACAACGAACATAAAGCTCATATTAAAATAGCATCCATCGCGCGTTTAGAAAAAGTCAAAGGACTAGATTATCTTATCGAATCTATCTCTATGCTACCGCCCGATATCTCGTGTGAATTAAATATCTACGGTGATGGAGCAGAACGAGAAAACCTGCAAAAACTAATTGAACAACATGGTTTACAAGATAAGATAACCATCCATGGATTTGTAAAAAGAGAAGACGTTATAAACATTATTCAAGATACAGATCTTCATATACTTCCTGCCATTCATGTTGGTGATAAAAAAATATCTAAAACTACAGATTCAGTTTCAAGATCCATGTTGGAAATGGCGGCTGGTTGTGTGCCGAGTATTGTGACTGATGCAGGGGGCTTAAAAGAATTTGTAAAAGATCAAAGAAACGGCGTTATCGTTCCAGAGCAAGATTCAACTTCTCTAGCAAATGCAATTACAGAGCTTTATAGAGATCATGAAAAAAGAACAACTCTTGGCCAGCAAGCAAGACAAGATGTCATCCAACAATTTGACTATAGAAATACCCAAAAAGACTTAGCTCAGCTAATAGAAAAAGCGATGAAACAAGAGAGTAATAGTTCAATCAAGAAAACAGTAAAGAAATTAAAGCTTTAAAGTTCTAGTCCTTTTAAAAGACTTGTTTGATACAGCGTCAGCAAAACGCTTATGACCTGAAAAATACGCAATTGACCACGCATTGTCCCTGTCTTCATTTTTAAGCTGTGTATTCGCGTTTACACTCTTAAACACAGGAATCACTCCAACACAATTATTATACGCTGCATGCATCAATGCTGTCCAGCCCAGAGAATCTTGAGCATCAACCTCGGCGCCTCTATCCAGCAAATATTGACACATCTCCTGATCACCCAGCGCCGCAACATACATTAAGGCTGTCATGCCAAAGCTATCCTTTGCATTTACGCATGTATCAACGTCCTTCTCCACAATAGCCTTAACTAAAGTCAGATTAGAATTTTGTAACGCATCAAATAATTGCTGATACACACTCATTAAATACCTCTCTTTAATTTTGTTAAACATAATCTCTCTAGAAAAAAAAGTCAACCATTACCTAATTAAATAAGGCTTATCATTATTTCCTATACCACATAAAGCAAAACTCTTAAATATCATCTGCCCAACATAGTTGTCTGAAACATCATCTCTGTTGGCTATTTCTTTTAAACTCATACCATTGAAATGATCTTCTCTCCAAACCATTCCTCGCACTAAATTCCGTAGTTCTATTGGTGATAAGTTTTCTAATATATTATCCGAAACACCATTGCGCTTTGGTTCAATTTTAATCGCGCCCTTGTTAGTTGATCTCGTCATAAATTCTGTTTCGATAGCTTTCTCTTCACTTACAATATAATTTGAAATCAAACCTAACTCTTCAACAAAATATTCAAACAACTTTGCCGTCGTAAGGCATATCAATATTTTATTCGGATAAACAACAATCTCTTTAACTGACAAATTAATCAAGTCTTGTGTTTCAATTAAACTCTGATTTTCTGATATCATTTTATATAGATCAACATGCTGTGCAGGATCAAAATCAAATAATGTAATGACTTTATCCAAATCGGTTAAATGCACGCGTATGATCTTTTCAACGAATGGTTCTATCTCTGTCGCAGATAACCTATGAATGGTTTCATTACCCTCATCTTTTTGCTGTTTTAATTGATAATAGCGATAAATCATATTTGGTTTTCTTGTATAGACAGGGCCATAACGATTACCATCACTATCAAACAGCTTGCCTTGTAATAAGTTCTTTTGAGAATGTTTTTTATGCGAACGTTTAGCAACCGCTATTTCTGTCAGTTTGTCTTGTACATTCTGCCACAGCTCTCCAGAGATAATGGCTTCATGCTGTCCATCATAAACTTCTTTTTTATATCGTACCTTTCCAATATAGATTGGATTGGTTAGCAAATAGTGTAATGAGCTCGCACAAAAGACTGCTTCTCCCTTCTTCCCCTTACTCCTAATACCCTTTTCGTTTAGCTCTCGATATAGGTCACTTAAATTACCCACCTCTATATAACGTTTAAATATATGCGCAACACGCTTCGCCTCTTCTTTGTTGAGTACTAACTTTCTATCAACCACATCATAGCCAAGCGGTACAGTTCCTCCTGTCCACATACCTTTACGCTTACTCGCTGCAATTTTATCCCTAATCCTTTCACTAGCTACCTCACGTTCAAATTGAGCAAAGGATAAGAGCACATTGAGAGTTAATCGTCCCATTGATGTTGTTGTATTAAAGCTCTGAGTAATACTGACGAATGTCACATCATGCTTATCAAATATTTCTACAAGCTTTGAAAAATCCGCTAGAGAGCGTGTTAAGCGGTCTATCTTATAAACAACCACAATATCAACACGATTAGCTTTTATATCATCCAGCAGCCTCGTAAGAGCTGGCCTGTCCATGGAGCCCCCAGAATATCCACCATCATCATATTCTTCTAAGACAGGAACCCATCCCTCAGACTTTTGACTAGCTATATAATTAAGACAAGAGTCCCGTTGAGCATCCAACGTATTAAACTCCATATCCAATCTCTCATCTGTTGATTTTCTGGTGTATATAGCACATCTTTTTGGTATCATCTTCATAACACCATACATGCTTCCTTTTGAACGAAAGTCGAGCCCTAATCCACTCTAAAAACAAACTTTCTAGAATGAACTTTCATAATATTAACAACTTTTTTCACATGAGAAGATACCTTCCTTGTATTCCCAAATGCTAATAGAGACAATGGTGGCTTTTCTTTATAATTCTGAACCAAAAGACGCCCAAGGGCTTCTGCTATAGCTTCATTATCTTGAAACTCTTGCCTTAATACCTTTCTTATAACAGATGCTAAAAGATCGGCAACTTGCACGCCTTCACTCTCCTTCGAATCTACAAAATTTATATTCCCTCTTACTATCTTCTGAACATCAAGACCGCCTTGATTTTGCAATGACGATGGCACAATTTCAGCAAGATAATCTGGGGTATCTGATAGCGAATACATATAATCATGCATATAACTATAATCACACCATTTCAGTATAATAGCAGGTTCCTCAATAGACATCGTTTGCAATAAAGCAGGAGCTATTTTTTGAAAAGCGTCTTCATAGTTTGTAATTTTATCAGGACTTTTCTGATCAAACTCCCAAACAAAACTACTTAAGATCGATGGATACCTATGAACGAAGTAGGAAACTCCTCTATATATTAAATCCTTTAATAAATATACCTGAGAATATAATTGTATATATAACTGCGGGGGCATCTGCTGTATTTGCTCAGTTAAATATATGACTCCAGATCTTCCTCCCTCATAGCGCATTTTATCAATATTTTCTTTTATAAGCTCTACTTGTTTATTCCTATGATTTAAAATATCTCTTTCTTTATTAGCGCTAGAATCTGTTACAACACAAAAAACGACACCGCCAGCCGCGTATAATCTGTATAAAAAATCTAATAAATACTCCTCTGAGGATATTTCATTAATTTTCATTTCTCTCTCAGAAGGAATATTTTCTTCACCTTTTAAGCACAAAAGAGCATCTCGAAATCCATTTTTATCAGGACAAACAAAAGCCACAACACTACACCATGAGTTTTCAGGTGCATTTTTTCCAACAAAGGAGCCGCTTTCATCAATAAATATCTCCATAACTCTAAATATAAGTCCACCATCTATTTGTGCAACTCAAAAAACCTCCATCCATTCCAACGCGCCCCTGTAATGACATATGCTATCTCTGAAATACTGGTGTAAATTTGATTATTGTATTTAAAGCCATCCTTTACTACTTCAACCATATAACGTTGATTGCGCCATGTTTTTATTAAGCGGGTTCCTATTTTTAATCCTCTAATACCATCATCAAAGCATTGAGGGTTTCGTTTATATGCTGCGATATGCTGTTTTAATTTTTGTTGAACATGCTTTGGCAATCCGCCAGTTTCTTGTTCTCGATACTTGTACTCAATGCTTTTAATCAACATTGTTCTACCAATTCTATTATGAGGCTTCTTACCCCATTCTTGTTCCCAAATTTCTCTTATTTCACTAAGTGATTTTTCTTTTAAAAGTTGCATGTATATTCTCCTTTCAACAAAGACATACACGCTTCCTTTGTCTTAAAAGTCCAATACTAAAATAATAACTATCCGCTCTCTCTCATACGTTCCCGTTCAAACATTTTCTCTCTTAAAATATTGCCGTGAAGCTCAATCTCTTCTATCGTAAGCCCATGACGCATGTTATTTGGGATAATCTCTTTATTTATCCCAAACAGTTGAGATTTTATAAGATCTTTCTCATCAATATGAACAAAGCCATGTAGCCTTTCTTCTTCTATCACATTTGGGTCGTAAAACTCATTATCTCTCATTGGAGAAAACCAAAGACAGCCTTGTTCATTGTCACCAAACCTTGGTTTATATTGACCTTGTAAGTATTGATAAGAAAAAGCATGACTATTAACTGATTTCAGCACATGCATAAGAGCTTCTTTTGGTTCTCGCGCTTCATGTAAAACTTCTCCTTTCTTTCGATGATAAAATTTTCTATCTGTAATGGGCCAAGACTCATCTTGGAGAGCAATAGCAGAAAGATCTAAATGCACCCAACCATCATTCTTGGCTATTAAATGAGCTGTTAAATCTTTCTCATGAAGACGCTGCATTACAAGTATAATTGCCCCATTATTCTTATCATTTAAACGCTGTAATATGTTTTCATCAAATTGTTTATGAAGCCTCATACGTAACGTATCATCACGTACATCATCTGTCCCGATAGGATCATCTATTACGATAAAATCAGCGCCGAGGCCTGTTAGCTTGCTCATAATAGGAACAAATTGTCGTCCGCCACCATAATGTGTTGTGAAGCGCATTTTATCTATCTCAGGCCTTTGCATGTGAGGAAATAACGCCCTGTAACGTTTAGAATTAACAAGAGCAAGAAACTCATCTTGAAGCTCATAGCCAAGCCTTTTGCCTGCATGTAGATACAGAAATTTCTTGCGAGGATCACGCCCCAAAACCCAAGCAGGAAGCGCTATGCTGGCACAGTGAGATTTCAGCATTCTAGGCGGCACATTAATGATAAGCTTTTGACATTCACCGTTCACAACTTTTGTTAGATGATGAGCCATAACATCAATATGCCAATTATGTTGATAATTTTGATGCGGATATAGCTCATAAAAAGAAAAGCCAACAAAGCTACTAAAATCGTGCCGACACAGATCCATAAAATCTTCAAGATTCATCTTTTGCGCTCCCATCTTCATGAAATCGTTCAGCAAATCTCTCAAGTACCTCGTGATCTTCTGGTAACATCTCAAACTCAGGTGCGTCATCCATTACCTTGAGAAAGGGAATACTTAATTTTATCATTGCAGGATCATTATTAGCTGCGCCTACACCTATTCTATATAAGATTATCTGACGTAACGTCTTCAGCTCAGTCTGGCCATTAATTGTCACTTCTTGTTCTGCGCCAAACGTCATATTAATATCATCTTGAAATGTTGATTTTACCTTCTTGGGACGCCCATTAGGGTTACCTGATTGTCCTTTCTTAAACTGATACTCCTTTGGTGCTTCATTGAACCGACGTCCATCTTTTTTAATTAAATCATCACTCATTATTATCTCCTCCATTTTGTTTTAATTGATTGTATGTCTCACCTGTTCGGGCATGAATAGCATCCTTACCTGTTGCATTCTGCCAACGTGTGATAGCAACGTCACAGTACTTAGGTTCAAGTTCAATACATCTAGCAACACGGGTTGTCTGCTCGCAGGCAATAAGCGTTGACCCAGACCCCATGAAAGGATCAATAACAACATCACCTCTCTTCGTACAATCTTTGATTGCATCAGCTATAAGAGCCACAGGCTTTACCGTAGGATGCATTTTAAGATCGTCCTTATTTGTGAAGCTGTTAACACCTGCATAATCCCAAACATTCGTTCTATAGCGACCATGCTTGCCCATTTGAATATTATTGGTATGTGAGATCTTACCTTTTTTAAACACCGCAACCATCTCGTGTTTACTGCGATATAAGGCTCCCATACCTCCATTATTTTTATTCCAAATACAGATATTTTTAAGTTCATCGTACTGATCCCTACCAGCTTGAATAAGCTCATAGATATGCCGCCAATCCATAAAATGATAATGAAGCGAGCCCTCACGGCTATATTTGATAACCCATTTGATATAGGTTGCTAGAAAAGCGATAAATTCCTCTTCTGACATTTCTCCACTTGCCATGGCAAATTCGGCATGTTTGATTTTACCCTGCCCACAGACATGACCATCAACAGGTACATTAAAAGGTGGGTCAGTCATACACATATCTGCCAGCTCATCCTCTTCCATTAACGTCTGATAGGTTTCTTCTTCTAAGGAATTACCGCATATAATTTTATGTTGATCACAGAGCCAGACATCTCCTTCTTGTGTGACAACGTCTTCGTCTTCTATGACTGGAATAGGAACATCTTTAAGTGAATTACCACCCAAAATAATATCAATTTCAGGTGTTTCAAAACCTGTATTCTCTAGCTCAAATTTCGGCATCAAAAGTTCAAGCTCTTCAAGCTCAAATTTCAATGCTTGTTTATCCCATTCTGCTTTTTGTACAATACCTTCATAGGCTACACGTAGAAGTTTAACTTGCCCTTTACTCAAATGCTCTGCTTTTACTGTAGGGATTATTGTATCGGATCCCATTTGTCGAGCAGCCTCAACAATAAGCCATCCAAGAACAACGCAATTGTCTTTATCAACCACAATAGGTTGAACAATCCCACATTCTCGAATGAGATTTATCATTTTTTCGATTTGTTTAGGGGTTGAAATACGAAGCTTACGCTTGTAGTCTTTCACGTCACTTACAGGCAGATATTCAATCTGCATTTTATTAGATATGTCCATCATATCTTCCTCCTCATATTGTGTTGGAAAATAGATGGCATTTGAAAGCTAGCTATTGTCCAACGATGTTAATCGTCTGACACCAGGTCATTATTTATTTCCTTTTTCTAACTTTCTAAACAGCATTACCCTTCAAGAAATGAAGTAATGAACCAAAACAAAGGCTCATTAAAAATGCTGTATATATTATCGATAACTTAAATAAAAAAATAATGCAACCCCCTCAAATTTGAGAGTGTTGATATTGATCTTATTGAAGATTTTATAAGTACTAACCGACCTTATTTATAAGCCAGTCGACAAGTCCTAAAGATAAGGTTTTTTCTGCTACAGAGCGACAATCCATCAAAATCACATTATCATTTTCAAGTTCGATTTTTGTACTGGATGAATGATAAACATAAAGATACTTATCCGCATTCATTGAGGTGAAACGTTCTACATATTCATTTAATTGAACCTGATTTGTTGAAGACTTAACTTGCACAATAGCTCGCTCATTTGTCATGGGAAGTAATAATTCTAAATCCAAAGTCTTTTGAGTAGAACCAAGGGCACTAATACGTTGCCATCCACTTCTAGAAAACAACATTTCAACAAGCAATTCAAAATCCTGCCAAGACAACATTTTTATCAAATCTTCTATATTACCGATAATTTGTTCTCGGTTTTCTTTAATGGCTTTGATTTCAGGTAAGTCTTTATCTTGTAACTTACGCATCAAATAATCGTAAGTTTTTACACCGCATATCGTTTGTCTATAGGCTCCAGTTGATATTAAGTTTCCACTCAAATCACTAATATGGAGTACCGTTCCCGCTAACGATTTGTTACTCCATCCACCTATTGTCTTTCGCATATGCGACCCTTGAGGAGAATACTCTTCAGGCTTTGTCCCAATATAACTAGGAGGTTCATTACTAACACACCACCATAGATACCCTTTTGAAAATGTGATCCATAGTGTGTCTTCTCCTGTATGATAAAATTCAGAAACTTGTCTTGCATGATCAGACGCAGAGCTTTTGGTAAAGCCCTTTTCAAGATATAATTTCGCGACCTCATCCTTATTGTCTTTTATTGCAATTTCATAAGGGACTTCATTGTAATCTAATCGTAATGTACCATCGCTCAAACATAAATCTTCCCATTCACCACTTGCCCCCAGTTTAATGTAAAGTGCTCTTTTAATATTGGATAAATCTGTCATTGAGAAAGTGCTCCTTATTTTTGTAAATAATAAAAAGTCACCAAGAGCTTTCACTCTGGTGACCGGGAGTTTCAAAGTTGCGTTAAGACAACCGCGACGATCTTTAACCGCAAGGCTTGGACATACATCGCCGCCTCCCGGTCTCATAAGAGATCGAAAGGCGACATCTGTAACGGTGATATCAACCGCTTAACGCAGGGTTTGAAAGCCCCGGCAAGCACACATATGCGCTTACAAGACAAACATTAGCTTGCTATGTGATTGAATAGCAAGTCATTTATGAGATAATTAGGTATTTTATTTACTCTATAAAAAAGTTGACTTAACACACCTTAAAGCCTAATCTCTTCAATTAAACACAACCAAAAAATGAAAAGAGACAAACATGAAAAAATTACTACTTGCTTTAATACTCATAACTTTACCACTAGGAACAGCCTTTGCTGAAAAAAAGCAAGGCAGTGGTCCTAACCCATACGTAGAGTGTGGAATTGGCGCAGCTATTTTCCCTGAGGTTCACTGGGCAGCAGCGACATCAAACGTAACATGGGATCTTGGCTCTACAGCTTTAACATCAGCTATTTCATCTCCTGAAATGTGTAACCCTAAAAAAGTACAAACAGCTCAACTAATCATTGATACCCTTCCAGATCTAGAAAAAGATATAGCCTTAGGCGATGGTGAATTTGTAACAGCCCTAAGCAACACAATGGGATGTTCAGCTCAAAAAGATGGCATTGTTAAAAACCTACGCCACTCTTATGGCGATAGTATTTCAAATCAGAGCTACGAGCTCACAACAAAACTTGAGCGTGCGACAAACATGTATTACCAAGCTAAAGATGCTGCTGAAAAATCAGGATGTACGACAACATTATAAAAAGCACCCCAATACAAAAAAAAACTAAATTAAGGCAACTGTTATATACGTTGCCTTTTTTAGTATTTCTGATTGTTACACTCATATCAACAACAGCGTATTCTACAGCATCATTCCCAAATAAGGAGCTAGAGCAAAAATGGTACATATTAAATCACTATGATCAAAATGGTGTCAGTGACATCCAAAATGACAACTTTTTTCTTCATACAAACGGACAACATAATCCTTTAGATGAATATATGTCTTTTATAGATCTCCTAAAAAAACAAAAGAAAAATGACATAGATAATACGAATATATGCCGTTTTCCAGCCAGAGTTACTTTACTAAAAAAACATTTTATATGGGCAAAGCAAATATCTTTGCCTATCTGCTCAACTTTTCTAGCAGAAATGAAACCAGATAAAATACAATCCGCATCCTTAATCTTTGCAAGCGGCTACTTCAATAACCCTGGATCATATTATGGGCATGTCTTATTACGATTTAATTATACTAAAGACACACTAAACCAAGAAACATTAAACTCAAGCCTCAATTATGGTGCGAATTCAACAGATCGGGATGGCTCTATTGCCTATATATTAAATGGTGTCTTTGGGGGCTATAGCGCATCCTACCAAAGAAATAATAACTTCATACACTCAAATAGATACACAAATGGAGAATTACGAGACCTCTGGGAATATGAACTAAATCTCTCAAAAGAAGAGCTCCAGTTCCTGATAGAACACAGTTGGGAACTTATGAATGCTGAATTCAAATACTATTTCTTCAATGATAATTGCGCTCATAGAGTTCTAGATCTTATAGAAAGAGCAACCTCTAAAGGGCTCAAAGATACACATGGCTTTTGGCTTCTGCCTATTCAAGTCATACAAAATATAAATAAACCTATAGATAAAACACCTTCTTTAATAAAAAAAGAAACATACCATCCATCGCTAAAACAATTATTTGAATATCGTTACAACGCACTTACATCTACAGAAAAAAACAGATTTAAACAATTTTTTAGCTCAAAAAGTCAAGAAAACAACCTATTGATAAAAGAAATGTCAAATAGAACACTCTTCTCTATTTTAGATTACCTCGATATAGAAATAGCAAAAATCACATTAGAGAAGAAAGACCAAAACAAAAAAAAACAACTAGATAAGAAAAGACAAAGCATTTTAAATGAACTCTTTCAACGACCTCCACAAAAACATCGAGAACAAGAATCTCTTCCACCAAAAGGTTCTATTTTAGAACATAGACCCACCTCAACTCTAAGAACAGGATATGCCCATCGCAACTCACAAAATGCTTTCAGTGTTAAGTACCAAATTGCCAATAATGATTTGATCGATAACATTATTCCTAGACAAGAAAAGTCACGACTTATAATGGGGGCTATAGAATTTGATTTATATAAAGATAATATTGACCTAAGAGATATAACCCTAATTGATATTACAAACTTAAATACTAGTTTATCCCTCACCCCATTAACTTCAGAATATTCCTGGCAAGTAAAATTAGGATATGAACACATCAACCAAAGTTGCGACAAATGCGCAGCATTTGGTTTTACCGGAAAAGTAGGCAAGTCTATCAGAATAACCGACCAATCATTAACCTACGGCCTAATAGGTGGACGCATAAACCATAAAGAAACTCTCAAAAATGATTATGTTTCATTATTGGGAAATACCGGAATAATCTTTGATATAAATGAAAAGAATAAGCTTAATACAGAACTGTTTTATTCATCAAACCTTCAATTCAATAAAAAAGATTTATCTATCAAAATAGATTATTCACACCAATTAGACACAGAGACCGATATTAGGATCAGCACAGAACACAGTTCTGAAAGCAATAATACATTTATTGTTAGAATAGGAAAATTCTTTAACTAAAAAACCACCAGAAATGAAAAAACAATGCTGACAACAATAAAAAAGAAATGAGTTTTATACACTCGTATGGTCAAAGCCTTATCTTGCTAATAGCCCAAGAACATCAAATTTTAAATCGTTCTCTTAATAACATCTGCAAAAAGCCAATATTTCAATTTCCAGTAGAAGATATTGAGCATATCAAATACTCTTTTTTACTCACCTATACTAATTTGATTATCGCTTCTTTATTTAATAAACTTACGAACAGAGTTTTTTGTTTTCTCTTTTAAACTATTCTTTACAGGCTGAGAAAAGCGCTCATGACGATGCAGTAAAGGAGCCATATCTACTGTTTCTATATCCAAGACTTTTTCTCTATTCTTATAATGTTCAATCATTCTACATGCCATATTATCCCATAAATCCTCAATACATGTATTCACTCTTCCATCTTCATCATGTAACAGAATTCCCGCAGACATAATTTTATCAATATCATTTCCTAGAACAAAATTACTATTCTTTTCAAAAGCAACAGGGTCTATTCTTTTAACCCCCATGAGACCTGCAATAGGTACTGACTTAACTCGGAATGGGTGTCTATCACCATCAAAATCTTTACTGTAGTACACAATATCTTTAGCGCTTTGACGATAGAAATACAAATCCTCAAAACTTGCTCTCGCTATCTTTTCAAGAGCGCTAATACTTAAATTGTGGATACTAACATCTACGCCATCAATTTTTCTTTTGACTTGGAAACCGTCGTATTTCTCTGATTTCAAATGTTCTCGTTCTTTTGGATCTTTAAAATACAAATCAACACAATCATTTAAATCTTCATAAACGACCAATAAATCTAAATCAGACTTTTCTGTTACGTTTTCATTTGGAGAATAGGCTACAGACCCAACAAGAATGAGACCTAGTGTTGTACCTTGCATTTTTCTATTAAACTCAGCGGCAATACTAAGTCGTTTTTTTGTTTCTTCTTTAGCATCAGACATATAAACTTATCCCCATCAAATTTATATTTGATCTTATATAAAATTATTTAACATAAAGTTACTTGATAAGGAAAACAATTTATGCTACCTTAGCAAGCATTAAAAATATTAATGGAGACAAAACAATGGAAAAGATTCTCTTCACAGCAGATCTTCACGGCAACATAGAGCAATACAAGTCTACTTTACATCACGCAGTAGATCACAATATAGATATTGTTGTATTTGGAGGAGATCTAACACCAAAAGATCCAGAAAGACGCACACCGGAAAAACAAAGAGCGTTTCTTGAACAAGAGCTATTTCCTCTCCTTGAAGAATTTAGAAAAGACCACAATACACACGTATTGTTTATTATGGGTAACGATGATTTTAAATCCAATCATGATATCATGGTTAATGGTCAAGACTTCTATGGTTACAGAATGATTGATCAAATCCCTTACATTAGCCAATCAGGATATGTATTTGTTGGCTATACACCAGTTCCTTTTACGCCTTTCCAATATAAATGCTGGGAGAAACGAGATCTTGAAGCACACACAGATTTTTCACACAGAGATGACACACGCATACAAGGTGTTGTTAGCCACGGTGATGAACTTACTCCCTATTCGTTAAGTGAAGCCTTTGCACAAAGTTCAATTGAAGATGATTTAAACCAATTAACACAGGGGCTCGATATGAATAAACTTATTCTTATTTCACATGCTCCACCATTTGAAACAGTTTGTGACTATAATAGAGAACATAAACATGTAGGATCACAAGCCGTAAAACAATTCATACAAACAAAACAGCCTTATATGAGTTTACACGGACATATCCATGAAACTGTTGACCTTAAGGGCGAATACCAAGAAGCAATCGGAAGAACAATCAGTGTCGCTGTTGGCAATGACCATCGTCCACAAACCCCTTTTGTAATTGAAGCAGAATTAAATGCTTCCCCTAACGTACGCAGGTTAAAATTGTAAAACAGGGAAATCATCTGAAAAATTGCTGTTATTTGACCATTAACAGGGATTTTTCCCCTAAGCTAAGTGACCATCTATGTGAATGCACAGCCATTCACTTCTCTTTACCTTCCAAACAAATAAAAACCACCACCATCTGCGATTATAAACTAACGCCTATAAACATTGATCTTATCTAAATTCTTTAGGCTTTGGCACGGTGGCATCATGGATATGAATTCCGTGCTGAATCATTTTTTTTTGCACCGTTTTCATGAAGAGGTTTTATTATTAGGGCTATGAGCGAGATAAAGGCGAGATATGTGTGGCCAAAGGTGTTATGAATGAACCAAGCTTGCCTCGCCCATTGCATACGCCTCCCCTCCAATGCGCTCGGTTTTGTGAGCATCAACGCTTCAATAGCTTGCACACCCTCAACAATATCTGTTTCATTGTTACCATGTGTAATTGTAATATAGCGTTTATCCAATGTGCTTAGATCCATTTGAGTAATCGCACGGACAGCAATTACTCTGTCCGTACTCGTCACCACAAACTCATCGCGCAATGTTTTTCTTTTCTTAAGCAGCATGGCGATACGCAGGTAAAATATTACCCCCTGTTTTTTGTCCAAGCGCAAAATTTTGTTCGATAAATTCAATTACTTGTTCGGCTGGAACGTTCCGATTAAAAACAATATTAGGACCATGCTGATCCAACATAACCGCATAAATACCAGGGCGTATTTCTGTTAAGCCCTCAGCGGTATTGCGCCCACATTCATGAGATCCGCATTCATACTCCCATTGAGAACACACGGGGATATCATCTGCTTTACTATCCAACAGCTTTCCATGAAAATGGACAATCACATCAAGATCGGGATTTTCGTTAAAAATAATACGTTGTGACTGCCCACCTACCGATGGTTTCGCACCATGCGCAATCACACGATCATCACCTTGTGTAAAAATACGAACAAGGCCTGTTTGACTAAGATTGTTAAAATTGCTTTTTCGAATAGAGGTCAAAAACTCATCTTTACTCCCTCCTCTAGCTGCAAAATGCCCAACTGTTTTTCCACGAAAGGGTTGATACGCCCCTTTAGCAATGAGATGATCAACAACTTGGCGCAAATTATCTGGTATTTCTGAACTTGACCAAGGAACGAGTGGCGCATCACCAATCACATGAGAACGCGTAAAAGAAAGCCCTGAACGCGCCAAAGACATATCTGTTAATCCTTGTAATGCCTTTTGACGATCCTCTGTCACGTAATAACGAGACTCTTCTGGGGTCACAACCATATTTTTGCGTGTTACGACATCATTAGCCAAAACAAGATTGACACTGCTTTCTTTCATCATAGAAAGAGCGCGCATATATTGTTCATCTTCTGAGGCACCAGAGGTTGCTTTGAAGGCTACTAGAAAGATATCTTTGCGCTCTTTTCTCACAAGCTTGATAATTTTTTCAGCCGTTTTAAGGGTCATAACCGCACCGTCTGATTCTCTTGATGTTAAGCGTGGTGCATATTTATCAGAGCTAACCTCATCAATTTCCCCTTCAAAATCAGCCAAAGCAACATTGAACACAATCATTGAGGTTTCAGGATCAGCAACAAGTTTTTTGACCAAAGCTTCTATATCCGCATTTGTTTCCAAATGGCTGTCACCAGCAGACGCCATCTTTGTCAAATGAAGTTCAACATTGTCCCCTCGATGTTTTGAAAACATTTTGTGTAATGTACGCGCAGTTGTGCCATAAGCTTGTGATGAAATTGCTAAATGCGTACGTACGTGGTTTACCGTTCCGCCGCCTAAGATATGTATTTTTTTTTGTTTCATGGGTCATCCTTTCATTTGTTAATGACCTCACTATGGAATAAAATTTTAAATATATAAAATATATGTTTTATATGATATTAATACTTTATGAATATAAATAGGATTGATATCAAGCAACTCAAATACTTCTTAGCCGTTGCCGAAGAACTTAATTTCACGCGCGCGGCAAAACGTCTCAATATGTCACAACCGCCTTTAAGCATGGCAATTAAAGAACTAGAAACAGAGCTTGACACCCCCCTTTTTCAACGTACAAAAAGAACAGTTCATTTAACGGAGGCTGGGAAATATTTAAAGGAAAAAGCACCCCACATTATTCGAAGCCTCGAAGAAGCGCTTATAACCTCGCATGCCGTTGCTCATGGAGAAGAAGGAGAATTAATTATCGGCACAAATTACGCTGCCCTCAGCCATCCAGTCTTCACACATCTCATCAACCAATTTCAAAAACAATATCCAAAAGTAAAACTCCGCTACAAAGATATGCTTTTTGAAGAATTATCAGAAGCCCTAATTAATGAAACGATTGATATCAGTTTCACTTGGCCAGAAAAAAGAGTTCGTTACAGAGATATTGTTTTTCATCCATTAGATCTATCTATGTTAAGAGCCACAGTACGCTCAGATCACCCCTTAACGAAAAAGAAAGGAGTAAACGCTGAGGATTTATTAGACTACCGCCTTCTTTTTAGTCCGCGCCAAATATATGGACGATTATATTCTGATTTAGAAAGTCTTTTAGCTGAGAAAAACTTATCCCTAAGCACAAAGCAAGAAGTCATTATTTTTCCAATGATCATGCATCTTATTGAAGCGGATTACGGCATCGGATTTATCCCTGATTTCATGGCTCAACAAGCCAGAGAAGATCTAGTCCCTTTAACGATAGAGGGTTTGTCAAACACAGCCTACGGCCTTAAGATATCTCTTGCTTATAATAGCTCAAAAAAGAACGCAAAAGTTCAAAACTTAATTGATATTACTGATAACAATATACATACGCTATCATTTAGATCTTAAGATCTTTTTGTCTTGTTTTTTTGCTCTTTAGAGATGAAAAATTTTCTAGCTCTCTTAAAATGTGCTTTGTAATCTCTTGAGGGCTTAAATCAGTACTATCTATCTCTAAATCATATTCTGGGTGCGTGTATTTATAAAACATCTGGATATGCTGTGTTTTAGCTTGACCATTTTTTCTATCTGGACGAGCTAATTCACGGCGTTCTAATTCTTCAACTGAAGCACGCATTCTTATCTTGTATAGATCAAATTCTTTAAAAGCTTGAACTAATCTTTCAAAAGTAGAGGAAGGGACACAAACAATATCCAATATCAAATTATCTCCAGCTTTCGCCTGAGCTGATACTTCTCTAATAAAAACACTAACTAAATCTTTTTTATCTGCATCTGTAATAGTTTCTTTAGCATTTATACGCTCCAAAAAAGAATCCCATGTGAGATAGATAAAACTATCACCGTAATGGCTATTTAATAGTTTAGAAACACTCGATTTCCCAGTACATGATGTGCCATTAATAAGAATGATTTTTGATTTCATTTAGCTAGTATATTACATAACCCAAAAAGAATCAAATAAAATCTATGTCTTAAAAACGGTAAGAAACACCGACACCAGCTACGACAGGATTAAGATCGACGTTACTAGCCCTTAACGCTGTTGTTCCGCCTGACACGACATCAACATCAACATCTAAATCAATATATTTAACATCCATATTAATACCCCAATGTTCATCAATCCAATAATCAAAACCAGCTTGTACGGCGTAACCTACACCACCTTCGACATCTAGTTCACTAAAGCCTGCGGCACTATCCTCACCATAAAACATTGAATAGTTAAGGCCTGCTCCTAGATAAGGGCTAAATTTTTCCTCAGGTGTAAAATGATACTGTAAGGTAACAGTCGGCGGTAGTATCCATGCATTCCCTAAATTAGAAGTCCCCGCTTGAACTGTATGTTTTGATGTTGCTGCGATCAACTCAGCAGCAATATTCTTAGTAAAGAAATAAGAAACGTCAAATTCTAATGTTTCAGAAGCCGATACATCTGTTTCTAGTGCTGTGCCATCAACTGTACCACTTCCATCAGCTATAACGCTAATAATGCGTCCACGGAATTGAAAACGGTCTAAATCAAACCATCCCTCTCCCATATCTGCCTGAGCAATATTTGGTGTCAGACATGTTAAAAGAGAAGCTGCAATTGCTGTATATTGAAGTATTTTTTTAGACATGGTGTACCCTTTCTTACAATAAGCGCTAATAACCAAAAGCACCGTACCAAGAAAATGTTAACAACTTATTGATTTTTATCAACAAATTGCGCCTTGAGCTTTATGTAATATAGATTGATTTCTATATAATCTCATACGCCATCAACCCATCAGAAAAACACGCCCCTAATTTTCATCATACGACAGCACTCATTCAGTTATTATTTATGCAAAAAAAATAAAGAGATAAGAAAATAAAGCTAACAACTTATCCTCTGTTTCATTTATATTATGATGAGCTTATGCATTTTCATTGAGGCTATTAAGGATATATCATGCAATTTTTTGACACATTTAACAAAACACATTTAAAAGCAGACACTGTTTTTGTCGCACAGCGTATTCGCGTTAAAGATATTCCTGATATGTATGACACAGATTCGCTCTCTTATGTTTGGGAACCTGAAACTGGTGGCATTGCCTATATCTTTCGTTATGGTGTCATTGTCTTTTTTGATGTCGATCAAAAGACTCAACAATCGTTATTAGAAAAAGATCTCAAACCTTACTTACAAGACATTGTCGATGACCCATTTAAAGTTTCTGAAACCATGGATATTGAGATTCACTCTCATAAAGATGATAAGATCTTTTTTAATCGCGTTGAATTAAAATCTGTCATCCCTGCAAAATTAGAAGTCTTAAGTGATATTCTTGCTAAATCAACTATCCTTTCCCATTATGAACACGAAATTTCTCATGTTTTTGATGTTTTAGATCCCGTTGCCAGAGATTTACAAATAGGCCAACTCGCAAAGCCAAAACTTTTCAAAACGTACCTCAAAAACATTGGCCTTGCCTTAAGCGTCCAACGCAATATGGCTGGTAAAGTTGAGGTTAGAGAAAAACCAGAAGTTCTATGGGAACAGCCCGCAGAGCTCAATCGTTTCTATGCAAAACTTGAAGATGACTATGAAATTATCGAACGTCATTCTGCACTCAAAGAAAAGCTAGAAGTTATTCATCAAACAGCAGAAACCCTCATTGACTTATTACATTCAAAACAATCATTACGCGTTGAGTGGTATATTGTTTTATTGATTGTCTTTGATATCGTTTTATCACTTGGTGAAAAACTTTTTTAAAGAAAACTTTTATTGATCTCATCAATTAAACGAGGACCACTATAAACAAACCCTGTATAGAGTTGAATTAAGTCTGCCCCAGCCTTTATGACTTGCTGTGCATCTTGCGCCGATTGTATACCGCCAACGCCAATAATAGGTACACTTTTTCCAAGTATCTTACGAGCACAAGAAACCATAAAACATGTCGTATCGAGTAATTTAGGGCCACTATAGCCACCAACCTTATCACCGTTATATTCCGGCCATTTAAATGTAAAATCACCTAATAAATCCGATGCCGTAGCAGGCACCGTATTTGTCAAAACAAACCCTTTTACACCTACATCAAAAGTTGTTTTTAATGTCGCCTCTAAAGCATGTTGATCTCTTGTTGGTGCTATCTTTAAAAACAAAGGAGCCCCCTTTGAAGACGCGTTTACGGCTTTAATTTGTTCCACTAAAAGATCCAATCCTTGCGCGCCATGATCAACATTAGGGCAAGAGGCATTTAAAGTGAAGTAATCTGCATAAGGAGATATCTCTTTTGCTAATATCTTTAAATCATTTATCTTTCCTTCTGGTGAAGCAATACTTACTCCTATAACCAGTTTTTCTTGTGATGGATGCGCTCTATAATTTTTTATATTTTTTAAAAAAGCATCTAATCCCTCGCCAGGCAATCCCATCCAATTTACAATACTATTTGATTTTTTTTGTCGCCAAATACGAGGCTTTGGATTGCCTTCCCTTGGGTTCAAAGTTACAGTTCCTGTTTCAACAAAACCAAAGCCAACCTTTCCCCATCCATTAAGGGCGTACCCCTCTTTATCTGCCCCAGCAGATAGCCCGACAGAAGCTGAAAATTTAATCCCGCATAGCTCTTTCTCACTATGCTCATAGTGCCTGTTTTTTGAAACAAGTCTGTGTTTAACACTCCATAAAGCAACTTTATGCGCTGTTTCAGGAGGCAGTAAAAACAAGGGATTCCACATCACACACTTACCTTCCAAGAAATCTTCTCTCTTCCAAGACCTAAAGGAAGGGGCGTAATTGTACCAACTTCTGTTTCTAACAGATGAACAGTTTGCTCTTCTTTAGATAAAATAAAATGCTCCTTACTTTTAGTAAGTCCATAAAATTCAGGCCCAATATCACATAAAAAGCGTTTGAAGATATTTTGGTTTTCAACTTGTGATAAATCACAACCGCTTAATTCAAAGGCCTCAGCATATAATTGAGGTGCAACCCCGCCCGTAAAACATCCTGCTGCGCACCCACATTCTGTTGCTTTTGTCGTATGAGGCGCACTATCAGTTCCCGCGAAAAATTGTGTGTTATTAGGGTCAATAACAGCCTCTCTAAGAGCATGACGGTCTTCTTCAAACTTCACCAAAGGTAAACAATATAAATGATACTTCAATCCTTGGACTAAGTGACCCACTGTATATTTCAAATGCTGTGGTGTAATTGAGGCAACGAAATTATCACCTGCTTGCTTGACAAGATCAACGCCAACTTTCGTCGTCATATGCTCGCCCACACATTTAAGGTTTGGGTATTTATCTAATAAAACAGGCATTCGTTCTTTATAGAAGAATTCTTCTGCATTTGTTTTTCTATCAAAATATACCTCCCCCGACAAAGCATGCTCTTCACCATGTATACACATGACAACACCATTATCTTCGAGTGCTTTTATAACATCAGTTTCTAAGAAGTCTGCTAATGGATGGCTAAAATCCGCTCCTGTTGTTCCATGTGGCGGGTAATATTTTACTGCGCGCAAGATACCTTTCTCCGCGCCTTCTTCAATCATTTTAGGCGTAGTATCTTTCGTGAGGTAAAGAGGAATAATCAAATCATCAAAAGCATCTCCTCCAGCTTGCATCACATCTTCATAGTATGATTCTAAACTTTTATATGGAAGGGGATCATTCTCTAATACTTTTGCAGCAGGAGGTTTTGTATTTGGCATCGCCAAAACGCCACAACATCCCATATCTAATTGTGATTTTATGACAGGCGCTAATAACTCATCTTGTCTAAGATGAGTATGCAAATCATACCATTTTGGTAAGGTGAGAGATAAAGACATGGCTTAATCATTAACTGATTTTTGAAGTGCCTGTCCTGCTTTCTCAATATCTTTTCCAGCACCGCTTAATGTATTGGAACACCCAACAAGCATAAAAGTAGCAACCATACAGATACTTAGAAACACAAAAAATGAACCTTTAGACATTGAAAAACTCCTTTATTGTTTAAACGAGCTTACTCTATCTCTAAAAAAACCTTTTGTGAAGATTCAATCGCTTAAAAAGTTAATGATAAATGGGTTTTTTATCTATTTTTTAGAAAATCACAGATCTGTTTATACCCATGAATCAGTTCTTTTTCAGATTTTACTTTTTCTTGTGTTGATGTATTTGCCTGCTCTTCAAGCTCTTCACAAAAAGATTGCAGATGATAAGCGCCAACATAGCCAAAAGACCCTTTCAGTTTATGAAGCGATTCTTTCCATTCTCTATCATCATCTACCTCAACAGCTTGCTTAAGAGAAGAAAATGCGTCATCTACTGTTTCGTGAAAAGCATCAATAAGCTCTTGTAAATCGTCTTCATTGCCATCTGCATAGTCTAATAAGTTCGATAAATCTACGATTTCTTTTAATTCTTTTTGCATATTTTAAATTGCCCCTATTTTTTGATTCTTATCATATAACCATTTATTCATGATTGCTACTATTTGAGCATCTTTAAATGGTTTATTGATATAATCATTCATGCCAAAGCTTAAACACTTTTCACGGTCTCCGATCATAGCATCCGCTGTTAAAGCAACGATAGGAACAGCTTCTTTTTTCTGCTTACGTTCAAAATCACGGATTGCAATTGTTGCTTGAAATCCATCCATCACGGGCATCTGACAATCCATAAAGACTAAGTCATAATCGTTATTAGCAACTTTTTCCACGGCTTCTTTTCCATCATAAGCGATATCAATTTCAACACCGTATTTTTTAAGGGCTTTTTTCATCACTAATACATTTAATTTCGCATCATCAACTGTTAGGATTTTTTTACCTGCAAATAAGTCTTTAACATCACGGACATTTTCCTCATATTGAGAATCTATGAACTTCGTAACATTGTGACGATTTAAAAGAGCTTGGCGTTTAATGCCTTTCTTTTTATTTTTATAGCTCAGATCGACTGCTGAAATAATTTTATGAGAATCATATGGTTTTCTAAAATAACCATCCACACCTTTTTCAAGTAGATGCTCTTCTTTAAATTTATGGAGATCATCAAAAACCAGAATTATTGGGATTTTATCATAGATTGGGTTTCCACGTATATAATCAACAAGAGCTAAAGGTTCGTCCTCATAGAAATCAATCCCTAAAATACACGCATTATATCGATTGTTTTCTTCAAGAAATAAAACAGCCTCCTCATAATTGCTTGCGACATCAGAATCTATGCCTTTTTTTGCAAATGTCTTAGATATTAAAAAGCGCTCTAACTCATAACCATCGACAACAAGGATACGATTCTCATCTTCTAAATGAATATTGATATTAGATCGATCTTCACTTTTTCTTTTTAGCTTAACAGTAAATGAGAATGTTGTCCCTTCACCAGGAGTACTTTTAACAGAAATAGCCCCTCCCATCATTTCTATGATCTGCTTTACAATTGTAAGGCCTAAACCAGTACCACCAAACTGTCTTGTTGTCGATTGCTCTGCTTGTGAAAACTTCTCAAAAACCGTCTTTTGTTTATCTTTTGAAATCCCTATTCCTGTATCAGAAACTTCACATTTTAAAATAACATCAGAAACTGTTTCTTCCTGCACAGATAAGGAAACTTTAATTGATCCTTCGTGGGTGAATTTAATAGAATTACTAATCAAATTGCCAAAAATTTGCCCTAACCTAACAGAATCTCCGATTAAGGATGTTGGGATATCTGGCTGAATATCCAATTCAAGCTGAAGTCCTTTTTCGCGAGCATTGAAAGTATGTAACCCCATTGTATCTTCAAGAACTTGTCCTATATCAATATCGATTTCTTCTAATGAAAATTTACCCGCCTCAATTTTAGAAATATCGATTACATCATTAATAATATAGAGTAAATTATCACCGGCCTTATTAATTGCTTTTGTGCATTCTTGTTGGTCATTGTTTAAGTCTGTTTCCATCAAATATCTAGATAAGCCAATAATCGCATTCATAGGCGTTCGAATTTCATGTGACATATTAGCCAGAAAGTCACTCTTTGCATTATTTGCTCTGTCTGCTTCATCTTTTGCATCTTGTAATATTTTTGTTTGCTCTAAAACGCGCTTCTTTAATGTGTCTCTGCTCTTTTGTAATTCTTGCCTCGCTGCTTCTAATGGATTAATAATCAAAAAACGGACGTATAAAACCGTTATAAAAAAAGTAAAAATCCCCAACCCTAAAATAATTTTTTGTTTTAAAAATAAATCATCTCTTTGGGATTTTATTTCTGAATGAAGTGATTGCACAAATAGAACTTGTTCTTTTAACAGCGCTCTTAATTTATTGATTCTATTACTTATATTCTTTTGAGTTGTGGGCGTCACTAATGAGAACCAGCCTTTTTTTATTTCCAAAAAATCAGTTTGTATTACTTGATCCATTTGTAGAAAAGGACTTATTTTTTGTATTTTATCTTGCTGAAGATCTAAAACAGCACGCCCGCCGCGTTCAATCGTATCAAAATTAGACGAAATCAAAAGCTCGTATCCTTTTTCACTATTACGCCTTTCTTCAGCATTATCAAAAGATAAAATATGAATATATTCTGACAAAAAAGTTTCTTGCGCAGTACTAACGACTAATAGGTCGGTTGTATATTCTGTCATTTTTAAATTTGAGCTTAAGAAGAAATATGCTCCAACAATCAAAATCATAAAAACACCCAACAACGCAGATAGTTGTGTAAAAATAATATTCCCTGACATTCTGTTGTGAATATGTTTATTATTTTCTGCTTCTGATCTTGTGTATAAACTAACCGTTAACGCTATTATAAAAATAATACTACTAACAATAGCAACAATCATTGCGAGTGTGTCATAGCTTTGATTAGGATCAAAACGGCAATCTGCAAAGGGAAGAAAAACTGCGGCTTCCATTCCTGTATAATGCATACCACAGACAGCTACCCCCATAACAAGCGCAGCAACAAATTGTAGTAATAATTTAGCGCGTTTAACATGACGCCCTAAAACAAAAACAATCATTAACGCTGCGGCTGAGGCGATAACAGCAATCAAAAACGATACGAAGAAATAGCCTGCTTGATACTTCAAATCAGCACGCATATCCATTGCCGACATACCGATATAATGCATCAAACAGATACCTGTTCCCAATAGAATTGAGCTGCAACAAATCGTTTTAAAATTGATATTTTCATGTCGAATGATTTTCAAGACACCATAAGCAATAAAAACCGCAACATTCATCGAAACAAATGTCAAAAAGGGATCATAACTGTGAACCATATCCATTTTATAAGCCAACATCCCGACAAAATGCATAGCCCATATCCCTGCACCAAATGCAAAGGCACCCCCTAAATGAAAAATATATTTATCTCTTTTATTTTTTGCCTGTAAAATATTATCAGCAAAGACAAGCCCTGTGAAAGCTCCCATGGATGCAATAATGTAAGATAAAAAAACGAATGATAATACATATGTACCGCTAACAGCGGTATCAGGTACCTCCCCAAACAGGAAAAACTGTTCAAAAAAAGCCATTAGCATTGTCAAACTCCCAGAAAATCTATATTTTACAATAGATTAGTATAATATCACATATTTGAAAATTATACCAATAAACAGTAAAGACAATGCTAACTTTAGTTTAAGTTTTACGCTTCATAAGTCTTGCGAAAATGAAAAATACTTTATTTGGTAGAAGGCCTAAAAACTTCATAAATAAAACAAAAAAGAACGGAAAACTTATCTCAAAACAAGATGATTGTATCCCTTTCAAAATTGATTGAGCTGCCTTCTCAGAAGAGATTATCATTGGCATTGAAAAATCGTTTTTATCTGTAAGAGGTGTTTTCACAAAGCCTGGATTAATAACTTTGACATCAATATTTTTATCCTCGAACTCTATCCGTAAACTTTCCGCATAACTAATCACACCAGCTTTTGTTGCACAATAAGGTTGCCCGTAAGGAAGTCCTCTATATCCTGCAACAGAGCCACATAAAACAATTTGTCCATATGTTTGTTTTTCAAAAAGAGGTAAAACCGTTTCAACAGTTTCAAACGCGCCGCCTAAATTCACATGGATCATTTTATGAATAAAAGATAACTCTTTACGCTCTTGCGTATGTTTTGAATAAATAGCAGGTAAGAAAATAACACTATCTAATTGAGGGAAGTTTTCAGCTATTATTTTAAGAGCTTGTTCCATTGTTTCATGATTACCAACATCTGCTGGAAGTGATATATGCCCTTGTCCTTCTAAACCAGATACAACTTTATTTAATTCATCTTCACGACGCGCAGACAGGGCCAGTGTCGCACCCGCCTTACTCAACTCCAATGCTAAAGCCGCACCAATACCACTGCTTGCTCCAATAATCCATATATGTGCTTTTTTAAGATCTTTAATGCGCATAATTTCCTCCTATTACTTAAGCACTCATAAATTAACGATTAAGAAAACTTAGGATGCAGAAACAGCAAAATCGTAATATTCAATGCCTTTATCATTAAATGATTTCTCCTCAGACACACCTATGTCTTTAATAAAAAAATCATGCTTTGTAATAATACGCTCATTGTGAATACCTTCACCAGAGTGAAGATATTGATATTGCTCTTCATTCAAATCCGTATATGTTTCAAACGCGTTTTCAAATCCAATTTTTTCAGACGCGTCCTTCCAAGTTGGCATAAATGTCATAGGAATAATCTCAGCAGCATCCCCACTTCCATATCCAACTGTTAAAATATCTTTATCTGTTAAATCCAAATTATCACGTGCTGCTGTTTCACACGCTGAAGCAATCCACATAAAAAGAGAAGATGTATATACATTGCCAACTTCCTTCATCATATCCCATCCAAGAGAGAGCGGATCAAACATTTGATTATATAGCTCTTCATTGCGAGAAATCATGCGAATAACGCGTTGTGTTTTTGAGTATACCATATTGTTTAAACGTTTTTGTTCAACTAACTCTAAGAAATCATGATCGCCACTCAACTCTTTAATAACATCCTCATATGAAACAGACGATTTCTCGCAATATTCTTCAAGAATAGCTTTATCCTCCTCAGTTCCTTGAGAAAGTGCATATAAATTACACATCAACCATCCCGTTTCAGCCATTTGGGCATAAGGTCTGTGTAAAAACACATTGGAAAGTTTTTGAATATATGAGGCAAGCGTGTCATTCTTTTTACGAGCAAAGTCTTTTAACGCGGCTAACACTTCATCGATATAACACACAGTTGAATATTGCCCATTCAAAACAGGAAAATCATTGACTTGTCCTAATTGATTTTCTTTTTGCCCCATGAAACGAGAAAATGGTTTACGAAAGTCCAAGATCCGATAATCAGAAGCCCTACCAGTTGACGATAAATCGACCTCTAATAATTTAGCATCTTCTTCTATCAATAAAGCCACCGCACCTGCGCCTTGTGTTGGCTCACCCGCTGTGTTTCTTTCATATTTTGCTATATCAGAACAGACAGTGATGGCTTTTTTACCACTACCATCCACCGCTAAATATCGAATAGCGCCTTTCATAGCATAAACACCACCCAAACAAGCTTGTTTATATTCCGGCACCTCACAATCACGCGCTAACAACGGTAACCCAAGTGCTTTTAATCCTTGATTAACAATCCCTTTAACAATAATAGCACCTGCGGCATTATCTGTACTTGTTTCTGTACCAAGCCCCAAGAAGCCGACTTCGCGTGGATCAATATTATAATTTTTAATGAGTTTTAAAACGGCATTTGCCGCCATCGTATACATATTTTCATTAGCACCAGGCAATCTAAAACTATGACCAACAACTGTTTTAATCTTATTCCAGTTTCCTCCTGTCCATGCGCACCAATTCTCTAAATCGACACGATAAGAAGGAACATATGTTGTAATACCGCTAATACCAATTCTGTTCATATTGACCTCATTTTACCCAAGCACCTTATCCAGGTACTTATTTTTAACCTCTACCCATTCTTGTTTAAACCAAGGTGTAAAAAGCTCTGGTGTTTCGCTTAATTCCTTATCTAAATCATCCCGCGAAATAAAGCGCCAATCACAAACCTCTGTTTCATTAACCTGAGGATCTTCTTCTACGATACCGACATATACGTAACAAAGTTCGTTTTCTGAACCGATATCCAAAAATTCTGCTCTATATTGAAACTTATATGTATATATAAGCTCTATTGGCTTTTGTAAACCTAACTCTTCACGCAAGCGTCTAGCTGTTGCATACTCCATCGTTTCTCCTTTACGAGGGTGAGAGCAACAGGCATTGGACCAATATTCACCCCACAAATGCTTATTCGCATGACGCTTTTGAAGAAGCATCTCTCCTTTTGTATTAAACAATAAAATAGAAAATGCACGATGTAATGATCCTGTTACATCATGGCACTCATATTTATTTTTATGGCCAATCACTTGATCATTTTCATCAACTAATATGAGTTCCTCATCTGGAGAAGAAACAATTTTTTGTGAGCGAAGTGATGTCATAGTACAATTTCCTTAATTTCATATCCTTTAGACACTAAGTTTGACTTTACATTGTTTTGAGTATGAGGACAAAGAACTATTACAGCACCGCCATCTCCTCCACCTGTTAACTTAGCCCCCAAAGCGCCTGCTTCAAGAGAGGTTTCAACAATATCATCTATTTCCGTGCATGACACTTTTATATCTCTTAATAATTTTTGATTTTCATTCATAAGAGCACCAATCTCATCGATTTTTTTAAAAGAGAGGGCGTTTTGAATTTTACCACTAATACGGTCTATTTTATTAAACACTTGATCATAATAAGAAAGATTTCGCTCTCTGGCTTGAGCAACACGTTGAACCGTTTGGGCCGTATATCCTCTCTTCCCTGTAAATGCAATCAACATCGATAATGGGAAGTCTTTATTAATGTGCGAAATAGTTTGACTTACTCCCCCTAATTTACGATAGCAAACCAGAGTGCCATATGTTGCCACGTAATTATCAACGCCCGAAGGTGTGCCATGTGTTATTTTTTCACATTCAAAAGCAAGTTGATTAATAGCCTCTTGGTCTAACCCAATATCAAAAGCACTATTAATCGCTTTTATAATCGCCACAGACACAGCAGCTGACCCTCCCAGCCCCATCGCATAGGGAATAGAAGCTTCGACATGAATTTCGAACGGTGTTTCTTGGACATTTAGCTGATTGACGATCAAAGACAATGTTTGGCCATATAAACTCTCTTGGGGTTGTGTTAAATCAAACTCTAGATCAATACCCCATGAAGGAATTAAAAGATGCGTTTTTGATGTTCTCTTTGTAATCGTTGCCTTAACCGCCTCAGGAATTGAAGCAACAATAGCTCTTGCCCCGTAAACAACAGCATGCTCCCCAGAGAGAATGATTTTTCCTGATGCATATCCAGAACTATTTGCTTTCATGCTTTCAACTTTATTCTTTCGTTTTACATCGTTCATTGTATTTCATGTGACCATGCTGAATACCTGTTGTAACAAGCGCTTTTAGCGCCGCTAAATTTTGCGCTAAGCCGATTGAGGCCGTCACCATTGCAAGCTCCGTTGCACTTTCAACACCAAGCAATTCTAAATTCGCTTTCACCGCAGGATTAGCTTTCAAAGAATCTCCAACAATCCCGAGCTTTAAAGGAATCTCAATTGCGCCACGCAATGACCCACAAGATAATCTCTCCCAAGTCGTCAACGCCTTGTAAGCACCTTCATAAGAGGCATAAGCATGAACCCCAGCTTCAACCGCACGCCAATCATTACCTGTGGCAACGAGCAAGGCATCAATGCCGTTCATGATCCCTTTATTATGTGTCACTGCTCTATGTGTATCAACACAAGCAAACTCATTGGCTAAGACAATATGATCACACACCTCTGTCCCCAATGCACTTTCAGGCAATGTCACTTGCGCACGCACAAGCGCATGATCTGTTAAATTTGATAAAATACGCAGTAAAACCACACCGCCTGTTAAGGATTCAATTTCAGGTGCTAGTGCTTCACACAATGTATTCACATGATTAGCCCCCATAGCATCACATGTATCAACAAAGAACTCGACAACCATCATCGACTCATATGTTTTAAAGCGCAGGTCTTTCACACCGCCGCCACGCGCCACCATGCGCGTCATCGTTTGATTTGCTTTTGCAATAATTTGATCTTTGCTTTGATTTAAAGCCTCTAGCGCCTTTTCTTGATCTTTTACATCAACAATTTGCACCTGACCAATCAGCAAAGGCGTATCCGCTTCCGCCTTAAATCCACCCGCCTTTGACGCCAGTAAAGATGTATAATTAAGCGCAACAACAACGGAGGGCTCTTCGACAACCAAAGGCACTTGATACAATTTATCATTCATCAAGAAATTCGGAACAAGCGCTTGAGGCAAACCAAAAACGCCCGTCACGTTTTCAATCATGGTATTCGCCTGTTCAAGGCTCAACAAACAGCTTTCATCAAACCCCAACATTTTTTGGCGCTCTGATATAGAAAGCTTTCGAAAGTTTCTAGGCAATAACCTGTTCTTATTTGTCATTAAAACAAATCTCTTACTTAATATTCATAGAAGTAAGAGAAACATTATAAGAATTTGCTTTGTTTGAAAAGTCTAATATTGCATTTTTATCCAGAGAAACAGCCATTCCCAAATCACCGCCCCCTGCACCACAGGATTTATAGATAACACCTTCGCACTCTTGCGCCAAACGCCATAAATCTTCATGTTCTTTTGTAAAGATACCGATAGATGCGTGCCGGTCTAATTCTCGTAACAAAGCCGTAAATCCATCCAAATCATCAAGCATTCTATTTTGATCAAGGTGAGCGACAATCACTTCCATCTGTTGATTCATCTGCGCCATAATTGATTGATAGCCTTGTTCATCACCTACATGCCATGCATCTAGCTTTTTTAATAAGGCCGGTGTAGATGCGCCTTTCCCAGTCCAAAAAAAACGCACATGAATGCTTTCAGGCAATGCCAGAGGCTCTAAAACAAAGTCACCTTGTTTATTCTTAAACAAACATGTTTGATTAAGAAGTGCCGTCGCCACATCGGCGCCACTTCCTTTTTTATTTTGCGCTACCGTATGGGCATCTTGCATTTTCTGCCATAAAGATTTGATATCTAAATCTCGTCCAGCGATCTGTTCTAACACTTTCATAAAAGCCACAACAATCGCCGCGCTTGAGCCAATGCCTAGCTTTTCATCAAGATCAAAAAAGGCGGTACTATCAATTGTAATTGTCCACTCTTGTGACAAAATTTTAGCATACAGCTCATCTTCTAAAAGATGATCAACCAATCGCTTTAAAAAATTATGATGCGCAAAGTCTTTAGCAAAATGTATTTCACCCTTTTCAATCGACGCCGAAACATCAATATCTTTCTCACCACCAATACAGCGGAATAAAAGATCGTCAGTGCGGTGTTCAAATTTCACATGGATTTGTTTATCTGTTGCAAGAACGATGGACGGAGCGCCTTCTAAAACGGCGTATTCACCAGCGAAAATAATTTTACCAGAGGCTTTGGCTTCAAACACTGTGTGCTCCTTGTCCTAAACCACACGTAATCGTTCTTTTGATACCATCAAGTGACTGTAGAGCCTCTTCAACTTTTGCAATTGCTTCAGGCAAACACACGGCTTTAATCTGAGGCCCAGCATCAATGGTAAAGAAAACAGGAACGCCTTGCTTGCGAAGCGAACGAATAAGATGAATAGCCTCAACCGTCACACCTTCCCAATATAAAATCCCGGGGTTCGCCGCCATTGCATTCGCATGCATTTTCAAACAACTTTGCTCAGAAATAATCGCCAGCTTTTCAAAATCTTTATCAAGAACCGCTTGTTCCGCCTCCAACACATCTTTGTCATTATCACGAAGCCAAGCCTCATAATAAGTGCTTGTTAAACGGGTTAGATCCATACCGTCTGTTGAACCTAAATCCTTTTCTTTTTCACTCACTACACCAACACAAACGGATAAAGTCCAGTGATCCGCACTTGCCACAGGCTCTGCGTAAATAGACCCAAATGGCGGATTTGCCTCTCTCACATTTTGAGTCATCATTTTTGAAAATCCCCCAAAGATAGAACGCGCTGCAGAGCCTGAAAAAGACCGTGCTAATTGCGAAAGTTGTTTATCAGATAAATCTAAACCCAAAGCTTTAGAACCGCCCAGAGCGAGCGCTGCAAAACCAGACGCCGAAGACGCTAAACCAGCCCCTGTTGGGAAATTATTACTTGTTTCAATGATGCATTTATCTTCGACATCTGCGAAATCACGCATGACATTAAAAGCTTTAAAAATACGCTTAAAATTCTTACTCTCAGTGCTTAATTCTTCGCCATTAAATAACAAGACGTCTTTTTCAAATCCACTATCCAGTGAGATTTTCGTCTCTGTAAACAAAGAATTCAATGTAATTGAAAGCGAACTAACCGCAGGTTCATTTCCTGCAACCGAGAGCTTTCCCCAATATTTAACCAATGCAATATTTGAAAATGCCTTAACAGCTGCACTTTCCGCCATTGTCTTACCTCATCTACTTGACATCACGTTGTTCGTGGCCATTATACACAGATGAAGGTCTGATTAAACGGTTATCTTGTAATTGCTCGATAATATGCGCACTCCAGCCCGTAATACGGCTCATCACAAAAATGGGCGTAAAGATCGGAATATCAAAGCCCATCAAATAATAAGTTGGCCCTGCTGGGAAATCGAGGTTCGGATAAATACCCTTTTCCGCGATCATAGTTTCTTCTAAAATCTTAGAAATCTCGACCCATTTTGCACCGTCACAAAGAGCGGCAACATCATGGTAAGACTTTGTCATCGTCGGCACACGACTGTCGCCGTTTTTATAAACACGGTGACCAAAGCCCATGATTTTTTCTTTGCGTTCAATCTTGCCCAACATCCAATCTTTTGCCTTTTCAGGTTCACCAACATCGGTCAACATATGCATCACTTCTTCGTTCGCACCGCCATGCAAAGGTCCTTTCAAAGATCCAATCGCACCAACGACAGCAGAATAAATATCTGATAAAGATGAAACGATCACACGGGACGTAAATGTCGAAGCATTCAATGTATGTTCTGCATATAAAATCATTGATACATCAAAAGCCTTGATAATTTTTTCATCTGGCACTTCACCAAAACACATATGGAAGAAGTTTTCGCAAAAGCCTAAATCATCTCTTGGTTCAATTAAGTCTTGCCCTTTACGAAAGCGTGTAATAGCCGCCACAACAGAAGGCAAAGCCCCCATAATATGAACCGCTTTTTCTTTTAAACCTTGCGGATCATGTGTCCATGCGTCTTCATCTTCCAAGCCCATATAACTCACAACGGTACGCAAAGCGCCCATTGGATGACATGTCTTTGGAAAGCTTTTTAATACTTCAATTAATTTTGGCGAAAGCTTGCGATTTGCACGCTCCATTTCTTGAAACTTTTTCAACTCGTCCGCCGTTGGCAATTCTCCAAATAAAAGAAGATGCGCAACCTCTTCAAAATTTGATTTTTCGCACAAATCTTGTACGGCGTAGCCTCTATATAAAAGCGAATTTGTTTCTTTGTTAATCTTAGAAACCGCTGTTGTATCAGCGTAAATCCCGACAAGACCTTTATGTATTTCTGGTTGTTCCATTATGCGTGAATTCCTCCCTTATTTATTTTTGTTATCTTGATCCACATAGTCATCATACAGCAAGTATGACATACATTTTTGACGTGCCATCACGTCTTGTTCTAAAGACGCATTCCCCACCTTTAATAACGACTTCATTTTATCCTCTACATATTTCATATGCGTCCGAATCAATGTTACAGGATAAAGTAAAACACCGTATTTCAAGGCTCTCAAATCCGTTTCCAACCCTAAAGGCGTTTTGCCATTCTCTGTTAAGTTGGCAAGTAATGGCGTATGGGGAAATGTGTCTTTGACTTGTTTAAAATCATCTAACGATGTCATTGCCTCTGGGAACAAGGTATCTGCGCCAGCGTCGAGATACGCTTTCAAGCGATCCATCATACCGTCAAAACTCTCAACTGCTCTGGCATCACTACGTGCCATGATGAGAAAGTTCTTATCGTCTCGAGCCTCTACAGCTTCCTTAATTTTTGCACACATTTCCTCTGTTAAAACGAGGTCTTTACCGTCCAAATGACCACAGCGTTTTGGAAACAGCTGATCTTCGATATGGATCATTGTCGCACCGGCTTGCTCTAAACGTTTCATCGTTAAAGCGGCATCGCCGTAGCCTGTATCAATATCGACAAGTAATGGTAAGTTTGTCACGGATGCAATCGCCTCAACAGCATAAACAAGTTGATCTAAGCTCATCACACCGATATCAGGAAGCCCAAGAGAGGTTGAAAGCCCCGCACCAGACATATAAAGACCTGTAGGACGATTTAACTCAGCCGCTTGACGCTCAACAATCATCGCTTCAATCGCTTGTGTGACCCCGATGAAAGAGAGTGTTTCACCTTGCTCAAAAGACTGTTTTAAAGCTTGTCTGATTTCAGTCGCCGTTTTAACTTTTGGTGTTAAACGATCACGAACAAAATAATCGTTAGCTGTCATTAAAAGATACCTTTTTTAGTTTCTCTTGTATCATCCAAATCTTTTTCATCAACCTTTGGGTTAAGTTCTAAAAGATCTGATGCGCTTAACTCTGGTAAACGTTGTACAAGTTCCAAGAAACGTGCACGCTCTGCATCTGACAAGATACCTTCTGTCACAGTTGTAAACTTACCAATATAATGTTCACGTACCCACGGTGTTGCGCCTAATGTATGCGCATTAGCAACCGCTTTTTCACCAGCAACCACAGAACCATCTTTCATAAAGATTTCAACACGTCCACCAAAAGCTTTCACATTTGGATCAGTTGAATGATAACGCTTTGTCCATTCAGGGTCTTCACAAGTTTCAACCTTGTGCCACAAAGAAACAGTATCAGGACGTCCTGCACGCTCTGGTGTATAAGAGTCAACATGGTGCCAAGAGCCATCTTCTAAAGCAACAGCAAAGATATACATGATTGAGTGATCAAGTGTTTCACGGCTTGCTTTTGGATCCATTTTTTGTGGATCATTTGCCCCTGTTCCAATCACGTAATGCGTGTGATGACTTGTATGGATCATGATGCGCTCAATTTGTGAGAAGTCTTTAATCTGCTGTCTCAAATCAAAAGCCAAATCGATCAAGGCCTGAGATTGATATTCAGCCGAGTGTTCTTTTGTATAAGTATCCATGATCTGGCGTTTTGGCGCGCCTTTTTCTGGTAAGGGAATTGTGTATGATGCATCGGGGCCATCAAGCATCCAAGCGATCACACTATCTTCACCTTCGTAAATTGGGCTTGGTGCACCTTCACCACGCATAGCACGATCAACGGCCTCAATCGCAAGCTTACCAGCATGAGCTGGGGCAAACGCTTTCCAACTTGAAATCTCACCCTTACGAGATTGTCTAGTCGCACAGGTGACATGTAGTGCCTGTTGTACGGCTTGGTAAATTGTATCTTTATCTAACTTTAACATCGCACCGATACCAGCCGCCGCCGCAGGCCCTAAATGCGCGACGTGGTCGATTTTATGTTTGTGCAAACAAATGGCCTTCACAAGTGCCACATGAATTTCATAGGCAACAGCAACACCGCGCATTAAATCTGCACCGCTCACACCCAATGTTTGCGCAACCGCTAATAAAGGAGGAATATTATCTGCAGGATGTGAATAATCAGCCGCTAAAAAGGTATCATGCCAATCAAGCTCACGCACAGCCGTGCCATTCGCCCATGCTGCCCATTCAGGCGACATTCGATATTTTGAGGATAGACCAAAAACAGTCGCACCGTTCTCTTTTGGGTGCGTTAAGGCCTGTGCACGTGCACACACCGCTGAGGATCTATTAAGTGATGCAACCGCCACAGAAGCATTATCAATAAAGCGGTTAATAATCATATCAGAAACATCTTTATCTAAAGGCACATGATCACTTGCTAGCTCTGCGAATTTCCATGCGAGTTGCTCCTCTTTTGGTAAACGTTCTTCTTCTTTATAAACACGGATATGATGGTTTTTCATGATAGAATCTCCCTTAGCTAAATCTGCTTAAAGGATAATTCAACTCTTATAAAAAAACAAATTGAAACCACTATTCTTCGATTTTATTTGGTTGAAACATATACCCCACACCATGTACCGTTTGAATATAGTCCCGTTCTTTATCTTGATTGATTTTTTTCCGCAAACGCGACACTTTGAGGTCTAGTGCTCGACTAGAGGGTTGATAATTTTCATGCATAAGTGATTCGCATAACTTTTCTTTTGAAAGCGTGTGATCTGGATATTCAATAAAGACTTTTAAAAGTTGGTGCTCTCCTTTTGTCAAAGGAATAATCTCTCCTGCATTATCTTCAATATGATATTCTGATACATCAAATGACCAATCATCAAAGACATATGATTTTTGGATCATATTCTCTTCATTTTCATTGGCTGTTAAATCTGCGTAACGTTTAATAAAGTTCGATATTTTCAACATCAAAACATCCATATCACAGTCTTTGCGTACATAATCATCTGCGCCTTGACGATAACCTTCAAGCATTGTTTCCTTATAACTATCAGAACTCACAATAATTAAAGGAGCGTCTGTATACCCTTTTACTTCTTTTATAAAAGGTAATCCGTTTCCGTCTGGCAAACTCAAATCTAAAAGAATGAGATCAACCGCATATTTTTCAAGAATTTCTGTAGCACGGCATAAATAAGCCGCCTCTAATACGAGATAATTATGCTTCTCTAAATAATTTTTTAGAAGCAAACGCCACATTTTATTGTCATCAATTAAAAGTACTGTATGCATTTCCCTGTCCACAACTCTACTATGTAACAATAATGACACAAATTTATAAATAAAATGATACAAATATTTCAAATTTTATCAATTTAATTTCTATAGACTTAATAAACATACACATTTTTTCGAGGATTATAGCCAAATGGGGCGCTTAAAAACATATTATATAACACGATATGATGACTGCTATTTACCATCTTACTGTGTAATTCGTGCAGACACTGCGATGAGAAAACTGAATGCTTTTATGCACTATCCAAACGGAGTTACCGTTTTCACAGCGTCTGCACTTTCTTTTTTACTCATCTCACTAAAACACATTCCACCGCCTTTTTAGGTGGATACTAAACTTTGCAATCTGGTGGTTGTGAAGAGCGTTTCTGTTATGAAATAAGACACACGATCTTACGATCTAATTACCCCCTCGTCGTCTTTTAACGCAAATAACAGAAACGCTTTTTTTTTATAAAAAAATGGCTGACTACCTTTACAGATAATCAGCCGAGATTATGCCTTAGGGGAAGGCAATACTTTAGTAACACACACTAAATTAGTAAATTGAGTATCATGATACTCTCGATACCTGTCTGGAATATACCATGTTACTAAAAAAGTTTCTTGACTAATGTCAATTATAGAGCCTAAATAAAACCTGATATGGCCCATACATATTCAACAGAAAAAATCGAAAATTACTTAAAAGCAGCAACCGTTTTTAGGAACTGTTCCCCTACATCTTTAAAAAACTTATCTGAAAAAGCACAAGTCAAGCACGTAAAAAAAGGCCAACTCCTCTTTGTTTCTGGGCAAGAGGCTGAGTATTTATATATTATTCTGACTGGCTGGGTACGTCTATACAGAGAAACAGAAAACGGTGACCAAGCGATCATTGATGTATTATCAACAGACGATATTTTCGGAGATCATGCTATTTTTGAAAATATGAAGTATGGCTATAGCGCTGATTCTGTTGATGAAAGCATCCTTATTTCAATTCCAATGTCTTTATTTAAGAATGAAATTGAAACAAATCATAGTTTCACTTTAGGATTCTTATCAAACGTCGCCTTAGCAAGAAAACGACAAGACATTGAAATTGAACACAGATCTTTGCAAACAGCACCAGAGCGCATAGGATGCTTTCTTCTCAAACAAACTCCGATAGTAGAAAACAATAAAACAATTATCACACTCCCCTATGATAAAACGCTTATAGCCTCTAAACTAGGCATGAAACCTGAAACATTTTCACGTGCTTTGAAAAAATTAAAAAATGAAGTTGGAATCACAGTAAAAGGTGCCCGCATCGAAATTGATGATGTCCAAGATTTAATTTCTTATTCTTGCACATCTTGCTCAACAAAATTTCCGTGTTAAAAGCTATTCATAAAAAAAGGCCGGCAAAAACCGACCCCTTTTTTTAAATTTTATCGTAATGCATTAATCACATTCATAAATAATAACACCACCGCCTGGTAATTGGTGTTCATAATAACCGTCCTCACACTCATCAACATTTGTATTCGAGTTATTATTATTGTTGTTATTATTGTTATTGTCATTATCGTTTTCAGAAACAATCACAGTAACTGAATCTGATCCTTCATGATTAACACCATCAACTTGAGCCGAACACTCCACTCTATGCGTATATGAACCCGCATTCGGCTGTGTATAAGTCGTAGAACCTGAAGAAGGCAATGTGGCATTGTAATTTGGCGAAATATGGCACTCATCGGCCGCTGGCGCATCCCATGTAACTGTATATGCGTCACCCGTATCAACAGACGTATCCGTTACATACACATTCACAACCAAGTTACAGCTTGCTCTATTCCATGTAGACCAAGATCCATAACCTGTACCAGAAGCATTACATGTTCTGCTACGTGTTTGATCTCCTGTATAACCAGAACCACATGAATATGACTGTGATTGCACCGTTCCTGCTGTACAAACTTGTGCCACACAGCTAGATGTATCCCACGCTGACCATGCGCCGTAACCTGAACCATCAGCATTACATGTTCTATTACGTGTTTGCGTACCATTATACCCTGCTGGGCATGAGGCTGTTTCACTGTCAACGTCGCCTGCTGTACAAACTTGTGCCACACAGCTAGATGTATCCCACGCTGACCATGCGCCGTAACCTGAACCATCGGCATTACATGTTCTATTACGTGTTTGTGTACCATTATAGCCTGCTGGACATGACGCTGTTTCACTGTCAACGTCACCTGCAGTACAAACTTGTGCCACACAGCTTGACGTATCCCACGCTGACCATGCGCCGTAACCTGAACCATCGGCATTACATGTTCTATTACGTGTTTGCGTACCATTATAGCCTGCTGGACATGACGCTGATTGTGATTCAACCTCACCTGCTGTACAAATATCACCTACACAGCTTGAAGTATCCCATGCTGACCATGCACCGTAACCTGTACCGTCTGCCTCACAATATCTAACTCTAGATTGTGTGCCACTATATCCTGTTGGACATGATGTTGTTTCAACATCTGGGTCATTTGGCGTACAAATCTGTTGTGTACATCCTGATGTATCCCAATAAGACCAATCACTGTATTCTGATCCATCAGAAGAACATGTTCTTGTACGTGTTTGTGTACCAACAAATCCAGCTTCACATTGAGTTGTTTCTGTTTCAATACCATCCGGTGTACAAATCTGCTCTGGCGCACATGAAGATGTCTCATAGTCTTCCCAATCACTCCATCCAGAACCACATGTGTATCTGCTACGCTCTGTTTTTGTACCACCATCACATTCAGCTTCTCTTTCAACCTCACAGATAACACCAGTACCACAATAGTCACCAACAGACGTTAATTCAGGAGATGGAGGTGTAAAGGCACCATTTGCAACAGTTGAGAAAGCTTCTCTATTACCTGCATATTCAGCCACACAGAAAACTTCATCCGTATCGCATGAGTCATTAATATACTCCCATGATGGATTTGTTGGTTCTAACGTCGCTTCATTTGTAATGCGGTTTGTACGGCTATAATTTACAAGACCAGAACCGAAGGGACAGCTTGCAGTCGTAACTTCTTCTTTATAACAATTCACAGCGCTACGTTCCCAAGCACCACGCTTCTCATATTGTTCACTATGCCCATTATCTGTACGTGTACACATATAGACTTCACGCTGATATGTAACAGTTCCATCCCAGCCAGCACCGGTACAAGCACGTGTATCCATCTCTGTACGAATTGGATCACTTCCACAGCTAATTTGCACTTTGGCAGCTATTTGTGCTTCAAACTGAGCCGCACTTTGACAATTGTTAAATGTGACACCATTTTCAACATATTGATTAATACCATCTTCATTCTTTTGGGTTGTTGCTGCTTGGAAACAAACAACCGGTTTAATTGTCGCATCATTTAATACGAGAGCTGAGAAATCAACTTGGTCTACCGAAGACGCACCAAGATCGACTGAAATACGCTCTGACGCTTCTGTGCTGTGACAGCTTTGTAAGAAAAGCTCCCAATCATCTGTATCACGACCTGTTTCAATACCATTTGTATCATAATCTACATAAACGAGGCGTCTGTAACGATCAAAACCTTCTTCTGTAGGGTCAATACACACTCTATTTTCGAATTCATAGAAACTTCCACTGCGTGATAATTCAAATTCACTTGCCATTTCTTGGAACAAAACAGGTGATCCTTCGGGAATTAATCCAGCCATCTCAGCACAATTAATAGCAACATTTGCACCAGCTGGTGTTGTAAGTGCATTTTGTCTGTAGACACCATAGCTAGCATTTCCGACAAATTTTTCTAAATTATAAGCAATCGCCCCTAGACCAGACTCACCTAAACCTTTAATACGCGCTTTTTGAATATTACCTTCTTCATCAAATTCACCAGCAATCCATGTATATAATACGCCATCACAATAACCTGACTGCATAAGATCTCTCTGGCGACCTGTATTAAGTGCACCTTCACCACTTGCATCTAAAGCTGCAAATGCTTGATTATCAATAACACCCCCAAAAGAAAGACCTTGAATAGATCCACTTTCTGATAAATCAGAAACATGTCCACTTTGTTGTTGGGCTTGATCCATAAGGACATCAATTACCGCCGAAGCATGTAACTGCATACTACGTGCATATGTAGAAGCAACCGATTGCCGTTGTTCCATCACATTTTGAACACTCTGTTTTCCAGACACTTTTGTCGGATTTTCAAAACACGATGCCAAAAATAAGCTCAAAAACACTACTAAAATCGTTTTTGTTGATAATATTTTCATCATACTTCCTTTCTATGCACGGCAAACCGTATATACATAACGGTGCCTAAAAGTGAACGATTACAGTGCCTTAAGCACAAAAACGCCCATTTATTCATATCTTAATGAGAGGAGTATATATTAAAAAAAGATTAAAATCCACATAAATATGTTAAAGAAACCTTAATTTCGCCATATTTTATGCTTTTTTTATTTTTGAGAATGTTTTTGAAGGATATTATAAAGATCTTCTGTCGTAACAGGTTTTGGTAAGAAATCATCCATGCCTGCTTTCAAGCATTTATCTCTTTCTTCTGCTAAAGCACTTGCGGTCAGTGCGATGATTTTTTGAGAATTCTTTCCGTCAGCTTCTTTTGCACGAATTTCTCTCGTTGCTTCAAAGCCATCCATAATGGGCATCATGCAATCCATTAAGATGGCATCATATGTTTTTTCACAATCATTGTAAAGCTTTTCTAATGCTTCTTTTCCATTCTCAGCTATATCAACATCACAGCCTATTTTTTCAAGCATATCAGTAGCAACAATCTGGTTAATTGTTTCATTTTCAACCAATAAAATGGACAGATTTAAATTCTCTTTTGCATGTGCATCTCTTTGATACTCAATATCGTCATCATCATGCTCATTCAGTTTTTCACCCAACAAGCCACAAACTGCTTCTAAAAGGGAATGATTATCAAGAGGCTTGACCAATGTCTTATCACAAACAGATTCATGAATATCTTTATCTTTTGGTGTTAGTTTTTCTAATGCGAAAACAAGGGCTACTTTTATCTCTTTAGAAACTTCTTGATCTTTGATCATTCTAATAAATTTCTCAACCTCTAGATCAGGCATATTATAATCCAAAATAATTTGATCATAATATATCCCCTGTTTTCCAGCTTCATCCAAAGCGTCTAAACAGGCTTGTTGTGATTTACAGATTTTATAAGAAATTTTATATTCATCGAGCGCGGAAGAAACAAAACTACAATATGTATCTGAATGCCCAACAATCAAAAGTCTTGTATCAGAAGAAGATTTCGATAATTTACTAACCCAGTCATGTTCTAATTCTTCTAAGAAGTCACATTCAACATCAAAGCTGAATTTCGTTCCAACATTTAGTTCACTTGCAACAGAAATAGTTCCGCCCATCATTTCAACAAGATTTTTCGAAATCGCAAGCCCTAAACCAGTCCCACCATATTCCTTTGTTGTAGAGGCATCTGCTTGAGAAAATTTATCAAAAATAATTTCTTGTTTTTCAGGCGATATCCCAATGCCACTATCTTCAATAATGATAAATAATTTAGATTTTTGATTTTTTGTGTTTAATTTACGCACCACATTTTTAATATGGATTTTAACAAAGCCTTCTGAAACAAATTTGGTAGCATTCCCTAATAAATTCATCAAGACTTGTTGTAAACGCACAGGATCAATCATAATTTGTTCAGGAACGTCTTCTTCATATTTGATAAAAAATTCCACATCTTTATCTCGGGCTTGAGCCGAAATAGATTGCATGATACGTCTAATAAACGGCTTAAGTGCAACGGGCTCTGGATTAATTGTTAGCTCACCGGCTTCAATTTTTGAAATATCTAAAATATTATTGATCAAAGATAAAAGCGTATCCCCTGCTCCCACAATAATTTCTAAATATTTACTTTGAATATCGGATAGCTCTGTTGTTTTTAACAAATCAGCAACACCAATAATCCCATTTAAAGGCGTTCTGATTTCATGGCTCATATTCGCAAGAAATTCTGATTTCAATCGGTTCGCCTGTATAATTGATTGGCTTACTTTATGCCGTTGGATCGCATAATTAATAGCACTTGGCACGTCGTGTTTTTTCAAGTTATTTTTAACGATATAATCTTGAACACCTTCTAACAAAGCCTGTACGGCCAGCTCATCATTCTCATCTCCTGTTAGAACGATAATGGGCAATTCTGTATCTGATAATAAATTACGAAATGTTTCTGCCCCATGAGAATCTGGAACACTTAAATCTGATAAAATAATGTCATAAATATCTTCCTCAAGCTTTGCCTTAAGCTCAGCCATAGTTACGACATGAGTAACCACATATTTATTACGAGAATCCTCTTGTAAATCTTCTTGCAGGATAAAAGCATCACCCGCATCGTCTTCAAGTAATAAGACTTTAATAACTTGAGATCTATTTAATGGATTTTCGTACATATCATCTTCTTCCACGGATCATGCTGGTGGCAACTTTGCCGCTCCCATCCAGAAATCTTGTATGTGCTTTAACACATGAGCAAACATGTCCAAACACAGCGGTTTTGTAATAAAACAATTAGCGTGATTATCATAGGTTGAACGAATATCTTTAACAGAGTCTGACGTTGTAAATATCACAACAGGGATCGACCTAAAATCATCACTCTCTTTCAGCCATTTTAATACTTCATGCCCATTCATACGAGGCATATTTAAATCGAGTAAAATAATATCTGGTCTTGGTGCGTTTAAATATTCACCTTCACGCTGTAAAAATGCGAGCGCTTCCACTCCATCACAAACCACATTCAAATGATTATCAAATGATGATTCAGCAAGGGCTTCACTCGTTAAAAGAGCATCCCCTTCATCATCTTCGACAAGTAATATTTCAACTGTGTGCGTCATAACTACTTGGTATCCTTCTCTAAAAAAACTAACCCAAATGCAGCATACGATGATATATAAACATCTATCCTTTTATTTGGTTCAATAAAAAAAAGCGCGTCACGCAGTTTTTTGCAATTCACACGCTAAAACCTCGCACGCCTCTTTTATCTCTATTTCAAGAGTATCCTTTAATGATTCTAACAGATCCGTGTTAAGAAAGTCTTGATTTTCGCGTAATTCTTTCCCTTTATATTCCAAAGCCTTAGCAACTTCTGATGCTTTTAAAAGCCCCAAAAGAGCGCTTGTTGACTTTAAACTATGCGCATCTTCTATGATCGCATCTAAATTCATAGGGCTTTCAGACAAGTTATTAGAGATATTGCCTAAATATTTTTCAGAATCTTTGATATATGTTTCAACAATAATGTCAAATTTGGCGCTCATTCTATCGCGCAAATCATTAAATGTTGCGTAATCTAGTGTGTCACTCATATATATCCCCCCAGTTCAATTGAGCTATGCGCAGTATAATATAGTTTAATTTAAGACAAAAGAAAAAAAGGCCAGAGAAATTCTCTGGCCTTTTATAAACTATGACATCAATCACGCTCTATTCACAATTATACCATATCCGAGTATCAGGATCTTGCCATGGACATTGGCGTTCACAAACACCGCCGCCCCATGCTGACCACTCACCATATCCTGTTCCTTCAGCATTACAAGTTCTCGTACGGTTTTCTGTTCCAAAGAAACCTTGAGGACAATCTTTTTGTCTGTATTGTCTTTCTGTTGAGTTTGGTTCGCATACCTGTTCATAACATATTTGTGCATTATGTGTCTCACCCACATTCAGAAAAATAAATGGGCTATCATCAGCATTATAAAACTCTATGGCATCGTTAGCAGAACCAGGGTGAGCTTCGTAGCTATTTGAGTTAAATATTAGGCGTGTCACATTAATTTGAGTAAAATCAAAACCAGGGACGTCGAATACAGATCTTGGCATTGGCCATTCGTTAGGACCATTACCTCCATTATAATAATCAAGTACTTCAGCGAGCCCTGTAATTGAATGACCTAGGAAAGTATTAGGTGATAAAGAGCCTATACCCCATCCATTGACATACCCTCTCATTGCGTCATTTTCCCAAGATTCCGCACCAACGGTCATTGTATATGATTCACATATTTCTGACACCGAAGGTTGTTCTTCGATATTAACCGTTACTGACGCTGTTCCAGATTGTACAGTTGACGTATGATGTGGATGACATGTTACTGTATATGTCTTAGACCCAGAACTGCTTTCATTCAATGTGGTGCTTCCTGATGGCGCAGCTCCACTATCAATACCCGGAGCGATCACACACACTTCTGCAGCTGGCGCATTCCAAGATAATGTGAAATTTTGACCAACATTAGGGGTTGAGTTATTCACTGATGCTCCAACATTAATCGTACAAGTTGACTCATCCCAACTAGACCACGCACCCCATGCAGAGCCATCACCATTACAGGTTCTTGTGCGCGTTTGATCACCAGAATAACCACTTCCACAAGCAGATGTTTCAGATTCAACCGCATTTGGGGTACAGACAGGGAAACCACATATTTCTATGACGCCAGAACCTGAGCCATCAAAACCTGGCGTAGTATAACTTGTATTCTGTGTATAATAATATGTTTTACCGCCACCATACATAACATTCCCAGATAGGTCCCTGTTATGCATATGAGAGAATCCTCCTCCTAAGCCACTAGAGTACTTTATACTATCAATTTGACTACGAACATCACCTTCTATTTGAATTGTAATATAGTTCCCATATCCTGTAGCTTGGTAATCGGAAGTGGTATGCTCTGTATCTTTAACAGCAGAAATTGAATACCCTCTAAAATCACTTGCAGGAGAAATACTTCCTTTGCCTCTATTACTCATATAACCAGCACCAAGTGAGCCATCATAGTAGTTCCCATAGTTTTCTGGATATGTAAATGTATAGCTTGTACAAAGTGTCGACTGATTTTCTGCCACACAGCTTGAGTTATCCCAAGCAGACCATGCGCCGTAGCCTGTGCCTGTTGCGTTACAGGTTCTTGTACGGGTTTCTTGACCTGAATAGCCTGATGGACATGATTGTGATTGTGAATCTGTTGCACCTGGTGAACAGATAATCGCCTGACAGCTTGATGTATCCCACGCTGACCAGTCACCATATTCTGTACCATCTCCATTACAGGTTCTTGTACGGGTCTTGTTGCCATAGTAACCGCTATCACAAGAGGCTTGTTCTTGGTCTAATGTATTCGGTTCACAGATTTGTGGATGACAGATCTCATAAAATAAATAGGAATCACAACCATTCGGTCTTTGTGTCTCCATAAGCTCACCAAACTCAAAGTCACCTCTATCCCCTGACTCTAAATTCCCAGGCATTGTTCTTGAATATTCTTGCGTAGAATCCCAAATCATCTCAATGCCCCAATTTTCTTCATAGGTACAGCTTTGATCAAAATTAAAGAATCTAAACGCGTGGTTTACCCCTTTCTCATAACGACAGACCATGTTCTCACCTGGGTCACAGTCTGCTGTTTCATGGTCACCCCATGCTGTCCAACCACCATTACAAAGATATTGACGACGTTGGGTCTTATT